>NZ_FPJI01000031.1:0-1293 GCF_900119355.1 Pseudomonas sp. NFPP02
GCGAACCAGGGGAACTGAAACATCTAAGTACCCTGAGGAAAAGAAATCAACCGAGATTCCCTTAGTAGTGGCGAGCGAACGGGGACTAGCCCTTAAGTGGCTTTGAGATTAGCGGAACGCTCTGGAAAGTGCGGCCATAGTGGGTGATAGCCCTGTACGCGAAAATCTCTTAGTCATGAAATCGAGTAGGACGGAGCACGAGAAACTTTGTCTGAATATGGGGGGACCATCCTCCAAGGCTAAATACTACTGACTGACCGATAGTGAACTAGTACCGTGAGGGAAAGGCGAAAAGAACCCCGGAGAGGGGAGTGAAATAGATCCTGAAACCGTATGCGTACAAGCAGTGGGAGCCCACTTTGTTGGGTGACTGCGTACCTTTTGTATAATGGGTCAGCGACTTATTTTCAGTGGCGAGCTTAACCGAATAGGGGAGGCGTAGCGAAAGCGAGTCTTAATAGGGCGTCTAGTCGCTGGGAATAGACCCGAAACCGGGCGATCTATCCATGGGCAGGTTGAAGGTTGGGTAACACTAACTGGAGGACCGAACCGACTACCGTTGAAAAGTTAGCGGATGACCTGTGGATCGGAGTGAAAGGCTAATCAAGCTCGGAGATAGCTGGTTCTCCTCGAAAGCTATTTAGGTAGCGCCTCATGTATCACTGTAGGGGGTAGAGCACTGTTTCGGCTAGGGGGTCATCCCGACTTACCAAACCGATGCAAACTCCGAATACCTACAAGTGCCGAGCATGGGAGACACACGGCGGGTGCTAACGTCCGTCGTGAAAAGGGAAACAACCCAGACCGTCAGCTAAGGTCCCAAAGTTATGGTTAAGTGGGAAACGATGTGGGAAGGCTTAGACAGCTAGGAGGTTGGCTTAGAAGCAGCCACCCTTTAAAGAAAGCGTAATAGCTCACTAGTCGAGTCGGCCTGCGCGGAAGATGTAACGGGGCTCAAACCATACACCGAAGCTACGGGTATCACGTAAGTGATGCGGTAGAGGAGCGTTCTGTAAGCCTGTGAAGGTGAGTTGAGAAGCTTGCTGGAGGTATCAGAAGTGCGAATGCTGACATGAGTAACGATAATGGGTGTGAAAAACACCCACGCCGAAAGACCAAGGTTTCCTGCGCAACGTTAATCGACGCAGGGTTAGTCGGTCCCTAAGGCGAGGCTGAAAAGCGTAGTCGATGGAAAACAGGTTAATATTCCTGTACTTCTGGTTATTGCGATGGAGGGACGGAGAAGGCTAGGCCAGCTTGGCGTTGGTTGTCCAAGTTTAAGGTGGTAGGCTG
>NZ_FPJI01000029.1:0-2248 GCF_900119355.1 Pseudomonas sp. NFPP02
TGAAACGCTGCCGATTACCCTGCGCATCGGTTTGCTCCAGCACATTGCCCACCGGGTTGAACTGCAAAGTACTGCGAGCACCGGCTGCTTGCTCAAGCAAATCATCCCGCTCATTAAGGGGCAGTGGCCAATCAGGCATATCCAGGCTTTGCAGATAACGCTGGGTTTGCGCTATCGGCTCGCCACCTACCCCGTAGTAGTCGAAATGACGAGTACCGGCCGGGTCATCTTGGCGCACCACCCGCCCACATTGATTACGTTCAGCCGCAGTCGGCTCAGCCATCCCGTATGCAAAGCGCTCGGTGCAGGCTGAATTTTCAATAATCGCCACAGGTCGCAGTAGCGCATCGAATACTACGCGGCGTTGACTACCGCGCCCATTCCAGAACTGCACACCCTGCCCAGCCTCACCGAACAGTTGAACATCCCAACCCGCATCGACGCTTTGAATCAACAATACTTGGCCGCCAAGCGAGTGAAGGATATTCAGGTTGGCAGGCACCTGCGGGTCGTCTTTTTGCACCGACTGCAGACGCGGGTCCCAGCGCGCTGTCGCTCTGCCTACCGCGTCATGCGCAGTGCGGTCGATGTGTGCCTGTGCCGCTTGGCCGGCAGTCGATCGTAAATACTTCACCGAGCGAACGGGTAGACTTCTCGGATCGGTAACAGTCAATGTGGGGGTATGGCTATTCAAGCTGAGCATGGCTGAGTCTCTCTACTTGAGGATTGCCGACATAAAATTCATTTCACACCGGCCATCTCCGTTCGAAGTTCGTGGTTAATAGCGCTCATGGGGATTTTATTTCCAAGAGTTTGCACTACCTACCTTAATGAAGCGTCTAAGCGGCATCTTTTCATTTCTACGATCATTAAAGCCCTGAACGTCGCCTCCCGACTCGACCAATATAGCCTGACGAACGATATCATTAGCCTCACTATCATATTCTCTTATGATCGAGCTAAACACCTTTGGACCTACCATCGAACTCATTAACTTTATTCGCTCAGGTGTTTCCAACTCGAGTATCCCGGCTCCGATGCGACCGTGACCATCCGTATACTCTTCAGACTTAACAACTTCTTTATAACGCACGACCATTTCTTTCTCGATATGCTTCAGTGTTTTGTTTCCAGCATGCGCCGCAAACGAGCTATTGTTTATCAGCACCGCATTTCTGGAGCCCCTATTTTCCCAAGGCACCCGAACAGGTGAGTTTGTGATTATTTCGTCGGGTCTTGCATAAAGCGTCGTATCGCCCAGGCGCTCGTGCCCTTCACTCTCAGCACCGAGATACTGGTCATCGACATCGGAGTAGAGCCCTCCTTTCTTGCGAACCAAATAGGGCCGTAGCGTATCCACCGCAAACGCAAAGTTTTTTGGATCTCCCGACCTGAAGTCTTTATAAATAGCCCCCACTGGACTTTTTTTGAATTTCCTGAAGAGCTTCTCCTCTCTCAAATAGACAACATTATGAACTTTAAGATCCTGTAGGACATTCGCAAATGCATCCTCGTTACCTGACTCAAGATAAAGATGAACTTTATACCCGCTCGCCTGCTCGACAGTATTATTAATATTGCTGACATGCGCCGCCAACGCTTCCGCTGACTCGCCCACCCATATCAAGTGGATATCTTTATTCACCGGCTCGCGCTTCTCACCCACAGCGTCTCGATAACCAATGGGATTACCGCCTAGAAAGGCGAATACATTTAAACCATCACTGACGCCCACGGGGTCCGGGTTAATCCAGCGCTGAAACCTGGGCATGTAATAGCGCAGACCGTAATAATAAAGGCCGGTCGCATCCCGCTCCTTACCCGAATAACGCAACGTGCGATAACTCTGCTCGCTCGAGTCTCCCCTCTCAGTGAACGCCGTACTGCCAAACGGATGATAAGTCTCGCGGCTGATGATCCGCGCTTCACTGTCCAGCTCCAGCGAGCAGGACCCCAAATGATCGTTCAGGTTGTAGCGGTATTGATCATTGGCCAGTTGACGCGGCACCGCGCCCTCCCAGTGCAACACCTGCACCGTGGTGCGGCCGGCCTGAACAGTGACGACATACAGTTTTTCGTCATCAATCGTGCGGGTTTCCAGACCGGGTAAATAGCACGTCTCGCTGATCACCGTGCGGGCGTTGGTTTGTGCTGTGCGCACCTTGCGCTGGCGCATGCCGTCGGCACCGTAGACGTAGCGCTCGGTGTCATTGAGGCGCAACGTGCGCTCCACCATATGCACATGGCT
>NZ_FPJI01000026.1:0-16938 GCF_900119355.1 Pseudomonas sp. NFPP02
ACCACCTGATCCCATCCCGAACTCAGCAGTGAAACGATGCATCGCCGATGGTAGTGTGGGGTTTCCCCATGTGAGAGTAGGTCATCGTCAAGATTGAATTCCGAAACCCCTGTCTGCTAACGCAGACAGGGGTTTTGTCGTTTAGGGCGGCCCACCGCAGCAAATCTGCCTTACGGCTACCGCCTGTCGGTTTCCTACGTTAAAAGAAGATGCTTCTCACAAATTCCTAAGATTTGTCGAAGTTTGGCCGAAAGCCTGACGAGCCATGCGTGCACCGAAATAGAGCGACCGCAGAGTCCGCCTATCCCGTTACATGGAATGTTCCACTCGGCACGCTCACCCCCCTTTGGCAAAAGAAGTCGATGAAATGAATCTCAAGTTCAGTCATAAAATTCTGTTGGCCGCGTCAGGCGTCGTGGTTTTAGCCTTCGCGTTATTTACCCTCTACAACGACTACCTGCAGCGCAGCACCATCAGGCAAAACCTTACGTCGTCCATCCAACAATCCGGCGAGCTCACCGCCAGCAGTGTGCAGAACTGGCTCAGTGGTCGCATCCTGGTCCTCGAGAACCTGGCGCAGAACGTTGCCCACCAGGGCAGCGCCGCCGACCTCCCAGGTTTGGTCGATCAGCCAGCATTCACTACCAATTTCCAGTTCACCTATGTAGGTCAAACCAATGGGGTATTCACCCAGCGCCCTGACGCGAAAATGCCTGACGACTACGACCCCCGTCAGCGCCCTTGGTACAAGCAAGCAGTAGTGGCGGACAAAACCATGCTTACTCCGCCTTATATGGCGGCTGTGGGCGGTCAGATCGTGACAATTGCCATGCCGGTGAAAAAGAATGGCGAGTTGTTGGGTGTTGTCGGTGGTGACCTGAGCCTGCAGACACTGGTGAAGATCATCAACTCGGTAGACTTCGGTGGTATCGGCCATGCGTTCCTGGTCAGCGGTGATGGCCAGGTCATCGTCAGTCCGGACCAGGACCAAGTGATGAAGAATCTCAAGGACATCTATCCCGGCACCAACGTGCGCATTGAGAAGCTCAATCAGGACGTTGTCCTCAACGGTCAGGATCGCATCCTTTCCTTCACGCCTATCAGCGGCTTGCCTGGCGCTGACTGGTACATCGGCCTTTCGATCGACAAAGAAAAAGCCTATGCCCCGCTGGGCAAATTCCGTACTTCGGCCTTGATTGCGATGTTGATTGCCGTTGTGGCTATTGCGGTGCTCCTGAGCCTGTTGATTCAAGTACTGTTGCGCCCGTTGACCACCATGGGCGTGGCCATGCAGGACATTGCCCAAGGCGAAGGTGATTTGACCCGACGTCTCGACGTGACCAGCAAAGACGAGTTCGGCGAAGTCGGCAGCGCATTCAACCAGTTCGTCGAGCGAATTCACGCGTCGATTTCCGAAGTGTCTTCGGCAACGCGCCAGGTGCACGATTTGTCCCAGCGTGTGATGGCTTCATCCAATGCGTCGATCATCGGTTCTGACGAACAGAGCGCGCGTACCAACAGCGTGGCCGCAGCCATCAACGAGCTAGGGGCCGCCACCCAGGAAATCGCGCGCAACGCTGCTGACGCGTCCCAGCATGCCAGTGGTGCCAGCGAACAAGCTGACGATGGTCGTAAAGTGGTGGAGCAAACCATTCAGGCGATGTCGGAGCTTTCGCAAAAGATCAGCCTGTCCTGCACTCAGATCGAAACCCTTAATGCCAGTACCGATAACATCGGACACATCCTGGATGTGATCAAAGGCATTTCCCAGC
Source organism: Pseudomonas sp. NFPP02 (assembly GCF_900119355.1). Classification (NCBI taxonomy): domain Bacteria; kingdom Pseudomonadati; phylum Pseudomonadota; class Gammaproteobacteria; order Pseudomonadales; family Pseudomonadaceae; genus Pseudomonas; species Pseudomonas sp. NFPP02. Next base: position 1,773 of record NZ_FPJI01000026.1, read on the forward strand.
AAACCAACTTGCTCGCCCTAAACGCGGCGATCGAAGCGGCCCGTGCTGGCGAAGCAGGGCGTGGTTTTGCCGTCGTGGCGGATGAAGTGCGCAATTTGGCGCACCGTACCCAGGAGTCGGCAGAAGAAATCCACAAGATGATCACTTCGCTGCAAGTGGGTTCGCGCGAAGCCGTGACCACCATGAACGCCAGCCAGGCTTCCAGCGAAGAAAGCGTCGAAGTCGCCAACCAGGCAGGTGAGCGTCTGGTCAGCGTGACGCAACGTATCGTTGAGATCGATGGCATGAACCAATCCGTCGCGGCCGCCACTGAAGAGCAGACCGCCGTGGTTGAAACCCTCAACGTCGATATCAACCAGATCAACTTGCTGAACCAGCAGGGTGTGGCCAACCTCAACGAGACGCTCAAGGACTGCGATGCGCTGTCCCAGCAGGCCAGCCGACTGAAGCAATTGGTCGATAGCTTCAAGATCTGATCCTGACCGCATCGGAGCGAGGCCTCTCGCTCCGATCGCTTGGTCTCACGTCCAGGGTGCTATTCAGAGGAAACTGATAGCGCTCAGATAGTCGCAGCCTTTGCGTAACAGCGCCTGGCTCTTGGGTGGATAGCACATGCCCATTTTTTCCACGCCCCACCGGGCATTGTCGTAACGGATCATCGATGTGTCACCGATGTCCTCGCCCAGTCCGTCCAGGTAAAAGCCCAGCACTCCGAACAACGCGTTATTGCGGCTCACTTTGCGCAGCGCCCGTTGCCAGTGTTCAATGCTTACTCGGTCAAAAGCGTGCCCAGCCTCGCTGAAGGCGTCGAGATACTGGTCCCAACTCAAGGGCAGTGGGTTGTGCAGGTTGAACACGTTTCGCCCAGGGTCAAAGCGCACGCTGTGGTAGGCGATGAAACGCGCCAGGAAGTCCACCGGCATCAGATCGAAATTGACGTCCAGTCGCGGGACCATCCCTAATTGCAGAGACCCCTTGAGCATCAACATCAAGCGGTTTTTCTGTGGCTGGCAAACGCCGTTCTGGCTGTTGAAGCTGATATTTCCCGGCCGATGAATATTGACCCAGGCCCCTTGCTCGACTGCCCGTCCTAATAGCCGCTCGGCTACCCACTTGGAGAGGTTGTAGCCATTTTTCACATAGAGCGGCAGTGCGCGTCGGGCAGGCGCTTCAAGCACGGACCCGTCGACGTCCACGCTGCTGCAGGCTGACAGCGTCGAGATGAAATTGAGGACCTTCTTGCAATGGGTCTCGCAAAGGCGCAGGCATTCCAGCACCGGCTCGACGTTGTCCTTGGCGAGTGAGGCGTAATCCATCACATGATTGACCTGCGCGGCGTTATGCACCACCACGCCGTAATGACGGGCGAGGTGCTCGTACACGTCGTCGGCCAAGCCCAGGCGAGGTTTACAAATATCGGCGGCGTATACCTGTACTCGGCTCAGGTCCATATGTTCCAAGCGGTATTCGCGCAATGCCTGGGCGAACCTTGTCGCTGCCGAATGGCCGGGCAACTCGCGCACCAGGCACGCCACGTCCTGCGCCCCGCCAGCCAGCAGTGCCTGGACAATATGAACCCCGACAAAGCTGTTCGCGCCGGTGACGATGGCTTTGCGCGAGTCTCCCGCAAGGGTCTCGGGCAGCATCTCGACCTCCAGTGCTCGCGTCGCATCTTGTTCCATCTGGTTGGATGGTGTATCCGGCAGTGCACTGCCATCCATGAGTGCGGCCAATGTGCGGATGGTCGGCGTCTCAAAAAAGGGGCTCAGGCAGAAGCTGCGGCCAAACTGCTCGCGCAGGCGTAGCAACAGGGTCGACAACAGGATGGAGTGGCCACCGAGGTTGAAAAAACTCTCATCAATCGAGAGTTCGCCTGCGGGTAATCCCAGCAGCTCACCCCACACGTCAGCCAGTTGTGCCTGCAAAGGGTCTTGTATGCGACAGCGATCCATCCCGATGGGTATGGGTATTGGCATGGCCAGCAAGGCCTTGCGATCGATCTTGCCGTTATTCGAACGGGGCATGCATGCCAGTTCGCTCCAAGCGCTGGGCTGCATATGCACCGGCAACCACTGTCGAGCATGTTCCTTCAGGCTTGCCAGCGTAGCGCCAGATTCCGGCTGGGCGGCAAAGCCGATGACTCTGTGTGCCGTATCGATCACCACTGCCACTTGGCGAAACAAGCGACTATCGCGCAAGCACTGTTCAATATCCTGAGGCTGAACTCGAAACCCGCGGATCTTGACTTGCTCATCCCTGCGGCCGCCCAGTTCGATGCCCTCTTGCGTCCATTTTGCCAAGTCGCCGCTGCGATAAGCCTGTAGCACTTGGCCATTTGGCAGTGTCAGCGCCACGAACGGATTGTCGGCCCGCGAGAGTGTATTCGAATAACCCAGGCTTACTCCGGGACCGACAATGTACAAGTCGCCCATTACCTGTTCATCCACGGGCTGCAGGTTCTCGTCGAGAATCAGCACCTGGCTGTTAGCGATGGGGAGGCCGATATTGCGATGGCTGTCACCTCGTTGGAATACCCGATGGGTCGCCAACACAGTGGCCTCGGTCGGCCCATAGAGGTTATGCAACTGGCATTGACCGGCCAGTTGTTCGATCACGCAGGGCTCGCAGAAATCACCTCCGGTCAGTAAATGAGTCATGCCCAACGGCTGATCCAGCGGCAGGATGCTGAGCAGTGCCGGTGGCACAAACCCATGAGTGACGCGTTGCTTGCGAATCAGTTCTACCAGTTGCTGAGGGTCGTGACGCTGGTCTGGGCTGGGCACAATCAACTCGGCGCCGGCGATCAATGCAGGGAAAATATCGATCAGTGAAGAATCGAAGCCCAGTGGCGAAAATTGCAGGACGCGACTGTGTTGATCCAACGCCACGCAACTGACGAGCCAGGCCGTGAAATGCGCCAGGTTGTATTGGCTCAGCAGTACCCCCTTGGGCTGGCCCGTCGTACCCGAGGTGAACAGTGCCACGCACGGCTCGTCGGCACGGGGGTGACGGTGCATCAGCGGTTGCGTCATGTCGGCGCTGTGCGCGGCCACCTGGCTCACATCAAGTGAAACGAAACGCTCTCGCAATGGGTGCTGGCCATTCTCCAGCAGCACACAGGCCTTCAGGTTGGTCAGCATGCAGTGCTGGCGTTGCTCCGGGTGGTCAGGCACCAGCGGCAAATACACGGCGCCACAGCCAAGCACCGCGAGAATACTGGCGTACAACTCGGCAGATTTCTCCAGGCATACGCCGACCACTTGTGGAGCCTCGGCATCCTCCAGCAAGGGAAGCAGGCGTTGTTGAATAGCCATGGCTTGTTGCTGGAGCTGCCGATAAGTCAGCGCATGACCGGCGATGTTCAGCACTGTTCGATGCGCGAAGGTATTGAGGCTGGCCTGCAGCCGTTCGATCATGGGCGTTCGGGCCGCGTGCAGTAAGGCAGGGTCCGCCGTGTGGTTGAGCCGGTGCATGAAAGCCAAGGCATCCAACTCTTGCAGGCCCTGTTCAGGCCAGGCGTTAGCAGCGGCCGTTGCCGAGAAATAAGCGGGGTCTCTTGAAAAACCGCAAACCAACAAAGCAGCCCACTCCACCACTGCATTCGTTGCCTGCTGACGCAACCGCTGCCCATTGCCGCTGGGCTCCCGGGCAACGTCGTGCACCGTCAGCAGGCGCCGCTCCCGGTCGTAGCAGCGTAACTGTAATGAGGGCAGCCCGTGTTCGCAGAGCGGGCCGATACCCACGCGCAAGCTTAACCATGGCGCACTGGCGGGCGAGGGCGGCAGCGGCTGACTCCCGTCTTCAATAACCAGATCCACAGACCCCGTTCCTGCCACATGCCCATATTGCTCCAGCTCCTGCCTGAGCGCCGCCAGAGCGTTACCGGTACCACGCCACTCGATCTGCAAGCGCCTCATGCCAACCTCCTCGATACGGGCAGGTAGTCGCGCAGGGCTCGTGCCACGCTGGGGGTTTGCAGTACGCCGCTGTGGTGCAGGAGGCCCATGATATTGGCCAGCAGCGGATGTTGATGGGTGATGGGAAAGTCCAGCGCCTGGATTTCGTCGCGCAGTGCCCGGCGCGTATCGGCACTGATAGCCAAGTGTTCGATCAGTTGCAGATCGAAGTCTTTCTGTAGGTCGTTGGTCAGGTAGTGCGTCAGGAACACGGGCAGGGCTTGAGCAATGTGGTCGCGATCTTCAGAGCTTGCCGATTGCCAGTAGAGGCGCACCAACTGTGTCCAGAACCGCGCATGCCGCCCTTCATCAAACAGATGATCGGCCATCAGGCCGCGGACAGAGGATTTGACGCTGCCATCTTTGGAAAACGCTGCGACGTCATGGGTGATGGTGTTCTCAGCGATGGCGACGCCGATCAACTCTACGGCATCGTGCAAGTATGCCGGTACCTGTGCCTGGGCTGCCGGCAGCGCGCGGCCCAATTCAATTTGCCCGGGTAGATCGAGCGGTTGGATTCCGGTCATCTGCACGGCTTGCTGCAGGAAATCCAGCGCGACCAGCGCGTGATAATCCTCGTCGACAACGACCGTCATCGCATCGTAGCGGCAGGCGAGCGGGAAGGGCAAGGGAGAAGCGATTTTTAGCGATGCTGCGCGCGGTTTTGTCGACGATCTCGGTTTCGAAAATCACCACGTCATTGATGAATTTATAGAAGCTTTGCACCAGCACGAAGTCGCGCCATTGCGGGCAGTGCTTGAGAAAGGTGGCACTCAACACCAGAGGCTGACGGCACAGGGGGAAGATGAGTTTGTCGTCGTCTTCCAACATCCGCCGGGGGCGTGTGCGGATGGTTGCGCGACGCTCCCAGTCGTCGGCAAAGGATTGGTAATGAGCGGCGTTCACGGACGTACCTCTTGCATCGAGGCCAGTACGTCGTCCCAGAGGGTAATACGACTCTGCACGGCGCCCAGGGCGGCGTTATCGGCCTGTTGCTGACGGCTGGGGTCTGCGTCGACCAGGCGCTGTAGCAACCGTTGCGCCGCGGGCTCGTGATCATCGCTGTCTATTTCGATATGGCGGCTGAGGTAGTGACATAGCGTAGGGGCCTGCCGACCTATGAAAGCATGGCTATGCAAAAGCCTTTCGAACATTGACGGAATCACACACTCTCGGCCATGCAGGAACGCCGCCGCCACACAGTGGGTCGGAGCGCTCAGGGCAATTTGTAAGGTGCTGTCGACGAAGCGGGCCACGCCCTGGGGCGCATCGATCATCTGCAAGGCTGCGCTTACCTCCACTCCCTGGCTTTGCAGGTCGATAAAGCGAGTGATTGCGACCGTGCTGGCGCCCACTTCCGTCATTGCGTCCAAGTACAGCTCGAAGTGGCTGCAATAGCCCCGCGTCGGGTGCTCGTCCGACTCTTCCGCCAGCACGATTTCATTAATCAGGCGGGCAGCGTGCGGGTCAGTGGAGGGGAGCCAGGGCAACTGCATGCAAGTGAGGTCCTTTTGCAGGCGTTTGGTCAGGCTCATGAAATCCCAGACAGCAAATACATGGTGTTTCATGAAGTGTTGTAACTTGCCGAGGCTGGTTATTTCTATAAATAACGGATGATCAAAAAGTTGTCGTTTTTTTTGCGCGAGTGAATGTGGGTACATGGTTGACGCCTATGAGTTGTTGCGAGTGCTCTAAAAGCAGTGTTGAAATATTATAGTTGTGAGTGCGAGAGTAACTTGAGCGCGCCCACGCGCACGGCGAGGCCCTTGCACTAGGCAGACGCAGTGGATGGAAAGGTGTGTCTTGCTGGGAAAAGATAATAAGCTGGTTGAATGTTTGAACCGGTATACAAATGTATTAGATGTTTTTCCCGATATTTATGTGTGTGGTGATTGCCCAACTATACGTGGGATTTTGCTGCGCGCTGAGTCGGCTTTAATTATGATTTGGTTCTTTGTTTTTTCTGATGGAGCAACAATCCCTGATAAGAAAGTTGCTACATCACCTAAGGATCAAGGGCAAAAGCGAAAAAACCTACTGAGTGGGGTTTTTTTCGGCGCTCTCAAGGCCGCTGAGGTAGGTCGCGATCACCTCCATGCCTCGCATCAAGTGGTTACGCAGCGTCAGGATGCTCTCCTCGACCTTCTTCTGCGCTACCAGGCTCAGCAGTTCGCGGTGATCCTCCTGGGAAGTCTCCCCCAGCCCCATCGCCTCAAGGTTGAAGCGCAGGAAGCGCTCCTCCTCATTCAATCCGTGCTCGACCAAAGTGAGCAGCCGCTGGTTGGGCGCCTTGCCGTACAACACCATGTGAAACAGGCGATTGAGCCGACCAATCTCGGTGTAGTCTTTCTCGCTTTCCAGTGCGTTGATACAGGCCTCGGCTTGAGCAAGGTCCGCGTCGGTGAGCAACGGAATCGACAGGCGCAGGGCCTCGGACTCCAGCAACATGCGCAGGGCATAGGTCTCGGCCGAATTGTCCTCGATCAAGGGAGCAACGACGGCACCCTTGTGAGTCACCACATGCAACAAGGATTGCGCCTCCAGCTGGCGCAACGCTTCGCGTACCGGCATGCGACTGACGCCGAACAGGCTGGCCAGTTCTTGCTGGCGCATGGCGGTGCCACAGGGCAATCGCCCATCAAGGATGGCATTACGCAACGTTTCTTCGATAACGGAGCGCGCAAGATGGGCGGGAATAGGCCCGCTGATTTTGATGCTGCTTAATGGGTTCGGCTTCTGCGTCACGGTTGCGCTATCCTCCTTTCTTGAATAATAGTCTGGCTAATTGGATCCAAAGAACACTAAAGATGGGCCAGGTGCTTGTCAAATAGCCAAAGTTTCCGTTTGTAAGTGCTTACACAGCATACTTTGTGTCTCTCACAAGGGCGGTTATAAAAACGCCGCCTCCTGCGATGATTGCACTGTGCCATTGTTTTTTGTAGGGCCAGGCTTCACCATCCCTGGAAATTCCGTCTCTTTCACGGACTGAACATTTTGGCGGTAAGCTTTAATCCCTATCGACTGCTTTGCTGGCTTTTATCAGCAACTTTACTGGCCGGCCTGATGCTCGGCGGGCTGCGTGCCGATTGGGATTTCTCGCAAATCAGCCGCAAGGCTACCGCCGTCTACGGGCCTTTGGGTCAAGGCCAGCAGCGTATCGACGCCTGGCAGCGGTTATTGGTGAGCGAAAAACAGGTCAGCGAGCAGGAGCAGCTCAAGGTCGTCAATTTGTTCTTCAACAAGCAAATGACCTACGTGGAAGACATCGATCTCTGGCACGTTGTGGATTACTGGGAGACGCCCGTCGAGGCACTCTGGAAAGGTGCTGGTGACTGTGAAGACTACGCCATCGCAAAATATTTCAGTTTGCGTCACCTGGGCGTGTCCAGCGACAAGTTGCGCATTACCTACGTCAAGGCCCTGCGGCAGAATCGGGCGCACATGGTCCTGACTTATTATTCGAGCCCCGACGCCGTCCCACTGGTGCTCGACAGCCTGATGGATGAGATCCTGCCGGCTACCCGTCGCACCGACCTGGTCCCGGTGTACTCATTCAACGCCGAGGGGTTGTACTTGCCTGGTGCCAAAGGCAACAAAAAAGTCGGTGATACCAAACGCTTGTCGCGCTGGCAGGATGTGTTGAGAAAAATGCGTGCGGAAGGCTTCCCAGCCGAGCCTGCCAACTAGGAGTAACTGATCGGATGTCTCTGTTCAAACAGCTATTGATCGCAATCTGTCTGTTCCTGGTGGTCGCCTTCAGCGGCAGCTTCATGGTCAGCCTGGAAAGCTCGCGCACCCAATACGTCAACCAATTGCGCTCCCACGCCCAGGATGCCGCGACGGCATTGGCGCTGTCGCTCACCCCGAATATCGATGACCCAGCCATGGTGGAGCTGTTGGTCAGCTCGATCTTCGACAGCGGTTACTATGCCAGCATCCGCGTCGTGGACCTGGCCACCGACAAAACCATCGTCGAGCGTAGCGGTATTCCCGACAACAACGGCGTGCCCAACTGGTTCGTCAAGCTGATCGGACTGGAGCCGGCGGGCGGTGATGCCCTGGTCAGCCGTGGCTGGGAACAGGCCGCACGGGTAGAAGTGGTCAGCCATCCGATGTTCGCCCTGGCCAAGCTCTGGCAAAGCGCCCTGGGTAGCCTGGGCTGGTTGCTCTTGTGCGGTGCGGTCAGCGTGGTGCTCGGTGGGCTGCTGCTGCGCCGGCAATTGAAGCCGTTGGACTATATGGTCAAACAGTCCCACGCCATTGCCCGCCGTGAGTTCCTCAGCCTGCCTGACTTGCCCCGCACGCCTGAACTGCGGCGGGTGGTGCAGGCCATGAACCAGATGGTGGAAAAGCTCAAGGCGCTGTTCCAGGAGCAGGCCGAGCGTAGCGAAAAACTGCGCACCGAATCCTATCAGGACAACCTCACCGGCCTCGCCAACCGCCGTTATTTCGAGATGCAGCTCAACGCCCGCGTCAGTAACCCGGAAGAGACCAACTCCGGCTACCTTCTGCTGCTGCGGGTCAAGGACCTGGCCGGCCTCAACCAGCGCCTGGGTGGCCAGCGCACCGACCAGTTACTGCAAGCGGTTGGCGAACAACTACTGCGCCAGTGCGCGCCGTACCCGGAAACCCATAACCTCGTCACCCGTATTCGTGGCGGTGAGTTCGCCGTGCTGGCGCCGGGGTTGATGCGTGAAGAAGCGATGCAGCTGGCGCAAAACCTGGAAAGCACTTTGCTCAGCCTGCAAGCGACCGGCGCCAGTGACGTTACGCCGGTCGCCTATATCGGCCTGGCGCCGTTCAGCCATGGCGACGCGCCCCAAGCCCTGCTGACCCTGGCCGATCAGGCCCTGGCCCAGGCCCAAGCGCAGGGCGACACCAGTTGGGTGTGCCTGGACCGCAGCGCCGCCGCCAGCGTGGGAGACGATCACCATGCCTGGCACACCTTGTTGGACCAGGCCCTGACCCAGCAGCGCTTCCAGCTGTACTTCCAGCCGGTTGTCGCCAGCCAGGACCCGCAATTGGTCTTGCATTACAAAGTACTGTCGCGCTTGCAGGACGAAGACGGCCACACCATACCGGCCGGGCGCTTCCTGCCGTGGCTTGAGCGCTTTGGTTGGTCAGCCCGCCTGGACCGCCTGATGCTGGAGCAGGTGCTCAAGCAGATGGCCAGCCACACCGAGAACCTGGCGCTGAATCTTTCGGCCGCGACCTTGCAAGATACCCAGGCCCTGAACCGCGTTTATGACCTGCTACGCCAGCACAGCAACCTGGGCCCGCGCCTCACCCTGGAGATTGGTGAGGAGCAACTGCCTGAGCAGCCCGTGCTGGAACAGATGACCCAGCGCCTGCGCGAACTGGGCTTCTCCCTCAGCCTGCAACGTTTCGGTGGGCGGTTCAGCATGATCGGCAACCTGGCGCGCCTGGGCCTGGCGTACCTGAAGATCGACGGCAGCTACATTCGCGCCATCGACCAGGAAAGCGACAAGCGCCTGTTTATCGAGGCCATCCAGCGAGCGGCCCATAGCATCGACCTGCCGTTGATTGCCGAACGTGTAGAGACCGAGGGCGAACTGAAGGTGATTCGTGAGATGGGGATTTTCGGCGTGCAGGGCCAACTGTTTGGCGAGCCCGCGCCCTGGAAATAATTCACCTGTAGGAGCGAGCTTGCTCGCGAAGATCGCCAACAATAACGCGCAAAACCTGATGCCCCGTGGCGATTTCAGTTTTTCGCGAGCAAGCTCGCTCCTACAGGGGTAGGAGCGGTTGGATTAAATCAATCCTTTCTCGTCATCATCGATCAACTGGCTCAACCCACCCAACGCTTCCCTCGCCTGGTTACGGTCCATCAACTTGGCCTGGGCTGCCGGCGGCAGGTCGGTCACGCTGATCACCCCCTTGCGGGTCAGCACCTGGATCAAGTCATCCAGCACCCGGATCATCTCAAAGTCGCTCTGCTTGAGCTGGGCCAGGCTGGTTTCCACCACTTCGTTGGCGTACCAGGCCTGTATCTCATGGTGATCGGCCGGCAGGGTTTCAGTGGATTCGGTAAAGGCAGCGGCCTCTACGCGAACCAGCGCGCCCTGTGCATCACGTTGCACGTAAAACATAACAACCCCTCGAAAATGCGCCACAGGCGTTCAACAGCATAGGTCAACGCTGCGTGTATGGGCGTGAGTATGCGATGCGCCGTCCGCCAGGGCCAGCGACCCGTAGGCCAAAAAATCGGCCGCCTGGAAGGGCGGCCGATCAATCGCGTCTTAGGTGTGATCGATCTTGATGGTCGGGTCGGCACCACTGATCAGCGAGTTGATGCTGGTGTGGGACCAATCGTTGCCTTCCAGTTTGATCGTCACATCAGCATTGGCCAGGCCACCGGCGGCGTTGAGCTTGCCTTCACTGCTCACTTGCAGGGTCGACACACCTTCTACCGTGGTGATCTTGAGGTAATTGTCGATGGTGCTGTCGGTTTCACCTTTCAACAAATCGCGCAGGTCAATGCGGTCGCCTTCGGACGCCTTGAAGTCCTTGATCACATCGTTGCCGATGTCGCCCGCCTTCCACACGAAGGTGTCGGCCCCCGAGCCACCGATCAGGATGTCGTTGCCCTGGCCGCCAATCAACGTGTCGTTACCCGTGCCACCCAGCAGGATGTCATTGCCTTTGCCGCCGTCCAGAAGGTCGTTGCCGCCCTGGCCGAACAGGATGTCATCGCCAGCCCCGCCCAACAGTGTATCGCCGGCATCTTTGGCGCCGGAGACGTCGAAGTCCACATAGTGCTCGGTGACGTACTGGTGAACGTTAGAGGCAGTCACTGCCGAGACAGCCACGCCGGTCTTCTGTGCGACAAAGGCCTGCAGCGCGTTGTAACCCTCGCCATTGATCCCGCTGAAGCTCACCAGGTCGCCGAAGAGGATGTCGTTGCCGTCGCCACCGCTGACGGTGTCCGCGCCCGGCAACGTCGCCTCTGTGTGGCCGAGGATAGCGTTGGCCAGGTCCTTCGGATCGATGTTGGCCTGTGGCTTGCCATCGCTGTCGTACGGTGCCAACTGATTCAGGCTGACCCCACTGTTGAGGCCGATGGCTTCTACGCCACCTGTGGACAGACCTTTAAGCAGTGCGAACGCGCTGTTGGAGTTGAGGGTGGTGGAGTAGTCGGTATCGTAGCCGAGGCCGCCTTGCACCGATATTTCATAGGTGCCATCCCCTTGGGCGTGGATGATTCCCTTGTTGTACCCCCAGCCGTAAGACCAGAGGGTTACCTTGCCGGCAGAGTTGATATCAAGGTAGTTATTCGAATCGATGTTGATCCGGGTGGCGGTACCTATGGTGTAGTTGTTCATGGTGACGACATCATCGAGCCTGACGTTGCCGTACAAGTATGGGTTGGTCTGCTCGGACGCTTGGTAAAACGTCGGCTGACCATCGGTGATGAAGTACGTTGTATTGATAGCGCCAGTGTTGCCAGTCGCCTGGGCACTCTTGAAGAAGTTGGCCGCGGCCTTGAACACGTCTTCGTAGTTGGTCCCGCCGGTAGACACCATGGAATCCAGGACTTTCTGCAGCGAGTCCAATGCACCTGGGTCTTTCAGGTTGACTGTCACCGTGCGATTGACCTGGTCGCTGAAATCCGCCAGGAAGATATTCACAGTGCCAGAAGTGCTGGCGCCGATACTGTTTTTCAGCGAGTTGAACGTGGTGGTCAGCGAGGTTTTTGCCGCTGCTATCGAGTCCGCACCCATACTGCCCGATGTATCGATCATGAACGCGATGTTGTAGTTCTTGCCCTGCACCACGTTCAAGCCGGCGACGTCGGCCACGACAATGTCGTTGCCATCGCTGCCATTGATGGTGTCGCTGCCCGAGGTGCCGGTGACCGAATTGTAGGTCGCTGGGTGCACCGTGACGGGCAATTGCGCGGTGGTGGTCGCTGAACCGCCGATGCTCTCGGTGGACGTCGAAGTGACCGTCAGGTTGAACTGACCGCTGTAGTAGGTCGGCGGCTTGATGGTCAGGGTGTTCAGGTCCCAGCCCGTGACATTCACTTCGCCCACGGTTTTACCCGCAGTAAAGGTGTGCCCCGACGCGTCAGTGAGCACCGAGCCTGCCGGAATGCCGCTGATCTTCACGCTCAGGGTTTCGGAGCCGTCGGTGTCGGTCAGCGCGGTGGTGACCTTGGACAATTTGACCGTGCCGTTTTCCTGGCCTTCGTTGAGCTTGTAGCCCACGTAGTAACCGTCACCGTTGCTGCCATGCAGGTCGGATACGGTGACGCCGGCGTTGGTCAGGTCGGTAAGGCCGGTGTACAGCGGCACGGTGCTGGTGCTCAGGTTCTGCACCGCCCCGCCGTTGACCGACAGGTTGACGTCAAAGCTGCCAGGCCCCGCTTGGTTGGCCTGGTAGATCTCAAGGCTGTAGTAACCAGTGGTCGTTGGCGTGAACGAGCCGCTGAACTTGCCGCTGTTGGTACCCCACAAACCGCTCGCAACGTCTTTACCGCCAACGTTGACCACCACGCTGTCATCCGCGATACCGCTGAAGGTGTAGCTCTTGCCCGCTTCCATGTAGATCAGGCCGGAGATCTTGGAACCAGAGCCAGCGGCCACGTTGTCGACGGACTCGACGTTGGTCACCACAGAGGTGCTGTTGGGTGTGCCCGCGTTATCGATGGCTTTTTTCAGCACGTCCGGTGCAGCACCGTTGCCGTTGTTGCCGAGGCCGGCGATGCTGTTCCAGCCCTGTTTGACCAGGCCGGTCGAGGCAACGTTGTTGTCGGCCACGCTCAGGGTCGGTGCGTCGGCCACTGGGGTGATATCGACTTTCACCGTAGCGCTGGTGCCCAGGTCCTTGCCATCGGTTGGCTGGAACTTGAACTGCGCGTAATCCGCCTGCTTGTTACCCACGCCAGTGCCGCCGTAACCGTCGGCGCCGGACTCGTTGGCGTTCGGCATAAAGCGCAGTTGGCCGCCATCGATCTGGGCCTTGGTAAAGGTCTGGCCGCTGGTCACGTTGGTCCAGGTGCTGCCGTCCGCCGCAAGGTATTGCAGCTTGCCGGCTACTGGCAGGTCGGTGATTTTCACCCCGAGGCTGGCTTGTGGCGAGTCCACATCGCTCACGCCGAAGTTGGCCCAGGTCAGGGCCAGCGCCGTGTCTTCCGTACCGGTCACAGCACCGCCAGTGGCCACTGGTGCATCGTTGACCGCTACCACGTTGACGGTGGTGGTGGCCACGTTGGAGTAGTTGCCGCCATCGGTCACCGTCACGGTGATGGTGCGCGGTGTGGTGCTCGGGTCGTGGCTGTTGTTGGTGAACGTGATGTTCTGGATACGTTGCATGTAGTCAGCCAGCGTTGCGCTGCCGGACAACGTCAGGGTAATAGTGCCCGTCTGGTTGTTGGTGCTGACGCTGATGCCATTCACGCTATTGCCCAGGTTCAGGGCATCACCGGCCTGTGCGTTGGTCAGCGTGACCGTCGCGCCCGTCAGCAGTGTGCTGTCTGGGTCAGTGATCTTGATATCCGTATCGGCGATCGACACGCCCGGCCCGGCGGTACCCTCGGTAAATGCCGTCTTGTAATCGGCACCCGTGGCGCCGCTGGAGTTGTTGGCATCCAGGTCGATCACCGGCGGCGCATCGTTGTCGAGGATGTTGGTGGTGACGGTGCCTTTGTCGATCACCAGGTTCTCGAAGTTGCCTCCGGTGACCTTGTCGATGGTGATAACGATCTGTTCCGTAGGCTCGGTGATCTTGTCGTCGAGCGTGCGGATATCAAACGGCACGCTGCTGGAGCCTGCCGGGATCTTCACGGTGTACACGCCGGTGAAGTCCGAACCGTCAGTGGCGGTGCCGCTGTATTTGAGCGTCACGGTTACGTCGGTTTGCGGCGGGTTGGTCAAGGTCAGGGTGTAGTGGGCTGTGCCACCTTCAGTGACCGAGCCATCGCCCGTTATGCTGATTTTGGTATCCGTCACTACATCCGTGACCTTGGTGACCGCGGGGCTGGCGTCAACAATCAGATGCTCGTACTTGTCGCCACCGCTGACCACGCCGGTGATCTTGGCGCTGACATCATTGGCGCCGACATAGGCATCGTTCGGTGCGGTAGCTGTCGTGAAGCTGGTGGACTTGCCACTGCCGATGGTGATGGTCGAGCCGTTATCCAGCCTTACCACCAAGTCGGAGCCCACGTTGTTCACGGCCGCGCCGTTCTTGTCGACCAGGGACGCGGTGTAGACGATCTGCCCGCCTTCGCTGACCGAACCGGTGGCCTTGAGTACCACGGTCACGTCGTCGATGGTGTCGTTGATGGTGGTCGTGGCGCCCGCAGGTGTGATGGTCACCCCCTCGAAATTGCCGCCGGTGGTGCCGGTGATCTTGACGGTCTGGGTGCTCTTGTCGATGAACACGTCATCGGTAGGCGCCGGGACGGTCACCGTGCCCATGGTCTCACCTTGCTTGATGGTGATGCTCGAACCGTTGTCGAGCTGGACCAGCATGTCGCTGCCGGCCTTGTTGCTCAAGGTGGCGGTGTAGGTGATCTGGCCGCCTTCGTTGACCGCGGTCGGGGCAGTCAAGGTGACGGTGGTCAGGTCGGTGGAGCCTGGTGTGTCGGTGACGGTGGTGTTCACCGCCGTCGTGCCCGGCACGAGGTTCTCGAAATGCTCGCCACCGGTCACGCCTTTGATGGCGGTGGTGACGGTTTGGTCGCCTTTGTAGACGTCGTTTGGCGCTACGGTGGTGATGGAACCGCTCGACTGATTCACACCGATGGTGATGGTTTTGCCATTGTCCAAGGTGACGGTCAGCGGATTGGTGATGTTGGTCACCGCTGCGCCGTTTTTATCCACAAGGCTGGCGGTGTAGACGATGTTGCCGCCTTCGCCAACGGTGGTGGTGGCGGTCAGAACTACATCCACCTTGTCGATGGTGTCGTTGATCGTGGTGGTTGCGCCGTTGCCTGCCACTTCCAGTTTTTCGAAGTTGCCGCCGGAAGCGTCGGTGATCTTGACGGTCTGAGTGCTCTTGTCGATGAACACGTCATCGGTAGGCGCAGGCACAGTTACGGTGCCCACGGTCTCGCCAGCCTTGATTGTAATCGACGAGCCGTTGTCCAACTTCAGCGTGACGTCGGTCCCCGCCTTGTTGGACAGCGTGGCGGTGTACGTAATCTGTCCACCTTCGTTAACAGCGTTAGGCGCTGTCAGCGTCAC
>NZ_FPJI01000028.1:0-4597 GCF_900119355.1 Pseudomonas sp. NFPP02
GTCACTGCAATGGACTGCCGGAGAGACCCTCACCCTCGGTAGCGGTTACGACACCCACATGGCGACAGGAGGCAGTTTGCGCATGCATAGCGGCCAGGCCATCGGCTACCTTGCCGGCGCGCAAAAGGCCGAGGGTATTGGGTTGGCAATGATCGCCAGCGCCGGGCCTGTGGATGTGCAGGCGCAGCGAGGTGATATCAACCTTAGCGCTCAAGACGAGTTGAAGATCATCTCGATCGATGCGGAGGCGGAAATGGCGGCGGGGACAACACTCCATCTAGCGGTGGATGGGGGCGCCAGCCTGACGATGGAAGGCGGCAACATTACGTTTGCCTGTCCGGGGACGATCAAGGTGTATGCCAGCAAAAAGCGCTTTAACGGACCGCAGGAAAAATTCTTCCCGCTGCCGCAGTTTCCGCAGGGCATCTGCGTGGAATGCCTGCTTAAGGCAATGGAAACCGGAACCCCACTCGCTAACAAAAACGCATAATCGAGTTGAGCATGTCATTACCTGACCCGATCCAAACATCTACTACGCGTTCAAGCAGCTTTTTGCATTGGATAGACCCCTACCCTACAGGGGCACTGCAAATATTAATCACCGCCTTACCAACCAGTAATGTGTACGCGCTCATCGATCGAGCGTTCGACACTACTTTGAGTGCCGGGCTAAAGCATCGTTTCCCGCACTTGGCTCAACAGTCTTTGTTCAAGGAGCTGTACACAGGAACTGGCCTGGCTGCCTTGAGTCCCTGCTTGGTAGAAATACCGGACATTCCGCAGGAGCGCCTTGAACTCATCACCTACCTGATGCGTGCCAGCAACGGAAAACCGATGCTCAGCTTCCTGTCAGCCGAGAAGATGTCACTACTCGAACATCTGCACAGTCAACTGGAAGCAAAAGACAATCAAGGCAGAGGTTTTTTACTTCGCCTTGCCGACACGCGTGCACTGGACCTATTACTGAAAACACTGACCCAACCACAACGTGAACGACTGCTATTCGACGGCCTGCAATGGTGGTATTGGCGTCGAGACGGAGAGCTCCGCCACATCCAAGGAAGCAGAGCAGTAGGTGATTACAGCCCGACAATCAAACCTTATCAATTCGATAGCCGACAGATACAACTGATGGCCAACGGTGCGCGTGCCGATGGCTTGCTGTTCTGTCTGCGAAAAAACGCAGAGATATTTGGGCGACTGTCAGGCCGTCCTTCAGCCGCACACAGATGTATTCAGGAAATTTTAGACAGTCACGACTCAGAGCAAGTACATGACGCTGTTGTGTTTCGCCAGATGCTTGAGTCGCTTTGCCGCAATGGTTTGCTTTCGCAAGCTTAAGAATAGGACGGTGATAATTCAATGATGAAAGAAAATTCTAGGCTATGGCGGTGGTCGATCACTGCTGCCGCGCTGTTGTTCGCTGTACTGGCGTTCGTCGTGTTCAAGCCAAAGCCTTCAACGCAAGATTCAGAAATCGGCCTGTCTGTTTCTATCCTCAACTACACGGATCAACCTCTCGGTGTGGTGTATGTCAATGACAGTTGGGCCGGCGGGATGCTGATTCATGGTGGAGGCAACTCTTTTGCAGGCAGCGCGAGTTTACCGAGAAAGTGGCGCCCAGGACTAACTGTAAGGGTCGACTGGCGAGATGACGCGCTTTATCAGAAAGATCAAGAAGCGTTGTATAGCGCCATGGTCCCAGTTGCTCCCTACACGGGCAACTCCCCCAGCATTTTATATGTGGCCTTTTTCCCGGATCAGAAAATCAAAGCATTTCCTACCAGCTTTAGTCCTGGACACCCGGAGTTCCCGGAAGGTCTGCAGCGTCCAGACATACTTTGTAAAGCAGCCCCTGTTTGCAAAGCAAAATTCTTCGATTGAGTCTGCTGAGGGATTTGAATATGCAGCTAGAAAAACTAGGCGAAAACCCGAGCGCGTTGTTGCAGGACGAGCAAGCACAGTTTTTATCAAATCAAGACATCAGCAATAACATGGAGTGCTGTACCTCGTTGCATCTCGGTTTTTTCTTCGACGGAACCAACAACAATAAAGAGCGAGATACTCCAAAACAGGCTCACAGCAACGTTGCTCGACTATTCGACGTATTCGAAGAAACATCTAACACTGTGAAAATCTATGTTCCAGGCGTTGGCACCCCCTTCCCAAAAGAAACAGGCGATACAGGGCGAGGTTACCATGCACGAGCAGGGCTAGCAGCCGGCTGGGGTGGAGAGGCCAGAATAAATTGGGCGTTGCTACAGCTTTCAAATCAACTGTATCGATATTTCGAAAAAACCACCTTGAGCGACGCCAGTAACATCCAAGATGTCGACTTGGTTAAAAAGATCTCCACCGACATAAATCTCCCTCAGACAGCTCTGAAAGGTGCCGGTACCACCGAGGTCGAGCAACTGAATAACGCCGGCACGCTTGGCACCATCGGTAATATTATTGACACTGCCTATATCGAGCCGCGACACAGACAACGGCGTGAGCTCTTACAAGCCAGGCACGATGAACTCACCCAAAAACTAGCAAGCCGGATCGCCAGCGATAAACCAAAGCTAGTCAGCATTCGCCTCTCAGTGTTCGGGTTCTCCCGAGGCGCAGCAGAAGCTCGCGTATTTTGCAATTGGTTGTCCGATGCACTGGACAAAAATAGAACGTTGGCAGGAGTACCGGTCAATATTGACTTTTTGGGTATTTTTGACACTGTAGCTTCGGTAGGGCTTGCGCAAAGTGCCCTGCTATTTGAAGGGCATGGTGGTTGGGGACAGGAACGTTTTCTACGCGTGCCCAATGAAATCAAAAAGGTTGTTCACCTTGTTTCAGGCCACGAAGTTCGTGGTTCCTTTCCGCTAGATATAGTGGGCGATCATCCTAACTGTATTGAGTTGGTATATCCCGGTGTGCATTCGGATATTGGAGGAGGTTATCCACCCGGTGATCAAGGCCGCGGATGCAGCACCAATGATGCACCTGACGATGGCAGCAAACTGTCTCAAGTGCCGCTTGCAAAAATGTATCGCAGCGCAGTGGCAGCAGGTGTCCCACTCAATGCGAGCAACCCACGTCTTGCTCCTGAGATAAAAAATGCATTCACAATCAGTCCAGCACTTCGTCAATCCTTCAATGATTACGTTGCTATCGTCAATGCCATGACACCCAGCAACGCTAGTACAACCCAGGCTGCCAATATTCAATACGGACTCTACCTACGCTGGCGTCGTCTTCGCGCCGCTAACAACTCCAACGCCTTGGAGCAACAACCATTTTTTTCGCGGGCGAAAATCAACAGCCCACAAGACGCTGAAGACTTGCGGCGGGCCAATGATGAGCTACGCCGGGAAGTGGTGGTTTTAAGCGAGCGGGAAAATGATCTTGTTTACTCTGATGGTTGGATGGCACGGACTCTATTGCAATCGATGCCTGCCAGCGCGCTTTCTAGTGAAATAGAACGAGCGATATGGGGTGAGAAAGTCCGGCAATGGCGCGAAGTAAAACCTTTCTGGGAATACGAAAAGGCACTTAAGCCGGAGATCATCCGCCTGTTCGACGACTACGTGCATGATTCGAGAGCATGGTTCAAACCTTTTGGCGCTACAAACGAAGATGTGTGGAAGCACAATCAAACTATTCGCATGAAAAAGCTTATGCAGCAGGAGGCCACCTACCGACAGTATCAAACCGAATTCGAGCGCGACGCCAAAGCGGCCATTAAGCGGTACGCGCCCTACGATGAAGGTGGTTACGGCGATGTCGCTCCCTCACCTGTGTGGGGATTGGACCGGATCGACCTTGATCGTTATCTCAAGGACGGTAGCCTACCCGTTGAACCAGACGGACGAGAAACTAGCTCCATATGGGGATACCTACGCTGGCGGACTCACTACTCGCCTGAGGATACGCTGGTTGAGAAGGCCCAGCGGGCTTGGAACAAAGCGAAAAATGCCACAAACGAAGTTATTGATGGCGCTCGCAAACGCGTGACCAACGCGGCGGCGGATACGGCCCAAGAGGTAGCTGATACTGTGATGGAGGAAGCTGGAAAAACGGTAAAGCGGATTATAAACAGACAACCGTGGCGTTAACTGATCCGCTAAGGATGAGCTCAAAAAATCCAGATCAAACAGTGCTGCACACCCAACGTTGGCGCCCTACCCTCGAAGACGGTACAGGCCAACGCCTGAATCCACGTCCGACCGCTCACGGCCCACAGACCGCGCTGGTCGTTGGCCCCGAGGGTGAAACCACGCCCGGCAGCGGTGGGCCACTGCACTGTGATGCACTGGGTCGCGTCCGGGTGCGCTTTCATTGGCAGGCCGAAAACGACCGCGGCGCTTGCTGGGTTCGGGTCGGTCAAGCGTTCGCTGGCAAGGGCTTCGGTGCGCAGCTCCTTCCACGCATTGGTCAGGAAGTGCTGGTGCATTTCGTCAATGGCGACATCGACCGGCCGATCATCTCCAAGGCGCTGTATAACGGTCGCGGTGAAGGCGGCGTTGCGCCCACCCCGGGCGGCGCCCCAGGCGAAAGCAATCTGTCGGTCTATGCAAAGGCCACCGATGAGCATCCCAGCGCCGAAGCCAATCTGGCC
>NZ_FPJI01000027.1:0-6343 GCF_900119355.1 Pseudomonas sp. NFPP02
TGCGCCACCAACGGCCCATGAGCCACCGCCACGCCCTTGGGCAAACCGGTGGAGCCGGAGGTGTAGATCACGTAGGCAAGGTTGTCGCCGTCCAGCGCCACAGTCGGGGCCGTATCGCTGTAATCCGACCAGGCTTGCACCTGATCCACCGCCAAGGCATCGAGGCCGTCCGGGATCGGCAACCGGTGTTGCACGGCCGAATGGGTCAACAGCAATTTCGAATGGCTGTCTTGCATCATGTACAGCAGGCGATCACGCGGGTATTCGATATCCAGCGGCACATACACACCGCCGGCTTTCATCACCGCCAGGAACGCCATCATGATCTCGGCACTGCGCGGCATGGCGATGGCCACCCGCACTTCCGGGCCGACGCCACGGGCGATCAGGGCATGGGCCAGGCGGTTGGCCTGGCGATCCAGTTCGCCGTAGCTCAGGGTTTGCGCGTCGAACTTCACGGCCACCGCCGTCGGGTTTGCCCGGGCGCGATCGGCAAACAGTTGATGCACCAGGCGCTCGGCCGAAAAGCCAGACTCCGTGCGGTTCCACAGTTGCAGGATCTGTTGTTGTTCGGTCGCGTCCAGCAAGCTTAACTGGCTGAGCTGCTGCCGTGGGTTGGCGACCATACCTTGCAGCAGGTTCTGCCAGTGACGCGCCATGCGTTGCACGGTGCTGGCTTCGAACAGGTCCTGGGCATAACCCAAGGTGGCCCATATACCTTCGGTGGACTCCTGAATATCCAGGTCCAGGTCGAAATGTGCGGTCTTGCTGTCCCAGTCCAGCCCTTCTACCCGCAGCCCTGGCAATTGGTGCTGAACCTGAGCCTGGCCGACGTCAGTCTGATGATTGAACATGACCTGGAACAGCGGGTTGTGGCTCAGGCTACGCTCAGGTTGCAGGGCTTCCACCAGTTGTTCGAACGGCAAATCCTGGTGGGCCTGGGCTTGCAGGGCGCGTTGCCGAACGTGCTGCAGCAACTGCTCGACACTCATCTGCCCATGCACATCCGCCTTGAGCACCTGGGTGTTGACGAAGAAACCAATCAAGCGCTCGGTCTCGCTGCGATTGCGGTTGGCAATCGGCACGCCGACACGTATTTCTTCCTGGCCGCTGTAGCGGTGCAACAAGGTCTGGAACGATGCCAGCAGCAACATGAACAGGGTCACGCCCTGCTGGTGGGCCAAAGCCTTGAGCCCCTGGGTGAGTTCGGGCGCCAGCTCGAACGCCAGGCGCGCGCCGCGGTGGCTCTGCACAGCCGGGCGCTGGTGATCGAACGGTAACTCCAGCACGCTCTGCTCACCGCCCAACAGTTCACGCCAGTAGGCCAGTTGACGTTGCTTCTCACCGGCGTCCATCCAGCTGCGCTGCCATACGGCGTAGTCGGCATACTGGATCGGCAGCGCCGGCAACTGCACGTCCTGGCCTTGGCTGTAACCGGCATACAACTGCACCAGTTCCTCGACCACCAACTGCATCGACCAACCATCGGAGACGATGTGATGCTGCACCAACACCAACACATGCTCGTCGGCGGCCAGGCGCAACAGCGTGACGCGCAGCAACGGGCCTTGTTGCAGGTCGAACGGATGGGCGATCAGCGCTTGCACCCTGGCTTTGAGCTGGGCGTCATCGACATCAGCCTGGGTGATCGGCAAGGACATTGGCGGCTCAATCACTTGCACCGCGCCGTCGTGATCCTGGCGGATATGGGTGCGCAGGCTTTCATGACGCGCCAGTAAGCTATCGAAACTGCGTTGCAACGCAGCCAGGTCCAATTGCCCTTTCAGGCGCAGCGCGCTGGGAATGTGATACGCCGCGCTGTGGGGTTCCAGTTGCCAGAGAAACCATTGTCGCTCCTGGGCGTAAGACAGTGGCAACGGCTGGACACGCCCGGCTGGCAGTAGGGCCGGCGCCGTTGGCAATGTGCTCTCCTGGGTTTGCAAGGCCGCGACAAACGCCTCCAGCCGCGGGTGTTCGAACACGGCTTTGAGCGGCACTTCCAGGCTCAGGGTCTGGCGGATGCGTGACACCACCTGCATTGCCAACAGGGAATGCCCTCCCAGTTCGAAGAAGTGCTGGTTCAAGCCCACCCGTTCGGCCCCCAGAATAGCCGCCCAGATCGCCGCCACCTGTTGTTGCAACGGGGTGACCGGCGCTCGCCAATCCTGTTGTTCCACGCTGGCATCTGGCTTGGGCAGCGCCTGGCGATCCAGCTTGCCGTTGGGGTTGAGCGGCATGCGGTCGAGGAAGATCAGGTGCGCCGGCACCATGTAGTCCGGCAGGTGGTCGCGCAAGGTGGCCATCAGCTGTTCGCTCACCTCGGCGCGCTCGGTTTCAGACAGCGTCTGCGCAGGCACCAGGTAGGCCAGCAGTTGGTTGTCGGCAGCCAGCAACAGCGCTTCACGCACGCTGTCCTGGGCCAGCAGCACGGTTTCGATCTCACCCAGTTCTATGCGAAAGCCACGGACCTTGACCTGGTGATCGACCCGCCCGACATATTCCACCACACCATCGGCGCGATAACGCGCCAGGTCGCCGGTGCGGTACAGGCGCTCGCCGGATGGGCTGAACGGATCAGCGACAAAGCGCTCGGCGGTCAGGCCTGGCCGTTGCAAATACGCACGGGCCAAGCCATTGGCGCTGGCGATATAGAGTTCACCCACGGCGCCCAGCGGTAGCAGGTTCAGGTCACGGTCCAGCACATACAGGCCACGCCCTGGCAGCGCCCGGCCAATGGGGCTGGCACCGCCGGCGCCGACGGCGCTCGGGTCAGTGCAGTCCAGCACGCTGGAAACCACGGTGGCCTCGGTAGGCCCGTAGGTATTGAGCAAGCGCACATGGCCGAGCCCGGCGCGCTGCCACAATAGTGGGCCGTCCAACGGCATGGCTTCGCCGCCGATATGGATCTGGCGCAAAGCACCATAGGTCCTTGGGCCTGCTGCCAGGCAATCTTGCAGGAACAGCTTCCAGTAGGCCGTGGGCAAGTCGGCCAGGGTAATGCCCTGGGCGATGATCTGCCGATACAGCTCGGCACCGTCCCATAACTGCGGGCCACGCAGTACCACGGTGGCGCCGAGGGTCAGGGCTGGATATAGCTGCTCGACGAAACCGTCGAAGTTCAAGGTGGCAAACTGCAGCACTCGGTCCTGGGCAACCAGTTGCGAGTAATCCGCCGCGATGCCAGCAAACTCACTCAGTGCAGCCTGGCTGATGGCAACCCCCTTGGGCTTGCCTGTGGAGCCGGAGGTGTAGATCACATACGCCAGGCTCTGGGGCTCGACATCAACCGGTAAATTACTGTCGGCACACAACGCCAACTGCGCCTGGACCCGGTCGATGTCCACTGCCAGCACCCGGGCCGGCAACGGCAGACGCCCATGCAGGTGGGATTGGGTCAACACCAGGCCCACACCACTGTCCTCAAGCATATGCGCCAGGCGTTCGCGGGGGTACTCAGGGTCCAGCGGCACATAGGCCGCTCCTGTCTTGAGCACCGCGAGCAAGCTGACCACCATGGCAAAAGAGCGCTCCACGGCGATCCCCACCAGCCCTTGGGGGCCGACGCCCTGGGCCAGCAGGTAATGCGCCAGGCGGTTGGCCTGACGGTTCAGCTCTCCATAGCTGAGGGCCTGCTCATCCAGGGCCAGGGCCTGACGTTCCGGCTGCTGATCAGCCTGGGCTTCAAACAGCCGGTGTACAGCCTCAACGGGGGTGACACCCGCCGGGGTGTTCCAGTCCTGGAGCATCCTGTGTTGCTCAGCGGCGCTCGCCATCGGCAGTTCACAGAGGCGGCTGCGGGGTGCACTCACCACCGCCTGCAGCAGGTGCTGCCAATGTTGCGCCAAGCGCTCGATGGTGGCGGCATCGAACAGGTCGGTGGCGTAGGTCAGCGCGGCCCAAAGCCCGTCGGCGGATTCATGGGTGTCCAGGCTCAGGTCAAAATGGGTGGTCTGGCTGTCCCAGTCCAGTTCCACCACACGCAGGCCCGGCAACTGTTGGCCTTCGCGGCCGCCCTGGGCCTCGGTCTGGTGGTTGAACATCACCTGGAACAACGGGTTATGGCTCAAGCTGCGTTCAGGCTGCAATGCCACCACCAGTTGCTCGAACGGCAGGTCCTGATGAGCCTGGGCCTCGAGGGCGCGGCGTTTGGTTTGTTGCAGCAGCTCGGCAAAGCTCATCTGCCCGTCAAGGTCAGCCTTGAGTACCTGGGTGTTGACAAAGAAGCCGATCAGCCGCTCGGTTTCGACGCGGTTTCGGTTGGCGTTCGGCACGCCAATGCGGATATCCGACTGCCCGCTGTAGCGATACAACAGGGCTTGGAACGACGCCAGCAGCAGCATGAACGCGGTCACACCCTCTTGCTGCGCCAGGCGCTTGAGCCCCGCCACCAGCGTCGGTTGCAGATGCACCTGCAGGCTTGCACCGCGATGGCTTTGCTGCGCCGGGCGCGGACGGTCCAGCGGCAATTCCAGCACCGGTTGCTCGCCGCCCAGCAGGGCCTGCCAATACGCGAGTTGGCGCGCCTGTTCCCCGGCTTCCATCCAGCCGCGTTGCCACAGCGCGTAGTCGGCGTACTGGATCGGCAGTTCCGGGAGTTGCAGGTCATGGCCCTGGCTGTGGGCGGCGTAGAGCTGCACCAGTTCCTCCACCATCACCTGCATCGACCAGCCATCGGAGACGATGTGGTGCTGCACCATCACCAGCACATGCTCATCCTCGGCCAGTTGCAACAGCGTCACACGCAACAACGGCGCCTGGTGCAAATCGAACGGCCGCGCCACCTCCTCTTCCACCCGCGCCATCAACTGCGCTTGGTCGACATGCGCCTGCTGGATCTGCACCCGCGCCTGCGGCATCACTGCCTGCCACAGACGTTCATCGTCCTCGACCAATTGCGTGCGCAAGCTTTCATGCCGGGCCAGCAGGCTGTCGAAACTGCGTTGTAACGCTGCCAGGTCCAAGTGCCCGTGCAAACGCAGGGCGCCAGGGATGTGGTAGGCGGTGCTGTCCTTGTCCAGTTGCCAGAGGAACCACTGGCGTTCCTGGGCGTAAGACAACGTCGGTGTGTCGCTGTCGTGGCGGGTGGGAGCAATCGGCAGTTGAGCGAAACTCATGCCCCGGCTTTGCAGGCGCTGGTAAAACTGCTGGCGCTGCTCCAGAGGCAAGCGAAGAAAGCGCGACACCAGGTCGATATTAGGGTTGGAAAGCATGGTTCAAATCGCCTCTAGTTCGCTCAAAAAGTCACGAAGGTCATCAAAATCTTCCACGCTGCCGGCGCGGAAAGTGGCTGCGGCCTGCACGTAGGCGCGCAGCGATTCAGTCTGGAACAGTTCCACCAACGGTACGTCCAGGCCGAGCTCGGCCTGCACCCGCGAGGTAATCTGGATCGCCAGCAAGGAGTGGCCACCGACATCAAAGAAGTTGTCGTTCAGGCCCACTTGCGGCAGGTGCAGGATGTCGGCCCAGATCGTGGCGATCTGCTGCTCAAGCTCGGTTTGCGGGGCCAGGTACTGCTGCTGCATCTGGCTCGCATCCGGCAGCGGCAGGCCTTTGCGGTCGAGCTTGCCGTTGGGGGTCAGCGGCATCTGCGCCAGGAATACGAAGTGGCTGGGCACCATGTAGTCCGGCAGGTCGGCTTTCAGGGCACGACGCAGGGCGTCACGGAACTCAACCTGGTCGGCCAGGCTGGCGTCGGCCGGTACCACATAGGCCACCAGTTGTTTGCCGGTCGGCCCCTCCTGGGCGACCACCACGGTTTCACCGACACTGGCTTGCTCACGCAAGCGCGCTTCGATTTCCCCCAGTTCGATACGGAAACCGCGGATCTTCACCTGATGGTCGACACGCCCCAGGTAATCCACCACGCCATCCGGACGCCCGCGGGTCAGGTCACCACTGCGATACACGCGACTGCCGGGCTTGCCGAACGGGTCCGGCACGAAACGCTCGGCAGTCAGTGCCGGGCGCTCCAGATAACCCCGGGCCACGCCCTCGCCGCCCAGGTACAACTCGCCGGCTACGCCGATGGGCTGCAGGTTCAGTTGCGCATCCAACACGTAGCCACTTCGGTTGCCCAACAAGGTGCCGATGGGCGCGTAGACGGCGCCGCAAGGGTCGCCCTTGCGTGCCTTCCACAGCAGCGGCGTGACCACGGTTTCCGTCGGCCCATAGCCGTTGAACAAGTACTTGGGGCTCAGCGCTCTCCAAGCCAGGTCATAGCTGGCTTGAGCAACGGCATCACCACCGAAGCAATACACCCGCACCGCCGGTGGGTTGCCGTCGCGCTCGGCATGTTCGGCCAACTGTTGCAGGTACACCGGTGGGAACACCGCCATGGTCACGT
>NZ_FPJI01000025.1:0-27246 GCF_900119355.1 Pseudomonas sp. NFPP02
GAGCATCAGCGCCAGCAAGGCCAACTGCTCAGCCACTACCACTACGACGACCAGAATCGTCTGCACGCCCACGCCGTTACGCAGCAGCAAAACTATTTCTACCAACGCCAATACGACTACGACAAAACCGGCAACCTTACCCGCCTGCTCGACACCCGCAAAGGCGAACACCTTTACCGCTACGACCCGCTAAACCGCCTGACCCGCGCCGACCACTCCCAGGACGTACAGGAACGCTTCGCCCACAACCCCGCCGGCAACCTGCTGATGCAAGACCGCCCCGGCCCGGACATCGTCGCGGCGAATCGTCTGATGATCCAAGGCGACCGCCATTACGACTACGACGCCTTCGGCAACCTCATCCGCGAACGACGCGGCAAGGGCCAGCAACTCGTCACTGAGTACCGCTACGACTGCCAGCATCGGTTAGTCAGCATCACAAAACCGAACGGCGAAACCGCCAGCTATCGCTATGACCCATTTGGGCGGCGCATCAGCAAGACCGTAGACGGCAAGACCACCGAGTTTTTCTGGCAAGGCGACAAGCTGATTGCCGAACACCATGCAGAGCGCCATCGCAGCTACCTCTACGAACCCGACAGCTTCCGCCCATTGGCGCTGTTGGAAGGTTTCGGTCCACAAGCCACCACGCCCTACCACTACCAACTCGACCACCTCGGCACCCCGCAGGAACTGACCAACCCCGAAGGCGAAATCATCTGGTCCGCCCACTACCGCGCCTACGGCCAGATCGCCCGGCTCGACGTAAGCAACATCGACAACCCGCTGCGCTTTCAGGGTCAGTATTTCGATCAGGAAAGCGGTCTGCACTACAACCGCCATCGCTACTACAATCCAGATATTGGTCGTTACCTGACGCCAGATCCGGTGAAGTTGGCGGGGGGGATCAATGGGTACCGGTATGTGCCAAACCCTACAGGGTGGGTGGATCCATTAGGATTAAGTACCTGCCCAGGGGACCAATGCAAGCCTAACGCTCCTCCTATTCCTCCGAAGCCTAGTGTAAATGAAGGCGCGCCCGCTTTACCTCAACTGGGGCGTACTCAGCGACAGGCGAGAATAGATGAACTGGCAGAGGCAAATGCAAAACGAAAAGTGCTGGGTTGGGAGCAGGAATATGATATGCATTCGGTTGAAAAGCATAGCCCAGAGATACCAGATAACGCTTTAAGGCAACGATCTATTGATGGAACAAATCCGACCACTGGGGAGAGAGAAGCTATCAATTCCAGCTCTCAATTTAAAACCTGGGTGATGCAGCTTAACGCTATAAATAAAGCCATGGGCAGGATGCAGGGCGATTCACCACTTCCTACAGGTTTTGATAGAAGGGGTAACCCTGTGGTTATAGTCGAGCTACCCGGAGCCGGACGAGGCTACAAGCCTAACCACCGAAACTTAAACGACCCTAAGTACATTGAAAATATGGACAGAGCAGAGATCAGATTTGATAGAAACAATCCGACTCGGCCATTTACCGCATTCCCAAAGTGAGCAGACAATGCTGAAGTGCCCATTCATGAACACCCCTTACACCCCTAATATCTCTCATATATTGGGAGCCTTATCGATATACGACCTTGAGGATACAGTTGGAAAAGAACTATGGAAGTACGACCCTAACAATGAGAAAGACAGAGAAAAAATCATAATTTCTTTTGTTCTGAAGGACCTTATGTATTTGTCATACAGACATCGCTTCGTATTAATGGCTGCACTTAGAGATGTGCTAGACAAACCCGACTTCGACTTTTCGAAAGAATTTGAAAGCGATTATGATGAGTACATAACAATGGCTTGGGACGAAACAGAAATAGACGACCCCCGAGGTTTCTTTGCGGACATTTATCGACTGGCCAACGAGGTCTGGAAAGACGACCTTCAAAAAGCCAGTCTCGAAGACCCTTCCACATGGTGACTTCCGCATTGAACGCAGTACTCGATGTCGGAGGGGCTGCCCCAATGCGAGTTACTCAAGCAAACACAACGCTCAAATCAACAAAGATCAAATGTGGGAGCTGGCTTGCCTGCGAAAGCGGTAGTGCAGTAACACATGCAGCGACTGACACACCGCCTTCGCGGGCACGCCCGCTCCCACAGGGGATCTGCGTTTGCCGGACGGGCATTCCTCCCCCATTCAAACCCGATTCGTTCTGCAATCCAGTGTTCTGATCAGCGCTTGGAAAGCTCCATGATCATCCGACTCAACAAATAAACCCGCGGCACCACACTCTCCACCTCGGCATATTCCTCCGCCGTGTGAATATTGCCCCCCACTATCCCAAACCCATCCAGCGTCGGCGTGCCTACACCGGCGGACAAGCTGGCATCCGCCGCGCCGCCGCTGCCTTCGATGGTCAACTTGCGTCCCAGTTCGCCATAAATCCCTTGGGCAATCGCTACCAACTTATCCGACTCGGCGGTCTGCGGCATCGGTGGCAGGCCGCGCTGCAGGCTGGTGTTCACTTCGGTTTCCGGGATCAATTTGTTGGCTGAAACCCGCGCCAGGTCTTTCTCGATCCGGTCGAACTCTTCCGGCAAGGCCGCACGCACGTCGGCCTTGGCGGTGGCTTGGTCAGGGATAACGTTGGTGCGGTCACCGGCCTTGAGCACGGTGAAGTTGATGGTGGTTTTCTTGTCTTCATCGCCGAGTTTGCCCAGTTGCAGGATCTGGTGCGCGGCTTCCATGGCGGCGTTGCGTCCCAGTTCCGGGGCGACGCCGGCGTGGGCGGCCTTGCCTTTGACTTCGACCACCGCGGTGGCGCTGCCTTTGCGCCACACCACCAGGCCGTCGGCAGGGCGGCCGGGTTCCAGGTTCAGGGTCACGTCGTGGCCCTTGGCAGTGTTGCGGATCAGTTCGGAGGCGGCGTCGGAGCCGGTTTCTTCGCTGGCGTCGAGCAGGAAGGTGATCTGCGCGTAATCCTTGAAGCCCTGGCTTTTGAGGACCTTGAGCGCATAGATGCCCGCAACGATGCCGCCCTTGTCATCCATCACGCCGGGGCCGTAGGCGCGGCCGTCCTTGATGTGGAAGGGGCGCTCGGCAGCCGAGCCTTCCTTGAATACGGTGTCCATATGGGCCATCAGCAGGATCTTGGCCTTGCCGGTGCCTTTGAGGGTGGCGACCACATGGCTATTGTTGGCGGCTTTATCCGGCACCAATTCGATGGTGAAACCCAACTGTTTCAACTCATTCACGGCGATATCGCGCACTTGGGTCAGGCCCGGCTCGTAGCCTGAACCCGAGTCGATATTCACCAGGCGCTCCAGCAGCTTCAAGGCTTCGGCCTTGTATTGTTCGGCCTGTTGCTGGATCTGTTTATGAGGCTCGGCGCTGTAGGCCGGCAGGCTGAAAGACAAGGCCAGGGTAGCGGCCAAAAGGGTACGCGGGAACGTGAAGAGCATGGACCGATCCTTGTTTTTTGTTGGAAGGTGCCCCGCCACCCTACCCCACTAAACTGACCGCAACCAACTGCCCTGTACCGAACTGACCCGGTTGCGCCCGCTGCTCTTGGCTTCGTACAGCGCCTGGTCGGCATCGTTGAGCCAACTGATGGAGTCGGCGTGGCTAGGCTGGTACGGCGCCAGGCCGATGCTCAGGCTCACTCGCAGTGTCGGGTCCTGGGCATAGGCCAAGGCGTTGAAGCGACTGCGCAATGCCTCCATCACCTCGGTGGCACGGTTGAGGGGCATATCGGGCAGGATCACGCAGAACTCATCACCGCCATAGCGCCCGGCCAAGTCGTTGGTGCGCAGGTTCTGGCGCAACACCTTGCTCAGTTGGCGCAGGACGATATCGCCAGTCACATGGCCGTAGGTATCGTTGATGGTCTTGAAGTGGTCGATGTCGATCAACGCGATGGCGGCACCGCCCGGGCCACGGCGGCAGCGTTGAAACTCGAGGTCCAGATGGTCCTTCCAGGCGCCGTGGTTGAGCAGGCCCGACAGGCTGTCGGTGCGGCTCAAGGCCAGCAGTTCACGTTTGTGGCGGGCCAAGGTGACGGCCTGGCGGTAGCAGATCCAGCCCAGGGCCAGGGGATACAGCATCAGGATCGGCAGGCAGGCATACAGCTGGGCCTGGGTGGTCACGGCGATAAATCCTGGTGTGAACAGCAGCAACGCGGTGCCCAGCCCCAGTGCCTGCGCCACCCAACCCGCGAACAGGAAACGCGGCCCGCCGATGGCGACGTTGTTCATGCTCATCATCGACAGGGTGGTGACGCTGGGCAGCGGGTTGAAGTGCATCGCGCCAACCCAGAACCCACCGCAAAAGGAATCGAACAGCAGGCTGCGGCGTTCGCTGCGCAAGGTATTGGCCGAGCGCAAAGAACATTGAAAAGCCAGGTGCGGCCACGCAAAGGCATTGATCAGCATCCAGGCCCACACCCACAGGGACGGATTCAACGGATACATGCCGAACGCCACGCACACAAAGCCGAGCGTCAGCCCCAGCACGCGAGATTTGTACAAGCGCAAAGCGAGCGGAAGTCCTTTTCCTCCGACGGCTGGCATGGTGGGGGCGATCCTGGGTGAATGCCTGGAGTCTATCAGGGCGACGTCAAATCGCCACTACCGCTTATTGGCTAATACTTCAGTGCGAAAACCCACGCGCCAGCATCAAGGCGACGCCCAGCAGCAACACGGCCGTGATTCGCTGCAACAACACCCGCCGCTTGGGGTTTTCCAGCACGTGTTTGATGCGCTGGCCGAAATAGCAATACAGGCAGCCGCTGGCAAATTGCAGCAGCAGGAAGGTCAGGCCAAGGATGGCGATGTCCGCCGCCGAACTGTGTTCACCGGCGCCGGCAAACTGCGGGAACACGGCGCTGAACATGATGATGGTCTTGGGGTTGGAAAACCCGGTCAACAGCCCTTTGCCAAACAGGCTGCGCGCGCCCTCGACCTTGTCGGCGTTGTTGATCGACACGCCGCTGCTGGTCCACTGCTTGTAGGCCAGGTAAAGAATGTAGGCCACCCCGACAAACTGGATGGTCTGGGTAATGGCGAGGTTGCCCTTGATCAATTCCGAGAAGCCGACGGCAAAGATCAGGATCGAAATCAGGTACGACACAGTGGCGCCGACCTGCGCCGGGATCGAACTGCGCAGGCCGTCCTTCAAGCCCAGGCTCAACAACAGCAACGTCATCGGGCCCGGACTGAAGGTCATGGTGGCGCAAAACAACAGAAAGTAGAGAAATGAAGACAGGGTTAACGCACTTGTCATGGCCAGCACCTTGAATAAAAAGAAACAGCAGCAACAGGGCGAACGCGGCCAGCGCTCGCCCCCGGCCGATCAGGCGACAGCGATTTCGGTGGTCAGGGAGTCGCGGTACATCACCGCCAGGTCAGCCAGGGCAGCCTTGGCGGTCTGGTTGCGGGTTTCAAACGCGACCAGCCCCTTCCAGTTGGTCTCGACAATGGCCTGCAGCACATCGGCGTAATCGCAGTTGCCGTCATGGATGCCGAAGTGCTGGTCTTGCACGCCGTTGTTGTTGCTGAAGGAAATGCCCTTGATCAAGTGGTGGTATTTGCGCACCACTTCTGCCGGCAGGCCGTTCTCGATGTTGGCGTGGCCGGCATCGAGGAAGAAATACACATTGCTATGGGCTTGCAGGCGCTCGAACACAAAGGCGTATTCGGCTTCATGGGTAAAGATGTAGTGGAACGGCCGATAGTTGACATAGTTGGACAGGTTCTCCAAGTAGATATCCGTGCCCTTGGCCTCGGCATAGCGCGCCAGTTCCTGCACCGACTTGAGGTAATGCTCCAGGGCAACCTTCTTGGCCATCAGCACCATTTTCGGCTCGACGATGCAACCACCGTGAATGATCAACGGCGCGCCCAGGCGGCTGGCGATGTCGATTTCTTTTTTGACGTACTCCACGGCCGCACTACGGAAGGCTTCGACATCACTGCCCAACGGCGCCTTGAAGTTGCCATGGAAAACCGGCTTGACCCCCGTGGCCGCGATTTGCGCCTGCAGGCTCTCGATACGCGCCTCGGTCCAGTCATCGACCATTTCGCCGAACAGGCTGCCGTCGATGTACCAGTGGGTGCAGTCACCTTCGATGGCGGTTTGCAGGCCCTTTTCGGCGCCCAGGTATTTCTGGTGGGCCACACCGGTGCAGAACGGGACGGTGGCGTTGATCAGTTTGCTGTTCATGGGACGATTCCTTTCGTTGATGGAGTGTCAGGCGAATTGACGTTCAGGAAGATTGATGGCCATGAAATCGGCCTTGGTCACGCCGCAATCCGGGCATGTCCAATCTTCAGGCACCTCTTCCCAAGGGGTGCCTGCGGGAATTCCGTCCTCCGGAATACCCAGTTCTTCTACGTACATAAAACCGCAGGGTGCGCACATATAAGTCTTCATGGAAATGCAAAATCCATTGCTCAGGTGTAGGAAATATCGCCATCTCCTGGCGAGATGCCGCGCAGTCTAGGGGAGTGGCATTGCGCAAGGCAGGTAAAGTGGTGCCTAATCCGGCCTAACTTCACCGGTAAAATCACCGGCAAACACAAGGAAGCGTCATGTTTGTATCCGCCATCGCTTTCGTAGAAGGCACGCCCAAGGTCCAGCAGATCGTCGAGGCGTTCAGCCAGGCCATCGAAAATGGCGAATGGGCACCGGGCAGCAAACTGCCATCCGTGCGTGAACTGACCCAGGTCCTCGGCGTCAGCAAGTTCACCCTCAATGAGGCACTGGACCGCCTGCGCGGTCGCCACCTGCTGACCTCGAGCCAGGGCCGCGGCTACTTCGTGGCGATGGACAGCACCCGCCCTGCCTCAGTGACCTGGGTGGACCTATTGCCCCAAGACCTGCTCAGCGTATTGCGCCGGCCCTTGGCCACCGCCAGTGGCGAACTGCGCCCCGGTGGCGGGCACTTGCCGGAGGATTGGCTCAATGGCGAAGCGATCCGCCAGGCCATGCGCAGCGTAGTGCGTGCGCCGTCACTGCGTATCGCCGGGCTGGGCACGCCGGCGGGGCTGTTGCCGTTGCGCCAGGCGCTGCAACAGAAACTGCACGGCGAAGGCTTGTCGGTACCGGTGGAACAGATCATCACCACACCCAATACCGTGCAGGGCCTGGACATGCTCATGCGCCTGCTCGCACGCCCCGGCGACACGGTGCTGCTCGACGCGCCGTGCTACTTCAACTTCCACGCCAACCTGGCGCTGCACGGCGTCAAAGTCGTCACCATTGCACGCCGCCCCGACGGCTTTGACTTCAGCGCCCTCGAACAGCTGCTGGCCGAACACCGCCCCAGCCTGTATCTGACCACCAGCGTGTTGCACAACCCCACCGGCCACTCCTTCAGCCCCAGCCAAGCGTTTCGCCTGTTGCAATTGACCCAGCAGTACCACTGCCACATCGTCGAGGACGACCTCTACGGCGACCTGCACCCCAACCCTCCCCCACGCCTGGCCGCCGTCGCCGGGCTGGACCAGGTTACCTACCTGTCGGGGTTCTCGAAAATCCTGAGCGCCAACACCCGCGTCAGCTACGTGGTGGCCGCTCCGCAACTGGCCGCCAACCTGACCAACATGAAATTGATGAGCGGCGGCGTCACCTCGGAACTGTTCGAACAGATCGTCTACCGCATGCTCAGCGAAGGCAGTTACGCCAAGCACCGCAAACGCATGGTGCAGCGCCTGATGGAAGCCGGTGGGCGCGTCGAACAATGGCTCAAGCGCTGCGGGTGCGAACTGCCCATGGCGTATGAAGGCGGGATGTTCATCTGGGCACGCCTGCCGCCTGGCGTGAACGGCGAACTCCTGGCCCAAGAAGCCCTGAAACGCAGCATGGTACTGGCACCTGGCGCGCTCTTCGGCTACGACCCGGCCCACCGCGACTCAATGCGCTTCAATGTGGCCCACAGCGACGAACCACGGGTACAGCGGGTGTTTGAGGCGCTATTGCTGCACGGTGTTGCACAGAGCAATCCCCGCGCAAAAAAGTGATACACGACCCTGGTGCAGCGCGCCTGCCTACCTGACCGGCATCAAGGCAGGTCAGGACCTCGGTGCCTCAGGTACATAGGCGTCGCCCTGGGCAACCAGGAACTTCTTGCGATACGCCGCCGGCAGCATCCCCACCCGTTGCTGGAACAGACGCCGAAACGAGTTGCTGTCCTCATAGCCCACGGCATACGTGATGCTGGCGAGGGTCATGCGTGTTGACTCCAGCATCTGCTTGGCTCGTTCCAGGCGCAGGGTTTGCAGGTAGCCAATCGGCGTACAACCAGTGGCATCCTTGAAACGCCGCTTGAAATTACGCACGCCAAAACCAAAGCGCCGGGCCACCTCATCGATCACCATTGACTGCGCAAAGTGCTGCTCCAACCAATGCTGCACACGCAGGATCTGCGCATCACCGTGGCTTTTGGGCAGCGACCACATCGCGTAGGCCGACTGCTCGGTGCGGCCGGCATCGATCAGCAAGTACTTGCCGCAGGTATGAGCCAGCTCCGGCGAGCCGAAACGGCGGATCAGGTGCAGCATCAAGTCCATCGCCGCCGTAGCGCCCCCGCACGTGATCAGGCGATTGTCTTCGCAAAGGATCTGCCCCTCATCCAGGCTGACCTGGGCATATCGACGCCGGAAGAACCCGGCAAATGCCCAGTGAGTCGTCGCACGCAAGCCGTGCAATAAGCCGGTCTCGGCCAGCATGAAGGCCGCCGTGCACATCGACGCCAACACGGCGCCCTGCCCATGCTGCTCACGCAACCAGGGGCCGTAGGCAGCAAACGTCGGCATAGCCTCCTTGAGGGTAAAGAGAAACCCGGGAATCAGCACCAGGTCCGTGTGCGCGATCTGCGCCAGTGAACCCTGCACCTGCAGGCGCTGCCCGCCCCATGCTGTCACCGGCTGGCCGTCCATAGACGCGAGCATCACCTCAAACGGCGGGCTGTCAGCGAACAGATTGGCCGCACTGAGCATTTCCATGGCCAGGGTGGCACTGGCAGCGGAACATTGATCCGCCAGGAGCAAGGTGACATGCATGTAAAAACTCCGGCTTGCACTTTTCGCATGTAATAAGTCATTTACGCATCTACCTTAGCCGATCCCACCCCCGTACAGTGCGGCCATTGATCAACTGCCTGGCGTTTTTATGAATCTCTGGTTTCGATTACTGCACATGCTGTTGCGCCGCCCCTGGCGCAAACCGGTTCACGGCCTGGCTACCTCGGTGGTGCGCATGCGTGTCTGGCCGCTGGACCTGGACCTGAACCGGCATGTCACCAATGGCCGGTATTTCACCCTGGCCGATGTGGCTCGCATGGATTTTGTGCTGCGCACCGGCGCCTTTCGCGTGGCGCTGCGCCATAAGGCGATGCCAATAGTCGGCGATACCTGGGGCAAGTTCCGTCGGGAATTGAAGCTGTTCGAGGTATTCGAGGTGCATACCCGCATTCTCGGCTGGGACCACAAGTGGAACCTGATGGAGCACCGCTTCGTCAGCAATGGGCGGGTGGTCGGCGTGGTGGTGATGCGTGGGCTGTTTCGATCCGCCAAAGGCACCCTGCCCCCGGCCGAATTCATCCGCGAGTTGGGCTTGGACGACACCTCACCGCCGATGCCGCAATGGTTGAGCGACTGGGCACGCAGTTGCGATGAGATGAGTGCGCAATTGCGTGAGGAAGAGCAGGTTTAAAAAAACCTGCTAAGCCTCGCGTTTGAGTTTCAGATGCCGCGCATACCATGGCCGCTGCGGCACACGTTTGAACAGCCCCTTGAGCAGCTCTTCATCGGCACCGAAGGTAATGCGCAGGGCCAGCTTCATGATCTCCGGGTCCATTTCCATCGAGCGCCCCTGTTGCAGCCCCGGCGTGGTGCTGCAGCCGTGGGTGTCCGGGCCCAGCCACGGGTCACCTATTTCCACCCAGCGACCTGGCGCAAACCAGGCTACGCCGTTGACTTCCAGTCGGCTCACCTCGCCTGGGTTGAAGCGCTCGTGGGCACGAAACCAGTCTTCGATGCGGTCATCGATCCAGCCGTGGAAATGCCAGAACACCGGGTTCACATGGGATGAAAACGGGTCGCCCAGAAAGTCGTTCTCCGGCGCATACCAACGTGCGGCAAAGTCCGCGGGGTCACGGGCGAAGGGGACCGGGGCGCCGTTGGACGGGTCGCGGGGCACCGAGGCCCAGCGCATATGCAGCCAATCGTGCAGGCCCAGCTCCATTTCCGAGCCCAGTTGGCCCAGGGTCAACTGGGCCAGGTAGCGCGGGTCGCGGTATTGGGATTCCCACACCTGGAAGTTGCTGTGGTAGGTCTCGGCCGCCTTGATATCGCTGACCCACTGGGTGTAGTCGGCGTCATCTGGCGCTGACCAACAGGGCGGCAGTGCGAAACCGTCGTGGTTGTCGAAGTAGCGCACGAAGCCCAGGCGATCCCGCTCCAACGGCGGTTGCGGCTCGGGGAATTGCGGCCAGGAGGGCAAGTCCTGCATGGAACGTGCGGTGCCGAGCATGTGGCGGTGCATGAAGAAGAAGTCGATGCCCGAACCATTACGGTCCTTGCGCTTGCCGCGGGCGTCGCGTTCCTGACCACGGGGCCCCGGTTGCCAGCCGATGCCGCGCAGGGCCTCGCGTTTTTCTTCGGAGAGCTTGTGCCATTGGTCGCGGGTGGCGTGCCACAGTTGGTGAAACAGGCGGTGCTCGGGAGAAATCAGCCAGGCCAGCAAGGTCGGGTTGAGGCCGATGCGCTGGCGGGCTTCGGGGAACAGTTGTTTGTGGGCGATAAAACGGTTGTCGCGTTCGGTCAGCGCCAGGCGCCGCTCAAGGTCGAGGATGTGCCCGCTGAGGGTGGCGCTGCCGGCATTGCCGAAATCGGCCCAGACTTCATCCAGGGTCATCTTGAATTCATAGGCCGGCACGCCGCCGGCTGAATCGCGGTCGATCAAGCGCCAATAGAGCACGGCGCCCTCGCCCGTCAGCACATCACCCAAGACCCGGTAGCGCGGCTCGCCTTCAGCGCGCAACTGCTCGGCGGTGTCCAGGTAACCGCGCAGGCCACGCCCACGGGGAGCGATGTCCAGCAGCAACTCCAGGCCATGCAGCGGCAGGCCCGCAAGGCCAGCATCGCGGCCTTCCAGGCGCAGGCTCCAGACGCCCCGCAGGGTGTTCGCCAGGTGCTGGCCCTGGGTGTCAGCGAGGTCGACCGTGGCTTCGCCGGGGGTGATGGGAAACTCTTCTTCCCGTGTCAACTCGCGATGGGCATAAAAGGCCGCGGGCACGGCTGCACCGGTCAGCGCCAGGCCTGCGATGAACCCACGTCGAGAGATTGTCATTGGCTACCTTAGGAAACGGCTTGATCAGAGCTAGAACGTTTGCAACCCGATGAAATTTACCGCCCTGCCCCCGCCACCTAAATTTCCCCCGTCATCGCTCGTCCTTCCCTGATAGCAAAGGCCTCAACTGACTGAGATGGCAATGACAAAATCACGTTCGAAAAAGGCGCTGTATATCGGCCTGCCGCTGGCCCTGGCTATCGGCGCCGGGGCTGGCTTGCTGGTCTGGGATCAGTGGTTCAAGGGCAACGCCGGCTACCCGCTGGAGGTGATCAAGCAGGCCAATGAAATGCAGGATCGCCTGTTGTCATTTGACAGCCACATCACCCTGCCCCTGGATTTCGGCACGGCGGGCAACGAGGCCGACAAGGATGGCAGCGGCCAGTTCGACTTGGCCAAGGCCGCCCGCGGTCGATTGTCGGGCGCCGCGCTGACGATCTTCGGCTGGCCGGAAATCTGGAACGGCGCCAACGCTCCGCACAAACCCACCGATGGTTTTGTCGAAGAGGCCCGCCACGAGCAGGAGGTGCGCTACAAGATCATCTCCGGCATGGTGCGTGACTTTCCCAACCAGGTGGGCATTGCCTACACCCCGGACGATATGCGCCGCCTGCACGGCGAAGGCAAGTTCGCGATTTTTATCAGCATGCTCAACGCCTACCCCCTGGGCAATGACCTGAACCAGCTGGACCTGTGGGCCGCACGCGGCATGCGCATGTTCGGGTTCAGCTACATCGGCAATAACGCCTGGTCCGACTCGTCACGCCCGCTGCCGTTTTTCAATGACTCCCCCGACGCCCTTGAAGGCCTGTCGCCGATCGGCCAGCAGGCGGTGCATCGTCTCAATGACCTGGGCGTGATCATCGATGTGTCGCAGATGTCGACCAAGGCCCTGGAGCAGGTCGCGCAGTTGAGCCGCACGCCGATGGTGGCGTCCCATTCGGCGCCTCGGGCGTCAGTGGATATCCCGCGCAACCTCAGCGACAAGGAACTGCAACTGATCAAGAACAGCGGCGGCGTGGTGCAGGTGGTCGGCTTCCCCGCTTACCTGCGCCCTTTGAGCCAGCCGACTCAGGACAAGCTCAACGCTCTGCGCGCACGCTTTGACCTGCCGCCACTGCCCAACCTGGCCATGGCCTTGATGCCCGGCGATGCAATCATTGCCGCCTGGCCCGAGCAACGCTTCGGCCAATACGCCAGCGCGCTGTACGGCATTCTCGAGGAAGAACCCAAGGCCACCCTCAAGGACCTGGGCGACGCCATCGACTACACCGTGCGCAAGATCGGCATCGATCATGTCGGCATTGCCTCGGACTTCAACGACGGCGGCGGCCTCCAGGGCTGGGAGAACGTCGGCGAGGTGCGCAACGTCACTGCCGAACTGATCCAGCGCGGCTACTCCGAAGCCGATATCGCCAAGCTGTGGGGAGGCAACTTCCTGCGGGTGTGGGACCAGGTACAAAAAGCCGCCAAGCCATTGGCCAATCGCTAACCACCACGAAGTAAGTCCATGACCGACCGCCGTACATTTCTCAAGCAGGCCGGCGTCTTTGCCGCGAGCCTGCCGCTGGGCACCGCGTTGCTGCCTCAGGCAGTAGCCGCTGTTACGAACGACCCATGGACGGGATTGAAGCAACTGTTCAACCAGGACCCCAATTACCTGCATTTTTCCAACTTTCTGGTGGCCTCGCACCCCAGGCCCGTGCGCGAGGCCATCGAACGCTACCGCCAACAGATCGACCGCAACCCTGGCCTGGCCATGGACTGGGACCTGCAGGAAACCTGGAAGCGTGAGGGCCAGGTACGCGAGTGGGCCGGCCGCTACCTGAACGCCACGCCAGCGCAGATCGCCCTCACCGGCAGCACGTCCGAAGGGCTGGCGATGATCTATGGCGGGATCAAGGTGCGCGCCGACCAGGAAATCCTGACCACGGTGCATGAGCATTACGCCACCGCGTTCAGCCTGGACTTCCGGGTACGCAAGGAGCAAACCCAGGTTCGTAAGATACGCCTGTTCAAAAACCCCAATCAGGTCTCGGCCGATGAAGTGCTGGGCAACATCCAACGCAACATTCGCCCCAACACCCGCGTGCTGGGCATGACCTGGGTGCAGTCCGGCAGCGGCGTGAAACTGCCCATCGGTGAGATTGGCAAGCTGGTGGACGAACACAACCGCAACCGCGATGAGCCGGACCGCCTGCTTTATATCGTCGATGGTGTGCATGGCTTCGGCGTGGAAGACCTCGACTTCCCCGCTATGCACTGCGACTTCTTCATCGCCGGCACTCACAAATGGATGTTCGGCCCGCGCGGCACCGGCCTGGTATGCGCCCGCGAGACCGAAAACAAATACGTCACACCGATGATTCCGACCTTCTCCGAAGACAAAAACTTCGCCACGACCATGACGCCCGGCGGCTATCACGCCTTCGAACATCGCTGGGCCGCCGACGAAGCCTTCAAGCTGCACCTGCAACTGGGCAAGGCGCCGGTGCAGGCACGCATCCATGCCCTCAACACCGAACTCAAGGACCAACTGCTGGCCCACCCGCAGATCGAACTGGTGACACCGCGCAGCCCCGACCTGTCAGCCGGATTCACTTTCTTTCGGGTCAAGGATCAGAACAGCGATGCCGTCGCGGCCTACCTGATGAAAAACCGCGTGGTGGTGGACGCGGTGGACCGTGACGTTGGCCCGGTGATTCGTACCTCGCCGGGCCTGCTTAACAACTCCGATGAGATCCAGCGCTTCATGACCCTGCTGAGCCAGCGGTTATGACCCCTTTTCCCTTTGAACGAGACGCCTCCATGATGCCATCCCGACTCAAACCGCTCACCGCATTGGCACTCACCGCCCTGTGCGGCGCCCTGCTGCCCGGCCTGGCCCAGGCCGCTGCCCCACAACCGGGCAAGGTCTTCAAAGACTGCAAGGACTGCCCGGAAATGGTGGTGCTTCCCGCCGGCACCTTCACCATGGGTACGCCGGACGACGAAGTGGGCCGCGAGCCTGACGAAGGCCCGATGCACGAGGTGACCTTCGCCAAGCCGTTCGCCATGAGCCGCTTCCATGTCACCGCCGGCGAATGGGACAGCTACGTGCGCCAGACCGGGGTCAAGATCGCCAATGGCGACGACCGCCCCGGCCGCGAATGCATCGCCAGCAAGCCGCGCTATCCCCAGGGGCCACGGCAGCCGGCGGTGTGCATGGACATGGACGACATCAAGCAGTACGTGAGCTGGCTGTCGAAGAAGACCGGGCACACGTACCAGATGGTCAGCGAAGCCCAGCGTGAATACGCCGCCCGCGCCGGCACCACCGGCCCGTTCCCCTTCCCGTTCGACGAAGGCAAGGGCTACAGCATCGCCCAGCACGCCAACACCTACGGCCCGGCGGACGGCTACAGCTATTCGTCGCCCGTGGGCAGCTACCCCCCGAATGCCTTTGGCATGTATGACATGCACGGCAATGTGTATGAGCGGGTGGCTGATTGCGAGCATCCGAACTACGTCGGCGCGCCAACTGATGGCAGCGCCTGGGTGGAGCCCAACTGCGAGGCCTACCAGATTCGCGGCAATGACTGGGGCGAGGCGCCGGTGTTTTCACGCTCGGGCAATCGCAACAACATCTACCCGCAGACGCGCGGGGACTGGATCGGCTTTCGGGTCGTGCGCGAGCTCTAATACCTTGTAGGAGCGAGCTCGCTCGCGAAAAACTCATAGACGCCGCATTTACTCAGGAAGTACCCGTCATCGTTGACGTTTTTCGCGAGCAAGCTCGCTCCTACAAGGTTCGCGCCCGCCTTTGGAGTGTTTTCAGCCTTGTTTGGCCAACAGCTCCAAGCCTTCATGCAGCGCCGGGAACAGGCTGTTGTTGAAGTTGTTCCAGCGCAACTCAAGGATGGTGTCTTCGGGCGAAATCTGGGTCTTGAGCACGTCGTGGAATACCTCTCCCGAGTCGATGCCGTTATCCACGTAGTGGAATGACGCACCGGTCCAATACAACGGCTCGCACGCCTGAGTCGCTTTGGTTGCCCAGTCGGTGATCGCCTGCCCACGTGCGCCGTACAGCGCATTCCAGGTGGCGTACGCCCCACGGCGCTCGTAAGGCGACTCGAGGCGGGTGATGCCCGGATGAATGTTCATGATGCGCCGCGCAAACGTCGCACCCGGGCGCACCAGTTCGTCGAGGATCACCAGCAAACCATCCAGCACCACGATGTCAGCCTTCAACTCCACCAGGGTGTCATGCAGGCGACGCTCGAAATCCTGCTTGCCGGCGACATGTTCGGCGCTGCCTCGTGGCAGGCGACGATAGGTCGACGGCACGCTGAGCAGCAGGTCGTTGACCAACGTGCCCTGCACACGCAAGTCCGCCGGGTACAGCCACTGGCGACCCGGCTGGTAGGCGAAGCCGTAGTCCGCCACCAACTGCTGGTCCCGCGGGTTGTGCTCATCGTCGTCATACACCACGCCTACGAGGTTGTAAGCCTCGCCCAGCGACGTGTCGTTGAGCGAGCCCACCAGAAACTCCAGCACCGATTTCATATAGCGCTCGTGGTCTTTATAGGCCACCGGCTGCCCCGCCTTGTCGGCGGCGGCGTTTCTCAGGGACCAGACATACACCAGGTTCTTTTTCATCATGTGTTTCGCTCTCGCTCAAAGGGCCACGCACGGCATTGATACACGTGCGCCTACAGAACAAGAACGAACCAGGCCCCGGGCAATTTATCGCTCACTGCCACCGCCCGGCATGCCGCGCTAAATAGTCACGCCACAGCTTCGTTTGTCATGGGTAAGGGTCTGTGTGCCCAGCCCCCTCTTTTCACTTTCCGGGAAGTATTTATGACCGACCCCAAGCGCGGCGCCTTCAAAGGTTTGCTCGCATTGCTCAGGCCCTTTCGCACCATCGTGACGGTCTCCGTCGCCCTTGGCATGGCGGGCGGCCTGGCCATTACCTTGCTGTTGGCGACGATTAACAATGCCCTGCATTCGGCGGGGGGGATGACTCAGGGTGTGGTGTTAACCTTCGCCGCGTTGTGCGTGGTGGCGCTGGTCAGCTCGATCATTTCCGACATCGGCACCAACTACGTCGGGCAACGGATCATTGCCGCCCTGCGCAAGGACCTGGGTGAAAAGGTGCTGTCAGCGCCCATCGGGCAGATCGAGCAATATCGCTCTCACCGCCTGATCCCGGTGCTGACCCACGACGTGGACACCATCAGCGACTTTTCCTTTGCCTTCACGCCCCTGGCCATCGCCGCCACCGTTACCCTGGGATGCCTGGGTTACCTGGCTTACCTGTCCGTGCCGATGTTCCTGATGATGGTGGTCGCAATCATCATCGGCAGCGCCGTGCAATTCATCGCGGGCGGCAAAGGCATCCAGGGCTTCGATCTGGCCCGTAGCCACGAAGATGAATTGCAGCGTTACTACAATGCGATTGCTTCGGGAGCCAAGGAACTGCGCATGCACCGTCCGCGGCGGTTTCGCATGAACACCCACCGCATCCAGGAAACCGCAGACCGTATCAGCGATATCCAGGTGCGTTCGGTCAACATCTATATCCTGGCCAAGACCTTTGGCTCGATGTTGTTCTTCGTGGTCATTGGCCTGGCCCTGGCGATGCAGGCCTACAATCCCAACCCCGACCCCACCGTGATTACCGGCTTCGTGCTGGTACTGCTGTATATGAAAGGCCCGCTGGAACACCTGCTGGGCTATTTGCCCGTCGTTGGCAAGGCGAAGATTGCCTTTGGGCGCATCAGCGAACTGTCGGAGCGCTTTTCTTCGCCCGAGCCCCACTTGTTGATGGACGACAGTGAAGCGCCGAAGCCTGTGGTCAACAGCCTCGAACTGCGCGGCGTCAGCTATAGCCCGCCAGCGGTTGAAGGCAGCCAACCGTTCCACCTGGGGCCGATCAACCTGAGCATCAAGCAAGGCGATATCGTGTTTGTCGTGGGCGAGAATGGTAGCGGCAAGACCACCCTGATCAAGCTGCTGCTGGGCCTGTATCCACCTCAGGCGGGTGAGATCCTGCTCAACGGTACAGCGGTGACCGACCCAGAGCGCGACGATTATCGCCAGTTGTTCACCACGGTGTTTTCTGACTATTACTTGTTCGATGACCTGGTACAAGGCAGCGCCACCCAGTCCCTGGACAGCGCCACCAAATACCTTGAGCGCCTGGAAATCGCGCACAAGGTCAGCGTCAAGGACGGCGTGTTCAGCACCACTGACCTGTCCACCGGCCAACGCAAGCGCCTGGCCCTGGTCAATGCCTGGCTGGAAGAGCGCCCGGTACTGGTGTTCGACGAGTGGGCCGCCGACCAGGACCCGGCCTTCCGCCGCATCTTCTACACCGAGCTGCTGCCGGACCTCAAACGCCTGGGCAAGACCATCATCGTGATCAGCCACGATGATCGTTATTTCGACATCGCCGATCATCTGGTGCGCCTGCGCGCCGGTCAGGTGGTGCATGAGATGGAGCCTGCATGAAGTACCGGAATAATTTTTTCCGGTTTTGCGAAGTAGGAACGTCTCACTAGTGGTAATGAGAACCAACCTCAATAAACACTTAGAATTGCCCACTTAAAACATAGAAGAGAAAGCATCCATGCCAGCACGACTCGGTCTCAGCCCCCTGAGCAAAGCGCTATCTATGCGCCGGGCCCTGAACATCAACCTCTTGCCCAGTGCCTTGGCGTTGGCTGTGTCGATGCCGATTGCAGGCTATGTGCAGGCCCAGGAGATCGAGTTGAATATTCCTGCGCAGTCGCTGGGGAGCGCACTGCAGGAATTTGGCCGCCAGACCAATGTACAAGTGCTCTACAGCCCGGGCGATGTGCAGGGCAAGAACAGCCCCGCCGTCAAGGGCAAGATGCAGCCGCAGCAGGCCATAGCTGCATTGCTGGCCGGTAGCCAGACTACCTATAACCTCAACGGCAACACCTTGACCGTCACTGCTGCTGGCAGCGGTGGTGGGCTGGAGCTGAGCCCGACGCAAGTGACCGCCAACTACTTGGGCAACGTCACCGAAGGTTCTGGTTCCTACACGCCTGGCACGATTGCCACGGCTACACGTTTGACGTTGACCCCACGGCAAACTCCGCAGTCGATCACTGTGGTGACTCGCCAGCACATCGAGGATTTTGGCCTCAACAACATGGATGACGTGATGCGCCATACGCCGGGCATCACCGTTTCCGCCTACGACTCCGACCGCACCAACTACTATTCCCGTGGTTTTTCGGTCAATAGTTTCCAGTACGACGGTATTCCATCGACTGTGCGTAACGTCGGCTATTCGGCGGGCAACACCCTGAGCGACATGGCGATCTACGACCGTGTTGAAGTCCTCAAGGGCGCTACCGGCCTGCTCAACGGTGCCGGTTCCCTGGGTGCGACCATCAACTTGATCCGCAAGAAGCCAAC
Source organism: Pseudomonas sp. NFPP02 (assembly GCF_900119355.1). NCBI lineage: Bacteria > Pseudomonadati > Pseudomonadota > Gammaproteobacteria > Pseudomonadales > Pseudomonadaceae > Pseudomonas > Pseudomonas sp. NFPP02. The sequence goes on from NZ_FPJI01000025.1 coordinate 18,743, forward strand.
CGCGGAATTCAAGGGCCATGTGCAATTGGGGGCGGGTTCCTGGGACAACTACCGCAGCGAAGTGGATGTCAGTGGCCCCTTGACCGACAGCGGCAATATCCGTGGCCGTGCGGTGGCTGCGTATCAGGACAAGAAGTCCTTTATGGACCACTACTCGCGCAAGACCGAAACCTACTACGGCATCACCGAGTTCGACCTGTCTCCCGATACCATGCTGACGGTGGGCTTCGATTACCAGGACAACATTCCGCAGGGTTCCAGTTGGTCCGGCTCCTTCCCGCTGGTCAACTCCAATGGCAGCATCAACAAAATGCCGCGCTCCTACAACAACGGCACCACCTGGAGCTCGTGGGAGCAAAACACGCGTACCGCCTTTGCCATGCTCGAGCATGACCTGGGCGACGGCTGGGTGACCAAATTCCAGCTCGACCACAAGATCAACGGCTACCACGCCGATCTGGGTTCGATCCAATTCGTCCAGCCGGCAGCCGATGGCACCGCTGAGATCAACGGGCAGAAATACACCGGCGAGACCAAGAGCACCTCGGCCGACCTCTACGCCACCGGCCCTTTCAGCCTGTTTGGCCGCGAGCATGAACTGGTGGTGGGCGGCTCGATCGGCACTTCACGCTGGCAAGGCAAGGGGTACTGGTCGCCGGAATGGCCTGGCGGTAACAAGGTCGATTTCTATAACTGGAACGGCCATATCGCCAAGCCTATCTACGGTCCTGCCCAACAGCACATCGACGACACTATCCGTCAAACCGGGTATTACCTGACCGCGCGTTTCAACGTGATTGACGACCTGAACGTGATCCTGGGTGGGCGCGTGGCCAACTATCACGTGACTGGCAACAACCCTTCCTACAAGGAAACCGGGCGGTTCATTCCTTACGCCGGTGTGATCTACGACCTCAATGACAACTTCTCGGTATACGCCAGCTACACCGATATCTTCCAACCTCAGGAAAGCACCTATAAGGACCGTAACGAGAAGCTGCTGGAGCCAGACGAAGGGCAGAACTACGAGTTGGGCCTCAAGGGCGAGTTTTTCGATGGCCGCCTCAACACCAGCATCGCTTACTTCGAAGTGCATGAGACTAATCGCCCCATCTCGGATGACGCCTACAACAACCAGACACCTGCCCCGAACAACTGGGCGTTCAAGAGCTCCAAGGCCGTCACCAAAGGCTACGAAGCGGAAATTTCCGGTGAGTTGAGCCCAGGCTGGCAACTTCAAGGTGGCTACACCCACAAGATCGTACGAGACGAAAACGACAAGAAACTCTCCACCTTCGAACCCGAGCATCAGGTCAACCTGAACACCACCTACAAACTCAAGGGCGACCTGGACAAGTTCACCATCGGTGGCGGTGTACGCTGGCAGACCAAAGGTTGGAACGAGATCTGGAACGGGCCACTTGAGAAAAACCAGGACATCACCCAGGAGTCCTACTGGTTGGTGGATTTGATGACCCGCTACCAGGTCACCAAGAACCTGTCGGCTACCGTCAACTTCAACAACATCTTCGACAAGTCTTACTACACCAACGTGGGCTTCTATAACTCGGCCGCCTACGGTGAGCCACGTAATGTGATGGTCAGCACGCGCTGGGACTTCTGATTCCACGCGTCGATCGATCAAACGCCCGGTGAGCACCCCATGCTCACCGGGCTTTTTTTTGGGCGTGCAGAGATACTGGCGAAGAGGGATTGGAGCATAAAAAAACCCGGACACTGGATCCGGGTTTTTGTGATTGAGCGGCGGCTTACCTCAACGCCTCTACCAAACTGCTGATAAACACCGCGCTGTCGATAATGCCATCATGATCGGTCTCAATCATCACTGAGCGCTCGATGCGCCCTTGGCTGATCACCGTTGCCATTTGCTGCTCGATCAGGTCCTTGAAGCGCCCTGCCCGGCTCATGGACGCCCACCAACAAGTGACGGGCGCCTTGATCGGCTTGAAGTCAGCTTGCAGCAAACGCTCACTGAGTGCCCGGTCAACGTCCCAGGAAATCTGCGCCTCATTGCCACGCAGTAATTCATCCTTGATCACCGTGAAGGCTTCGCCCAAAGACTGTTCAGCCCAATTCACAAATTCCCGCCATTGTCCCGTTTCATCCTCGCTATCCCGTTGGCATTGCTGCCAGGCGTGTTGGATGGACTCGGCGAACTCAGGAAACATAACCCCCAGCAACGCTGCGCGGCGCTCATTGGCTGAGATCTCGCGAGCGTCCTCGACCACCACTGCGTCCCAATAGGGTGTGACCCATTGCGGCGGCGCAGCGTCGATCCAGCCGACAAACTCCACTTCTCGGCCGGCTTGCTCCAGGCCGTAGGCGACCTCCATCGCCAGGTTGCCGCCCAATGACCAGCCACCCACGCGGAACGCGCCTTCGGGTTGGGCCACCAACAATTGCGCGGTGTAGTCCTCGACCATTACCTGCCATTGCGGCACCGTGGCGCCCAATTCGGCCAAGGCACGACACATGACCCCGAACACCGGGCGCTGCTCGCGCAAGGCCAGGGCAATCGCGGTGTAGCAATGCACCGAGCCGAAGCTTGGGTGGAACAGGAACAACGGCGTGCCTTGCGTCTGCTGGTTGAGCTTGACGATCAACGAAGACCGGCTATTGCCCTGCAGGCATTTGACCTGTCCCGCCACAGTAGGGTTAAGCATCAGTTGGCTGACAGACAGGTTCACGCCGCTGACCTTGCGAATTCGCTCCTTGAGCATCAACACTCGCAATGAATGGCCACCGAGCTCGAAGAAGTTGTCGTTGAGCCCTACGCGCTCCACCTCCAGCACCTCGCTCCAGACCGCTGCGATTTGCTGCTCGATCTCGCTAACGGGCGCCTGGAATTGCGCGGCACCGTGAGCCTCTGGCTTGGGCAACGCCTTACGGTCCAGCTTGCCGTTCGGGCTCAACGGCATCTGCGCCAGTACCACCCACTGCGCCGGGACCATGTAGTCGGGCAACTGCTCGGCCAGGTGTGCAACTACCCCTGCCTTCCACTCTTCAAGGGGCTGTTGCAGCACCAGGTAACCCACCAGGTGGGTACCGTCCACCGCCAGCACCGCGGCTTCGCGGACATTGTCGAGCTCCAGCAGGCGCGCTTCGATTTCGCCCAACTCTATGCGCAGGCCGCGCAGTTTGACCTGGTGATCGATGCGCCCGGCATATTCAATCACGCCATCGTCGCGATAACGCGCCAGGTCACCGGTGCGATACAGACGTGTGCCGCTGCCGAACGGGTCGGTCACAAACCGCTCGGCGGTAAGTGCCGCACGGCGGTGATAACCCCGCGCCAAGCCAATACCGCCCAAATACAGTTCGCCCAGCACGCCCACTGGCGCAGGTTCCAGGTTGTCGTCCAGCACGTAGCAGCCCAGGTTGGCAATGGGTCGGCCAATAGGTACGGCGTCGCGACCTTCCTCGACACAGGTCCAATGGGTTACGTCGATAGCGGCTTCGGTAGGGCCGTACAGGTTGTACAAGCCGGCGTGGGGCAATTTGACGAACACCTGTTGCTGGGCATCCGCAGGCAACGCCTCCCCACTGCAAACGATGTGTTGCAGGCTCTGGCATGAAGTAACCGCCGCGTCTTGCAAGAACGCTTGCAACATGGAAGGCACGAAATGCAAGGTGGTGACCTGTTGCTCGTTGATCAGCCGTACCAGCCTGGCTGGATCACGATGATCGCCCGGTGCCGCCACTACCAGACGCGCGCCGGTCATCAGCGGCCAGAAAAACTCCCACACCGACACGTCAAAGCTGAACGGAGTTTTCTGCAACACGCTGTCGTGCGGCGTGAGCCCATATGCCTGTTGCATCCAGCACAGGCGGTTGGTCAGCGCGATATGGCGGTTGCCAGCGCCCTTGGGCTGACCGGTGGAGCCGGAGGTGTAGATCACATAGGCAAGGCTTTCGCCGTGCACCGGGATATTCGGGTTGTGGCTGCTGAAGGTTTCCAGCCAGGTATCGCCACATTCCAGCACCAGGGTTTGTACACCGGCGGGAACCGGCAGTTGCGCCAGTAGATGAGCCTGGGTCAACAGCAGTTGCACACCACTGTCCTGCAGCATGTAGGCCAGGCGATCACGAGGATACTCGGGGTCCAGCGGCACATAAGCGCCACCGGCCTTGAGCACCGCCAACAGGCCAACCACCATCTCCACCGAGCGCTCTGCCGCCAGCCCCACCAGCACATCCGGGCCAACCCCGGCCGCCATCAAGCGATGCGCCAGGCGATTGGCCCGGGCGTTCAACGCGCTGTAACTCAAGGCTTGCCCCGCGAAAATCAAGGCAGGTGCATCCGGTGTACGCAGCACCTGAGCCTCGATCAGCGTGTGGACCGCTTGATCCAGCGGGTAATCCACCGCAGTCGCATTCCAATCATGCAATACCCACTGCCGCTCGGCCTGCGCCACTGAGGGCAACGCGCCAAGGCGTTGACTGCCGTCACTGGCCAGGGCCAGCAGCAACTGCTGGAAGTGCTCGGCCAAGCGCTGGATATGCGCGCCGCTGAAAGCCTGGCGGGAGTAGTTGAACTCCAAGCCCAGTGTCTGGCCTATAGCCAACAACACGGTCAATGGATAGTGGGTCTGTTCCAGGCTGTGCACTGCGCCAAAACGCAGCCCCGACGGTGCCCCCTGCTCCAGCGCCTCAGACACCGGGTAGTTCTCGAACACCAGGATACTGTCGAACAGCGCCTCTCCACCCAGCCCGGCCCAACGCTGGATCTCGAACAGCGGCGTGTGTTCATGCTCACGCAAGCCAACGTTCTGTTGCTGAAGTTGCTCCAGCCAATGGCTGACCGACATTTGCGCATCCGGCGTCGCCACCACCGGCAGCGTGTTAATGAACAAGCCGACCTGCTGTTCAATCCCACGCAGTTCCGCCGGACGCCCTGCTACCGTGGCGCCGAATGCTACGGTGGCTTGCCCGGTGTGGTGATGCAACAGCAACAACCAGGCGCCTTGCACCAGGGTATTGAGGGTCACCTTGTGACGTTGGGCGAAGGCTTTGAGGTGTTCGGTTTGCGCAGCATCCAGGCTCAAGCGATGCTCGCCATTGACCGCCTGGGCCGCATCCACCTCAGTCTCTACGGCACCGGCCAGGCGCGTGGGCGCCTGCAAGTTGACCAGTTGCGCCTGCCAGAACGCCTGGCTGACGGCTTTGTCCTGTGCCTGCAGCCAGCCGATGTAGTCGCGATACCGCCCGGTGGGCGCTGGCAGCGGCTCACCGGCATACTGTTGCAACACCTCGCCGAACAGCTGCGAACCACTCCAGCCATCCATCAAAATATGGTGATTGGTGTAGATCAGGTGGTAGCTCGTCGCCCCCGTGCGTACTAGCGTCAAGCTCAACAGCGGTGCCTGCTCCAGGACAAAACCCTGGGTGCGTGCCGACTCGGCCAGCTCATCCAGGGCCTGGTTGCAGTCCTTACGGGTCTGCCAATCCAACGCCATAAACGGCAGGCGCACCTGCTTGTAGACCACCTGCAAAGGCTGTTCAAGCTCCGCCTGCCAGACAAAACCGCTACGCAGGATCTCGTGGCGTTGCACCGCCACCTGCCAGGCCTGGTGGAAGCGCGCCACATCCAGGCCCTGCACATCAATGCGCATCTGGTTGATGTAGTCACCCGAACCTTCGCCGTACAGCGATTGGAACAGCATGCCTTGCTGCATGGGTGACAATGGGTACAGGTCTTCGACCTCAGCCACGTTCAGTGCCAAGCCATCCAACTGGTCCTGGGACAACCGCGCCAACGGGAAGTCCGACGGCGTCACGCCCTGATGCGCCGACTCACAACAATGATCAATCAGAGCCTTGAGTTCCAAGGCATAGTCGTCGGCCAAGCATTTGACGGTTGCTTCACCGAACATCGCCTGGCTGAAACTCCAGTTCAACTTCAGCTCGCCACCATAGACCTGACCGTTGATTTCCAGCCAGTTGCCCAAAGGTGCCTGCGGGCTTTGCTCGGCACCGCTGGCATCAGCGGTCGGCGTGAACAGTCCTGGCTGTTCGCCGCTGTCGAAGCTGGCATCGAACTGCCCCAGATAGTTGAAGGTGATACGTGGCTGCGGCAAGGCCGCCAACGCCTGTTGCGTTGCGGCATTACCCAGGTAACGCAGGGCACCGAACCCCAGGCCCTTGTCGGGCACGGCTCGCAGCTGCTCCTTGATGCGTTTGAGGGAAGCAGCCAGGGAATCGGCCGGTACCAGTTGCACAGGGTAAAGGCTGGTGAACCAACCGACAGTGCGAGTCAGGTCGATGTCATCGAACAGATCTTCGCGGCCATGACCTTCAAGCCGGATCAACGTCGAAGCCTCGCCGCTCCAGCGCGTAATAACTCGCGCCAGGGCAGTCAACAGCAGGTCATTGATCTGGGTGCGATAGGCACTCGGCGCGTCGTGCAGCAAGCGCCGAGTATAGGTGGCATCCAGGTGTGTGCTCACACTCAGGGCCAGTTGGTTGCTCAGGCTCGCCTGTGGATCGGCGCCCGGCAAACCGACCGGACTGCCCTGCAATTGCGTCTGCCACCAAGCCAGCTCGTGTTGTAACGCCGGACTGTGGGCGTAGGTCTGCAGGCGAGCAGCCCAGACGCGGGTGGCGCTGGTCTTGGCTGGCAGCGTCACAGGGGCGCCTTGGGCCAGTTGCTGATACGTACTTTGCAAGTCTTCAAGCAGGATGCGCCACGACACGCCGTCCACCACCAAGTGATGGATCACCAGCAACAAGCGCTGTGAACCGTCGGCCAACTGCGCCAACACCGCACGCAATAACGGGCCCGCGCCCAGGTCGAGGCTGCGCTGGGCCTCTTCGCCCAAGGCTTCAAGTTCTTCGACGCTGTTCAATGTGGTTTGCCATAGCACTTGTTCAGCCTGGTGCTGATCCGGACCACGGTAGGCCGCGCTCCAGCCCTGTGCGCCCTCGACAAAGGTGCTGCGCAAGGCATCGTGATGCACGATCAATGCCTGCAGTGCGGCCAACAACAGCGGTACCTGCAACGGCTGGTGCGGTTGCAGCACCGCAGATTGGTTCCAGTGATGACGCTGGGGAATCTCATCGGCAAAAAAACTGTGTTGCACTGGCAACAGCAGCAAATCGCCAGTCAGCGGCGACTGATCCATCTGCACCACACCGTCGCCTTCCCTCGCGACCGTCGCCAGGCTCTGCACGGTCTGATGCTGGAACAACTCTTTGGGCGTGAAACGCACACCGGCCTGGCGGGCGCGGCTGACCAGTTGAATCGAAATGATCGAATCGCCGCCCAGTTCGAAAAAATTATCATGCAGGCCCACCTGTGGCAGGCGTAGCACATCGGACCAGATCGCGGCGATCTTCTGCTCCAACTCGCTCTCGGGCGCCACATACACCTGCTGCATCTGGCTCACATCCGGCAGCGGCAAGCCCTTGCGGTCGAGCTTGCCGTTGGGGGTCAGCGGCATACGCTCAAGGAACATCAAATGCGTCGGCACCATGTAGTCCGGCAAGCGGGTTTTCAAGGCGCGCCGCAAGGTTTCGCGACCGTTTGATTGAGCGACAGCATCACCCAGGAGCGTCGGGTCCAGTGGTACGACATAGGCCACCAGTTGTTTGCCGGTCGGCCCCTCCTGGGCCACCACCACGGTTTCACCGACACTGGCTTGCTCACGCAAGCGCGCTTCGATTTCCCCCAGTTCGATACGGAAACCGCGAATCTTCACCTGATGGTCCACACGCCCCAAGTAATCCACCACGCCATCCGGACGCCCGCGGGTCAGGTCGCCGCTGCGATATACGCGACTGCCGGCCTTGCCGAACGGGTCCGGCACGAAGCGTTCGGCGGTTAACGCCGGACGCTCCAGATAACCCCGGGCCACGCCCTCGCCGCCCAGGTACAACTCGCCGGCCACGCCGATAGGTTGCAGGTTCAGTTGAGAGTCGAGCACGTAGCCACTACGGTTACCCAACAACGTGCCAATTGGCGCGTAAACGGCTCCGCAGGGGTCGCCTTTACGTGCCTTCCATAGCAACGGCGTAACCACGGTTTCCGTCGGCCCATAGCCGTTGAACAAGTACTTGGGTCTCAGCGCTCGCCACGCCAGGTCATAGCTGGCTTGAGCAACGGCATCACCACCGAAGCAGTACACCCGCACTGCCGGCGGGTTGCCGTCGCGCTCGGCATGTTCGGCCAACTGTTGCAGGTACACCGGTGGGAACACCGCCATGGTCACGTTGTGGCGATGCATCTGCTCGTAGGTGTATTCCGGCAGCCACAGGCTGTCATCACGGATCAACACGCTGGCGCCGTTGATCAGCGGGTGCATCCAGCCTTCGTGGGAACCGTCGAAGGCGAAGGACATGAAGTGCAGTTCGCAATCGGCCGGTGAGGTCTCATAACGCTCGCCAGTGGCGATGATATGCGCCACCAACGGCCCATGAGCCACCGCCACGCCCTTGGGCAAACCGGTGGAGCCGGAGGTGTAGATCACGTAGGCAAGGTTGTCGCC
>NZ_FPJI01000023.1:0-32985 GCF_900119355.1 Pseudomonas sp. NFPP02
CTCCTGGATGCGTCGGCGCAAGGTGTCGATGCCCTGGGGTTGAGGCACTGCGCACGGGCTGTCCGGGAGCGATGGCTGCAGCGCGGTGATGTGTTTTTCCACCATGGGCAGCAACAGCGTGGAGAAGTCCTGGAGCATGCTGCGCTCTTGCGCGGAAAAGCTGTCGGACGGGTGCGAGCGATACACCGACAGTACATAGCGCACATCGTCCTTGCGGCGCGTGAGGTGCAGTTGTGCGGCGAGTTGCTCGCTGCCCAGAGCCGCCACCGAATCGGTGTACACCGGGCTGATCTTGCGGCGGCCAAGGCCTTCGCGGCTGACTTGCAATTGGGTGATATGGGTGGCGTCCACTGCCAATTGGGTAAGGATCAGGTCATGCAGCATGCGTGGGAAATGGCGGCTGCCGGTGCTGGCGATGACCTTGCCTATCTGTGGGAACAGGTGTGAGTTCATCAATTCGTCCATGAGTTTCGTGCAGGTATCGGGCCTTATAGCGACGGGGGTTAAGAAGGTAACTAATGTGAATAACCTGCAGTGATAGTGCGTCCCGCCGCTGACATGCTAGTACAGCCTGGCTAAAGGAGGGGGATCCAATCTGCGAAAAAAAACATTAAACAGGCAGAGCGGCAGTCGGATCCTTCCGACCGCCGCCCAGGCACCGCATAACCCATGGGGTTGGACGCTATTTCATCGCATACGCCGCTGTCGCAATGGGCCGCAGGTTGGCAGCGCTGCACTTGGCCAGGGCCTGATGGATATCGGCCAGCAGGTCGGCAACGTCTTCAAGCCCCACCGACAAACGCACCAGCCCCTCGCTGATACCGTGCTGCGCCCGTTGTTCGGGCGTGTAGGTGGAGTGGGTCATGCTCGCCGGGTGTTGGGCCAGTGATTCGGCATCCCCCAGGCTGACTGCGCGGGTGAACAGTTGCAGTGCGTTCATGAAGCGCTGGCCGGTTTCGAGGCCGCCCTTGAGTTCAAAGGCGATCATGCCGCCGGGCAGTTTCATTTGCCGGTTTGCCAGTTCGTATTGTGGGAAAGAACGCAGACCGGGGTAGGTTACCCACTGCACCGCAGGGTGCGCCTGCAGCGCCTCGGCCACCGCTTGGGCGTTGCTGCAATGGCGGTCCATGCGCAGGCCCAGGGTCTTGAGGCCGCGCATCAGCAATGCGGCGTCCTGGGGCGACATCACCGCGCCGGTCAGGTCCTTGAGCCCTTGCAGGCGAATGCGCTGCGCCAGGGCCTGGTTGCTCACCGCGATGCCTGCGGTAATGTCGCCGTGGCCACTGAGGTATTTGGTGGCCGAGTGCACCACCACATCGGCACCCAGTTCCAGGGGACGTTGCAGATAGGGAGTGCAATAGGTGTTATCGACCACCACGGTGACATTCGGCTGCTGATGGGCCAGTTCGGCCACGGCGGCGATGTCGATCAGGCGCAGGTTGGGGTTGGCCGGGGTCTCGCAGTAGAGCATGCGGGTGGCCGGGGAGAACGCTGCTTGCAGGGCGGTGAGGTCGGTCAGGTCGACATGCCGCACCTTGATGCCGAATTCGCTCAGGCCGTGGTGCAGCAGGGCGAACGTACAACCATAGAGCGTCTGGCTGACGATGATCTCGTCGCCCGGGCGCAACAGGGTCCAGAACGTCGCGGCAATCGCGCCCATGCCGGAGCTGAACGCCACGGCGGCCTCGCCGTTTTCCAGGCTGGCCATGCGTGACTCCAGCAGGGCCAGGGTCGGGTTGGAAATGCGCGTATAGAAGTGGCCGCTGGCTTCGCCGGCAAAGCAGGCGGCGCCGTATTCGACGGTGGGAAAGGCGAAGGTCGCAGACAGATAGATCGGCGGGACGAGTGCGCCGTGGTGGTCCTGGGGGTCATAGCCGTCGTGTATGGCACGGGTGGAAAAGCCGAATGTGTGTTTATTGTGCATGTCGGGCGCTCCTTATTTCCTACAATGCTATGCTCATAACCACGGATGAACCTTGCAAAAAAGCCCGGAAAAACCTGCGTTTGTGGATCAAACACCGATAAAAATAATGATTAGAGGCACGTTATGCCCATCAAGCTGGACCGCACCGATAAAGCCCTTTTGAACGCGTTGCAGGGCAATGCCCGCCTGACCGTGGCCGAGTTGGCCGAGCGGGTGGCGCTCACCACTTCACCGTGCTGGCGTCGGGTGCGCACCTTGGAAGAAAGTGGGGTGATCAGTGGCTACCAGGCGATTCTCTCGCCCAAGGCACTGGGCTACGGGGTGACCGCGTTCGTCAGCATCATGATGGAAAGCCACACCCAGGAAATTGCCCGGGCGTTCGAGCAACGTCTGTTGGCCATCCCAGAAATTGTGGCGTGCCATAACGTCTCTGGGCGCTATGATTTTTTGCTGGAAGTGGTGGCCAAGGACCTGGAATCGTTCGGTGAATTTGCCCGAGAGGTCTTGCAGACCTTGCCTTGCGTCAAGGAGATCTATTCGAGTTTTTCCTACAAGTCGGTAAGGCCGCTGCGGGTAATTCCGCTGCCGGGTTGAGGCACGGCTTAGCGCTTCAGTCGACATCGTGTGGATACCCAGGCAAATCGAAGACGAAAAAAAACCGGCTGATCAGGCCGGTTTGGGGGGGCCCGCCAACAGTGCGGGGTTATACGTGGGTGCTCAGCAGACGCTCGGCACCGCCTTCAGCCAGGCCACGTTCCTGCAGACGATCAGCACCGCCTTCAGCCAGGCCACGTTCCTGCAGGCGATCGGCACCGCCTTCAGCCAGGCCACGTTCCTGCAAGCGATCAGCACCGCCTTCAGCCAGACCACTTTCCTGCAAGCGATCAGCACCGCCTTCAGCCAAACCACGTTCTTGCAGACGATCCGCGCCACCTTCGGCAACACGGGTTTCTATCAGGCGATCCGCGCCGCCTTCAGCGACAACCGGGTGGGCAAAAGCGTTTGCAGCGAGTACCGAGAAAGCGAGGCTAAGCAAGAGTTGGCGTTTCATGATGATGTGCTCCGAGTGTTTTAGTTGGGTGCCGTTTGGCATGGGTTTGATGTTACGCGTTGCATTTTTTTAGAGAACTTCATTGCGCTGATGGTGACTATCGATGCCAACGATGGTCCCGCTGGCGGGACCATCACTGCGGCCGTCATGGCATTTGCGGCAGTTCGTTGGGGCGCAGGTCAAACACCAGTACTTCAGCGTCTTCGCCGTGGCTCAGGCGGATCTGGCGTTCGTCCCGTACGCGTACACCGTCGCCTTCCTGCAAGCGCTGGCCGTTGAGTTCAACGCTGCCGCGCGCCACATGGATGTAGGCGTAGCGATCCGGTGCCAGCTCCAGGCGGGCACTTTCGTCAGCGTCGAACAGCCCGGCATACACCCGTGCGTCCTGGCGCACTTTCAGCGAACCGTTGGCGCCCTCCGGCGAGATGATCAACTGCAAACGCCCGCGTTTTTGCGCTTCTGTGAAGTGCTCCTGCTGATAGCGCGGCTTGGCGCCTGCTTCGTTGGGCACGATCCAGATTTGCAGGAAGTGCACGCCATGACGCTGGCTGTGGTTGAACTCACTGTGGGCTACGCCGCTGCCCGCGCTCATCAGTTGCACATCGCCGGGGCGGATCACCGAGCCGGTGCCCAGGGTGTCCTTGTGTTCCAGCGCGCCTTCGAGCACGTAGGAGAAGATCTCCATGTCGCGGTGCGGGTGCTGGCCGAAGCCTTTGCCTGCGGCGACGCGGTCATCGTTGATCACCAGCAGGTCGGAAAAACCCTGTTCCTTGGGGTTCCAGTAGTTGGCGAAAGAGAAGGTGTGGAACGACTTCAACCAACCGTGATTGGCGGCGCCGCGTTCGGAAGCTTTGCGAAGGGTCAGCATGGTCCAGTCCTCAAGTGAGCGCGGGCTGCGAGATGCAGAGCGCTTGCGTTGAGAAGAAGGTTAATGGTTAACGAATGATTGATTAAGAAGATGAAAATAGAATAACTGTCTCTTTTAAGTTGACAGTTGAAGTCGTGCCATAATGCCCGTCGCACTCCTTTTCGATGGACGTTTCCCGCTTATGAAAACCGTGGCCATGGCGCTGTTCCCGGACTTCCTGCTGCTCGATATGGCCGGGCCGCTGGAAGTGTTTTCGATTGCCAACCGCTACCTGCCGGCGGCCGACCACTACCAGATCCTGACCATCGGCACTGAGCCCGGTCCGTTGCAGGCCTCCAATGGCGTGAGCGTGCAGACCGACCTGCTGTTGGAACAGGCCCAGGCGGCTTATGACCTGCTGTTGGTGCCGGGCGGCCCCGGCGCCTATAACGAATGCCACCCCGCGTTGTTGCCCTGGCTCAAAGCTGCGGCGCCACGGGCTCGGCGTTTTGGCTCGATCTGCACCGGCGCTTTTGTGCTCGGCCACGCAGGTTTGCTCGACGGGCACCGCGTGACCACCCATTGGCACTACACCGAGCGGTTGATCAAGGCGTTTCCCAGCGCCATCGTCGAGACCGATCGCATCTATTTGCAGGACGGGCGCCTGATTACCTCTGGCGGCGTCACTGCGGGTATCGACCTGGCCCTGTCGGTCGTGGCCCAAGACCATGGCAAGCAAGTGGCGGTGGATGTGGCCAAAGTGCTGCTGGTGGTGATGAAGCGCCAGGGCGGCCAGGCCCAGTTCAGCCCGATGACTGCCGCCGTGGCGCCTCAGGAAACTCCGATCACCCGCGTGCAGAACCACGTCCTGGCGCATCTGGATCAACCCTTTACCATCGAGTCCATGGCTGAGTTGGCCGGAATGAGCGCACGCCACTTCGCGCGGCTGTTCGCCAAGGACGTGCAGATGACGCCCATGGCGTTCCTGCAGGGCGCGCGCATCGACCGGGCGCGGCACCTGCTGGAAACCACCGACCTGCCGCTCAAGACCGTGGCCTTCCACGCAGGCTTTGGCAGCGTGCGGCATATGCGTTTTCTGTTCAGCGAAAAGCTCGGGCTGAACCCTACCCAATACCGACAACAGTTCAGTTAACGACACCATGTCCGTCTCAGGCACCCGATTGTCCGTATCGCTCCCCGTGCCAGCATTGTCCTGTCATCGCCAACTGGCAAGATAGCGTCGAGCCCATGGAAAAAGGATGCGCAGGCACTCAAGCACGGGTGTTTCAGCGCTTTGACGGACATGCAAAATGGTACGGCGGTGAGCTTTGGCCCCTACACCTTTCATCGGCAGCAGCGGTTGGTCAGCAAGGCGGGCTGGCCGGTGCCACTGGGCGGGCGAGCCTTGGATATTCTCGCAGTACTGCTCGAAGCGCCCGGGCACTTCGTCAGCAAGGCGACCTTGATCGAACGGGTGTGGCCCAACAGCGTCGTTGAAGACAGCAACCTGCGTGTGCATATCGCCGCGCTGCGTCGTGCCCTTGACGGCCAACGCTGGATCCTCAATCACCCCCAGCGCGGTTACTGCTTCGCTGCGCCTGCGCAGGACGCGCTGCCGACGCTGCTGCCTCAGCACAACCTGGCTGCACGGCTCAGCCCGGTGTGGGGGCGAGATGAACTGGTGGGCGTGCTGGCGCGACGGTTGCCTGTGCAGCGGTTATTGACCCTCACAGGCGTGGCCGGTATTGGCAAGAGCACGCTGGCCCTGGCCCTGGCCGAGCGGGTATTGCCGCGTTATCGCGACGGCGTATGGTGGGTCGACATGGCCGTTGTGCAAACCCCGAGCGAACTGCTCGGTAGCCTGGCCAGGGTGTTGCAGTTGCATTCGACGCCCGCGAGCCTCAACGAACTGGGCCGGCGCCTGGCCTCGCGCCACGTGTTGCTGGTACTCGACGGCGCTGACCTGCTGCTGGGCGCGTGTCGACAACTGATGCGTGCGCTGCGCGAGGCGGCGCCGGGCATCAGCGTGCTGATCACCAGTCGCGAAGCCTTGCTGGCCCCTGGCGAGTGGATAGTGCGCTTGCCTCGGCTGGCAGTGCCGTCGCCAAAGGCGTTGGCCAATGTCGAGCAGGCGATGGCCTGTCCTGCGGTGCAACTGTTCGTGGCACGCGCGCGTGCCAATCAGCAGGGGTTTGATTTGCGGCCTCAGGACCTGGCGCCGCTGGGCGACCTGTGTCGGCGTCTGGACGGCCTGCCGTTGGCCCTGGAATTGGCGGCCGCCCAGGTGGATGCGTTGGGCATCGGCGGTGTGCAGATGCAAGTACGCACAGGCTTGCAAGTGCTGGCCCGTGGGCGCCGCACGGCAGTGGAGCGCCATCGCTCACTGACCGCGGCCCTGGATTGGAGCTACGAGCGCTTGAGCCTGCCGGAGTGCTGGCTGTTTCTGCAATTGAGTCTGTTCAAGATGGCAGTCACCTTACCCACCCTGAGTGACCTGGTGACCGGTACCGAGCTCGAACATGCCGACCTGTCTTACCTGCTGGCGCGCCTGGTCAACGTCTCGCTGCTGAGCGTCGAGCCCGGCCTGGGCCCGGCGCGCTATCGGCTGCTCAACTGTGTGCGCAGCTACGCCCTGGGGCAACTGCGCGACCCGCGTCAGGTCGCGCGTTTGCAGCAGGGCTACGCGCCTTGCCTGGGGGCGTTCTCAGGCCGGCCGTTTGTCCTGCAACTCGTCGAGCAGGCAGCGCACGCGCAGTAGATCCTGAGTGGCGAAGCCTTCGCTGAAACGTGCGTGGATTGAACTGAGCAAGTCCCTGGCGAGCTGAATGCGCCCCTGCTGTTGCCACAGTTGCGCCAGGGCTGCGCCGCAGCGCAGCTCCCAGGCCAGGGCGCCTTGCTGGTGCGCCAGGCCCAGCGCCTCCAGCAGCAGGGTTTCAGTGGTGTGCTCATCCTCTAGCTGCAAGGCGTACACCCGCAGAATCTCCGGGGCGCACCAGCCCGCAGCGCCACTGCGCGCACGTTCCAGGGTTGGTGCATCCACGGCATGGGTGCCGAAGGTGATCAAGGTGTCTTGGATCAGACCCAGGCCCTGCCAATCCGGTTGGCCAAGAATACCGGCGTAATGTCCGGCCCAGGTCTGGAACAACTGCACAGAATGCTTGTGCGACTGCTCCAGCAGCAGCCTTTGCAGGGCTTGGGCGTCGTCTTCGGCGCCGTTGTAGCGGGCGATCACCACCCCAGCCAGGGCCAGGGTGTAGCAGATCGAGGTGCCGTGGTTGATCTGTAGCGCCAACTCCAAAGCCTGACTGGCGGTGCGCCAGGCGCGCTCGGGAAAGCCCTGCAACCACAGGATTCGCGCCAGCACGGTCAAGGAGGCGACGCCCTGGTCGTACTGCACGCCAACCCCGAAGGCAAAGCGGTTCACGTGACCGCTTTGGGACATGCGCTGCAGCACCTGCTCGGCGTGGTGCCGGGCGAGCGGCTGGTTGCCGGTGTAATGCTGGCCCAGCGCACGCAGCCGCTGCGCGCTAAGGCCCAGCAACGGCTCGGTGCGTGGGTCGAGGCGTTCAAACTGCACACTCAGCGCCTGCGCTGGGCCGTAGCGCCCGGCGCACAGGTTCACCGCCATCAGCCCGGAGACCGCACGCAACTGGCCGCCAAGGTCCTGGGTTGTCTCGGCCAGGCGTGCGGCACCCTCGAATGCCGCAATGGTCCGAGGTGCGGCGCCCATGGCGTGGTAGGAGAGGCTGCCCAGGGCCAATTGCAGTTGCAGGGTCAATTGCGTGCAGGGCGCGGTGACCTGGCCGATCAGCGCCAGCGCCTGGTCCACATAGCCGCCGTGCTCTCGCAGCAACGACAACTCTTGCCACAGTGGCATCGCGCTGACCGTCAGGCGGATAGCCAGCAACTGCGCACCGCCATCGGCAAAGCCCCAGTCGAGGGCGGCACGCACGTCTTCGCGCAGCGGTGCGTAACGGTCGATCCACGGCTGTGTGGCGATCAGGTCCCAGTCGCCCTGGGCCTGTTCCATCAGCGCCAGGCAGCGTGCAGCGTGGCGCTCTCGTGTGGCATGCAGTTCGCAGGCCTGGCTGAGCTTTTCCAGGGCGTAGGTGCGGGTGATGTCCAGCAGGCGATAGACCATCTCGTCATCGCTTGCTTCCACGTTCAACAACGACTTGGCCACCAGTTGCGTAATGGAGCCCAGCACTTCGGCGGGGGCCACTTGCTCCCCGGCGATCACCGCCGCTGCGCTGACCAGGCTGAAGCCGCCACGGAAGACCGCCAGGCGGCGCAGGCAGATTTGCTCGCACGCCGTTAGCAGGTCAAAGCTCCAGTCGAGCGTGGCGCGCAGGGTTTGCTGGCGTGGCAGGGCACTGCGTCGGCCGCGGGTCAGCAGGCGAAAGTTGTCTTCCATCTGCACCAGCAGGCCCGGCAAGCCAAACCGTTCGATTTGCGCGGCCACCAGTTCGATCGCCAGGGGAATGCCGTCCAGGCGCTGGCAGATATCAATCGCCAGGGGCAGTTCAGCGTCGCTGAGGGCAAAGCTCTCCTGGTGGGACATGGCGCGCTCGATCAGCAATTGCATGGCCGGGTAACCCAGGGCCTGGGCGCGGTTGCCGGTGGCGGGCGGGCAGGCCAGCGGTTCAAGGCGCTGCACATATTCACCTTCGGCGCGCAGGGCTTCCCGGCTGGTGGTGAGGATGTGCAGGTGCGGTGCATGGCGCAGCAGGGTTTCACTGATCAGGGCGATGTCGTCGAGCAGGTGCTCGCAGTTGTCGATCACCAGCAGCATCTGGCGTGCCTGCAGGCTGCGGGCGAGGCTGGCCAGGGAGGCATTCTCGCCCGGCGTCAGGCCGAGCAGGGCGGCCAGGTTGGGCAGGATCATGGACGCGGCACTGAGCGGCGCCAGGTCCAGCAGGTGAATACCGTCGCGGTAATGCCCGATCAGCAATTCCGCGACCCGTAGGGCAACGGTGGTCTTGCCGATGCCACCGGCGCCGGTCAGGGTGATAAAGCGCTGCTGCGGCAGTTGTTGTACCAGGGCGTCGATCAGCGCTTGGCGGCCGATCATGCGCGTGCGTCGCAGGGGCAGGTTATGGCTGGGGCGTTTGGGCGCACCGTCGGTGGGCAGCGTCATGGGTTCGATGCTCAGTGGCGCAACAAAACTGTAGCCGCGCTGGGCGACCGTGACGATATAGCGCTGCCCGGCCTGGCCGTCGCCTAGCGCCTTGCGTAACGCAGCCATGTGCACACGCAGGTTGCCGTCTTCCACCACGCTTTTGGGCCAGACCCTTGCGATCAACTCCTGTTTGCTCACCACATTGCCGGCGTGCTCCAGCAGGATCAGCAGAATGTCCACCGCCCGCCGCCCCAGGCGCAGCGGGCGGCCGGCCTCCAGCACCAGGCGCTGGCGCGGGTGGATGCGGTAGGGGCCGAAATGCACGGCCTGGTCGCTCAAGTCATTCATGGCTGCCCAGGTTCTGGAAGAAGGGAGCGACCAGCATATTCCAGGTACGTGCAGACCACTAGGCAGCGATCACATCAGGTTTGCTGCGTGAGTGGTGGTTTCGCCAGGTCATCGGGTTGACGCCTTCGCTGCGGGTGAACATATGGCAGAAGTGCGCCTGGTCGCAAAAGCCACATTCCAGGCTGATCTGGGTGAGGCTCAGGGACGAGCCGGTAATCAGTTCCTTGGCGCGCTGGATGCGTTGCTGGCGAATCCATTCCTGGGGCGACAGCCCGGTGGTGCACTTGAAGGCGCGGGAAAAATGGCTGCGCGACAAGGCGCAGGCCTGGGCCAGGTCGGCGATCGCCAGGCTTTCGCCGAGGTTGGCGAGGATCAGTTGCTTGGCGATGCGCTCGCGCCGGGGGCACAGGCCACCGGTGGCGGGCAACCGGGGGGAATATTGCTCGAGTCGGGCCATGACAAATATCCGCAGTCGATGGGAACGTTCCCGGTGGATGGGTGCAGTGTAGACGCGCTTCATCTTGTTGCCGGAGCGCCTGGCTGACGAGTTAATCGTTGTTAATTTCGCCAGGTGCGGTGCCGGAAAAGACAGCACAGCTATGCAATCCCAGGCGTGCAGTGCATGCTTCCCTGGCCCCCTGGAAAACGTTTGGATAGCGCCCATGAACCGCAACGATCTGCGCCGCGTCGATATGAACCTGCTGGTGATTTTCGAAGCCTTGATGTTCGAGAAAAACCTGACCCGAGTCGCCGAAAAACTGTTTATCGGCCAACCGGCAGTGAGCGCCGCGCTGGGCCGTTTGCGCGATTTGTTCGACGACCCGTTGCTGCTGCGTAACGGCCGTGCCATGGAACCCACGGCGCGTGCACTGGCGATACTCAAGGAGCTGCAACCTGCCATGGACACCATCTCGGGCGCCGTCAGCCGCGCCAAGGATTTCGACCCCTCCACCAGCTGCGCGGTGTTTCGTATCGGCCTGTCCGATGATGCGGAGTTCGGGCTGTTTCCGTCGTTACTCAGCCGCCTGCGCGAAGAAGCGCCAGGCATCATCGTGGTGGTGCGCCGCGCCAATTACCTGTTGATGCCTTCGCTGCTGGCCAGCGGTGAAATCTCCGTGGGGGTCAGCTACACCACCGATCTGCCGGCCAATGCCAAGCGCAAGAAACTGCGCGATATCCCCTGCAAGGTCCTGCGCGGCGATGACGGCGAGGCGCCGCTGACCCTGGATGATTACTGCGCCAGGCCCCATGCAATGGTGTCGTTCTCCGGTGACCTGAGCGGCAATATCGACCTGGACCTGGCCCGCATCGGCCGCTCGCGCCGCGTGGTGCTGGCGGTGCCGCAGTTCAGCGGGTTACGGGCGTTGCTGGCGGGGACGCAGATTATCGCCACCGTGCCGGATTACGCCGCGTGCGCGCTGACCGAAGGCACACGCCTGCGCGCCGAGGACCCGCCGTTTGCGATTGATGCGGCGGAGCTGTCGATGGTGTGGAGCGGGGTGCATGACAACGACCCGGCGGAGCGGTGGTTGAGGGGCAGGATTGCGGAGCATATGGCGCGGGCCACATAGATTTGCCGGCAATTGCAGGAGCGAGCTTGCTCGCGAAAAACTCCCAGGCGCCACGTTTATTCAGAAAGTAGGGGTTATCGTTGACGTTTTTTGCGCGCAAGCCCGCTCCTGCAACAAGCCAAACAGCACATACATCCAATTCTCCCCAGCCGCCAAGCCGCCAGACTCTCCCCATCGCTCAATACTCCGGGGAAGCACTCAGCCATGGATTCAACCACCAACACCAGCCCCGACGAAGTCGTCACCCTGGTCGTCAAGCACCGGGTCAAACCCGGTTTTGAAGTCGAGTACGAAGCCTGGTTGCGCCGCATCGTGCGCATCGCGGGCGAACGCCCTGGGCACCTTGGTGTTGACGTGGTGCGCAGCCAGCAAAACGGCATGGCGTTGTTCACTTGTGTGCTGCGCTATAGCTCCACCAGCGCCCTTGAGCTATGGCTCGGCTCCCCGCAACGCCAGGCTCTGATCGACGAAGCCGCGCCGATGCTGGCGGACGGCGACCAGACGGAAATCGGCGCGGCCAATGAATTCTGGTTCACGCCCCAGGCCGAGGGTGGTGCCAAGCCGCCGCGCTGGAAGCAGGCGGTGGTCAGCCTGTTTGTGATCCTGCCGCAAACCCTGCTGCTGCCGTTTATCTGGGGGCCGATCCTGCGGTTGCACCCGTTTCTGTCCAATTACGTGGTCTCCACCTTCCTGGTCACCCTGACCATCGTGTTGCTGGTGGTGTACCTGCTGATGCCGGCGGCCACCCGCCTGTTCGCTCCCTGGCTTGAAGCCTCTGTAAAGGAAACCCTATGAACGCCGATCTGATTCTGTTCAATGGCCAGTTCCACACCGTGGACCGGGAAAACCCACGCGCCACCGCCGTGGCCATCCACCAAGGGCGCTTTGTCGCCGTGGGTACCGACGGCGAAGCCATGGCCCTGCGCGGCAGCGGCACCCAGGTCATCGACCTCAAGGGCCGCACCGTAATTCCCGGCCTCAACGACTCGCACTTGCACCTGATTCGTGGCGGGTTGAACTACAACCTTGAACTGCGCTGGGAAGGCGTGCCGTCCCTGGCCGATGCCTTGCGCATGCTCAAGGACCAGGCCGACCGCACGCCCACGCCGCAATGGGTACGCGTGGTGGGCGGTTGGAACGAATTCCAGTTCGCCGAAAAGCGCATGCCCACCCTGGAAGAACTCAACCAGGCCGCCCCGGACACCCCGGTGTTCGTGCTGCACTTGTACGACCGCGCCTTGCTCAACCGCGCAGCCCTGCGGGTGGCGGGCTACACCAAGGACACGCCGAACCCGCCGGGCGGTGAGATCGTGCGCGACAGCAACGGCAACCCCACCGGCATGCTGGTGGCGCGGCCTAACGCGATGATCCTGTATGCGACCTTGGCCAAGGGCCCGAAACTGCCTTTGGAATACCAGGTCAACTCCACCCGCCAGTTCATGCGGGAACTCAATCGCCTGGGCCTGACCAGCGCCATCGATGCCGGCGGCGGCTTCCAGAACTACCCCGATGACTACGCGGTGATCGAGCAACTGGCCAAGGATCAACAGTTGACGGTGCGCATCGCCTACAACCTGTTCACCCAGAAGCCCAAGGAAGAGCTCAGCGACTTCAAGAACTGGACCGGCAGCGTCACCCTGCATCAGGGCGATGACTACCTGCGCCATAACGGGGCCGGCGAGATGCTGGTGTTCTCGGCGGCGGACTTTGAAGACTTCCTCGAGCCCCGCCCGGACCTGCCGCTGACCATGGAACAGGAGCTGGAACCGGTGGTGCGCCACCTGGTGGAACAGCGCTGGCCGTTCCGTCTGCACGCCACTTACGACGAGTCCATCTCGCGCATGCTTGACGTGTTCGAGAAGGTCAACCGCGATATTCCGTTCAATGGCTTGCCGTGGTTCTTCGACCACGCCGAAACCATCACCCCGAAAAACATCGAACGCGTGCGTGCCCTTGGTGGCGGTATTGCGATTCAGGATCGCATGGCGTTCCAGGGCGAATACTTCGTCGAGCGCTACGGCGCCAAGGCCGCCGAAGCCACACCGCCGATCAAGCGCATGCTGGCCGAAGGCGTGCCGGTTGGGGCGGGCACCGATGCCACCCGCGTGTCGAGCTACAACCCCTGGACCTCGCTGTACTGGATGGTCAGCGGCCGTACCGTCGGTGGCCTGGAGCTGCACGCCGAGGGCTTGCCGCGCCTTACCGCATTGGAGCTGTTCACCCACGGCAGCGCCTGGTTCTCCTCCGAGCAGGGCAAGAAAGGCCAGATCAAGGTCGGCCAATTGGCGGATGTCGCCGCGTTGTCGGCGGACTTTTTCAGTGTCGAGGAAGAAGCTATCAAGTGGATCGAGTCGGTGCTGACAGTGGTCGGCGGCAAGGTCGTGTACGGCGCTGGCGACTTCGAAGATTTCGCACCGCCACGGGTACCGGTGCTGCCCGACTGGTCGCCGGTGGTCAAGGTGCCAGGGCACTGGCGCCCGACGTCGCCGATGCAGGCCCAGGTTCACCAGTGCAGCGGCCCTTGTGGCGTGCATGCCCACAGCCATGAAAAAGCGCGCCTTTCCAGCGTGCCGGTCAGCGACTTCCAGGGTTTCTGGGGGGCGTTCGGCTGCTCCTGCTTTGCTTTTTGAAAAACACCCCATCCCCAAAGGAGTTACCCATGACTTACAAGCGCTTGAACAAAGACGATGCTGTTGTGCTGTTGGTTGATCACCAGACCGGCCTGATCTCCCTGGTGCAGGATTTCTCCCCCAACGAGTTCAAGAACAACGTGCTGGCCCTGGCCGACGTGGCGAAGTTCTTCAACCTGCCGACCATCCTGACCACCAGCTTTGAAAGCGGCCCCAACGGCCCGCTGGTGCCTGAGCTCAAAGAACTGTTCCCCGACGCGCCGTACATTCCGCGCCCTGGCCAGATCAACGCATGGGACAACGAAGATTTCGTCAAGGCCGTCAAGGCGACCGGCCGCAAGCAGATCATCATTGCCGGTGTGGTGACCGACGTGTGCGTGGCATTCCCGACCCTGTGTGCCCTTGACGAAGGCTTCGAGGTTTTCGTGGTCACCGACGCTTCCGGCACCTTCAACGAAACCGTGCAACAAGCCGCCTGGGCGCGTATGACCGCCGCCGGTGCGCAACTGGTCAACTGGTTCTCCGTGGCCTGCGAGCTGCAAGTGGACTGGCGCAACGATATGGAAGGCCTGGCCAACCTGCTTTCGCCGCGCATTCCCAACTACCGCAACCTGATGAACAGCTACTCGGCGTTCGCGGCCAAGTAACCTGCTCTGTAAAACACCGCAAAACCCTGTGGGAGCTGGGCTTGCCCGCGATTGCGATGCATCAGTCAACAGTATTGCTGGCTGATACACCGCTATCGCAGGCAAGCCAGCTCCCACATGGGTTTATATTGCCCACAACATCAGCGCCTGACACAGCTCCAACATTTGATGGTGTTCACATTTTGGTTTGTGGTGTGAGCACTGACGGGCTATAAAACAGCCTATCGTCCCCTGAGAAGCGACAATGAACCCCTTCGAAGACATGCGCCTGTTCTGCCAGGTCATGGAATCCGGCAGTTTCACTGCCGCCGCCGAGCAATTGGGCTTGTCCAAGCAATTCGTCAGCCGCCGCCTGATCCAACTGGAAGACCGCCTGGGCGTACGTCTGCTCAACCGCTCCACACGGCGCCTGGACGTCACGCCGCTGGGCCAGAGTTACTACGAGTCGGCCTTGCGCCTGCTCGGTGAGGTGGAGCAAGTGGAGCAGGGCATCGCCGGCCAGAACAGCGAACCCCGCGGCACCATTCGCCTCAGTGCACCCTTGTCGTTCGCCATGGCCCACCTGGGTTGCCTGTTGCCGTTGTTCCTGCGCCAGCATCCGCAGGTCTGCGTTGAAGTCGACCTGAGCGACCGCCCGGTGGACTTGATCGGCGAAGGCTACGACCTGGTGCTGCGCATCGGCACCCTGGAAGACTCCACCCTGATCGCCCGGCGGATCGCCGCTATCGAGCGGGTGTATTGCGCCAGCCCCGACTACCTGGCGCTGCGGGGGACGCCATTGAAACCCGAGGATTTAGCCACGCACGACTGCCTGCCTTACGGCCACGGCCGTCAGGTGCAATGGCGTTTCAAAGGCAAGGTGCAAGCGTTGAGCGTCAGTGGGCGCATGCGCGTCAACAACGGTGACCTGCTGCGCGATACCGCGATAGCCGGTTTGGGCGTTACCTACCTACCGACGTTCATTGTCAGCGAGGCCTTGAAGGATGGGCGTCTGGTCAAGGTACTGGAGGACTTCGCTCCTGAGGCCTTGACCCTGTCGGCGGTGTACCCGCAGCACCGCCAGAGTTCACGCCCGGTGCAAGCGCTGGTGGAGTTCCTGCGCGAACGCCTGGCTAGCGGCTGCTGAACAGTTGGCGGATCAGGTTGGGCGTGCTGCCCGTCCACCGCTTGAACGAGCGCCGAAAATTCGCCGCATCGTTGAAATTCAGGTACGCCGCTACTTGCTCGTTACTCCACCCCTTGGCCTGGTACAGGTGCAACGCCACATGCTTGCGCACCCGGTCGACCTGTTGCTGAAAACCGGTGTCGTGCCGTTGCAACTTGCGTTTTAGCGTGGCCGGGCTCATGGCGAAGGTGTGGGCGGCCTGTTCCAGGCTTGGTGGCTGGCGCACGTGTTCGCGCAGGTAGACATCGAGGCAGTCCAGAAGACTCGTGGCAAAGCCCAGTTGCTCGATTTGTTCAAGGGCTTGCTGGCGCGCGACCTGGCCCGCCGTGGCCGAAGCACCCGGCCAGGTGTGGGTGAGGTATTCACGGGGGAGGCACATCATGTTCAGAGGGCGTTCGAAGCGCGTGTGTTCGCCCAGATGCACCCAGTATTGCTCGACATACCGAGGTTCGGCGTGGCTGAAGCTGCACACCCACGGCAAGCGCTGGCCGCTGAGCCATTGGCTCATGGCAACCAGTGAAGTCATGCTGGCTTCGAGCAGAAAGCGCCAGTGTTCGCTGGCGCCGCAACTGTCCAACCAATACAGGTAAGCGTGGTGCTCATCCAGCTCCAGTTGCAGCGTGGCCAGCGGGCTGAGCAGCACTTGTTGCTGGATCAGGATATCCAGGGCCTGATGAAGGTTCTGTGCATGCCCCAGGGCATGACTGGCGGCGCCGTAGTAGCCGGGCAGCAGGCGTTGGCCAAACAGGAAACTGCTGTCATCGGCATCCAGCAGTTTGCGGCTGTTGCCGATCAAACCCAGGAACTGCTGCGGGCTCAATCGCGCATTACCGGCCAGGATGTCTTCGTGGAACAGGCCGGTGCCGCGCAGTAGGCGATGGCTGTCGATGTCCCGGGACAAGCCCAGGTCGATCAACGTGGCGGGTTGATAGTGACCGGGGATGAAGCGGCTGTCGTTTTCATACCAGCTGGTTTTCACGGCCATTTCAGGCACTTTTCGCAAGGGGTTGCTTGGCCCGGGCCAGGCCGATATTCAGCCGTTTGAGCAGCTCGTGGGGTGACTCTTGCAAGGCCATCACCACCGCCGTGGTCGCCGTCAGTTGCAGGCGTTCGCCCTGTTGCCGGGTCTTGTGGGCGAGGCTCTGCACCGCGTGTTGCAACTCCAGCGCCAGGCCCTGGGCCTGGCGCTCGCCGGTGTTGGGCAGCAGCACCACAAAACGATCGCCCGCCAGGCGGCACAACAGGTCCTGGCGGCGCAGGTTGAGCAACAGCACATGGCTGACAGCCTGTAGCACCGCATCACCCTCGGCATGCCCGTAGGCCTGGTTGATGGTGGCGAAGTTGTCCAGGTCCAGGGCCAACAACGACAGTGGTTGTTGCTGCGCTTGGCTGTCGCGCAAGCTGTCGGCGAGTTGGCGCTTGAGGTAGTCGGCACCGGCCAGGGGCGTGAGTTTGTCGAACAGCCGATGCTCGCGAAACAACCGCTCGCGTTTTTCCATCTGTGCGCTGATCGCCAGTTGTTCGTGGTGCCAGTGATAAATGCCAATCGTCAGCAGGATCATGCCCAACGGCATTGGCCCTGACTCCAGCCAGTGATCCCAGGAGATGCTGTCAGGCAGGCGGATGAATTCGTCGAGGCTGTCGATCCACCAGGAAAAAAAGATGCACGACAGCCCCAGCGCCAGGTATTGGGTGACCCGTCCGGCGGGGCGGCTTTTCAATACCAGGCCCAGCCAGATCAGCGCGAGCAGCGCCGAACCGCCTTCGCCGATGATATCCAGCCACACCCATTCGCTGACGCTTTTGAGCTCGCCGCAGGCCAGGTGCAGGATCAGTCCGAGGTTGGCGGCGATCAGGAGCAATGCGAGTTTCCAGCGGTGGGGTTTGAGCACGGAAAACATGGCCACGGGTCCTTGGGCAAATGAGTAATGGGCGCCAGCACAGCAGATGGATGTGACGGTTGGATGACGGGCGGGGAGGGTCGAATCAGCTCATGCCCTTGGCACATTTTTCAGCTGAACATGGAACCCATGTGGGAGCTGGCTTGCCTGCGATAGCGGCCTGACAGTCGACACAGGGTGTCAGACCGAGTACATATCCCTTCCTGCGGTAACGGCCACTTAGGGTTCCGCTCTTACAGCGGGTCACTTTTGGAAAAGAGCCCCAAAAGTAACCAAAAGGGCTCTTGCCCCACCACTCGGCACCTCGCCCAGGCTCGGTGTGCCCGTAATCCGCCATGATTTGGGGGGCCGCCGCCACGCGCCATCCATGGCGCGGGGCGGCTAAACCGGCATCCCTGCCGGTTTACCCCCCAAATCCCTGTCGAATTCCGGCCAGCGTGGTTTGACGGGGCGCCTGAGATCAAAAGCAGATCAAGAGCAAGATCAAGATCAAGAGCGGCTCGCTTCGCATCGTGGTTACCTGAGCGGCACATTCGACTTCTCTGTCGATCGAACCGCCGCCTTCGCCGGCAAGCCAGCTCCCACAGGTTGAGTGAGGTCATTTCAGCTCATTTGTACCCTCCAGAAGCCTGTAAACCCCGCTTTGACAGGCTCTGCCCGCAACCCTGTCACAGAACCGTCACGCCCCATCCCTAGCTTGCCCTCCCAGTTGCCGGGCCCCTTGCCTGGCGCCAACGGATTCTTGGGGAGGGTTTCATGTACAAGCGCACCGGGCTCGTCAGCTTTACGCTTACCGCCTTGGCTCTGGCGATAGCCTGCGAGCGGCTCAACGCCGCCGAAGCGGCCACCGAGCATGTCGATGTGGTCGGCCAAGCCGCTGCGATCGGCAGCGCCCTCAAGGAGCAGCGCTCTTCCGACAGTATCAAGAGCGTGGTGCATGCCGACGGCGTCGCCCAGTTGCCGGATGAGAACGTTGCCGAGGCGGTGCAGCGCTTGCCGGGCATCAGCGTTGAACGTGACCAGGGTGAAGGCCGCTTTGTCAGCGTGCGCGGCCTGGGCCCGGACCTCAACAGCGTGACCATCAACGGCACCCTGGTGCCATCCCCCGAGAGCGAGCGCCGCGCCGTGGCCCTCGATGTTCTGCCTTCGGAATTGGTGCAGTCGCTGTCGGTGATCAAGACGCTCACACCGGACATGGACGCCAACTCCCTCGGCGGCACCGTCGATGTGAAGAGCCTCTCGGCGTTCGATCACAAGGGCCTGTTCTATACCGGCAGCACCGAGGCCAGTTACGACAAGAACACGCACCAGACCAGCCCCAAATTCTCCGGCGCCGCCAGTAACCGGTTCAGCCTCGGCGACGGTATCGACAACTTTGGCGTGGCCGCGGCCCTCAGTTGGCAGAAGCGTGATTTCGGCTCGGACAACGTCGAAACCGGCGGCGCCTGGGACTTCAGCAACGGCGCCCGGCTCAACGAATTCGAGCAGCGCGACTACGACATCAGCCGTGAACGCGCCGGTGGTGGCCTTAACTTCGATTACAAGCCCGATGACCTGAGCAGCTACTACCTGCGCACCCTCTACAGTCGCTACAAGGACACCGAAACCCGCAACGCTGCCAGCCTCGAGTTCGCTGACCCGCAAGCGCCCGGCGAATTGGGCGACGCCGAGGGCAAACGCAAGCTCAAGAACCGCGAGGAAACCCAGCAAATCCAGTCCTACGTAGTGGGCGGTGAACGCATGCTCAGCCTGTGGACCTTGAGCGGCCAGGCCGGTTACAGCCGTTCCAGTGAAGACAGCCCGGGGCATATTGCCGGTGCGACCTTCGACGGCGGGGACTTTGCCGACAGCGGCTTTTACGACACGGCCAAGCCGCGCCCGCTCGTTGGTAGCGGTTTCTACGACCCCGCCAATTTCAGCCTGGACAAAGTCGACTGGGAAAAACAGCACACCCAGGACACCGAGAAGAACCTGCGCCTGGACCTGGCCCGCGACTATGACCTCAGCGGTTACGCATCCCAGTTCAAGTTCGGCGGCAAGGTCAGCCGGCGCCACAAGGACAATGACCTGGAGGCCTGGGTCTACAAGGACCTGGATGAACAGGGCTTGAGCGATGAACAACTCAACCTAACGCAGTTCCAGAAGGGCAACGTCGACTACCGCCTCGGCCGCTTTGGCCCAGGTATCAGCGCGGGCAATATCCGTCAGTTGATCGGCGGCCTCAATCGCGATGACTTCTATGACCCGACCGAATCCACTGTCAACGACTTCACCATCCGCGAAGACATCAATGCCGGCTACCTGATGAACACCGTCGATATTGACGACTGGCGCTTCATCGTCGGTATGCGTTACGAGGGTACCGAGTTCGAAGCCAAGGGCACCGGTGCCACGGACGGCCAGTTCAGCGCCACCGAGACCAAGCGCCGTTATCACCACTGGCTGCCGGGCCTGCATGCGCGCTACCAGATTGACAAGAACACCCAAGTGCGCGCCGCCTGGACCAAATCGGTGGTGCGCCCGACCTTTGGCCAACTGGCCCCGGGTTTTGTGATCGACGATGACGAGGCCACGTTCGGCAACCCGGACCTCAAGCCTCTGGAATCAAGCAACCTGGACCTGGGCATCGAGCATTTCATGGGCCGTGCCGGTACCGTCTCGGCCTTCGTGTTCTACAAAGATATCCAGAACTTCGTCTACAACACCGACGTGGCTGGTACCGGTGCCTGGGCCAACTTCGCCGAAGCGCACACCTTTGCCAACGGCGACAGCGCCAAACTGTATGGCCTGGAACTGGCCTACTCACAGAAGTTCGACTGGCTGCCTGCGCCATGGAACGGCCTGATGATCGGTGCCAACAGCACCTTCAGCCGTTCCAGCGCGGACATCGAGGGCTTCGACAGTGCCAGTGGGCGCAATCGCAAGCGCAACATCAGCCTGCCCAACCAGTCGGACACGGTCGGCAACCTGATGCTCGGCTGGGAAGACGACACCCTCAGCCTGCGCCTGTCGGCCAATTACAAATCGGCCTATTTGTATGAGTTGGCGTCGATCAATGACAAGGCCCATGACCTGCACGTCGACGCGCAAACCTTCGTTGATTTCAGTGCGCGCTACTCACTGACCAAGAACCTGCAGGTCAGCTTCGAGGCACAGAACCTCACCGACGAGTCGTACTTCGTCTACACCGGCCACCGTAGCTACAACGGCCAGTACGAAGAGTACGGTCCCACCTACAAGTTGGGCCTGACCTTCACCCATTTCTAACCCTGGCCCCTGTAGGAGCGAGCTCGCTCGCGAAAAACTTCAACGATGACGCGGGGCGCCTGAATGAATGCGGCGCCTGGGAGTTTTTCGCGAGCAAGCTCGCTCCTACAGGGCATCAGGGCAAGCCCTCCCAAACGGGATCCCCATTGTTTTCGAAGGATTGTCTGTTCATGAGAATTTCCAAGCTGTGCCTGCTGGTCGTACTGGTTAGCAGCGCCAATGCGTTCGCCACTGACCTACCGCTGACCCCTTGGGCACCCAGCCTGAACGCCCAGGCCGTTGCCTTCCTGCCCGGCGGCACCCAGCGCGTGGCCGCCAGTGCCCGCGACGGCCTGCTGCTGCTCGACGATAAAGGCGTCGAACTGGCCCGCTTCAAAGGCCGTTTCAGCAGCCTCGACACACGCGCTGCCGGCACTCAATCGCTGATCGCCAGCCTCGATAACGACCGCCAGCAGGCCTTGCTGATCGGTCTCGATGGCGCCGGCAAAACCTGGGGTACGCCGCTGTACCTGCCGACCCGCGACTTCGCGGTAAATAGCCTGTGCCTCTATCGCGATTCGGCGGTCAACCTGTTTGTGTTTCTGGTCGGTGAAGAGGGCAAGGGCGAGCAGTGGCTGGTGGGCAATGGTTCGACGCTGTTGGCCCAGGCGCAGCGTGTTCGCAGCCTGCCACTGCCACCATCGGCGCAATACTGCCAAGTGGATGATGCGGCCGAGCGATTGGTGGTGAACGAGCAAAACGTCGGCTGGTGGGCCTACCCGGCACACCCGGAAGCCGAGGTGAAGCGCACGCCCGTGGCGCTGTTCGACGATCCCCAGCGCGAAGCAGGCGCCATGGCCCTGGTGCCGGGCGGGATGCTCGCGTTGGACCCGAAAACCGCGCAATTGCACCTGTTCCAGCAAGTCGGGGAACGTTGGGTTGAGCAACCCAGCCTGGCCTTGCCGGGCCTCAAGGAACCGGAGCAGTTGATGATACAGGGCCGGCAACTGCTGGTGCGGGACGACGACAGCGAGCAGCTCTATCAGGGCCGCCTTGACTGGCAAGCCACGCCGGTGCCGGTTGCGCCGATACTTGCGCAAGTCGCCGCACTGCGCCAGACCGAACCCGTGGGTCGCCAAGGCGACGCTGCGGATGACCCGGCCATCTGGATTCACCCTGAAACGCCGGCCAAAAGTCGCGTGCTGGGGACCAACAAGAAACAGGGCCTGTTGGCCTACGATCTCGACGGCAAGCTGCTGCAGGAGCTGGCAGTGGGGCGCCTGAACAATGTCGACATACGCCCTGGCTTCAAACTCGGTACGCACACCGTCGACCTGGCCGTGGCGAGTAATCGCGACCGCAATAGCCTGAGCCTGTTCAGCATCGACCGCCAGAGCGGCGAGTTGCTTGAAGCCGGTGAGGTCCCCACGCCACTCAAGGACATCTACGGCATCTGCCTGTACCAGCCCGCCAGCGGTGAGCTCTACGCGTTCGCCAATGACAAGGATGGCACCTTCCTGCAATACCGCCTGAGTGCACCGGCTGGCCGTGTGCAGGGCGAGTTGGTGCGTCAGTTCAAGGTCGACAGCCAGCCCGAGGGCTGTGTGGCTGATGACCAGCGTCAACGCTTGTTTATCGGTGAGGAAGATGTCGGCGTGTGGGCGATGGATGCCCGTGCCGACCAACCGGCCACGCTCACTCCGGTGATCAAAGTCGGCCCGCAACTGCACGCAGATGTCGAAGGCCTGGCGCTGTATCAAAGCCCCGCGCGGGATTACCTGGTGATCTCCAGCCAAGGCAATGACAGCTATCTGGTGCTGGACGCCGAGCCGCCATTCGCTGTGCACGGCGCCTTGCGCGTTGGCCTCAATGCGGCCGCAGGCATTGATGGCGCCTCGGAAACCGATGGCCTGGAGGTCACTGCCGTCAACCTCGGTGGGCCATGGAGCCAGGGCATGCTGGTGGTGCAGGACGGGCGCAAGCGCATGCCCGAGCAAGCCCAGAACTTCAAGTTCGTGCCCTGGGCCGAGGTGAGCCGCGCGTTGAAATTACCCTGAGCTGTCATCACGCAGTCATCCGTTTTTAATCGAATAGGAGCTTTACCATGCACGCGACGATGGAACATATGACGATCTGGAGTTTGATCAGCGACGCCAGCCTGTTGGTCAAGGCTGTGATGGTCACTTTGCTGCTGGCTTCCTTGCTCAGCTGGTACCTGATCATTCAGCGCAGCAGTGTGCTGCGTGGTCTGGAACGGCAGCTCAACGGCTTCCTGGCGCGCTTTCGCGTGGCGTCGGACCTGCAACCCTTGTATCGCGACACCGTGCAGGCGGGCGAGGGCGGTGTGGCGCCGATCTTTATTGCCGGCATGCAGGAATACCAGCATCTGCACCACCACGATCCGGCAGTGCTCGAGGGTGTGGAGCGCACCTTGCAGGTAGCGATCACCGAGCAGGAGCTGGAGCTGGAAAAGGGCCTGCAGTTTCTGGCGACGGTGGGGTCGGTCAGCCCCTATATCGGCCTGTTCGGGACTGTGTGGGGCATCATGAATTCGTTTCTCGGCTTGTCGCAGGTGCAACAGGCCACGCTATCGACCGTGGCACCGGGTATTGCAGAAGCCTTGATTGCCACGGCCATTGGCTTGTTTGCGGCGATTCCGGCAGTAGTCGCCTATAACCGCTTTGCGGCCCGCAGCCAGACTTTGCTCACGCGCTACTACGCTTTTGGCAATGAGCTGCAAGTGCACCTGCACCGCACGCTGCGCGGTACTTCGAACAATCTGGCCGTGGCCGCCTGAACAAGGAGCAAAGCGATGTTGATCAGGCCGCAACGCAAGCACGGGCCCAAGGCCGAGATGAATGTGGTGCCCTACATCGACGTGATGCTGGTGCTGCTGGTGATCTTCATGGTCACTGCGCCCATGCTCACCCAGGGCGTAAAGATCGAACTGCCCAAGGTCGCCGCCGAGGCGCTGGCCACCGATACGCGCCAGCAGATCCTGACGTTGTCGGTGCAGGCGGACGGTGGCTACTACTGGAACCTGGGTGGCGAGCTGGATACGCGCCAGCAGACCGACAGCGCGGTGACCCTGGAAGAAATGAGCGCCAAGGTCATGCAGGTGGTGACGGCGCGCAGCGATACCCAGGTGTATATCCGCGCTGACGACAATGCAGGTTATGGCCGTGTAGTGGCGGCCATGGCGGTGCTGCAGAAGGGCGGCATCAGCAATCTTGGGCTGGTGACAGAGGCCCCACA
Source organism: Pseudomonas sp. NFPP02 (assembly GCF_900119355.1). NCBI lineage: Bacteria > Pseudomonadati > Pseudomonadota > Gammaproteobacteria > Pseudomonadales > Pseudomonadaceae > Pseudomonas > Pseudomonas sp. NFPP02. The sequence continues at coordinate 23,705 of NZ_FPJI01000023.1, forward strand.
ATGACAACGATGATCCTGCACAGTCCGGCACTGGCCTTGGCGCCCAACGGCGATGGTTTATGGCGTAAAGGCCTGGCAGCGAGTCTGGCCGTGGCGCTGCATGGTGCGGTGGCAGTGGCGTTGATGCTGGGCTGGTCGACGGAGCGACCAGGGGTGGATGCGCCGCGGGTGATGCACACGCAGTTGGTGGTTTTACCCGCTCCGGCGCCGGCGCCGGCGCCTGTGCCGACACCCGAGCCCGTAGCTGCCGCGCTGGCAGAACCTGTTGTCATCCCGTTACCGACCAGGCCGACGGTTGATCCGCAGGTGCAGGCGCAAAAGCTCGAGAAAGCCGCGCTGGCGCGCAAGCGGGTTGAAGAAAAGAAACTCGAGCAACAACAGCAGCGCATGGCGACCGAGCAGCGCAATCAGGCGTTGGAACAGCAACGTCTGAGTCAGGAGCGTGCCGCTTCGGAAAAAGCCCGAGCCGCCGTGCCTGCGCCTAGCCCTGCATTCGACAGCCGCCAGTACCAACCCTTGAGCAAGGCCGCCCCCGACTACCCCGAACGCGCCCTGGACAAGAACATCGAAGGCGACTGCTCGGTGGAGTACACCGTCAACATCCAGGGGCACGTTGAAAACCCCAAGGTATTGGAAGGCTGTCACCCGTTGTTCATCAGGCCCTCATTGGCGGCGGCCAATACTTTTCGCTACCAGCCGAGAATCGTCGATGGCAAAGCTGTTGCCGTACCGGCAGTGCGCAACACCTTCCACTACCGCATCAAATGAGCTTCCCCCGCCACCTTCCCAAAACCTGTGAGAGCTGGTTTGCCGGCGATAGCGGTGGCTCAGTTGAATATTCAGTGACTGACACACCGCGCTCCCACAGGGATCTGTGCCAGGCGCTGATTTTTTTTGGGCAATGCATGACCAGTGTGGGAGCTGGCTTGCCGGCGATAGCGGTGGCTCAGTTGAATATTCAGTGGCTGGCACCCCCTCTTCGCGGGCAAGCCATCAGGCGTTCGCGAGGTTACTTAACTCAAGGCCCGCCACATACCGTTCCAGATTAGCCAGGAACGTATCCGCAATTTCCTCCTTGCTGCGGGTCGAAATAGCCGAAGTATGCGGCGACAGCCGTACCTTCGGATGGCTGTACAGCGGATGCCCATCGGGCAGTGGCTCTGGCTCGGTGACGTCGAGGGAAGCCAGGCCGATCTGGCCGTTATCCAACGCGTGCAACAGCGCTTGCTGATCGAGCAGGCCACCGCGGGCGATATTGATCAGGTGCAGCCCCGGCTTGGCGCTGGCCAGCACATTACGATTGATGATATGCCGCGTTGCTTCCGTCAGAGGGGCCGCCACCACCAGGTGATCGGCGCGGGCAAACAGGTCGTGGATGTCCTTGGCCGCTTCCACGCCATCGAGGCCGAACGGGGTTGTGCTTTGACGCAGCGCCACGACCTTGAGCCCCAGTGCCAGAGCCTTTTGCGCCAGGCTTGTGCCAATCGCGCCAAAGCCCAGAAGGCCCAGCGTGGTGCCCTTGAGCGGGCGCAGCGCGGTGAACTGCCACTGGGCATCCTTTACCCAGATGTCCGGCAAATGCTTGGCCGCGGCAAAGATCGCCGCCAGGGCGAACTCGGCCAGGTTATCGGCGGCGCTGCCACGGGAAGTGGTCACGGGTGGGCCGTTGAATAGCCACTGGGGGTAGAAGTCGATACCCGACGACACCAGGTGCACCCACTGTGCGCCGTAGGGCCAGCCCGGTGGCGGGGTGTCGGGGGCGGTGTAGCCCCGCACATTGATCGGGCGCAGCAGCAGGATATTGGCGTGGGGCGGCAAGTCACTGGGCACACCGACCGGCACGGCGATTACCTGGGCTTCGGGGTGCAGTGGGGCAAGGCGCTCCCGGATCACCTGGTTGTAATCTTCGTCCAGTTGGCTGGCAATAATCACCTGACTCATGTGCGTTCCTTTTGGCGCTGGTTGAACACAGCTTTGCCGACGCCTTGCAGCACGGCGTCATTTTGCGGAGTGTGGACGCGGCTGCACAGCACATCGCGGTAATGCCGTTGCAGTGGGCTGTGCCGTGACAGGCCAGGGTTGCCCGAGGCTTCGACGGCCAGCTCGACCGCACGGATCGCATTGCCGGTCACCAGGTACTTCACTTGTGCGGCATTGGCCGTCGGCGTGTGCCCTGCGGCAGCAGCATCGAGCAGGCTACGGTTGGCGAACAGCAAAGTGTCGATATGGCCGACGGTCTCCTGAAAACGCGGCAGGGTGGACAGTGCCGCGCCGAGATTCGACGGCTTGCGCTCCTCCAGCCAGTCCACCAGCCAGTCTCGTGCCGCCTGGGCCACGGCGTCGTACACCGAGGACAACAACACCGACATCCAGAGGAATCCTTCGCCATCCAGCTCCGCTTGCGGGGCGCTCCAGGGGCTGACGCTGACCGCATGGTCAAGGGGCACCCATACGTTGTCCAACACCACCTCATGGCTGCAGGTGGCGCGCATGCCCAAGTGGTCCCAGGTGTCGATGATGCTGACGCCGGGGCTGGCCTTGGACACCAGCCAGGCGCCTACCAGCGGGTCGGCGTCATCGCTGCGCGCCCACACGCTGAACCAGCTCAGGCCATGGCTGCCGGTGGAGTAGAGCTTGCGCCCACTGATACGCCAGCCGTCGGCGGTGCGCACGGCGGTGGTGGCCGGCAAACCGCCACGGGCTGGGGTGCCAAGGTCAGGTTCGACACGCAGGGCATTGATCAGCGCGCCGTTCTGCACCGCCTCCTGCGCGACCTGCACGCGCAGGTGTGCGGGCCAGCTCTGGTTGTCTTGCAGGCGGGCGTGTTGCAGGTATTGCATCACCAGGATCAATGCCGTGGACGGTTCGCCCTTGGCGATGGCGCTGATGACCTTGCGCGCCTGGGACAGGCTGGCGCCACCGCCGCCGAGTTTTTTCGGCACGGTCAGGGCGATGAGTTGGTGTTGGTGCAGGAGCTTGAAATTAGCGTGGGGGAAGGCGCCGCTTTCGTCATAGAGGGGCGCGGTACTGGCCAGCTCGGCGCTGAGATGATCAAGCAGGGCGTCGAAATCGATGGCTTCCACAGCCTTGAGAGACGGTTGAGTCATAAGTCTGTACTCGGTCAAAAATGTGGGAGGGTGGCAAGCCCTGACCCCCTTGTAGGAGCGAGCTTGCTCGCGAAAAACTCACAGGCGCCGCGTTTATTCAGGAAGTGCGCGTTATCGTGGGCGTTCTTCGCGAGCAAGCTCGCTCCTACAGGGGGTAGTATTCAGGCCAGGGCTTGTTCGGTGGCTTCGATCACGCTGTAGCGGTTCGCTGGCACTTCCAGGCCGAGGTTGTCCCGTAGGGTGTGGCCGCTGTACTCGGTACGGAACAACCCTCGCTGTTGAAGCACCGGCACCACCAACTCAGTGAAATACTGCAGGCCATCCGGCAGTACCGAGTTGATGATGAAACCATCGCTGGCGCCGCTCTCGAACCAGGTCTGGATGGCATCCGCGACCTGTTCCGGGGTGCCGACAAAGTCGCGCTGGGGCCGCGAGAAACGCAGGGCCACTTCGCGCAGGGTCAGGCCTTCGTCACGGGCCAGTTGCTTGATACGTTCGGAGCCACCTTTCTGGCTGTTGGCGCCCAGGTCGCCCAGTTCAGGGAAGGGCGCATCCAGCGGGTACTGGCTGAAATCATGGTCGTTGAACGGCCGGCCGAGGGCGACAATGGCGTCTTCCACGGTGACCAGCGCCACGGCTTGCTGGTAGCGGCTTTCCACTTCGGCGGCATCGCGCCCGACAATCGGGCGGATGCCCGGCAGGATCGACAGGCTGTCCGGGTCGCGGCCAAAGCCCTTGGCGCGGCGTTTCAAATCGGCGCTGTAGGCCTTGGCCTCATCGATAGTTTCCACATGCACAAAAATCGCATCGGCGTTTTCGGCGGCAAAGTTACGCCCATCCTCCGAAGTGCCCGCCTGGAAAATCGCCGGTTGGCCCTGGCGCGAACGCGCGATGTTCAGCGGGCCTTTGACCGAGAAGAATTCGCCCTTGTGGTTAAGCGCATGCAACTTGCCTGGGGTGAAGAATTCGCCGCTGTGCTTGTTATAGGCAAAGGCGTCGTCCTCCCAGGAATCCCACAGGCCCTTGACCACATTCAGGTGTTCCTTGGCGATGCGGTAGCGCACGGCGTGGGGCGGATGCTCGGCCTTGCCGAAGTTATCGGCGGTGCCACTCAGCCACGAGGTGACGACGTTCCAGCCGGCGCGGCCGCCGCTGATGTGGTCCAGGGAGGCGAACTGGCGTGCTACCTGGTAAGGCTCGGTGTAGCTGACGGTCACGGTGGCGACCAGGCCGATATGAGTGGTCAGCGCGGCCAGGGCCGAGAGGATCGTCAGCGGCTCGAAACGGTTGAGGTAATGGGGGCTGGACTTGGGGTGGATATGCAGGCTGTCGGCGATGAACACGAAGTCGAACCGGGCGGCTTCGGCCAGTTCGGTCTGCTGCTTGTAGAAGCCGAAATTGGTGCTGGCGTCGGGTTGTGCCTGCGGGTGGCGCCATTCGCCCCAACCGTGGCCGACACCGTGCACCATGGCACCGAGTTTCAATTGACGTGGCTTGCTCATGTTCTGCTCCTTAGCGCGAGGCTTGTTCGAGGGGGATACGCTTGGCGTTGAAGCTGGAATCGAAGCCCTGGGAGACGTCGATGTGTTTGCTCAGCAGGCCTTCTTTTACATAGGTGTCGGCGGTGGCTTGCAGGCCATGGATCACCGTATCGTCAATCGTGACCGGGGAAAGATGGGTGTCCTGGGCCACTTCTATATGCACGGCCAGTGGCAGGCCAGTGATCTTGGCCTGGGCAGCGGCGTATTGCTCGGGATGGGTATTGGCCCAGGCGTAGGCGCGATCAATGCGGGCGACAAAGTCGTCCAGTTGCACGCGCTTGTCGGCAATGGCTTGGCCGGTGGCGGCGAAGTACAGATGATTGCTCAGCAGGTGCTTGCCGCTCACCAGCACGCGAGCATTGCTCTGTGAGGTGACCACGGTGGTGTAAGGGTCCCACGTCGCCCAGGCATCGGCGGTGCCGTTGTCGAGTACCAGCCGGGACTCGGCGGGCAGCAGGAAGATGAACTGCACATCCTGGGTGGTCAGCCCGGCATCGTTCAGGGCCTTGATCGCCAGGTAGTGCCCGATGGAGCCGCGCCCGGTGACGATCTTCTTGCCCTTGAGGTCGGCCGCGCTCTTGATCGGCGAATCCTTGGGCACCAGCAGCGCCGTGGTGTTACGGCCCTCGGCATGGATGATGCTGATCACCTTGATCGAGGCACCGGCGCCGAGGGCGAACACATAAGGGGCATCGCCCAGGGCGCCGATATCCACAGCGCCGGCGTTCAGCGCTTCGCCCAGGGGCGAGGCCGAGGGGAATTCCGACCATTTGATCTCGTAGGGCACGTTCTGGCTTTCGCCCGAGGCTTCCAGCAGCGCCTTGATCGTGGATTTCTGGTTGGCCACGCGCAGCGGTTGCAGGTCGCCAGCCTGGACGGTGGAAAGCAGGCCGAGGGCGAGGGCAGCGCCCAGCAACAGGCGTTTGAATGGAATGGCGTACAGCATGGGAAAAACTCCAGGCGTTGGGTAAAGGAAAGTACCTCCGCCTGGAGAAGGGGTCGGTTGAGCGAAACGGTGCAGCGGTGAATCAGATCACGTAGAAACCATGGGTGCCGTCGCGGGCCAGTTGTTCCACGAGGCCGAACTCCCAATCCAGGTAAGCCTGCATGGCTTCCCGAGGGTTGTCGGTGCCTTCGTAAGGGCGGCGGTAGCGGTCGATACGCGGGGACGCCAAGTGGCTTTCGCCTGACTCAAGGGGCAGTTGCGCTTGGATCCAGCCGGCCGTGCCGTCCTGCAGCAAAAAGACCGGCTTGCCGGTAAGGGCCTCGACTTCCGGCACGGCCAGGCGCGCCAGTTGGCTGCTGCCGCAGGTCAACACATAGCGCTGGGCGCTCGGTACCTTGCTCAGGGCCTCGGGCAGTTGCGCGCGTAGCACCCACCGAGCGCCGGGGATATGACGTTTCACGTAGTTGGCGCTGGCCGTGAAGTCCAGCACCTGCGTGTCGCCATGGCCGAGCCAGTCGGCAAGGGTGTGGGGGCTGATCAGTTCGGCCTGGGGCGGCGGCGGTACTGGCGCGACCCATGCGCCGCGCTCGCTGAAGTGCTCCGCTTGCAGGTCATCCAATACGTACACCTGCCAGCCCAACTGGGCCAGCCACGACGCGGACATATTGGCGCGCACACCGTCGTCGTCCACCAGTACCAGGCGCGCACCGCGCACACTGGCAACGTGGTCGGTTTCCTGCACCAGTTGCCCGCCCGGGGTGGCGCGGGCGCCCGGCAGGTGGCCGGCTTCGAATTCTTCTGCGGTGCGCACATCGAACAGGTAGGTGGTGCGGGTCGCGTCCTGTTGCCAGCGGTGCAGATCATTGCGCGTCGCACGCTTGACCCCGGCTTTATCGGCAACACCATGTGCCTTTTGGGCGGCGAGTTGGCGATGGTTTTCCGAGGTCGGCGCAAAGCGGCGCGCCTGGCCATGGTCGAGGGTCTGCCCGGCCAAGGTCCAGCCGATGGTGCCGTTGCGCAGGGCTGCCACCGGGTTGGGGAGGCCGGCGTTGATCAACGACTGAGTGCCGATAATGCTGCGGGTGCGCCCGGCGCAATTGACGATAATGCGCGTAGACGGATCGGGCGCCAGCTCACGGGCGCGCAACACCAACTCGGCCCCCGGCACGCTGATGCTGCTGGGGATGCTCATGGTCTGGTATTCGTCGAAGCGGCGCGCATCGAGCACCACCACATCGGCCTGGCTGTCGAGCAGGGCCTGGACCTCTTCGGCGGCCAGGGACGGTGTGTGGCGCTGGCTCTCCACCAGTTCGCCAAACGCCTTGCTGGGTACATTGACGTCGATAAACAGCTCGCCACCGGCCCGACGCCAACCGTCCAGCCCATCCTCCAGCAGGCTGACCTGGGTGTAGCCCAGTGCAACCAGGCGTTCGGCGGCGCGCTGGGCCAGCCCTTCGCCGTTGTCGTACAGGGTGACTTGGGTATCGCGGCGTGGAATGCGCGCGTACACCTCCAGTTCCAGCTTGGACAAGGGGATATTCGCGGCGAACAGCGGATGGGCCTCGGCAAAGGGGGCTTCTTCGCGCACGTCGATCAGCGCGACTTCTTCGCGTGCCAACAGGGCCTGGCGAATCTGCGCAAAGCTGCGGGTCGATAGGGTGGTCATAGGGCAGGGCTCTTTTCTTTGGACAGGTCCCAGATGTTCGGGAGATAGGCGTTGGAATAACCGGAGATAAACAGTTTCTCGCTGCCGTCGGGTTGATACACCGCCCGGCGCACCGCGCCGATATTGGCGCCGTATACGTGGATGCTGATGGACACTTGGTCGCCGTGGGCATTGCTGACCTGATGGATATCGCCGACTTTGGGCGACACCGCCTCGACCTGGCCCGGCAGCAATTGCACGGGTTCGCCTTGCGCTACCAGGCCGCCGCCCGGTGCCCGGGCAAACCCCTGGGAAACCTCCGCGCCGCGCAACATGCCGATCAGACCCCACACCCTGTGATCATGAATCGGCGTGCGTTGCCCTGGCCCCCATACAAAGCTGACCACGCTGAACCGCTGGCGCGAATCGGCATGCAGCAAAAATTGCTGGTAGCGCTCGGGGTCGGGCTGGGCGAACTCGTCGGGCAGCCAATCATCGTGGCTGACCAGTTGCGCCAGCAGCTTGCCGCCACGGTGCAGCAGGTCGCCTTCACGCGGGTTGCCGTCGATCAATTCCGCCAGGGCGCCTATGAAGGCTCTGAGTCTCTCGGGGTGTCGGGCCTGGGTCATGACCATTCCATCGGGCTGTTGGTATGCTTTTATCTAAGCATAATGTTTATTTTTAATATGCTATTTTTTAATGATTAGCTTATAGCCGGAGGTAATTTAGAACCGGTTTGAATAGTGTTAGACGTTATTGATCACTGGCTGGGCTATCCAGACCTGTGTGCGGCCACTATGCTTCACGCACATCTTAATGACTGATCTGTATGTGCGGCCCAAATGAAAATTGACGATATCGATGCCTTTGTCGAAGTGATTCGTTGCCAGTCCATCAGCCATGCCGCCGCGTCGTTGCAGCTGACCCAGCCAGCCATCACCCGCCGCGTGCAGAACTTCGAGCAGGCCCTGGGAGTGGAGTTGTTCGACCGCAACACCAAGCCCCTCAAGCCAACGCTGATCGGTACCCGGGTCTATGAGCAATGCCGGTTGATCCTGCGCGAGATGGATGCCCTGCGCGAACTGGTGGCCACCGATGCACCGCCCACCGGCGTGCTGCGCCTGGGCGTACCGCAGACCATCGGCGATGTGGTGCTGCTGGACGCACTCAAGCATCTGCGCAGCGAATACGCCGACTTGCGCGCCCAGGTTGCCACCGGCTGGGGCAGCCAATTGGTCGGCAAGATTGAACGCGGCGAACTGGATGCGGCGGTGGCGTTGTTCCCCGCAGGCAAGATCTTCCCGGACAACCTGGTCGGTGAGTCCATCGGCAAGATGGAGTTGGTGGTGGTCTGTGCCAAGGCGCAGTTGCCGAAGAAGCCTTGCAAGCTGGCGGACGTGTACCAGAGCGGTTGGATCCTCAACCCGGACGGTTGCGGGTTCCGTACGGGGTTGCAGCGCACCTTGTCTGACCAGGGCCTGGCGCTGCGGGTGAACCTGGAAACCTTCGGCACCGAACTGCAACTGGGCCTGGTGGCCGACGGCCTCGGCCTTGGCCTGGTGCCACGTCCGTTGCTGGAACGCAGTGCTCATCGCGAGCACCTGGCGGCGATGCCCCTCAAGGACTTCAAGCCGGTGATGGATTTGTGGCTGATCTATCCGCATTTTCTCGGCAACCTGCAAGGGCCGGTGGATGCGTTTGGTCAATGGGTGGCGGATGCTTTGCACAAGATCCGCAGCGCTGCCTGACGCTCTGCCAGCCGACATTTACCTACCTGACACCCCGCAATCCAACTGTGGGAGCTGGCTCGCCTGCGATGACGGGCTGCCAGCCGACATTTACCTACCTGACACCCCGCAATCCAACTGTGGGAGCTGGCTTGCCTGCGATAGCGGCCTGACAGCCGATACAGGGTGTCAGACCGAGTACATATCCATTCCTGCGGTAACGGCTACTTAGGGTTCCGCTTTTACAGCGGCTCACTTTTGAAAAGAGCCCAAAAGTAAGCAAAAGGCTCTTGCCCCACCACTCGGCACCTCGCC
>NZ_FPJI01000023.1:32995-37462 GCF_900119355.1 Pseudomonas sp. NFPP02
CGCCGCCACGCGCCATCCATGGCGCGGGGCGGCTAAACCGGCATCCCTGCCGGTTTACCCCCCAAATCCCTGTCGAATTCCGGCCAGCGTGGTTTAACGGGGCGCCTAAGATCAAGATCAAAAGCAGAGCAAGAGCAAGAGCAAGAGCAAGAGCAAGAGCAAGAGCAAGAGCAAGAGCAAGAGCAAGAGCAAGAGCAAGAGCGGCTCGCTTCGCATCGTGGTTACCGTCTCCAGATGGCCGGCTTGCCCTTTTTGTAGGAGCGAGCTTGCTCGCGAAAAACGCTCAGGCGCCGCGTTCATTCAGGAAACACGCGTTATTGTTGACGTTTTCGCGAGCAAGCTCGCTCTACACAGGGTTTGCATCACTGCACGTCCACCCGCTGCACCTGCAACCCCAACTGTTCATATGCTTGCACCTCCGGCGCGTCCCACTCGGTAATCAGCGTATGAATACGGCTGCAAGGCGCCACCACAAAGGGTTCCACCGCGCCGAGCTTGTCTGAGGTGGTCACGGCGATGACGTGGGACGCGCTGTCGAGCAAGGCTTGCTTGACGGCGACTTCACCAAAATGCAGCGAGGTGATGCCCACTTGCGGATGCAGTGCGCAAACCCCGGTGAACAACAGGTCGGCCTTGACGCTCTGGATCAGCCGCACCGCGTCATGGCCGCCGGTGGAGAGCGTGGCGGGGTTGAGTTGGCCGCCGGCCAGGATCACTTTTATATGCGGATGGTCGGCCAGGGCGATGGCGATCATGGGGGATGGCGTGACCACGGTCAGGTGCAGTGCATGGGGCAAGCATTGTGCGATCTGCAAGGTGGTGGAGCCAGAATCGAACAGCACGATCTGGCCGTCTTCAACCCGCTCCGCCGCCACGCGAGCGAGGTGGCGCTTGACCTCGTTGGTTTCCCCGACACGGGTAAAGAAATCCTTGCCGGTGTCCTTGGGTCGGGGCAGGGCGCCGCCATGTACGCGTTGCAACAGGCCTGCGGCAGCGAGTTCGCCGAGGTCGCGGCGGATGGTGTCCTGGGACACGGCAAAATGCTCGACCAACTCGGAGGCAGTGACCTTGCCGTCGCGTTCCAGCAACAACAAGATCTTCTGTTTGCGCAGGGAAGGCAGGTCGATGGCTTGATGAGTGTTATGCATGTTTGTGCGCTTTATTGCGGGTTTGTGCGAGATTAATCGCCGGCCCATCTAAACGCAACGGCTGGTTGCCCACGCTCCTGCCGGTTACTCTCTGTGTTCAGTTCAGGGAGAGGTGACCCGATGCCGTTGATCACAACCATCGAAGACTTACGCAAGCTGGCGCAAAAACGTGTCCCCCGCATGTTCTACGACTACGCCGATTCCGGCTCCTGGACTGAGAGCACCTACCGCGCCAACGAAACTGATTTTGCGCGTATCAAGTTCCGCCAACGGGTGGCGCGCAATATCGACGAGCGTTCGATCCGCGCCAGCATGATCGGCCAGCACATGGCCATGCCCGTGGCGTTGGCGCCGACTGGCCTGGCGGGCATGCAGCACGCCGATGGCGAAATCCTCACTGCCCGTGCCGCTGCTGCGTTCGGGCTGCGCTACACCTTGTCGACCATGAGTATCTGTTCGCTGGAAGACATCGCCGAGCATGTCGGCCAGCCGTTCTGGTTCCAGTTGTATGTGATGCGCGACCGCAGTTTTATCGAGCAGTTGATCGAGCGCGCCAAGGCGGCCGGGGTGGATGCATTGGTGCTGACCCTGGATTTGCAGATTCTGGGGCAGCGCCACAAGGACTTGATCAATGGTTTGTCCGCGCCGCCCAAGCTGACCCTGCCGAACATTCTCAACATGATCACCAAGCCTCGCTGGGTGATGGGCATGCTGGGTACCCAGCGGCGTGGTTTCGGCAATATCGTCGGGCATGTGAAGGGCGTGGCCGACATGAGTTCGCTGTCGTCGTGGACCGCCCAGCAATTTGACCCGCGCCTGAGCTGGGACGATGTGGCGTGGATCAAGCGGTGCTGGGGCGGCAAGCTGATCATCAAGGGCATTCTCGATGTGGAGGATGCGCGCTTGGCGGCCGATTGCGGTGCCGATGCGTTGGTGGTGAGTAACCACGGTGGCCGCCAGCTTGATGGCGCGCCGTCGAGCATCAGCCAATTGCCGGCGATTGTCGAGGCCGTGGGCAACCGCATTGAAGTGTGGCTCGACGGCGGTATTCGTTCCGGCCAGGACGTGCTCAAGGCCATGGCGCTGGGCGCCAAGGGCACCATGATTGGCCGCCCGCACTTGTATGGGCTAGGGGCTATGGGCGAGGCGGGCGTGACCAAGGCCCTCGATATCATCGCCCGCGAACTGGATGTGTCGATGGCGCTCTGTGGCTATAAGGATATACGCGAAGTGAATCGCGAAATCCTGTTGCCCGGTACCTTTCCTGGAAGCACGGCTTGAGCAAAAAAACCGTAAAAATATAAAAAGAGTTGTCCACGAAAACCGTGGGTATCTCTGTGGATAACTTTGCGAAGGCCCGGCAGCGTTGGCGATTTCAGCGAAGATCATTATTTGATCAACTTGTATTTCGGGCCAACATGGCCAGGGTTTGCGCTTGACAGCCAAGCGCGAACCCAGTGTCGAAAAGCGTATTTACGAGGCGTTATCGCGGCCTGTGGAGTGTGTCACCACCTGGGCAGGCATCTTCGTGCGCATCAGGTTTTCCAACGCCTGGCCATAGCTGCGTCCGGCGAGGTTCATGCTGTTGTTATGGCTGGCACCGGGCACCAGCAACAGGTGTTTGGGTTGCTGGGCGGCTTCGAATAACTGCTGGCTGAAGCGCGGTGGTACGTAGCGGTCGTCGAGGCCGTGGACCACCAGCAGCGGCATGTGGATGTCGGCAATCTTGTCGATGGAATCGAACTTCTGCGACAGCAACCAGCGTACCGGCAATGAGGTGTTGGCAACGGCCGTGGCGACATCTGCCAGGGAGGTGAACGTGGACTCGATCACCAGCCCACGCACCGGCAATGGCACCTGCTTGCCCAACTCGGCAGCGAGGTCGATGGCGACCGCGCCACCCAGGGAGTGCCCGTAGATCAGGCGTTTGCCGGGGTCTGGTTGCAGGGTCTGGAAACGCTCCCAGGCAATGCGTGCGTCCTCGTACACCGTGGCTTCCGAGGGCAGGTCGCCCTGGCTTTGGCCAAAGCCGCGATAGTCGATGGCCAGGACCGAAAAGCCCAGGGCATGCAGTTGCTCGATGCGAAACAATTGGCCCGTGAGGTTCCAGCGTACCCCGTGCAGGTAGAGGATGGCGGGCGCGTCTTTGTTGGCTGCCGGGTACCACCAGCCATGAATGTTCTGCCCTGCTTTGAAACTGGCGGGCGTGAGTTCGAATTCCTGCACCGCCTTGGGCAGGCCGGTGTACCAGCCGGCGGTTCCCGGCTCGATGCGAAACACAAGTTCGCGTTCCTTGTGTTGCAACACGGCGCAGCCGACCGGCAGGCCGACAACCAACACGGCCATGCACAGCCAGACAAGCCAGCGCAGGCCCCGGCGGGGCATAGAAACAGAAGACATGAAGGTTCCAGAACAAAGATGAAGCACGGGTTTTACCAGATGGCCTGGGCGGGTAGGCATTAATGCGACGGCCGTGACGGATGAAAGTGTTACAGCATTGAACAATCCTCGCGCGGGTTGATAGGGTGGACGGCTCGAACCTGCCCTACCTGCAAAGGCCCACACATGAACAACAGCCCCGTGCGCATCACCGCCGAAGAAACCCTCTCGGACAACTGGTACCTGCTGAAGAAATACAGCTTCGACCTGCGCCGTCGCGACGGCAGTTGGCAAGCCCAGACCCGCGAGGTGTATGACCGGGGCAACGGTGCGACCATCCTGTTGTACAACCGTGAGCAACGCACAGTCTTGCTGATTCGCCAGTTCCGCATGCCCACTTTCGTCAACGATTACCCCGGCTACCTGATTGAAGCGGCGGCCGGTTTGCTCGATAACGCCAGCGCCGAAGAACGCATCCGCCTGGAGGCCGAGGAAGAGACCGGCTATCGCGTCGGGCATGTTGAGAAAATCTACGCGGCGTTCATGAGCCCGGGATCTGTGACGGAGCGGATTCACTTTTTTATCGGTGAATACCAGCCAGGCGACCGAGTGGGAGCGGGCGGAGGCCTGGAAGAAGAGGGCGAGGATATCGAGGTACTGGAGCTGGGCTTTGAGCAGGCACTGGCGATGGTGCAGAGCGGGGAGATTGTGGATGGCAAGACGATTATGTTGTTGCAGCATCTGGAGCTGCGGATGTTGAAAGAGGGGTGGTGAGGTATGCCTTCATGTGCATAGGTATCTACACAACTTTGGCACGACGCTGAATCTGTGGCGAGGGAGCTTGCTCCCGTGACGGCCTGGCAGCCGACACAGATATAACTGATGCCCCGCGATCCAATGTGGGAGCTGGCTTGCCTGCGAAGACGGCCTGACAGTCAAC
>NZ_FPJI01000009.1:0-286522 GCF_900119355.1 Pseudomonas sp. NFPP02
GCGCTAATCGCGGGCCTGCTCATCTCGAGGATCCGGCTGCCGTGGCTAACTATCGTCAAACCTATCGCTACGACGCTGGCGGCAATTTGCTCGAGCTGATCCACCACGGCCCACAGCAACATGGGCGTGTGTTGACGGCGGCCAAGCACAGTAATCGCTGCCTGCCCGAGGTGGGCGGGAGGCCACCGACCGAAGCGGAGATTGCCGAAGCCTTCGATGCCAGCGGCAACCTGTTGATGTTGGACCGGGGCCGAACACTGAGTTGGGATGCACGTAACCAACTGAGCCATGTGCATATGGTGGAGCGCACGTTGCGCCTCAATGACACCGAGCGCTACGTCTACGGTGCCGACGGCATGCGCCAGCGCAAGGTGCGCACGACGCAAACCAACGCCCGCACCTTGGTCAGTGAGACCCGATATCTACCAGGGCTGGAAACGCGCGATGGGGATGGCGAGAAACTGCACGTCGTCACCGTCCAGGCCGGCCGCACCACGGTGCAGGTGTTGCATTGGGAAGGCGCGGTGCCGCAGCAACTGGCGAATGATCAATACCGTTACACCCTTAGCGATCATCTGGGCTCTTGTTCGCTGGAACTGGACAGTGAAGCGCGGATCATCACTCGCGAGACGTATCATCCGTTTGGTACGACGGCCTTCACGCAGAAGGGTGATTCGAGCGAAGAGAGTTATCGCACGTTGCGTTATTCGGGCAAGGAGCGGGATGCGACGGGGCTTTATTACTATGGGTTCAGGTACTACGTGCCGTGGTTACAGCGTTGGATTAACCCTGATCCGGCGGGACGGATCGACGGTTTGAATCTGTATAGAATGGTCAGAAATAATCCGGTTTTGCTCAGAGATGATGAAGGTCTGGTACCTACGAAAGAAGAGATCAACAAGTCGGCATCGCCCTCTCTATTTCAAAGAATGCTGCCAGCCTGGCTGAAAAAAAACAGCGTGATCCAAGAGCGATCATCTACGCACATCGCTGAGACGCAAGTTTACGTGTGGATCCCGCCAAGCGGAGGCGCGGCCACGGCCAATATACTGGTGACCAGACAAACATTCCAAGATGGCAGTAACAGAATTAGTTACGTGGGAGCCAACCCTGATGGTAGTGAGGAACAAAACTCTTCCGTTCATGGATATATAGAGTATGTGGTGCGCGATGACGCTGAGAAACGAGTTGCAGATGTTCATTTGTTTGATGCAAAGCCCGAGGGGAAAGGCTACGGTTCCCTGCTGCTTTTAGAGTTGACGTATGACGCTGAGGAACAGTCGATTCAAAGGGTCGAAGCGAGTGGCGTGGCGATGAGTGCTACAGGTTTCTACTTGTTGGCGGGGTTTCATCCCAGTCGGGAGGGGCACGATACCTTGGAAAGTACGATTCCAGGGCCGATAGATTTTTGGGGGGGGAGCCGACTGATAACCGGTTTGAGCGATGGTCGGATAGCACTATATCTCCCCGAAAGTTCAATGGTTATGTAGGGGCGAACGGTGTGAAACCTATAGATGAGTTTGGCGCAAAATTATATATGGCGCGACACAGTACTGCTACTTGGGAAGGGGAAACCGCACATATAAAGGAGCAGGCAAAACTGTCGACGATAAAGCGGGGATACTTCAAACAAGTTTAATGTTAACCGCAAGGGCCCTGGCGAGTAACTGTGTACAGGCGTTATACAGTCCAAATAAAAAGCCCCCACCCAACCCACTCATAGCTGACATGGATCTTCTGAAAAAGAAGGGATCCTATGAATCTCTGAGGCCGTCAAACCTCATCACGAATGCGTCGTGGTAGGCGCAAGGATCGGCAAGATGAGGGCAAGGGTCAACGTAGGTCATTGCACCCGACGATGTGGGAACCGGTTTGAATAACTTGCCACACAGTTTGCGCAAGGAGGCTTGGTTGATCAACGACGGAACCCAACGTTGCACTTATACAATGTGAGTTTTTTATGAATATTTCAGACGCCGCTGTAAGCCTGTCCACCCCTCTCAGCGTGTCCGCACCAGCGGAGGCCTCCAGCCAGGCAGGACCCGTGCAAGCGAGTGCCGCCCCCCTCGAATCGCGCTCGGGGCCGCGTATGCAAAGTATGGGGCTTACGAGCTTGCGGCAAACTGTGCTGCAAGGCCTCGGCGATACAATTCGTTCGCATGTTTTGCCATCCTCAGTACTTCATAGCACCGACAGTTCGAAAGACAAAGCCTATGGGGCCGCGTTGACGTTCGTTGGCGGGATGGCGAAGGTGGCCGGCAAGAAGATGGCAAGCTCAGGTGGCGTTTCCTCGAAAGTCGCAGGTTCGGCGCTGATGTGGGGGGGTAAAGCGGCGGAGAAAATCGGCAAGAACACGTATAAAAATGCTGAACCCAAGGAGGACGGCAATTACAACGCGTTTGCACCGCGTAACTGGGTTCGTTAAAAACAGGCCTGACATCCCGCGAGGAGCTTTCTGTCTGTTTTGATGGTCATTGAACCGAAAAGCCCCCACCCAACCCACTGCGGATAGGGGACGCAATGGGCTGGGCGAGGGCTTCTTGTACGACTGTTTTACTGCGCGATAGTTTTCACCGATACACCACGTTCAACCGGTGTCGAGCGACCGTAGATATCTTCGAAGCGCTCGATATCGTCCTCACCCAAATAGCTGCCCGATTGCACTTCGATGATCTCCAACGGGATCTTGCCCGGGTTGCGCAGGCGGTGCACCGAGGCGATCGGGATGTAGGTGGACTGGTTTTCGCAGAGCAGGAACACGTTGTCGTCACAGGTGACTTCGGCGGTGCCGCTGACCACGATCCAGTGTTCGGCGCGGTGGTGGTGCATCTGCAGCGACAGGCACGCGCCCGGCTTGACCGAGATGTGCTTGACCTGGAAGCGGCCGCCCATGTCCACCGAGTCGTAGGAGCCCCACGGGCGGTAGACTTCGCAGTGGTTCTGGGTCTCGCTGCGGCCTTGCTCGTTGAGGGTGTTGACCATCTGCTTGACGCCCTGGACCTTGTCCTTGTGGGCAATCATCATCGCGTCCTTGGTTTCCACCACCACGATGTTGTCCAGGCCGATCACCGACACCAGTTTGCCGTTGCCATGCACCATGCAGTTGCGGCTGTCCTGGATCACTACATCGCCTTTGCTCACGTTACCGTTGGCGTCTTTATCGTTGACCGCCCACAGCGACGCCCAGCAGCCCACGTCGCTCCAACCGGCTGCCAGCGGGACTACGCAGGCGCGCTGGGTTTTTTCCATCACGGCGTAGTCGATGGAGTTGTCCGGGCAGCACGCGAACGTGGAGTCGTCAAAGGTCACGGTGTCGGCGGTCTGCTCGCTGCGTTCCAGGGTCAGCACGCAGGTGTCATAGATATCCGGGTCGTGCTTTTTCAGCTCTTCGAGGAAGCGGCTGGCGCGGAACAGGAACATGCCGCTGTTCCAGAAGTAGCCACCGCTTTTGACGAACTCGACCGCACGTTTTTCATCGGGTTTCTCCACGAACTGCTGCACGCGGCTCACGCCTTCAGGCAGCAGCGAGTCGTTGGTGGACTTGATGTAGCCGTAGCCGGTTTCCGGGCGGGTGGCCGGCACGCCGAACAGCACCATCTCGCCACGCTCGGCGGCCACGGTGGCCAGGGCCAGTGCGCGTTGCAGTGCTTTCTGGTCGTCGATCACGTGGTCGGCGGGCAGTACCAGCATCAGCTCGTCACGGCCTTCGTTGACCAGCATCATCGCGGTCAGGGCCACGGCCGGCGCAGTGTTGCGGCCGAAGGGTTCCATCAGGATGCGCTGGCAGTCGAGCTTGCGTGCGCTCAGTTGCTCGTTGACGATGAAACGGTGATCTTTGTTGCAGACCACGATGGGGGCGTCCATGCCTTCGAACACCAGGCGCTCCAGGGTTTGCTGGAACAAGGTGTGCTCGCCGGTCAGGGCCAGGAACTGCTTGGGGAACTGTTTACGGGAAAGCGGCCAAAGACGTGAGCCGCTACCACCGGAAAGGATTACTGGGATCATGGGTGTTTCTCCTTGAATCAGTTTGGGTCAGAGCTACGAAGGTTTGTCGTTTCACTCTTGTTTTTGTCTCGGTCCTGAGTTGAAACCCGTTCAGCGTGGGAGCTGGCTTGCCTGCGATGGCGCCTTCAAGACCGCCATCGCAGGCAAGCCAGCTCCCACGAGGGGGCGTGTCAACTCAGGGAAATAATCAGCGGGTCGACACTGGGCGTTTCACCCACACTGGCGACAGGCTCGAGCCCGAGCCGGTGACATACAGCACCGCCGCTTCACCGCGTTCCAACGCAACCGGCTTCACATCGCCGACTTTCTTGTCACCGTCATACAACGCCAGGCTCACTTTCACCGGGTTGATCTCACGCTCGCCACGGCCCTTGGCAGCCACCGACTTGACCACATCGGTCTTGCCATCGGCGGTTTTCAGGGTCAGGGCCTTGTCGCTGAGGTTCTGCACGCGCACCAGGGATTTCTGCTTGTTCTTGAACGGGGGCTCTTCAATCAACTGCGGCTGGCCGCTGCCACTGTTGACCAGGGTGTAGTAGTGGTCGGCAGCCAGTTTGACCGGCAAGGTCTGGCTGCCGACCTTGGCGCTGTAGTCGCCGCCCGGCATGAAGCTGAAGTCGCTGCTGGCCAGTGGCGCAACGTCGCTGAGGTTGGTGCTGCCGACGGTGGCGCTGACTTCCTGGTTGCTGGCGTTGTAGATACGTACAAAGCTGGAGCCTTTTGGTGCAGTCGGGCCGTACAGGGCGGCATCACCGGCAGCGAAGGCCGACAGGGATACGAAGCTCAAGCCTGCTGCGATAGCCAGGGTTTTAGCGAGACGACGAGGAGTAGTAGTGAAAGTCATGTGAGTTACCTCTCTTTCAGTTTTGCGCCCGGTCGGGCGTCTCGGATTTAGATGTGTTGATTGCCATGTTCTGTTGGCGCGAACCGGCTTGTTTAAGCTGCGCAACCCAGGCTGGGTCGGCATCACCGATTTCGTTATTCACGGGCAGATAGCGTTCAGGAAACTCCCAGATCAGCACCTGGGGCGGGCTGTTCTTGAAGTCATCACTTTTGAGATAGCTGAGCATCGGCAGGATCGGGCCATGGCCGTCTTCGGCGTAGCTGACTACGTCGCTGTGCAAGGCTTGCTTGAGTGCACCGACGAAGTTCCAGTTGGGGTTGGCGCTGTAGCTGGTGCCGACCAGTGCCACCGGGGTTTCGCTGTCGCTGAACAGCGCGTCATCACCTTTCTCTTCGGCCAGGTGGGTGACGCGTTTTTCCAGCGGCTCTTTAGGTGGCATCAGGTTTTCGAACAGCGGGTCCAGGGGCAGGAACAAACGCAGGTCGCCTTTATGCGGTTCGGTTTTCTCGGCCTCGGTGACAAAACGCTGCGGCTCGCCGCTCAGTGGGGTCTTGTCGGCAATCGCCTTGGCCAATTGCTTGGCGGCGACTTCGGCACCGTCCGGGGTCCAGTGGGTATCGGTACGCAGGAACACCTGCTTGCCGGCGAGCTTGGCCTGTTGCAGCGGGCCGAGCAGGTCTGGCGCCGGGATGTTGTCTGCCGCCACGCGGGCGTGGAAGTCCTGGTACAGGTTGGCGTGGATGCTCGCCGGTTTCACCTCACCCAAGTGCTCCGGGTACAGGCGTACCTTGGCCGGCACGATCGCCATCACCAGTTGGATGCCCTGGGCCTTGAGCTTCTGGCGTACGCCTTCGACCAGCGCGTAGTTGCCTTGCAGGTTCTGGTCTTCGTTGACGGCGGGGTTGAATTCCTCGTCGCTGTACAACCAGTGATCACGGCCCAGCACCACGCCAGGGCGGCCTTCATTGAACAGCTTGTAGTCCAGCGCTGCCCACAGGTTGGTGCCCAGGCGCTTGATCGGGAACTCGTCGTCGTAGTGAGTCTCGACGGCTTTGGTCCAGCGACCGTTAAGCACCGTGGCATCGGCGTTGGTGCTGAAGCCAAAGAAGCTGCGCAGTGACCAGGCGCCCAGTGCCAGCAGCAGCACCAGGAACAGGCTTATGTAGAGGACGCGTAATGAACGGGTCATGGTCGGCTCCCTCAGAATTGGAAGTAAAGGAACGGCGAGAAACTCTGCGCCGACAGTTTGAGAATCGACGCCACGAACAGCAGCAGCACCGCAGCGCGCATGGCGTAGCGTGGCCAGTCAGCGGTCCAGTAGGCCGGTTGCACGGCAGCGTCACGGCCCACGCTGAAACCGGGCTCGTGGATGCTGCCAGGATTGTCGCCGGGTACGGCCTTGATCAGGCTCGGGTCGGCTGGCTTGGCCTTGTCGGCCGGGCGGTTGGTGTAGAAGTCGCGCAGACCGAAAAACGCCAGCGTTGCGTAGGCCACCACCAGGGTTGCCACTTGCAGGCCGGTAAGGTTGGCGCGGTTGAGTTCCGACAACGACCATTCGCTGAAGCTGAACATCGCACCGTACATGCGCCCGGCAACGTGCAGGTTTTCGGCGCGGAAGATCACCCAGCCCATCACCACCAGCAGGAAGGTAAAGGCCCAGCGCAGCACATTGAAACTGCGCGGCGCGGTGTTCAGGCCGATGGCTTTTTCAATCGCCAGCCACATGCCGTGCCAGGCGCCCCACACGATGTAGGTGATGTTCGCGCCGTGCCACAGGCCACCGAGCAGCATGGTCAGGAACAGGTTGCGGTAAGTGGTCAGGGTGCCTTTGCGGTTGCCGCCCAGGGTGATGTACAGGTAGTCACGCAGCCAGGTGGACAGGCTGATGTGCCAGCGCCGCCAGAACTCGGTGATCGACTGGCTGATGTACGGCTGCTTGAAGTTTTCCATGAAGCGGAAACCCATCATCAAGCCCAAGCCAATGGCCATGTCGCTGTAGCCGGAGAAGTCGAAGTACAACTGCGCGGTGTAGGCCAGCGCGCCGAGCCAGGCATCGCCTGTTGTGGGGTTTTGCAGGGCGAAGCAATGGTCGGCCACCACCGCCAGGGTGTCGGCAATAAAGACCTTCTTGATGAAACCCTGCATGAACCGCGTGCAGCCCTCGGAGAATTTATCCAGGGTGTGGGTGCGGTTGTTGAACTGGTCGGCCAGGTCACGAAAGCGCAGCACGGGACCGGCGATCAGGTGCGGGAAGATCGCCACAAACGCCGCAAAGTCGATGAGGTTGCGAGTCGCCGGAGTGTCGCCACGGTACACGTCGATGATGTAGCTGATGGACTCGAAGATGTAGAACGAGATCCCGATCGGCAACAGCACGTGGGTGAGGATGAACGGCTCCAGTCCCGCGGACTTCATCATCACATTGATGCTGTCGACGCCGAAGTTGGCGTACTTGAAGTAGCCGAGGATGCACAGGTCGACCGCCACGCCGAGCAACAGCCAGCGCTGCGCCGGCTTGGTGCGCACACCGGCGGCACCGACCTTGAGGCCGATCCAGTAGTTCCACAGCGTGACGGCCGCGAACAGCGCCAGGAAGTCCACTCGCCACCAGGCGTAGAACACGTAGCTGGCAATCAGCAGCAGCAGGTTGCGATAGCGTTGCCCGCTTAAGTAGTACAAGCCGAGAAAGATCGGCAAGAACAGAAACAGGAACACATTGGACGAGAAAACCATCCCGATCTCTCCATGTTTAACCAACAGTCAAGGGCCGGAGCCCCCCCAAACCCCCCCACGATTTCGGGGGAGGTTGTGATCGTTCCCACGCTCTACGTGGGAATGCCTCTTGTGACGCTGTGCGTCACGCTTTGGGACGCAGAGCGTCCCGTGCTGCATTCCCACGCAGAGCGTGGGAACGATCAGCGACTAGCTGCCTTTGTTGCCTTTTTCATGCGCCGGGTCGTAGACCTTGGTCAGGTCGCCGCCCAGGCGGAAGGTCTTGAACGGTTGCATGCCATGCTTGCGTTCGATCACGTCCGGGGCGCAGGTGTAGAGGGTGCAGAAGGGCTCAAGCCAGGCAAATTTCATGTCTTCCTTGAGGTCCTTCATGTCCTGCTCTTTGCCGTTCTTCTGCTCGAAGATGTCCGGGTCTTTCACCCCGGCCAGCACCTTGTCGCCCAGGCGCTTGAGCGCGCTGTTGTTTTCCTGGCGCAGGTCCACGCCGTTGACCAGGGCAAAGCTGGCGATCATCGACAGCGGCGGCAGGGCGTAGTTGTGGTACGACAGGGCGCGTTGCTGGCGCTTCAATTCGTTCGGCAGGAAGCCCTGGTCATCGACCTGGTTCACGCCGACCTTGTATTCCTTCACCGCCCAATCAAACAGGTCGCGGCGGTTGGTAGCGATGGACGTTGCCATCACCGACCAGGCGGCCCAGTAGGAGTGGTTGTTGGTTTTTTCCAGGGGCAGGTTGTCCCAGTCGCTCACCACCTGGTCGGCCAGCTTGTTGAACCAGGCTTCGATTTGCTGGGCTTCCTGCGGGTGCTTGGCCAGCGGCTGCGACTCGGAGAACTTCAAGCGCACATAGGCCGAGGCCATGCTGCCCAATGCCCATTTGCGCATGGACTTGCCGGTGTGGTTGAAGTCCTTGGACATCAACGCATCGGCCTTGGCCCATGACACCAGCCAGTTCAGGGTGCATTCGAGTTGCTGCGGGCGACCGTCACGCATGAACTGCATCACGCGCTTGCTGGTGTCTTTTTCCAGTTTGGTGATGTCGGCGGTGCTGTCGCGAAAGGCTTTTTCCGACTGCACATTCAGGGTCGAACGGGCCTTGTCGGAGCCTTCGTACTTGCTGCGAAACTGCAATGGCCCGGTGTAGGGCGTTGGCATGCTGTCGCAATCATTCTTGAAGTCGCCGGTCTTGAACGCTTCGATCGGTGCGAAATAGCCCTGGGGCGGGCGCAACGGCGCGGCCGCATTCACGGAGCCGGCAAACACGGCCAGGCCCAGCAGGGTAGGGAGCAATAACTTTTGCATAAGTAACCTCACTTCCCGAGTTGGGCGGTCTGCTGACCACCGCTTGGGAATACGTTGCGTGTGCAAATTTTCGCTTCAACCTTCTGCGCCGCAGCGCCCGCTTCGGGGCCCTGCACTTCCACGGCCAGCAAGTTCTGCGAGGCCCAGTCTTCATCGGTGCGCAGTTCAAAGGCGAAACGCCCGTCTGTATCGGATGTTTCGGGTTTCTCGATCTTGATGTCCTCGTGGCGCCCGTTCATGTACCAGAGGGTGGCTTGCAAGGTTTTCACCGACGGATCGGCGAAGCGGATATCCACCTGATGGTTGGCGTTGCGCAGGTCTTTGTTCGCGCTGTTGACCATCAGTTCGTTTTTGCCCGGTTTGAGCGTGGTGCTGGCCGACATCTGCGCGGTCTTGCCTTCGCAGCCGTTGTCCAGCAGCGCCATCATCTGGCGGTAGATGGTTTCCTGGTCGAGGCGGTACAGCGGCGAGAATTCCCAGATCAGTATCTTCGGTGGGCTCTTCTGGAATTCATCGCTGCCCAGGTACTGCAGCATCGAGCCTTCCAGGCCACCGCCGGGGAAGGCGACGTTGAGGATGTCAGCGCCGATTTCTTCTTCGAGGAAGCCGGCGAAGTTGTAGTTCTTGCCGCTGTGGCTGGTGCCCACCAGGGTGATCTGCGGGTTGCCCGAATCGCCGAACAGGTCGCCGTCACCGGCTTCGCCCTTGGGTTCGGTGGTGAACTGGTCCATGTACTGGATCGCATAGCTGGTGCCGCACAGTTGCCCGGCCATGTTGTGCAGGGTGCCGGTCTTGCCCATGCGGCCCGAGCGCTTGGTCTCGAATTCGCGCTTGGGAATCTCGGCATATTCCGGCATCTGCTTGACCTTGGCCGCGACGATTTTCGCGGTGCGCTGGGCGCCGTACGGGGTCCAGTGCTGGTCGCCACGGAAGTAGAAATCGTGGGCCGGCAACTCATCCGGCAGTTGCTCGTTGGTCAGCGGCGACAGGTCTGGCACCACGTAGCCCATCTTGGCGAATCGGCCGAGCATGGTCTTGTAGTTGGTCAGGGCCTTGTCGAAATCGTACTTGGCCTTTTCCTCAGGGTTGAGCTTGTTGCGGTTCACCAGGCCACGGGTCGGCTGGTAGACCACCACCAGTTCCACGCCCTTGCTCTTGAACGCATCGTGCAGCTGCTGCATGCGCTTGTAGCCGGCCGGGGTGGTGTCGAACTCGGTGCGCAGGTCTTCCTGGGTACGGAACAGCCAGTCGCCCTGGGCTTGCACCAGGGTGGTGAAGTTCTGCTGGTAGCGCGTGGTGTAGTTCTTCGCGTCATGGGCGGCCGGGCACAGGCTGCAGCAGGGTTCGGCGGTGAAGGTCGGAGCTTTGACTTCATCGGCGCGTACGCCCTGGCTGGCCGCCAGCAGGCCGAGGGTCAGACCCGAGAGGCTCAGCAGTTTGATCATGTGTGGGTGCATAAGGGTCATCCTCAGTCCTGCAATTCGGTCTGGCGTTCGACGGGGTCGATCAGCACGGCTTTCTGCTGGCGAACCAGCAGGTCGAGAATTTCTTCCTGGCGGTCGCCCAGGATGCCGGAGAAGCTGATGCCGCTGGATTTGGTCGGCGCGAGCATCGACACGCGATACAGCTCGATACTCAACGGCGAGTCGATGGACAGCGGCCCGCTGCCGTTACCCGCCAGTTCACCGCCAACCACGATCAGCGACACCTTGGCGTCAAACGGGTCGAGGGCGATGTCGCGGTCGGTGTCGGTCAAGTCCTTGATGTGGCCGTACACGCCGGTCAGCCCGTTGGCCATCGAGGTGTTTTCGTAGAGCTTGATGTTCACGCTGTTACGCACGCGAATCCCGTGGCGACGGTTGCTGATCACCTTGTTGCCCCACAGCAGGTTGTCGCCGCTCTCATAGAGGGTGATGCCGTCGGTGTGGTTGCGGTAGATCTCGTTGTCGGCGATCAGGTTGTTCACGCTGTTACGGTCGATCACCAGGCCCGAAAGCTTGTTGTCATAGCTGCGGTTGTTGAAGATGAAGCTGTCGTTCACTTCCCGGGAAATGATGATGCCGTGCTTCTTCTTGGTGCCGTACACGGTGTTGTCCGCGATGATCAGGCCGTGGGAACGGTCATGGGGGTCGATGCCGTAGACGATGTTGTCTTTGTAGGTATTGCCCTTGATCACAAAGCCCGTGGTCTCGTAGCAGTAGAAGCCGTACCACATGTCCGAGAACTCGGAGTCAATGATCCAACCGGTGGGCTCGGGGCGCTTGAGCACCTTGGCCATGTTCGGCGTGTACTGGGAAATACTCACCCCGTACGACTTACTGTTGGCATAGCCGAAGCTGGCCATCTTGGTTTTGGAGATGTAGGTCTCAGTGCCGCCCCAGGCCAGCAGGAACGGGCGGAATTCCTTGGCCGACTTGAACAGCGCCGGGCCGTTGGTTTTTTCATCCCAGCCGGTGACCTTGGTGTCACGCACGAACAGCTGGCCGTCGTTGATCAAAAACGAGCCGGCTTGCTGGGACAGGCGCAGTTCCTGGGTGTTTTTGTCGATATCGAGGATGCCTTTACGGCCCACCACGATCGGCAACTTGGCCAGGAACACGCCCGGCGACGTTTCGCTGAAGTACTGCTTGGGCACCTTGCCCAGCAGGTCCTTGAGGTTCATGTAGCCGTCGTCGACAAAGATCGCCTGGGGAATGCCGTGTTGGCGCACTACCCATTCGGCCATCTTGTTATCGCCGCCGATAAAGTCCTTGAGTGCGTCTTCCTGCATCATGCGGCGGATGCTGATTTTGCCGACTTTGGTCTTGACGATTTTCTTTTCCATCGCCTGCGCGGTGTAGCCCGACAGGTCGGGCAGCGCCGGCTTGGCCATTTCCAACGGCGCGGTGGGCGGGCTGGAGATGGTGTAGGTTTTGGCCTGTTGCAGTTCCTTGGCGATGATCGGCGCCTTGGCCGCCGTATCGGCAAACGCTGTGGCGCTGGCCATCAGCATTGCCGCGACGAGTAGGCTTTGAGCATTCATGGCGCAGGCTCCCATCAGAATTTCCAGACCACGTCGACAAACGCGCGGTGCATGTAGGAGTCGACCTGGCTGCCATAGGCATCGCCGGGCTTGAACACACCGGCACGCAAACGCACCAGGGCTGAAGGCTCGTCGATCGACTGGCTCAGCGCGGCTGGCAGCAAGCCTTTCTTGAAGTACTTGGTGACCACCAGGTCCATTTCTTGGCCGAGGTCTTTCTTGCCGTCTTCAAGGGGCAGGGAGGTGCTGGAGAGGATCGCGCCGGTGACGTCATCGGTGTTGTTCTGCACCGCGTCGATGCCGTTGCTGCCCACCGGCTTGTTGCCGTCCACGCGCCAGAACTTGTGGTACACCAGGCTGGCGTCGTAGTCCTCGCGCAGTTGCCAGGAACCGAACAGGCTCATGGACTGCATGTTGTTCATTTCACCGCGAAACGCTTCACCGAAGCGATGCACGCGGGACTGGGTGCCGGTCCAGTTCGAACGGTTGCTTTGCAGGCCGTTCTGTTCGTACTCGGCACTGGCGCGCGAGTACGCGGCACCCACTTGCCACTGCGGATCCAGGCGCAGGCGCACGCCGATATCGGTGGCCCAGCCGCTCAGGTCATCGCTGCGCTTGGCGCTGGTGGGGCGTGTGCCGTCAGCGTTCAAGGCGTTGACCTTGTCGCGGTCGCCGCGCATGCCGGTGATGCTTGCCCAGTAGTTGACGGTGTTGGTGTTGCGCCAGTTGTAGGCGTCGCTGTTGGCTTCGATGCCCAGCCAGGTCAGGTCGCCGTTTTCGCGCTTGTCCAACGGGTCGCTGGCGACACCCGGTTCGGCGTAGTCGAGCTTGCCGTCGTCATGGGTGTGGTGGCCGCGCACGCCGATCCACTGGCCCGGCGTCCACTGGTAGGCAGCGTCGGCGTAGAAGTGCTGGCGGTCTTTGTCGACCGGCGACAGTTCCTTGAGGTCGGTGCGGTATTCGCTGAAACGTTCGGCAGCGCCGACGTTGGCCTTGAGCAGGGTGGTGTCGAAGGTCCAGTTCAACGCTTCGATGTTGGTGTCGCGCCACTGGCCGTCGTCATTGCGCAGGCGCTGGCGGCCGAACTTGAGGATCTCGCCGGGGTAGGGCGTGAAGCCGCTGTAGCCGACCCAGAACTCACGCAGGGCCAGGTAGTTTTTCTTGGCCTTGCGGTCGTCGTTGCTCGACTGCTGCTCGGTGGTGTCATCGGCCGACTGTTGCAGGGTGTCGGTCTCGATGATATCGCTGGAAACCACTGCCTGGCCCATGGCGTAGGCGCTCCATGCGCCGCTTTCGCCGTAGATCCAGGGGCGCAGGTCGAGGCCGATGCCGTTGACGTCACCGCCTTTCTGGGTGCCGAGGTCGCGGTCATCTTCAGACTGCGCGGTGGCTTTGACTTCCAGGCCGAAGTTCTTGGCTTCGGTGAGCGCGGCCAGGGTCGGGCACGACCACAGCAGGGCGAAGGTCAGGCCGATACCGGCCTTGACGAATGGGTTGAGCTTCATAGGGATTCCTCGCCGTCTTCTTCTTGCAGGGCGTGCAGTTGCAGCGTGCTTTGGGCCAGGGTGCCGCGGGCGGCCAGTTCCTGTTGCACCAGGCGTTGGCCTTCGGCGCGTTGCTCAGGCGTCAGCGGCGCTTCGAGCTGGGTGGCCAGGTCATTGGCCTCTGGCGTGTCCTGGGCCTTGGCCAGTTGGCTGAAGACATAGGCGTTCAACGGGTCGGGCTTGGTGCCCTTGCCTTGGGAAAACAGTTGGGCAATGGCGAAGTCGGCGCTGTTCTGGCCGTTGCGCGCTGCGGTCAGCAGGTGGTCGAGGGCTTTTTGCGGGTAGACCTTGCCCAGGTAGCCACGGCGGTAAATCTGGCCGAGGTAGTAATCGGCGGCCACTTCACGGCCCACGGCTTTCTCGAAATGCGCCTCGGCAGCCTTGGCATCGGCCGGCACCCACTTGCCTTCGTAGTAGAGCTTGCCCAGCAGCAATTCGGCGCGTGGCTGGTCGGCGGCACGGCCGTTGTCGAGGTACTTCATCATCTGGTCGACATCGCCCAGTTCGGGGAAGTCGTAGAGCAGTTGCGCCAGGCTGACCCAGGACGCCGGGTAGCCAGGGGCGATTTTTTCCAGCAATGCCTGGGCAGTTTTTTCGTCCGGGGTACCGAGGGTGGCATCGCCGAGTACGCGGGCCACGCTGTCGACGCGCTGCGCAGTCACGGTGCCACGGCTGACGCCTGCTTCGATTTGCTTGAGCAGTTCGGCCTGTTGTTCCGGCTGCTGTTTTTTCTGATAGACCGTGGCCAGTTCGACGTAGCAGATATCGGTGGTGGTCAGCGCGGCTTTGCAGATGCGCTCCACATCATCCAGGTGCTGATCGTAGGTATCCTGGGTGCGATACAGCAGCACCTGGGCCAGGCCGGCCTCCGGGTAACCCGCCGCCTGCCATTGGCTGATCTGCTGTTGGGCATTCACGTTGGGAAAGCTGTGGGGGTATTGCAGGTACAGCATTGCCAGCGGGATCAAGGTATTGCCTTCACCATTGGCAAAGGCTTTTTTCAGCAGGCTTTCGGCTTCATGGTGTTCGGCCTCAGTGGCGCCGGGCTTGGCCGCCAACAGGCGACCCAGGCGTGCCTGGGCACGCGGCGACGTATCTGCCGCCGCACGGTAGGTGGCTTCGGCCTGTTTGATTTGCGCCGGGTCACGGGTGCCGACCTGGATATCGGCCAGGCCCACCTGGGCCTCGCTGTAGCCCAGGTCTGCCAGTTGCTGGTAATTCTGCTGCGCGGTGACGGTGTCGCCGCGCTTGAGGGCTTCGTTGGCCAGGCGCTGGTCGGGCAGGCCGGCGCAACCGGCCAGGCTGATTGCTAGGGCGATCAACGCTACCGAACCAATGTGGGCACTGCCTTTGTGGCGAGGGAGCTTGCTCCCGCTGGGGTGCGCAGCGCCCCCAAAAGCCGGCTCCAGCTGCGCTGTCGAGCGGGAGCAAGCTCCCTCGCCACAGCAAGCCCGCTCCCACAGGGATTGTGGTGTTTTTGAGAGAGTCATCACAGGCATGTCCTCGCTTACAGACCGTGAGCCATGGCTTTGTCGATCAGCCAGTTCAGCGATGGGCCACGGTCGCTGGTGACTTCTACCGGGCGGCCGGCGTAGGTGCTGTCCAGCGGTGCATCAGGCTTGATCTGCACGCGGATGTCGGAGGACAGGTCGGCGCTGTTCAGGCTGGTGCTGCTGACGATGGTGCCGGTGCGAACCTGTTCTTCATCGGCGACCTGAAAGCTCACCGGCGTACCTGGGCGTACATCGCCAAACTGGCGGTAGGTGAAGCGGGCTTCAACATTAGCCTGGCTGCCACGTGGCACCAGTTGGAAGATCACATCGCCCTTGCTGGCGTACTGGCCGTCGGCGACCAGTTGCTGGGCGACCACGCAATCGCACGGCGAAGTCAGGGTGCCGGTCATTTGCTTGCCAAACAGTTCTTCGACCTTGGCCGGTTGCAACTGGTCTTCGTCCAGGTGGCCCTTGAGCACGTCGAGCATGCTGGTGCTGAAAGTCGCCAGCGGCGCGCCCTTGGCTGCTACCGAATCACCCTTGAGCAGGCTTTGCACGGTGCCGTCACGGGGCATGGTCACGTTCATGCCCGGTACGCTGACGAGGCCGGCCTGGGCGTGGCTGACGAAGTACATGCCGTAGAGCGACTTGACCACAAAACCGAAGGCCGCCAGGCCCACCAGGAAGATCGCCAGGCTGAAGGTCACGGCGCGCAGGCGACCGAACGCGGTCATGCCGCTGCCGCCGTCCTTGACCTTGCGTGCCTTGGTGAAGTTGTCGCGTTGCAGGGTCGCGAGTACGTCGCCCATGGTCACGATGTCACCGGACAGGTGCGAGGTGATCAGGTGGCGCAGGGTGGAAATATCCTGGGCATCGAGGTTCTGGAACTGGCAACCGGTGCGGCCGGTCTGGCGGTCGTAGGAGCGAATCTGCAGCTCCACGTCCATGGCCAGGCCGAGGTTGTCGATCACGAACTGCAGGCGGCCCTTGTGCACTTGGCCGATGGTGAGCGGCTGGGTAGCGGTGAAAGCCAGGCCGCCGGCGGACAGGTCGATAACCTTTGCTTCGGTCGGCGTGCGGTCGCTGTTGAAGAAGCGCAGCTTGGCCGGGATTTTCACCCGGGCGTGTTGGCGCTGGGCTTCGGATTCGTGGACAACGTTGGCGTTTACTTGGCTATTCATCGGGTGTAATTCCTAGGTTAATTCAGGCTTGGCAGGGTCAGACCATCATCAGCAACACGGCAACGAAGATGCTGCCGGCGGAGAAGGTCATGGTCCGAGACGACCAGGTGTTGAACCAACGTTGAAAGCTGGCCAAATCGCGGGTCAGTTTGGTGTCCTGGCGGGTCCAGGACTGTTGATCAAGGCGGAAGAACACGTAGATCTTCACCAACGCGCCCATGATCTGGTTGTAATAGAGAATCAGCGGGTAGGCCGGGCCGATCTTGTGGCCGGAGCACGACAACAGCAGGGTGAGGATCAGGCGGGTAATGCCGATCCATAGCAGGTAGGCGAGGATGAACGCGCCGCCGTACTTGAAGGTGGCGATCATGGCCACGGTCAGGCCGAGCAGGGAGGTCCACATCGATACGCGCTGGTCGAACAGCACCACGCTGGTGAACAGGCCGAGGCGACGCACGCCCAGGCCCAGGGCACGGGAGTTCTGGCGCAGGTTGTTGCCGTACCAGCGGAACATCAGCTTGCGGCTGGCCTTGATAAAGCTCTTTTCCGGCGGGTGTTCCACGGTGTTGATGGCGGCGTCCGGCACGTAGAAGGTGTCGTAGCCCAGGCGCATCAGGCTGAACCAGCTGGACTTGTCATCCCCGGTGAGGAACTTGAAGCGGCCCAGGCGCCAGTGTTGCAGCGAGTCGCTTTCCACGTCGGCGATAAAGCCCGGGTCAGTCACTACGCTGGCGCGGAATACCGACATGCGCCCGGTCATGGTCAGCACGCGCTTGGACAGGGCCATGGAGCACATGTTGATGTGGCGTTGGGCGAAGCGCAGTTTGTGCCATTCGCTCATGATGTAGCCGCCGCGCACTTCGCAGAATTCGTTGGTGGTCAGGCCGCCGACATTGCCGAACAGCTGGAACCACGGCACGGTCTTGCGCACTACGCCTTCGGCCAGCACGGTGTCGCCATCGATCACGGCAACCACGGCGCGGTCGTCCGGCAGGTGACGCGAGATGGCGCGAAAACCGAAGGCCAGGCCGTCACGCTTGCCGGTACCGGCGATACGCACGAAGTCGAGCTTGACGTGAGCCGGCGGGTTCATCTTTTCCCAGAGGCTTTTCACCAGCAGCTCATCGGACATTTCCACCAGCGAGCACACCACGGTGGTGGGGAAGCCGCAGTCGATGGCTTCGCGAATCACCGAGCTGTAGACCTGGGCGGTGGTCAGCGCATCGATACGAAAACTGGTGACCATCAGGAACACATGGGACGGGTCGGCGGCCTTGCCCAGCTTGCGCACTTTGCGGCGCAGGTGCGGGTACACCACGTACAGGAACAGCATGCCGCGAAAGAAATGCGTCGCGCCCATCGAGTAGCGCCAGATACCCACGGCACCAATCAGGAAAATAAAATTCTTCGATTGCGAATCGAAGGTGCTCGCCGGCAACAGCAGGGCGAGCCCCATCAGCAGGCTGAGAAAGAACAGCCAGCCGGCAGATTGCAGAAATACATGTTTTAACTTGGACATAAGCGTCATCCGCAAGGTGAGGAGGCTTCAGGCTGCAAGCGCTGGGGTAAGCCACTGGCAGCCTGAAACTTGCCGTTGCTGTTACCAGCAAATACCTTCGGTACGGCCGCTCACGCTGGTGGCCTTGGACATGAAGCCCACCAGGTCGACCACTTGCTTGCCGTGCGGGGCTTCGTGCGCAAGGGCGCGGAACTTCTCGTCACGGTTACCGAGGATGATCACGTCGGAGTTGTTGATCACTTCGTCGAAGTCCGAGTTGAGCAGGGACGATACGTGCGGGATCTTGCCTTCGATGTAGTCCTTGTTCGCGCCGTGCATACGGGCGTACTCGACGTTGCTGTCGTAGATGCTCAGGTCGTAGCCCTTGCCGATCAGCATTTCCGCCAGTTCTACCAATGGGCTTTCACGCAGGTCATCGGTACCGGCCTTGAAGCTCAGGCCCAGCAGGGCGACTTTGCGCTTGTCGTGGCTGGAGACGATGTCGAAGGCGTTCTGCACTTGGGATTCGTTGCTGCGCATCAGCGAGTTGAGCAACGGTGCTTCCACGTCCAGGGAGCCGGCGCGGTAGGTCAGGGCACGCACGTCTTTTGGCAGGCACGAACCGCCGAAAGCGAAGCCTGGGCGCATGTAGTACTGGGACAGGTTGAGGGTCTTGTCCTGGCAGACCACTTCCATCACTTCACGACCGTCAACGCCGACGGCCTTGGCGATGTTGCCGATCTCGTTGGCGAAGGTGACTTTGGTGGCGTGCCATACGTTGCAGGTGTACTTGATCATTTCGGCAACGGCGATGTCCTTGCGGATGATCGGCGCGTCGAGTTCTTCGTACAGCGACTGCAGGACGTCGCCGGAGGCTTTGTCGAACTCGCCGATAACGGTCATCGGTGGCAGGTCGTAGTCGGCGATGGCGGTGGATTCACGCAGGAATTCCGGGTTGACCGCGACGCCGAAATCAACACCGGCTTTCTTGCCGGAGCAGTCTTCGAGGATCGGGATTACCACGTTGGCCACGGTGCCCGGCAGTACGGTGCTGCGCACCACGACGGTGTGGCGGGTGGTCTTGTCACGCAGTACAAAACCGATCTCGCGGCATACCGACTCGATGTAGTTCAGTTCCAGGTCGCCGTTCTTCTTGCTCGGCGTACCGACGCAGATCATCGACAGGTCGGTGTCGCGGATGGCTTCGGCGAAGTTGGTGGTACCGCGCAGTCGACCGGTTGCGATGCCTTGGCTCAACAGTTCGCCCAGACCCGGTTCAACGATGGGGGATTTACCCGCATTGATCAGGTCGATCTTGTCCTTGGAGATGTCTACGCCGACCACTTCATGGCCACGGGCAGACAGGCAACCGGCACACACGGCGCCAACGTAACCCAAACCAAATATGCTGATGCGCATCGCAATTACCTCTATGTTTAAATCATGCCATTAGATGGCCGGAGTTCATGTTTGCAAGCGTCACTGATGCCGCGAAAGTTAGGCGAATAGACGCCGACTTACCGCGTGCAGGCATGTTAAATAGCGAGTGACTAACTATTGCACTCAAGTTGTGCGCAACGTGGCCTTGTTATTGGGGCTTGCCCTGAAATGCAGCCGGTTTTCCATGGCGGAAGGGGCCGGCGCCAGTGCCGCAGGGCTTTGATACAGGCAAGAAGCCTTTTGATATCAACGCCTTGGGTGTTAACACTGGCTCATTTAGGTCAGCGCTGCCTTGGCCTTTAGGGGTTGGCAATGAGTCCTTATCGCCGCCCTCAACTCAATCAGTTGATGATATGACCCTCGAGCCAAAGTGCTTTATGACAACTTGGCTACTTCCATTGGTCGGTATGTAAGTCATCTCTTACGTAAACAGAGAATTTCGTTACCGGTGGTATGAGCGGTGCTTCAAGACGAAGTTCCGGGCCGCTCATCCCCTTTCCGGAAATTTTTTGAAATATTAGAAAAGATGGCACTAGTACTATATTGATAGCACTTGCTATTTAGGCCAGTAGTTATGGGGAGTTGGTGCGAGAGGATAGTTTTGTGCCACTACCGTTAAAAAAAAGTGGTGCCACTACGAAAAAAACCGACGAGTGTCGAGTGAAGAAATTGTTAGAGATGTGTCTTGATATTTTTTGACGTCAAATAAATGACGATTGGTGGGGTGAAATGCAGGCAAAAAATGTGGGAGCTGGCTTGCCTGCGATAGCGGTGTATCAGCGACATGTGAGTCGGCTGACCCTCCGCTATCGCAGGCAAGCCAGCTCCCACAGTTGATGTTGGTGGCTGTACAGGCCTTATTCCGGTGCGTGATCGCGCAAAAACACCAGGTTATCCGGCTTGGACTGCTCCGCATTGAAGCGATAGCCCTGTACATCGAACTGCTTGAGCTGGGCCGGATCGTTGATGCGTTCTTCAATCACAAACCGGCTCATCATGCCCCGAGCTTTTTTCGCGTAGAAGCTGATGATCTTGTACTGGCCGTTCTTCAGGTCCTTGAACTCGGTATTGATGATCCGCGCGTTCAAGGCCGTGCGCTTGACCGCCGAAAAATACTCATTGGACGCCAGGTTGAGCAGCACATCGTCGCCTTGCTCGGCCAGGGCTTCATTCAACCATTCGCTGATGCGTGTGCCCCAGAACGCGTAAAGGTCCTTGCCGCGGGCGTTGGCCAGCTTGGTGCCCATCTCCAGGCGATACGGCATCATCAGGTCCAGCGGGCGCAGCAGGCCGTAGAGGCCCGAGAGCATACGCAGATGGTCCTGGGCATAGCTGAAATCGGCCTCGCTGAAAGTCTCGGCATTCAGGCCGGTATACACATCGCCCTTGAACGCCAGCAGCGCCTGCTTGGCGTTGGCCGGAGTGAAGGCCGGCGTCCAGCTGCCGAAACGCGCAGCGTTGAGGCCACCGATCTTGTCGGAGACGTGCATCAGCTCACTGATTTGCGCCGGGCTCAGTTCGCGCAGTTGCTCGATCAGTTCCTGGGAGTGGTCCAGGTACTGCGGCTGGGTGAAGCGCGCAGTGACCGGCTTGGACTCGAAGTCGAGGGTTTTGGCGGGGGAAATCACCATCAGCATGAAGTTGGCTCCTGGAATCGTGGGGGGATTCTAGGGGGTTGGAGCGTTCGACTCCACCTATCAAGCCGATAGGCCCCGGTTTTTGTAGGAGCGAGCTTGCTCGCGAAAGTCGTCAACGAGAATGCTGGCAGACTGAATAGACGCGGTGCCCGGACGTTTTTCGCGAGCGAGCTCGCTCCTACACAAAAAGGGCGGACCAGTCCGCTATGATGGGCGGTAACTCTGTAGAGGGAGACCTCGTGTGCGATTAGCGCTTTTATTGTCCGCTTGCCTGCTGTGCCTGAATGCCCAGGCCGCGCCGGTGGATGTCGCCAGCCTGGACCGTAGTACCTGGCCGGAAAAACTCGCCAGCCCGGCGCTGTTCGATGTGGCTTCGCGTGCGGAGATCCTGATGTTCGCCCACGGCCTGCTCGCCAGCGAAGCCCTGGACGACGCGGCGCTCAAGCAACGCCTGGGGCTGAAGAACATCAACCTGGCCGCCATCGGCGACCTGCGTCGCCAGCTCTGGCAACGGCTGTTGGAGAACTACACATTCGCCCAGCAGAGCTGCGAAGAAGACGCCTCGTTCTGCTACCTGGTGGAAAACATGGACGACCTGCGTGAGCAGGCCGGCAAGTTCGAGGTCAGTGACAACTCTTTCTATATAGGCTGGGCCGCCCCCAGCCGGCACTTTCACGCACGCTATCTGGACGAGTTGTTGCGCAAGGCCGCGCTGTTTCCGCAGATCAGCAGTGAAGTGGCGCGCTTTGGCGATCATGAGCGCAACGGTGATGAACTCAATGACCGGATGTTTTTACTGACCTTCGACGGTGGCCCTGCACCTGTCAGCGGCAATACCGACTGGCTCACCGATTACCTGCGCAAGCAAAAGATGAACGCGACGTTCTTTGTCCTTGGCAGCAGCTTGCAAACCCGTGTGGAGCGCAGTTCCGCCGCCGATGTGCAGGCGCTGTACCAAGGGCAGTGCGTGGGGCTTCAGGGCTGGCAGTACCGCTCCCACAGCCATTGGGTCGACTGGCAAAGCTCCATCACCCGCAGTGCCGGGCTGGTACAGAACCTGATGCCGGAAAACTATGTGCCCTTGTTCCGCCCACCGTATGGGCAGCGCCGCGCGGACAGCCAGGGCTTCTTCCAGCAACAGGGCCTGCAAGTGGCGTTATGGGACATCGACTCCCAGGACGAGCCGGGCAAGCTCAAGGCCGATGAGTCGGCGCAACGGGTGCTGACATTGATGCTGCTGTGGCGCAAAGGCGTGATCGTGTTTCACGACACCCAGGACAAGGCGCGGGTGGGATTGCCGATGGTGTTGCAGGCTACGGCGCAGAGTGGCTTGGGCTGGCAGGAGTGTCGCGAGGCATTTCGATGAAGTGCCCGGCTTTGCTGGGGATGGGGTGTTTTCGGGGCGATTTGCTGCGACATTTCGATGCAGGCGGACTTCCGACTTTAACGGGGTACATGGCACTCGGCTAGTGCTATTCGTCATCCTGAAAAATAAACTTCAAAAAAGCGTCAAAGTGCTTTTTCCTGTCATGGGTTTTGCGGTATTACGAAGTCAGACCGCCGAAACCTGCAACACAGGTGGCGTCTTCCAAGACTCCGCATGTGGGCACTGCACTTGACGTCCCTCAGGTGCACTCGGTGGTCGAATCGAGGCGCAGCACCGCCCAGGTATTGCGTCGAATGGCTCCCACAAAGGTGACCGAGTATGGATGATCATGGACGTAACCCTTCTTCCGACCAGCCAATCCTTTATGTGCTTGATACCAACGTATTGATCCACGATCCAAATGCACTGCTGAACTTCGAAGAACACCACGTCGCCATCCCGATGATCGTGCTTGAGGAGCTCGACAAACTCAAAAGCGGCCACCACAGCGTTGCCGCCGAATGCCGCCAGGCCATCCGTCTGATCGACAAGACATTGGGCGAAGCCTCGCCCGAGGACGTCGAGGTTGGCGTGCCCATCCAGCGTGGCAAGAGCGGGCCCAAGGGCTTGCTGTCGATCCTGATGAGCAAGCGCAGCGAGCCCAACAGCCTGCTGCCGGAAAACCTGAACGACAACAAAATCATCAACCAATTGATCGACCTGCACGCCCGCGACAAGGACCTGCGCGTGGTGCTGGTGACCAAAGACATCAATATGCGCCTCAAGGCACGAGCGTGTGGGATCGCTGCCGAGGACTACAGCACCGACCAACTGGTCGACGACGTGTCGATGCTCTCGCGTGGTTATCACATGATGACCGGCTCATTCTGGGACCGTGTCAGCAAGGTCGAAACCCGTCAGGACCACGGCCGCACCTGGCACCAGGTACAGCTGATCGACAACCTGCCGGCCGTGCATATCAATGAGTTCATCGTCGACGAACAGGGCTTCGTGGGCTGGATCAAAGAGATCCAGGTCGACAAGCTGCTGATCCTCGACCTGCATCAGGAACCCCTGTTGCACCAGGAAGCCTGGGGCCTGAAACCGCGTGATATCTACCAGAGCCTGGCGCTGTATGCGCTACTCGATCCGGACATTCACCTGGTCAACCTGACCGGCGCCGCAGGTTCGGGGAAAACCATCCTCGCCCTGGCCGCCGCCATCGAACAGACCATGGTGACCAAACGCTATCGCCGCATCATCGCCACCCGCAGCGTGCAGGGCCTGGACCAGGAAATCGGTTTCCTGCCCGGTACCGAGGCGGAAAAAATGGAGCCGTGGCTGGGGGCGATTACCGACAACCTCGAAGCCTTGCACATGGATGACGAAAACACCCATGGCAGCGTCGACTACATCCTCAGCAAAGTGCCGTTGCAGTTCAAATCCCTCAACTACATCCGAGGTCGCAGCTTCCAGCAAAGCCTGATTCTGATTGATGAATGCCAGAACCTTACGCCGCACCAGATGAAAACCATCATCACCCGTGCCGGCGCCGGTTCCAAAGTGGTGTGCCTGGGCAACCTGGCGCAGATCGACACCCCTTACCTGTCCGCGACCAGCTCCGGGCTGACTTACCTGACGGAACGCTTCAAGGACTTCCCGAACGGCGTGCACATTGCGCTGCAAGGGGTACCGCGTTCGATTCTGGCTGAATACGCCGAGTCCCATCTGTAACTGCAGCGAACCTGCGACGAAAAGCCCCGGATTTTTCACGAAGTCCGGGGTTTTTGTTTTGTGCGACATTTGCCTGCGTTAACGCGTCCCGGGTGCTTGTGGTCTCTGTAATTATTTTGTTACATTTTTTCTTGCGATAAAAACTATAAGAACACTGCAAGACCCCGTCGGAACACCACCTCCTTGATTCGACGAACGTTTAGAAAACCTGTCCAGGGTTTTCACCGTGACCCTGCCTATTACAAAAACATCGCTCATTGATGACGCACATATCCAAAGGGAAAGGAAAATGGACGTAGCAGGTAATGGCTTCATTGTGTCGCAACGCAATCGCACCCCCCGTTTCAAGACCACACCCCTCACACCCATAGCACTCGGCCTGGCCTTATGGCTGGGCCACGGTTCCGTGGCCAGGGCAGACGACAACCCCTACACCCCGCAGGTATTGGAATCGGCGTTCAGGACAGCCGTCGCCTCATTCGGTCCTGAGACTGCCGTGTACAAAAACCTCAGGTTTGCCTACGCGGATATTGTCGATCTTGCGGCCAAGGACTTCGCGGCCCAGTCCGGCAAGTTCGATTCGGCCCTCAAGCAAAACTATGAGCTGCAACCCGAGAACCTGACCATTGGCGCCATGCTCGGCGACACCCGTCGGCCACTGGACTACGCTTCGCGCCTGGATTACTACCGCAGCCGGCTGTTCAGCAACAGCGGCCGCTACACCACCAATATTCTGGACTTCTCCAAGGCCATTATCGCCAACCTGCCGGCCGCCAAGCCTTTCACCTACGTCGAGCCGGGCGTGAGCAGCAACCTGAGCGGGCAATTGAACGCAGGCCAGTCCTGGGCTGGCGCAACCCGTAACTGGAGTGCCAACGCGCAAACCTGGAAGACCCCGGAAGCTCAGGTCAATTCCGGCCTGGACCGCACCAACGCGTATTACGCCTATGCCTTGGGCATCACCGGAAAGGGGGTGAATGTCGGCGTACTCGACTCGGGCATCCTCACCGAACACTCCGAGTTCCAGGGCAAAAATGCCCAGGGCCAGGACCGGGTGCAGGCGGTGACCTCCACGGGCGAGTACTACGCCACCCATCCGCGCTACCGCCTTGAAGTACCCAGCGGCGAGTTCAAGCAGGGGGAGCCTTTCAGTATCCCTGGGGAATACGACCCGGAGTTCAACGACGGGCATGGCACGGAAATGTCCGGGGTGCTGGCTGCCAACCGCAACGGCACTGGTATGCACGGCATTGCCTTCGACGCCAATCTTTTTGTCGCCAACACTGGCGGCAGCGACAACGACCGCTACCAAGGCTCCAACGACCTCGACTACAACGCATTCATGGCCAGCTACAACGCCCTGGCGGCGAAGAACGTGGCGATCGTCAACCAGAGTTGGGGGCAGAGCTCGCGCGATGACGTGGAGAACCACTTCGGCAACGTCGGCGACAGCGCCGCGCAAAACCTGCAGGACATGACCGCCGCCTATCGCCCATTCTGGGACAAGGCCCACGCCGGGCACAAAACCTGGATGGACGCCATGGCCGATGCGGCCCGGCAAAACACGTTCATCCAGATCATCTCGGCGGGCAACGACAGCCACGGTGCCAACCCGGACACCAATGCGAACCTGCCGTTTTTCAAGCCGGATATCGAAGGCAGGTTCCTCTCCATCACGGGCTACGACGAGACTAGCGCCCAGGTCTACAACCGTTGCGGTACCTCCAAGTGGTGGTGCGTGATGGGCGTGTCGGGCATTCCGTCTGCCGGCCCCGAGGGCGAAATCATCCCGAATGCCAACGGCACCTCGGCCGCCGCGCCGAGCGTTTCCGGGGCCCTGGCGTTGGTGATGCAACGCTTCCCCTATATGACGCCCAGCCAGGCGCGGGACGTGTTGCTGACCACCTCCAGCCTGCAGGCGCCGGATGGACCGGACACGCCGGTTGGCGAGCTGACCGGAGGCCGCACCTACGACAACCTGCAACCGGTGCACGATGCCGCGCCGGGTGTCCCACAAGTACCAGGTGTGGTCAGTGGCTGGGGCTTGCCCAACCTGCAAAAAGCCATGCAAGGGCCGGGGCAGTTCCTCGGTGCGGTGGCAGTGGCGTTGCCCAGCGGTACCCGCGATATCTGGGCCAACCCGATTTCCGATGAAGCCATTCGCGCCCGCCGCGTAGAAGACGCTGCCGAGCAGGCGACCTGGGCCGCCACCAAGCAGCAAAAAGGCTGGCTCAATGGCCTGCCCGCCAATGCCTCGGCCGACGATCAGTTTGAATACGACATCGGTCATGCCCGGGAGCAGGCAACACTCACCCGCGGCCAGGACGTGCTCACCGGCAGCACCTACGTCGGTAGCCTGGTCAAGTCCGGGGATGGCGAGTTGGTGCTGGAAGGCCAGAACAGCTATTCGGGCAGCACTTGGGTACGCGGTGGCAAATTGTCGGTGGACGGCGCGTTGACCTCTGCCGTGACGGTAGACGGCAGCGCCGTTGGCATGCGCAATGCCGATAACGGCGTGATGACCACACTGGGCGGCACCCTGGCCGGCAACGGCACGGTGGGTGCCTTGACCGTCAACAACGGCGGGCGAGTGGCCCCGGGGCATTCGATAGGCACGCTGCGCACCGGCGATGTTACGTTCAATCCGGGTTCGGTGTATGCCGTCGAAGTCGGCGCCAATGGTCAGAGCGACCAGCTCCAGAGCAATGGCGCGGCGACTCTCAACGGTGGTGTGGTGAGCGTGTCCCTGGAGAACAGCCCCAACCTGTTGACCGCCACCGAGGCGCGCAGCTTGCTGGGCCAGCAGTTCAATATCCTCAGCGCCAGTCAAGGTATCCAGGGGCAGTTTGCAGCGTTCGCCCCCAACTACCTGTTCATTGGCACTGCGCTCAACTATCAACCGAATCAGTTGACCCTGGCGATAGCTCGCAACCAGACCACCTTCGCCAGTGTCGCGCAAACCCGCAACGAGCGTGCGGTGGCGACGGTGGCCGAGACATTGGGCACTGGCAGCCCGGTCTACGAAAGCCTGCTGTCATCGGATTCCGCCGCCCAGGCGCGGGAGGGCTTCAAGCAACTTTCAGGGCAATTGCATTCGGACGTGGCCGCAGCGCAAATGGCCGACAGCCGCTACCTGCGTGAAGCGGTCAACGCTCGCCTGCAACAGGCGCAGGCACTGGATTCCAACGCGCAGATCGACAGCCGTGACAACGGCGGCTGGGTACAGCTACTCGGTGGACGCAACAACGTCAGTGGTGACAACAACGCCAGCGGTTACTCCTCGTCCACCAGCGGCGTACTGCTGGGCCTGGACACCGAGGTGAACGACGGCTGGCGCGTGGGCGCAGCCACCGGTTATACCCAAAGCCACCTCAACGGCCAGTCGGCGTCGGCGGACAGCGACAACTATCACCTGTCGGTCTATGGTGGCAAACGCTTCGAGGCGATTGCCCTGCGCCTGGGCGGTGCCAGCACCTGGCACCGCCTGGACACTTCGCGACGGGTGGCCTATGCCAATCAGTCGGACCATGCCAAAGCCGACTACAACGCGCGCACCGACCAGGTGTTTGCCGAGATCGGTTATACCCAATGGACCGTGTTTGAACCCTTCGCCAACCTCACGTACCTGAACTATCAAAGCGACTCGTTCAAGGAAAAAGGCGGTGCCGCAGCCTTGCATGCCAGCCAGCAAAGCCAGGACGCGACACTCTCCACCCTGGGCGTGCGTGGCCATACTCAGTTGCCACTCACGTCCACCTCGGCGGTGACCCTGCGCGGTGAGCTGGGGTGGGAGCACCAGTTTGGTGACACCGATCGTGAAGCTTCTCTGAAGTTTGCCGGTAGTGACACGGCCTTCGCCGTCAACAGCGTGCCTGTGGCGAGGGATGGCGCGGTGATCAAAGCCAGTGCGGAAATGGCCCTGACCCAGGACACCCTGGTGTCGTTGAACTACAGCGGCTTGCTCTCCAACCGAGGGAACAATAACGGAATCAATGCCGGGTTTACGTTCCGGTTCTAACCTTGAATGTAGGAGCGAGCAAGCTCGCTCCTACAGGATGGGATAAACAGCCCTGCGCAAATTTTGACCCACAGGTTTACAATCGCTGCTCCTGATCAGGAGTATCCCTGTGCTGACTCATCTCGATTCCCAAGGTCGCGCCCATATGGTCGACGTCACCGAAAAAGCCGTGACGTTCCGTGAGGCGGTGGCCGAAGCGCGGGTGCGTATGCTGCCCGCCACCCTGCAAATGATTGTCGACGGCGCCCACCCCAAAGGCGACGTGTTTGCCGTGGCCCGCATTGCCGGGATCCAGGCAGCGAAAAAAACCAGTGACTTGATCCCTCTGTGCCACCCGTTGATGCTCACCGGCGTGAAGGTGGAGCTGAGTGCCGACGGCACAGACGCGGTTCGTATCGTGGCGCGCTGCAAACTCTCCGGCCAGACCGGCGTTGAGATGGAAGCCCTGACCGCCGCCAGCGTCGCGGCCCTGACGATCTACGACATGTGCAAGGCGGTGGACCGCGGCATGACCATTGAGAGTATTCGCCTGCTGGAAAAGCTGGGCGGTAAGAGCGGGCATTTCAAGGCGGATCAGCAATGAGTATCAACGTACTGTTTTTTGCGCGCTACGCCGAAGCGGTGGGCTTCGATTCGCTGGAGATGGAAGGTGAGTTTGCCAGTGTTGATGCCGTGCGCCTCGCGCTGGCTGCTGACCCGGAATTCGCCGTGCTCAACGAAGCGAGCCTGATGTGTGCGCGCAACGAGGAGTTGTGCAGCCTGGACGAGCCGGTGCAAGCCGGCGATGAAGTCGCCTTCTTCCCACCCGTGACCGGAGGCTGACCATGGCCATTCGTGTGCAGGTCGAAGCCTTTGATCCCGGTGCCGAAGTCAACGCCATGCACGCGGCCAACGTGGGCGTGGGCGCGGTGGTGAGCTTTGTCGGCTATGTACGCGACTTCAATGACGGGCGCGAGGTGTCGGGGATGTTTTTGGAACACTACCCCGGCATGACCGAGAAGGCCCTGGGCAAGATCGCTGTGGAAGCCGAGCAGCGTTGGCCGTTGCTCAAGCTGGAGGTGCTGCACCGTATCGGCGCGCTGGAGCCGGGCGAGCCGATTGTGTTTGTCGGCGCGGCCAGTGCGCATCGGCAGGCAGCGTTTGATGCCTGCGCGTTTGTGATGGATTACCTGAAGACGCGGG
Organism: Pseudomonas sp. NFPP02; assembly: GCF_900119355.1. Lineage (NCBI taxonomy): Bacteria > Pseudomonadati > Pseudomonadota > Gammaproteobacteria > Pseudomonadales > Pseudomonadaceae > Pseudomonas > Pseudomonas sp. NFPP02. Next base: position 28,997 of record NZ_FPJI01000009.1, read on the forward strand.
CGCCGTTCTGGAAGAAGGAGAACACCAGTGAGGGCCCGCGTTGGGTAGAAGGGCGCAGCAGTGACCACGCCGCAGCGGATCGCTGGAAGTAGCCAGCCAGACGCTGAAACCCATGTGGGAGCTGGCTTGCCTGCAATAGCATCACCTCGGCGTGACTGAAAAACCGAGGTGTCTGCATCGCAGGCAAGCCAGCTCCCACACAAGCCCGCTTCCACATTTTTTACCGCATTTCAGCTCAAGGGCGTTTGCGTTCTACAGCGCGCAACAAATGCGTCGGCGGCGTCTCACAGCTGATCTTGCGCCCCAGCAACGCCTCGATGGACGGCAACTGGTACGAGTCATCTTCGCCCGCAAAGCTGATCGACACACCCGCAGCCCCAGCACGCCCGGTACGGCCGATGCGGTGCACGTAGTCGTCCGGTACTTCCGGCAGGGTGAAGTTGATCACGTGGCTGATGCCGTCGATGTGAATACCGCGACCGGCTACATCGGTAGCCACCAGCACGCGGATCTTGCCTTCACGGAAGCCTTCCAGGGTCTTGATGCGCTTGTGCTGCGGCACATCACCCGACAGTTGCGCAGCGTTGACGCCGTCGCGCACCAGGCGTTCTTCGATGCGGCGCACTTCGTCCTTGCGGTTGGCGAATACCATCACGCGCTCCCAACCGTTGTCGTTGACCAGGTTGTAGAGCAGCTTGTACTTGTCGGCACCGGCGACGGCGTAGATATGCTGCTCGACGTTTTCGCTGGCAACGTTGAGTGCTTCGATCTCGACGATGGATGGGTCGGTGGTCCACTGCTTGGCGAGGTTCATCACGTCTTCGGTGAAAGTCGCGGAGAACAGCAGGGTCTGGCGCTCGGTTTTCGGCGGCGTCTGACGAATGATCTGGCGTACTTGCGGGATAAAGCCCATGTCGAGCATGCGGTCGGCTTCGTCCAGCACCATCACTTCGACCATGTCCAGGTGCACGTCGCCACGCTGATTGAAGTCGAGCAGCCGGCCCGGGGTGGCGACGAGGATGTCGCAATGACGGGCTTCGAGGTGCTTGAGTTGCTTGTCGAAGTCCATGCCGCCCACAAACGTCATGACGTTGAGGCCGGTGTACTTGGTCAGGTCGGCGGCGTCCTTGGCGATCTGCACCACCAGCTCCCGGGTCGGGGCGATGATCAGCGCGCGCGGTTCACCCATGTAGCGTTCCTTGGGCGGCGGCGTTTGCAACAACTGGGTGATGATCGAGATCAGGAACGCGGCGGTCTTGCCGGTGCCGGTCTGGGCACGGCCGATGGCGTCTTTGCCCGCGAGGGTGAAGCCCAGCACTTGTGCCTGGATGGGCGTGCAGTACGGGAAACCCAGGTCCTGGATGGCGTGCATCAGTTCCGGGGCCAGTTTGAAATCGTGGAAGCGGGTTTTGCCTTCCTGGGGTTCGACGACGAAGTCTTCGAGTTTCCAGGGGGTCACGGGCGGTTTGGGCGCACGTTCGCGACGGGGCTTGGCCACAGGCGCCGGGGCGGGTGCGGCAGGCTTTACCTGTTCAGGCGGCGTCACCGTGGTTTTGTTCGGTGAGGCGGCGGGCGCGTTCCGGCCGGGCTGTTGACCGTCATTGCGGTTGCCGGGCTTGGGGGCAGGAGCACTGGGAACAGGCGCGAGCGGCTCAGCCTCGCTTTTGCCGAACATCTTCTTGAGTGCTTTGAGCACGGTCATCTCATTAATTGATTAAGGAATGTACGCCGGCCAGTGTAATGCAAGAATCGGGCGCGGCGTAGTGCGTCTGTCATACGGCTACATAAACACGGGATTCAGCGCAGGCGTTCAGTCAGCCAGGTGCCTATATCGTGTATCTCTTGGGGTAACACTTCGTGGCCCATTGGGTATTCCTGCCATGTCACGGTGACACCACGGTCCTTCAAATGCTCGTAGGCGCTGCGGCCCATGGCGTTCTGCACCACATCGTCGTACTGGCCATGCAGGCAGAGCGTGGGAATGCGTTGCTGGCTGGCGGATAATTCCAGGTCATTATCGAAGGTTGGCGCATAGGTGGAGAGGGCGATCACACCGCCCAAAGGCCCCTCCCATTTCTTGAACGCGGTGTGGAAAACCACCGCGCCACCTTGAGAAAAACCGGCGAGGAAAATTCGCGAGGTGTCTATTCCGGTTCTCTGTTGCGCCTCAATCAGGTCTGTGACCATTTTTGCCGACGCTTCCAGTTCTTCCAGGCTGATCGAACGGGCCGGGCTCATGGCCTTGATGTCGTACCAGCTCGGCATCTCGTAGCCACCGTTAATCGTCACCGGACGCGTGGGCGCCTGGGGCAAAACGAAGCGGGTGGTCAGCAGGGTTTCCTGCAGGGCTTCGGCCACCGGCAGGAAGTCGTAGCGATCGGCGCCCAGGCCATGCAACCAGATAACGCAGGCGTCTGCGGGCTTGGCGGGCTGAAGAATCAAGGGTTCGGTCATGTCTGCTCCATAGATGTGCGGGCGCTCCGATGAGGTGCGTCGGAACGGTGCGCGACAGGTTGATCTGTTAAGAGAATGTCGCAAGGTTGAATCTTTTGCCATCGAAGCGCAGTTACAGCCACTCGGCCAAGACTCTGGTACGCGCCTTGCTATGTGTAGCTCGATGTCAGAACTCTCCCAGGGCGGTAACACTATCAGTGACTGCCGCTCGTGGGAAAGCAACTGGAATTACCGCAAAAACCTCATGCTGCTTGGCCCCAAAAAAAACCAACACGGGTCGATATCGCCTCATAAGGGTGCGCTGAGGTTGGAGCTCCGACACAACAAGAGCAATTGGAGGTTTGTAATGAAAGTATTGAAATCCACCCTGGCCATCGTCTCTGCGGCGGCTGTACTGGGTGTCAGTGGTTTTGCCCAGGCGGGCGCCACCCTGGACGCCGTGCAGAAGAAAGGCTTTGTGCAGTGCGGTGTGAGTGACGGCCTGCCGGGTTTCTCGGTGCCGGATGCCAGCGGCAAGATCCTCGGGATCGACGCTGACTATTGCCGCGCTGTGGCGGCTGCCGTATTTGGCGATGCCACCAAGGTCAAGTTCAGCCAGTTGAACGCCAAGGAGCGTTTCACCGCGCTTCAGTCAGGCGAAGTCGACATCCTGTCGCGCAACACCACCATGACCAGCTCCCGCGATGCGGGCATGGGCCTGAAATTCCCGGGCTTCATTACCTACTACGACGGCATCGGCTTTCTGGTGAACAACAAGCTGGGCGTCAAGAGCGCCAAGGAACTGGACGGTGCAACCATCTGCATCCAGGCCGGTACCACCACCGAGCTGAACGTTTCCGACTATTTCCGCGCCAACAACCTCAAATACACCCCGATCACCTTCGACACCTCCGATGAAAGCGCCAAGTCGCTGGAGTCCGGGCGTTGCGACGTGCTGACGTCCGACAAATCCCAGCTGTTCGCCCAGCGCAGCAAGCTGGCTTCGCCGAAAGACTACGTGGTGCTGCCGGAAACCATTTCCAAGGAGCCCCTGGGCCCGGTCGTGCGTAACGGTGATGATGAGTGGCTGGCCATCGTGCGCTGGGTGGGCTACGCCATGCTCAACGCTGAAGAGGCCGGTGTGACCTCCAAGAACGTCGAAGCTGAAGCCAAGGCCACCAAGAACCCGGACGTTGCGCGTCTGCTCGGTGCCGACGGCGAATACGGTAAAGACCTGAAAGTGAAGAAGGACTGGGTGGTACAGATCGTCAAGCAAGTGGGTAACTACGGCGAGATGTTCGAGCGCAACCTGGGCAAGAGCACGCCGCTGGAAATCGACCGTGGCCTGAACGCCCTGTGGAACAACGGCGGCATTCAATACGCACCCCCTGTGCGCTGATCGCTGATGGTTCTGTCACCCGGTAGGCCAACTGCCGGGTGATGTTCTGTTCCATTATTTTCGGGGCACTTCATGCAAAATCAAATCGGCGCACCCAAGCAGAAGCTCAGCTTCAGCGACCCCAAAGTGCGTGCGTGGCTGTTCCAGATCATCACGATCGTGGCGGTGGTCTCGCTGGGCTGGTACCTGTTCCATAACACCCAGACCAACCTGCAACACCGGGGCATCACCTCGGGTTTCGACTTTCTTGAGCGCAGTGCCGGTTTCGGCATCGCGCAGCACTTGATCGACTACACCGAATCGGACAGCTATGCCCGGGTGTTTGTCATTGGCCTGCTCAACACTTTGCTGGTGACCGTCATCGGTGTGGTGCTGGCAACCCTGCTCGGCTTCATCATCGGCGTGGCACGCTTGTCGCCCAACTGGATGATCAACAAGCTGGCGACGGTGTACGTGGAGGTATTCCGCAACATTCCGCCGCTGTTGCAAATCCTGTTCTGGTACTTCGCGGTGTTCCTGACCATGCCAGGGCCGCGCAACAGCCATAACTTCGGTGACACCTTCTTTGTCAGCAGCCGTGGCTTGAACATGCCGGCAGCGCTGGCGTCCGACGGGTTCTGGCCGTTTGTCACCAGCCTGGTGGTCGCTATCGTTGCCATCGTGCTGATGACCCGCTGGGCCAACAAGCGCTTTGAAGCGACGGGAGTTCCTTTCCATAAATTCTGGGCGGGCCTGGCGCTGCTGGTGGTGATCCCGGCGTTGTGCGTGTTGATCTTCGGTACGCCATTGCATTGGGAAATGCCCAAGCTTGCGGGCTTCAACTTTGTCGGTGGCTGGGTACTGATCCCAGAGTTGTTGGCGTTGACCTTGGCGCTGACGGTGTACACGGCGGCATTTATTGCCGAGATCGTGCGCTCGGGCATCAAGTCCGTCAGCCATGGCCAGACCGAAGCGGCACGTTCACTGGGCCTGCGCCCGGGGCCGACGCTGCGCAAGGTCATCATCCCGCAAGCGTTGCGCGTGATCATTCCGCCGCTGACCAGCCAATACCTGAACCTGGCGAAAAACTCGTCGTTGGCCGCCGGTATCGGTTATCCGGAAATGGTTTCGCTGTTTGCCGGCACGGTGCTCAACCAGACCGGCCAGGCCATTGAAGTCATTGCCATCACCATGAGCGTGTACCTGGCGATCAGCATCAGCATTTCCCTGCTGATGAACTGGTACAACAAGCGCATTGCGCTGATCGAGCGGTGAGGACACACCCATGACTACGCATACGTTCAAACCTGACATGCCACCGCCGAGCAAAGTCTTCGGGCCGGTGGCCTGGATGCGCGCCAACTTGTTCTCGAGCTGGCTCAATACACTGCTGACCTTGCTGGCGATTTACCTGGTGTACCTGGTGGTGCCACCGATCCTGCACTGGGCCATCCTCGATGCCAACTGGGTGGGCACCACCCGCGCCGACTGCACCAAGGAGGGCGCCTGTTGGGTGTTTATCCAACAGCGCTTCGGGCAGTTCATGTATGGCTATTACCCCGTCGACCTGCGCTGGCGCGTGGACATGACGGTATGGCTGGCCATCGTGGGCGTGGCGCCGTTGTTCATCTCGCGTTTCCCACGCAAGGCGATCTATGGCCTGGGCTTTTTGGTGCTGTATCCGATCATTGCCTACTGCTTGCTGCATGGCGGCGTGTTCGGGCTGAGCAACGTGGCGACCAGCCAATGGGGCGGGTTGATGCTGACCCTGGTGATCGCCACGGTGGGCATCGCCGGCGCCTTGCCGCTGGGCATTGTGCTGGCGCTGGGGCGGCGTTCGAACATGCCGGCCATTCGGGTGGTCTGCGTGACCTTCATCGAGTTCTGGCGCGGCGTGCCGTTGATCACCGTGCTGTTCATGTCTTCGGTGATGCTGCCGCTGTTCCTGCCTGAAGGCATGAACTTCGACAAGCTGCTGCGGGCGCTGATCGGTGTGATCCTGTTCCAGTCGGCCTATGTGGCCGAAGTGGTGCGCGGTGGTTTGCAGGCGATTCCCAAGGGCCAATATGAAGCCGCTGCGGCGATGGGTCTGGGCTACTGGCGCAGCATGGGCCTGGTGATCCTGCCGCAAGCTTTGAAGATGGTGATCCCTGGGATCGTCAACACCTTCATTGCCCTGTTCAAGGACACCAGCCTTGTGATCATCATCGGCCTGTTCGACCTGCTCAACAGCGTCAAGCAAGCCGCCGCCGACCCCAAATGGCTGGGCATGGCTACCGAAGGCTATGTGTTCGCCGCCCTGGTGTTCTGGATTTTCTGTTTTGGTATGTCGCGCTATTCCATGCATCTGGAACGCAAGCTCGACACTGGCCACAAGCGTTAGGAGTTTTTTGATGAGCGAAGCAATCAAACAGCCTGTGAGCCCTGAAGGCATTATCCAGATGCAGGGCGTCAACAAGTGGTACGGCCAGTTCCACGTGTTGAAAGACATCAACCTCAACGTCAAGCAGGGCGAGCGTATCGTGCTGTGCGGCCCGTCGGGCTCGGGCAAGTCCACCACCATCCGCTGCCTCAACCGCCTGGAAGAGCACCAGCAAGGCCGCATTGTGGTCGATGGTGTGGAACTGACCAATGACCTCAAGCAGATCGAAGCGATCCGCCGCGAAGTCGGTATGGTGTTCCAGCACTTCAATCTGTTCCCGCATTTGACCATCCTGCAAAACTGCACGCTGGCGCCGATGTGGGTGCGCAAGATGCCCAAGCGCAAGGCCGAGGAAATCGCCATGCACTACCTGGAGCGTGTGCGCATTCCGGAGCAGGCCCACAAGTTTCCCGGGCAGCTTTCAGGTGGACAGCAACAGCGTGTGGCGATTGCCCGCGCGCTGTGCATGAAGCCCAAAATCATGTTGTTCGACGAGCCGACATCGGCGCTGGACCCGGAGATGGTCAAAGAGGTACTGGACACCATGATCGGCCTGGCCGAAGACGGCATGACCATGTTGTGCGTGACCCACGAAATGGGCTTTGCCCGCACAGTGGCCAATCGCGTGATCTTCATGGACAAGGGCGAGATCGTCGAGCAGGCGGCGCCGAATGACTTCTTTGATAACCCGCAGAATGAGCGGACCAAGTTGTTCTTGAGCCAGATACTGCATTGATCGACGTTTGAAAAAATAAACCCGGCCTGGTGCCTAATGCCAGTCAGTTAAGAGCTAGAGCAGACAACCAGTGACTTGTGGCGAGGGAGCTTGCTCCCGCTGGACTGTGTAGCAGTCCCATTTTGGGGGCCGCTTCGCGCCCCAGCGGGAGCAAGCTCCCTCGCCACAGTTACCGATTCTGTCTTAACTGACTGGCATTAGCCTGGTGCCGGGTTTATTTTTGCCTGTTGGTCTGTTCAGGATGCTTGTGCCGCACGTTGTTGCTCATCTTTTGCTATGAGCAGGCGATTGAGGTCTTCTCCGACATTGAGCGCCTCGATCTCGGCCAGCAGATGCGGATGCTTATCCAGTAGGCGCATGAGTGTAAACAATGGTTCAGGAGGGAAAACCTCAGCCCTTTCGTAGCGAGAAAATGAGTTTTGCCCGCGCACAGTCAACAGCTTCACTGCCTCCTTCTGAGTGAGGTGCAGTTTGCGACGGATTCGCTTCATTTCAGCCGCGATGACTTTTCTGCCATCAATCAATAATTGGTCACTGGCATCGGAATAACGCTCTGCGCTGTCATCGTCATGATCGAATTCGATTTCCTTACAAACCTGGCATTCCCAGCCCGCGATGTTTGGAATGTCGCGCATCATGCCGCGTGTGTTGATGGTGAAGGTGCGACCTGCGAAATACTGCATTCCATCATGGGTTCCGCAATTTACGCATTGTTGGGTTTTCATAAGGTTTTCTCCTTGAAGGAGATTACGGGAGCTTCGCCGCCTGGGCGGTGAGTCACCTTGATGTAGGCCAGATCGTAATGAGGTGTGTACTTTTCCATAAGACACCTGAGTCCAATAATTACCCTCTGAGGGTAATTTTACCAATCGAAAATACTGCTCCTTTCCCTGCCTAAAAACCCTAGTGCGTTGCCTTTGTAGGCGACTCCTAATAGGCTGTAGGAAAATTCATCCTATGATTGGACGAAAGCGTAAAGCCCATGACAGACATTGCCCCGCTGATCAAACGCTCCCTGGTTGACCAGGCGCTGGAACAACTACGTCTGCGCATTGCCCAGGGTGTGTGGGCCGTTGGCGAACGCCTGCCCACCGAGCCCGAACTGTGCGCCGAGCTGGGGATCAGCCGTAACACCGTGCGCGAAGCCATGCGCGTGTTGGCATTCTCCGGGTTAATCGAAATTCGTCAGGGCGACGGCAGTTATTTGCGCTCGATGACCGACCCGTTGGGCACGATGCGTGCGTTGTCTCATTGCACCCTGGGGCAGGCGCAGGAGACGCGGCAGATTCTGGAAGTGGAGGCCATCGGCCTTGCTGCTCAACGCCGTACTGCAAGTGACCTGCGAGCATTGCGCACAGCGCTGGATACCAGCGCCGCGCTGTATCAGGGCGACCTCGAGGCCTATATCAGCGCCGACCTGGCGTTTCACCAACGCTTGGTGGACGCCGCACACAACCCGGCCTTGAGCGAGCTGTATCAGTATTTCTCCGCCATCGTCGGCGCGCAGTTGCGTCAGACCCTGAACCTTTCACCGCGTCGCCAGGCCGTGTTCGACTTGCACGTTGCCCTGCTTGACGCCGTGGAGCAGCAAGACCCCGAACGTGCCAAATCCCTCTGCCGGCAGTTGATCAATGAACCCTGAAACCCAACGCACGCCCGAACTTGAAGAGTTGTTGATTGACGCCGAGGCCGATGACGACGAGGTGCAGCACAGCCACCCGCGGGTGAGCCGGCCCTGGTTGCTGTTGCTGGGCCTGATCCTGGTGGCGCTCAACTTGCGCCCGGCCTTGTCGAGCCTGTCGCCGCTGTTGGCCGACGTCTCCAGCAGCCTGGGCCTGTCGGCCGCCCAAGCCGGTTTACTGACCACCCTGCCGGTGTTGTGCCTGGGCCTGTTCGCGCCCATGGCGCCGATCCTGGCCCGACGCTTTGGGGCTGAGCGGGTGGTGTTCGGCGTCTTGCTGACGCTGGCTGGCGGGATCATCCTGCGCAGTTCATTCGGAGAAGTGGGCCTGTTTGCCGGCAGCCTGATCGCCGGCGCCAGCATTGGCATCATCGGCGTATTGCTGCCGGGTATCGTCAAGCGCGACTTCGCCGCACGTGCGGGCGCCATGACCGGCGTCTACACCATGGCCCTGTGCCTGGGCGCCGCATTGGCGGCAGGGGCCACGGTACCGTTGAGTCATTACTTCGGCGACAGTTGGCCCCTTGGTTTGGGGTTCTGGATTCTGCCAGCGCTGTTGGCGGCGTTGTTCTGGTTGCCGCAAGTCGGGCAGAAGCACGGCGCCCATCGCGTCGCCTACCGCGTGAAGGGGCTACTGCGTGACCCGCTGGCCTGGCAAGTGACCTTATACATGGGCCTGCAATCATCCCTGGCCTACATCGTATTCGGCTGGTTGCCGTCGATTCTGATCGGTCGTGGCCTGAGTGCCACGGAGGCGGGACTGGCGTTGTCCGGCTCGATCATTGTGCAATTGTTCAGTTCCCTGGCCGCGCCATGGCTGGCCACCCGTGGCAAGGACCAGCGCCTGGCGATCGTGGTGGTGATGCTGCTGACCCTAGGCGGCTTGTTCGGCTGCCTGTATGCGCCGCTGGACGGTTTGTGGGGGTGGGCGATTCTGCTCGGCCTGGGGCAGGGCGGTACCTTCAGCCTGGCGCTGACCTTGATTGTGCTGCGCTCGCGTGACGCTCACGTAGCCGCCAACCTGTCGAGCATGGCACAGGGGGTCGGTTATACCCTGGCGTCCCTTGGCCCTTTCGCTGTGGGCGTGGTGCATGACTGGACCGGCGGCTGGACGGCCATCGGCTGGATCTTCGCAGTGATCGGCCTCGGCGCCATCGTGGCGGGCCTGGGCGCCGGACGTGCGCGCTACGTGTGCGTCACCTGCTAGAGGGTCTAGAGATAAACCACCTCCAGGGTGGCCGAGCCGTCAATCGGGGTTTGCGTGCTCAAGTCCAGATTCTTGCGAGCATTGATCACGGTCTGCACCGTGACGTGGCTGCCTATTATGCCAATGGCGGTGGGGCCGCTGACGCTGCCCTCGATCGACGTAAAGCCCAGGTAGCTGCGGGAACCGATGTCGATGGGGTTGAGGTTGGACGTGCGCCATGCCAGGCCCCCGGTGGTGGATTCGGTGCCGTAGAGTTGCCCGTTGTTGCTGGCCTGGGTCTGCCGAGGATCGAAGGTCATGGAGTAGACGCCCAGGGGCGTGCCGTTGCTGTCGAAACCCAGCCCGTAGTAAATCTCGCTTTCGACCAGGGTCGAGTCGCTGCGGTTGTCTTGCATGCGCAGGGCATAACGTACCGGGCCGGTACACGCCATGCCGAAGAACAGGGTCTTGGCGGGAAGACGGGTGCGGGTTTCCAGGTTCAAGTCTTGTTGAGATATTTTGCCGTAGTCAATCAAGCCACCGTTTGACAGTTGCGGCAGGCACGCGGCGGGCGTGACCAACCCCTGGACGCTGAGGTCCACCGTCGAGGCCGCCAGCGCCGCCTGGGTGCTGGTCAATAATAGAAGGCTGCAAAGGGCAGGAATTTTCATGGTACGCACTCCTACAAGTAAATGATTTCGAGGGTGCCGGACCCATTGATACGCACGACATCGCGCAGATCCAGCGATTGGGTGGGGGCCAGGTACGTCTTGATGCGCATCGTGCCGGTCAGGACCTGTATGGCGAGCGGGCCCGTAGTCACGCCGGTCTTGTCGGTAAAGCCCATGAGGCTGTTGGCAGCCATGGGGATCTGCCGCGCAGTCGAACTGCTCCAGGCTGCGCCATTGCTGGTGGAGTCGGTGCGGTACAGCGTGGACACGCTGTCGGCGCTGAATTCCGCTGGGTCGACCGTCAGGTAGAAACGTCCGATTTTGTTGTTGCCGGCGTCCAGGTCCAGACCATAGGCCGTTTCATCGGTGCCGCCGGTGGCTGAGCCATCGCGATTGTCTTTCATGCGCAGGCCGAAGCGGGCCGGAGCATCGCAGGTCACGCTCAGGCGTACGGTGCGCGTCGGTAGCGGTGTTTCGTGGGTGGCACTCAGATCCTTGGCGTACAGCGTGCCGTAGTCCACGACGCCCTGGTCCGACAGTGTCGGTTGGCAGGCGGTCGGCGCGAAGTGGGCGCGCAACGTGAGGTCGCGGTAACGCCCGCTTGCGCTGTGGTACATCATCCCGCTGACTTCCCAGGTGGTGGCGTCGCGTACCTGGGTGGCGGCCGGGTCGGCCCAGGCGCGCAGAGTCAACTGCAATGCCAGGGTTTTCCCCTGCAACACCGTGCCCTGGTGCAGCGGCGCGATGCCATGGTCGGGCCGCCATTCCAGCACGCTGGCGCTGCTCACCGGCGCCTGGCCTGCGCCGGGTAACAAGCCCAGTTCCACCGCCCGGCCGTCGAGCACGGCGTTGCCGAATTCTATGGCATAGCTGCCGTTGGGAGTGAATTGCAGACGTTGCGCGGAGGCGGCGGTGCCGCGATAAAACAGGCTCAGGTCCTGGGCCTGGGGGCAGGTGAACGTCAGGCTCAAACGGCGCTCGCCGAGCAGGCGTTGCGGCGCGCTGTCGCTTTGCGCCAGGCGACTCATCAAGCCCAAATCCACCAGCGGTTCGCTGAGGTTGAATTGGCATTCCTCAAAGGCTTGAGCAGTGCCGGCAAACGCGAGCAATAACCCCAGGCTCACGTAGCGCAAACAGATTGCAGGGGGCATGGCAGTAGTCCTCATGGTGTGTGGCAACGAGCAGGTGCGGTTTCGAAATACACCGTGGGGTCGGCTTTTGCCGGCAGTTGGTAGCGCAATTCACAGCGTTTGCCTTGGGAGGTGGTGATCCACAGCGCTCCTTGGTCCAGCACATTGGGCAGGAACACCTGGCTGGCGTCCTGCACCAAGGTGATGAACTCACCTGTGTTCGTCGTAACGGACGCTCCCACGGGCATGGGGTTTCCCTGATCGTCGCTGACGGTGAGCAGCATGCGGCGGGTCAGGCCCACGCCGAACTCGACCCGATCGACAGCGCCACGCCCGGCCGAGATCACCGCCAGGCCATTGTTGATGTCGGCGTTGCGCGGTAGAGAGCGGGTCTGCACTTCCACTGGGCTGCGCCCGTAGGCGGCCACCTGCGGCACCACGGCCTGGCCTTGCCAGTCGGTCCACACCGGCCCACTGGGGGTGCTGAGCTTGATGCCGCTCATGTCGCCGACGGATACCAGAGCGAAGGTGTCGCGCACCGGGTAGGGGGTAAATGTCATGCCGTCGCCATGCACGACTACACCGCCGCGGGCGCCGCCCTGGTAGCTCGAACGCTCGGCATCGGAGCGGCTGTAGCTCAAGTCGAGTTGGGTATAGCGCGGCAATGCCGAAACGCCCACGCTGGTTTCCACCTGATGGTCACTGCTGTCGTGTTCGGCGCTGACGCGGTAGCTCAGTTGGTCGTCGATCTGTTCGGTCAGGCCCAGGCCGGTACGGTTTTGGCCGCCGGAGTTGCGCACCCAACTGCGCAGCCGGCGGCTTTCGCCCAACGGCACGCTGACAGTGAGGTAGACCGCGTTGTCCTGTTGCTGGCGTCCGCCCATCTGCCACTCGGCACTGGCCGATAACGAGACTGCGCCAATGCTCGTGCCCCACGCTGCCAGCGCGCGGCTGCTGCTGTTGCCCTCGAAGGTACTCGAACGTGAAACGCCGGCGCTGAATGCGCCCAACTGCGGATGTGACCACCCCAGGTTGATGCTTTGTTGGTCGCGATAGTGTGAGTTGCGCTGACTGCCGTCGCGCTCGTAGGTGCTTTCCTCCAGTTCGCGGTAGCCGCTGCTGCGCCAGGAGTTGGCGGCGCTGAACGACCATCGCTCGCTCAGGCGCTGTGACCAGGAAAGATCGGTCTGCACGCCCGAGACTTTTTCCCACGACTGGGTGTTGGACAATTGGGTAGACACCTGGATCTGACTGTCCAGCCACGGCAGCCAGCCCAGGCTGGCGCCCGCCGAGCGATACTCGCCGGTCGCCAGCACGCCACTGCCCAGGGTCAGTTGCGGATGCAAGTTCCCGGTCCAACCGGCGCTGACCACCCACGGCGCCTCTGCCTCGGCCCCGCCGACGTTACGTACGCGCCCCGCTGCGACCGAATAGCCGGGTGCAGGCAGGCCGAGACCGAGCATGGCGGCGGGTACGGTGAAACGTCGTTCCCCGCCGACACTTTCCTTGACCGTGACTTCGACGTCCGAGCGCGTATTCAGGCGACGTACATCGTTCAGCACAAACGGCCCGGCAGGCACCACGGTGGAGTGAATCAGCGCGCCGTTCTGGCGCACTTCTACCTGTGCCGGGCTGTTGGCGATCCCCTGGATTTGCGCGCTCTGGCCTTGCTCCTGAAGGGCGTGCTCGGTCAGCACCTGCACGCCGGTGATCTGTGCGCCAGACAACACCGGGTTATAGAGGTTGATCTGCCCGGCCTGCAGCACTGCCTGATGGCTGGCGAAGGTCCGTTGCGCATAGGCCTCCAAGTGGACGCTGCGCGATAAGCCATCCTGCCAGGTCTGCACCTGGCGGCTGCGCACGATCCAGTCGCCGGCGTTGAAGCCGATTTCGGTATTGGCTGAGCCAAACCGGCTGGCGTCTTCGCCAAAGCGGTTGTAGAACCCGCTCAGGTCGTAGTTGAGCATCCCGGCAAACCCGCCGGTCTGGTAGCCCGAGATGTCCTGTTGCACGGGGCGCAGTGCTTCGGTGGGCACGACCAGTGCCAACGTCAGTGTCGACGGGTCCGGTTCCACCAGGCTTTGCGGATACCGCACGAGAAAATCCTCACAACCCACGGGTTCAGCGGGTATCACCAGGTTGGCGGCGTCCAGCAACGCACGGTCCAGGCAGGGGTTGCCCTGTTGATCGAAACTGACCTCCAGGCGTCCCCGGCGCAGGCCATTGACCCGCAGGTTGACGTTATGACGGCCGGCGGCAAAGCGCGGTGTTGCCAGCAGCAGGCTGGCCAACTGTGGATCGATGCCGCGCTGATGCAAGGTCTGGGCGTCGAAGCCTGCGGGGCTGGTGTCGTCGGCCCACGCCTTGTCCGGCATAAGCGCATACAGCAGCAACACCAGCGGCAAGGCTGGACGAATGGGCACGGCTTCGCCGTCACGGTAACTCAATACTGTTTTCACGCAAGGTACTCGCTTAGTGAACGCACAGCCCTCATTGGGTTCGGGGCTTTGGGCGTTCTGGTGACGGTCGATAAGCCGTCACTTCGTTATCCAGGCGGCGGTCTTGGCGACGCCTGTGGTTTTCTGTCAGAGGGTGATGGGGGCGTCGTAGGCCTTGACCGCAAACCCGTACACAGTGGCCGGTTGTAGCCTCACCGTCTTGGCTTGGCCACCGCTGGCAGGCACGCTCAAGGCTTCACCTGGCAGCACGTAGGTGCGCGGCAGCATCGCCTTGCCGTCGCCGGGCAACAGCCGCAGCTCCTGGGCCAGGCGCACCACATAGGGTGTGTCATTACGCACCTGCAATTGGCCGTCGCGCAGGGTCCATGTCAGGCCGGTCCAGGGGCTGCGATTGGGTGCCAGGCCCTTGGGATGCACAATCACCGGCAGGTTCTGGCGCACGGTCACGCCCACGCGGGCATGACCGGCGGCAGTGGCTGCGCGGCCCTGGGGCATGCCTTCGAACACGGCGCGTTTGAGCCGCTGGGTGAGCAACGGTTTTTGGTTTTGCAGAATAAAGCGCACCAACTGGGATTTGGACGCTTCGACTCGAGACAGCGGCGGCGTCACCACCAGCAGGGGTTCGGTGTCTTCCGGAATGTCCTGCAAGGTCACATGCAACAACGAGAGCTGGCTGTCGGAGTTGGTCACCGAAACGGAAGCTTCACCATCGGCCTCGTGGACGATCACCACGGATGTGTCAGGGACCATGCCGTCAGCCTTTGCTTGGTTGCCGAATATCAGCAGCAGGGCAATAAGGCCGAACGCGGTGTTTGAGCATGTCATCGTCATGATGGGTTTTCCATTAGGCGAAATGAGTGGGTCAGAGGTAACGCAAATCCAGAACGATGGAGCCGTCGAGGGGCACTTCCTGATTCAGGGTCAGGTACTGCGAAAAGTTGATGGCGGTGTCCACTTGAAGCTGGACCCTCAACTGGCTGATGAAGTCGGGCTGACGGTCGCCCGTCGGAGCAAATGCCATATAGGATCGTGGATAGCCATTGGGCTCGGGCGTCCAGCTTTCGCCGCTGTTGGTGGAGGCCAGGACTTGCATGGCCTGTGAGTCCCCCACTGGGTTGCGGTACGACAACGCCACGGAGCCGAGGCGTTCGTCCGGTGCATGGATGTTTCTGCCCAGCCCATAGAAAAAATCCGGTGCCAGGGAAGACTCCGCACGATTGTCGATACCCACCAGCGCAAACAGCATGGGCCTGGCGCATTGCACCTGCAGTTCGAGTTGTCGGCTGGGCAGCACGGTGAATTCGTCGACAAGGAGGGTGTGTGCGGGGATCTTTCCGTGGTCGACAAAGCCTTCATCCGACAGCTCGATATAGCAGGCATCCGGTGTCACGCGACCGGTTACCGTAAGCTCGGCAGCGCTGCCCGCACTGGCCTTGGCCGCAGCGCACAGGGATAACAACAGCACGGTAAAGAAACGGGTGAACATAGTCATCGATTCATCACTGGCACGGGTGAGCACAGCCCACGGCGAAGCCCATGCCCTTCAAGGGTAAGGGCATGGGGCGCCATGGGTCAGAGGTACTTCACTTCAAGGGTGGCGGAGCCGTCGATGGTCACTTCGTTGCTCAGGTCCAGGCCGTCGGCGCGGTGAATTGCAGTGCTTACACCCACATCAACGCTCAAGTCCTTGACCGCCAGGGGCAGGGTAAGGTCCTCCATTGAGGCAACTGACATGTACAGGCCTGGGTCCAGGAACTTCTCTTTGAACCAGGTCTGGCCCTGGTCAGTGGAACCGATCGTCTGCACTACAACGCCATCATCGGCGACCGGGTTGCTCAAGGTGAGGAAGTAGTAACCCAGTTTCTGGGTATCGTTGATAAAACCCAGGCCAAAGTACGAGCTGCTCATGCTGGAACTTGCCCGATTATCAATCGGGTGCAGGGCAAACTGAATCGGAGCGTCACAGTTGACCGTCATCGTCAGGGTGCGTTTATCCAGATATGTTGCGTCGTCCAGATTCAGATCCTTGGCGGAAATCTTGCCGTGGTCGACCACGCCACCACCGGACAAGCTGGGTGTGCAAGCGCTGGGCACGATCAGCCCCTTGACGGTCAGGTCAACGGACGATGCAGCGAAGGTTGTCGCCGAGCCGAGCAGCAATACGCCGGCGGCCAGGGTGGTCAATCGGGTTTTCATCGTAGGGACTCCTTAAAGGTAATTGACTTGTACGGTGGCGTGACCGTCGATAGGGACTTCGTCGGTCAACGTCAGGTTGTTGGCAGGTGCGATGTGGGTGATCAGGCGGATCTCGGCGTCCAGTTCCTGAACTGCAATCGGTATCACGTCGTCGCTGTGGGCGATCGCCGTCAGCAAGGTATGGCTGAGCATCACCGAAGGCATCCAGGTCACGCCGCCATCCCTTGAGGTGATGGTGCGCACGGAGACGCCGTCGGCCACGGGCATATAGAGACCCAGCCCGGCATCGCCGACTTTTTCATCGCTGGGTGTGGTGCCCAGCCCATGCCAGCTGAAGTGGCTGGCGGCGGTGCCTGAACGGTTGTCGATGGTGTTGAGGGTGAAGTACGTCGGCCCGTCGCAGCGCACACTCAACAGCATGGTTTCTCTGGGCAGATCGGTGTAGGTGTCGGTGTTGAGGTCCTTGACCGACACCTTGCCGAAGTCCACAGTCCCGCCGCCGGCGATGACTGGTGAGCAAGCGCTGGGGGTGATGCTGCCGCGCACGAGCAAGTCTGTGTTGCTGGCGGCGAATGCTGTCGGGCTGAGGAGCAAGGCGCCTATCAGGCTGGATGCAAAAACATTCATGTCAGTGAATCTCCTTGGGCATGGGGCAGAGGCGTTATAGGTATTTGACTTCAAGCGTGGCGGACCCGTTGATTGGAACCTCTGCGGTCAGATCCATTCCTGCTGTCGGCGCGATGATGGTTGCCACCATGAGGTCCGCCAACACCTGCTGGACCGGGGTGGGTGCCCACCTGCCGGTGGTGTTGTCGCCAAACGAAGCGAGGTAGGAGGCTGGCCACATGTCACCTGGGAAACTTGCCCGCCAGGTGAGGCCGTTATCCGAGGACTCAATCATGGAGATCGCTGCGCCATCGGCGATTGGATTGCTTAAGGTCAGGGAGAAACTGCCTAATTTTTTTCCGCTGACCAAGCCCAGGCCATAGCTGTTCCTCGGATCGTGGGCGTCACCAACGTTATCAATGCCCTTCAGGGCTAGCAGGGTTGGCGCATCGCACGTGATGCCCAGTTGCAGGTTGTGACTTTTAAGCACGGTCCATCCATCCAGCCTCAAATCCTTGGCCGAAATTTTTCCGTGGTCGACAATCCCGCCGCTTGAAAGGCTAGGTGCACAGGCGCTGGGTGTGATCAGCCCTTTGACGGCCAGTTCCACGCTGCTGGCTGCGAATACCGATGAACTCATGGCGAGCAGCAGGACACTGCTCAATAGGGCTACAGGGCTCTTCATTTTTCTGTTTTTTCCATTGCAGGCTGGCAGATAGAGGTGCGTGCAACGCAACGCCCGCGCTGGTGTCGGCGGGTGGTTGTCGGTGCGACGGTCTCGATATTTTTTGCGGCTGCCGGGGAGTGGCAAGCCGTCCCTCTTTTGGGGTGGGGCACAATTTAGCGAGGAGCGTGCGCGGGGGAAATACAACTAATACGACATTGGCAGGGTGGATCGAATAGGGTGAGTTCGCGTTTTTTCGTAGTTGTTGTATCGGCTTTAAGCCATTCAAAAGGTTATTGGTTTTTCGTCGATAGCATTCAAAGGAATGTGGCGATCGTTGCTGCCTAAGTAGGCCTCTATGGCTATTGCGCCAGTGCCGAAGGTTGCTGCCGTATCAATAGCTACGAAGAGGTACTGATGGGTTCGCTGTCAGGTTCAACCGCAGGCGCGAGCCGCAAATCGAGATCGCCTGTTACTCCCCCGCCTCACTGGCGGCAGTTGCATGTCCTGGTGGCGGAGGATCATTCAGCCCACCGTCTATTGCTGGGTTGCTTGCTGCGAAAACTCGGGTTGGACCATGAGCTGGTCGCCGACGGGTATCTCGGGCGAGTGGCTTATGCTCGTCGGCCCTTTGACCTGGTGATCACTGATTGCCAGATGCCCGTCATGGACGGTTACAGCATGGCCCGCGCCATTCGCCAATATGAGCACCACGTCGGCTTGAGGCGAGTGCCGATCATCGCGTTGACCGCCGACCTGCAAAACGACAGCCCCCAGCGCTGCCGCGACGCGGGCATGGATGCCTGGCTGCTCAAGCCTCTGACCCTGGAACAATTAAGTGCCGTTTTGGCGCGATGGCTCCCGGGTGCCGATCACATGCCTATCGGTGCGGAGCCTGTTGCGAAGGTTATGGGGTGGCCCGCCCGCGCGAGCCTGGTCGCGACGTTTGGCAGTGAACAGGTGGTCAATCAACTGTTGGAAAATCTGCTGGTCGAGGCTTGGCAAGATCACGACCTGTTGGGCCGTGCCTGTGCCGCATTGAACGCATCATTGACCGCCGAACGCCTGCATCGATTGACGGGTAGCCTGGTATTTATAGGAGGAACAGGGCTTGAGTCCTGTGCCGTGAGGTTGATCGAGCAGGTTCAGCGCGATGGCGTGTCTGCGCACCAGGCGGAGTTGACATCGTTCCAGGCACGCTTGCGCACCTATCTGGATTATCTGTCCACTCTGTGAAAGGTGTTTACAGAGGGTTTAAGTTATTTGGAAGTCTAGTTTTTGCTGTAGGTGGTTTCCTATTATGTTGTAGTCCAAAAAATAGCCGCTACTAAACATTGGCTTCGGCTGCAAGTGGGTCTTTGTTAGTAGTTGTTGATGAGCGCTGACAGAGGTATTTTGCGCGGATTCAAGTTGCCACCATTCGTAGGTATCTATGCTTCGAGTAATTATTGCTGACGATCACCCTATTGTTCGAGTCGGGCAGAGAGTCGTGATTGAGGCGAATGGCAAGTGCAAGGTGGTCGGCGAAGCCGACGGTCCCGATCAATTGCTCGGGGTATTGAGTACTACGGCATGTGATGTGCTGGTCACCGATTTTGCCATGCCGGGCGGTCAGCAAGCTGATGGCTACAGCCTGTTGAGCCTGTTGCGTCGTCAGTACCCGAACGTGCCAGTGATCCTGGTGACGATGTTCGCCAACGTTGCCACCCTGCGTGCCTCCTTCGCCCATGGTGCCAAGGCAGTGGTCGCCAAAAGTGCCTCTGCCAAGGAGTTGCCCCTGGCGATCAAAGCCGTGTGCGCCGGCCAGACCTTCGCCAGTGAATGCCTGCGGGTGCAACTGGTGGAGGCGGGGACAGGCAATCAGTCCCATGAGCCGCAGTTGTCCGGCAAGGAGAGCGAGGTGGTGCGTATGTTGGCCAGCGGCATGACTGTCAGCCAGATCGCGGCCAAGGTCCACCGGAGTATTTCCACTATCAGCAAACAGAAAAGTACAGCGATGCAGCGGCTGAGTATCTCTACCGATGTTGAACTGTTCGCCTATGCGCGTGCATCGGGAATGGTGCCTTAGAAAGTTGCAGTTTTATGACAGTGGTTTAACTAAAGGCCAAGTGCAGGATTCGTATTAGTTGTATGGGGCTGGTGCGCTAAGTGCTCTAACTTGTTGTTAGAGCCTGCTGGCATTAGTTGAGGGTTGTTTAAAATCCCGGTCAAATTAGTTGAGACGAAATACCCATTGTGCGATGTACTTGCTTGTGCCCGCGTAACCGCTGGTTGATCGACCGTAAGTGATGCAACCCTGACGGAGGTCAGTTGCAACGCGCCTGCATTGATAGCCGTCAAGGCCGCGCGGCTAGTGTTCAAGTCCGCACTGCCGACCGCTGAAGAGATCCAGATCGACGGCAGCGCTATTTTTGTCATGAATGCCCATGGTCTTCGCGGCCTGTGCGGATTATCGTGCAGGCCTGACAATAATTGCTGCGGAACCTGCCCATGAGTGCTGCCCACGATGCTCTGATCCACCGCTTCTATGAGGCCTTTCAGCGCCTTGACGCCGAGGCCATGGCCGCTTGCTACACCGACGATGTGGTCTTCAGCGACCCGGCGTTCGGCGAACTGCGCGGGCGGGATGCCGGTGATATGTGGCGCATGCTTACCACGCGGGCCAAGGATTTTTCCCTGACGTTCGACCATGTGCGCAGCGATGACAGCACCGGCAGTGCCCATTGGGTGGCGACGTATTTGTTCAGCGCCACCGGCAATACCGTGGTCAACGATATCGGTGCGCGGTTCGTGTTCCGTGACGGCAAGATCTGTGAACACCACGACCACTTCGACCTGTGGCGTTGGTCGCGCCAGGCGTTGGGCCTCAAGGGCCTGTTGCTGGGTTGGTCGCCCGCGCTGAAAAACGCGGTACGTGCCCAGGCGCTCAAAGGCTTGAAGGCATTTCAGGCCGGGCGTTGATAAGCTTGGCGCTCTTCTGGTTTGCCGACATCGACTTGTGACTGATCCCTCTGAACCCAAACCCTGGTTCGTCTATCTGGTGCGGGCCGCCAATGGCTCGCTGTACTGCGGTATCAGCAATGACCCCGTGCGCCGGTTTGCCTCGCACCAAAGCGGCAAGGGCGCACGGTTTTTTCTGTCCAGCCCTGCCGTGGCCTTGGTCTATACCGAGCAATGTGCGAGCAAGGGCGAGGCGCTGCGTCAGGAGCGCTTGATCAAGAAATTGAAGAAGAGTGCCAAGGAGTGCCTGGCCGCGAGTGGCCTCGAGAGCGGCATACACAAAAATAGTTGCGAACCCATGTGAGGTAAACCTGCGCCCCATCCGTGTAGTGCTTGAAACTGCGATCTATTCGCATTAACAGCGTTTTCAACACGGGTTCTCAGAGCATGAAGTCGACGGCGGGCGGTTGGGTAAAACAGTGGCTGGGAGCTTCGGTCTTGGCGGTGTCGGGGCTGGCGTTGCTGCCCTTGAGCGTTGCGCGTGCGCAGGAGCAGCACAGCGCTCAGTTCAATTTTGCCCTGGCAGCCAAACCACTGCCCCAGGCCCTGAGCGAATTCAGCCGGGTCACCGGCATCAGCGTGATCTATACCGATGAAGCGCCCTACGGCCTCAATGCCCCGGCAGTCAGCGGGCCGATGACGGCTCAGCAGGCGCTGCAACGCCTGCTGAGCCGATCCGGCTTCACGTTCCGCCAGATCGATGCCCGCACCCTGGCGCTGGAGCCGGTGCCAACCGACGGCGCGGTCAACCTCGGCGCTACCACCATCAGCGGCGCCAACCTCACCCAGGACAGCACCAGCTACCAACCGCCGCCGACCAGCTCGGTAATGCGCTCCCATGGGTTGCTGTTGGAAACCCCACAAACCGTCAACGTAGTGCCTGCTCAAGTGCTGCGCGACCAGCAACCGCGCAACCTGGATGACGCGCTGGGCAATATCAGCGGTATCACCCAGACAAACACCCTCGGCAGCACCCAGGACGCGGTGATGTTGCGCGGCTTTGGCGACAACCGTAACGGCTCGATCATGAAGGACGGTATGCCAATGGTGCAGGGCCGTGCCTTGAACGCGACAGCCGAGCGCGTCGAAGTGCTCAAGGGCCCGTCGTCGCTGTTGTATGGCATCCAGGACCCAGGCGGTGTAGTCAATATCGTCAGCAAAAAGCCTGAGCTGGTGCAGTCCACTTCCCTGACCGCACGCGGTTCGACCTTCGGCAGCGGCAAGAACGGCAGCGGCGGTAACCTCGACACCACCGGGCCCCTGGGTGACAGCGGCCTGGCTTATCGCCTGATCGTCGACCATGAAGACGAAGATTACTGGCGCAACTACGGCACCCACCGCGAAACCCTGGTGGCGCCGTCCCTGGGCTGGTATGGCGACACCACCCAAGTGCTGCTGGCCTATGAGCACCGCGAATTTCTCGCACCGTTCGACCGTGGCACCGCCATCGACCCCAAGACCAACCATCCGTTGAACATCCCCGCCACCCGCCGTCTGGATGAACCGTTCAACAATATGGAAGGGCGCTCCGATCTGTACCGCCTGACTGTCGATCATGATCTCAACGACGACTGGAAAGCCCACTTCGGTTACAGCTGGAACCGCGAGACCTACGACGCCAGCCAGGTGCGCGTGGTCAAGGTCAACACCAACGGCACCCTGACCCGCAGCATGGACGGCACCCAGGGCGCGCTGACCACCGACCGCTTCGCCACCGCCAGCCTCGAAGGCAAGGTAGATGTCGCGGGTATGCAGCACGACCTGGTGTTCGGCCTGGACGATGAGTACCGCAAGATCTACCGTGCCGACCTGATCCGCCAGGCACCGCGGGGCACCTTTGATTACACCAACCCGGTGTACGGCAACGAAGTCGCCGGTTCCAAGGTGAGCGCGCCGGACAGCAACCAGACCGACCTCTTGCGCAGCGATTCGCTGTTCTTCCAGGATGCTATCCACCTCAACGATCAATGGATTCTGGTCGGCGGTGCGCGCTACCAGATGTACGACCAATACGCCGGCAAAGGCGTGCCGTTCACCGCCAACACCGACGGCAATGGCCAGAAGTGGGTGCCTCGGGCCGGGTTGGTGTATCGCTACAGTGACGAATTGTCGTTCTACGGCAGCTACACCGAGTCGTTCAAACCCAACTCCACCATCGCGCCACTGGCCAATAAAACCGTGTTGAATGGCAGTTTGCAGCCGGAGGAATCCAAAGCCTGGGAGCTGGGTACCAAGTTCGACCTGCCGGGGCGTATCACCGCCAGCGCAGCGTTGTTCACCATCGATAAACGCAACGTGTTGGTGCAGGTAGGCGAGGGCCTGACCTCGGAGTACAGCGTGGCCGGCAAAGTGCGCTCCCGTGGTCTGGAGTTGGATGCCAGCGGCCAGCTGACGGATAGGTGGAGCCTGATCGGCAGCTATGCCTACACCGATGCAGAGGTCACTGAAGACCCTAAGCTCAAAGGCAATCGCCTGCAGAATGTGGCAAAAAGCACCGGCTCGTTGTCGGCGGTGTATGACTTCGGCAGCATCCTGGGTGGTGATCAACTGCGCGTCGGCGCCGGGGCGCGTTACGTCGGCGAGCGGGCAGGGGATGCGGCCAACAGTTTCGAGCTGCCCAGCTACACCGTGGCTGATGTGTTCGCCAGCTACGACACCAAGCTTGAGGGGCAAAAGGTCAAGTTCCAGCTCAACGTGAAAAACCTGTTCGACCGTACCTACTACACGTCCTCGGTGAATACGCAGTTTGTGTCCATGGGCGATGCGCGGCAGGTGTCGGTGTCCAGCACGCTTACCTTCTGATTCATTTATCTGTGGGAGCTGGCTTGCCTGCGATGGCATCGACTGGGTTCGCCTGATACACCGAGTTGTCTGCATCGCAGGCAAGCCAGCTCCCACAGGAAAGCGGTCGCCACATTGATAGCGAGCTGTTAGCGTTGCCGCCATTGCATGCTTATGGAAAACGCTACTGATGTACTTTGGAAAATGGCTACGCACCGGCACCCTGCTGGTCGGTTTGAGTTTTTTACTGGGCGGCTGCGCCAGCGTCTCCCACACTTCCACTCCGGCAACCCTGGATAAACTGCTGAGCGATCCGGCGCTGCAAGGTGCTACGGTCTCGCTGATGGTACGTGACGCCCGCACGGGCACCACGCTGTATCAGCACAACCCACGCAGCCGGTTGGTGCCCGCGTCCAACCTCAAGCTGTTGACCACGGCGGCGGCCATGGATGTGCTGGGGCCGCAATACCGCTTTGCCACCCAACTGCTGAGCAATGGCATACGCCAGGGCGACCGCCTGACCGGCAATCTTTACCTGCGTGGCCTGGGCGACCCGAGCATTCAGTTTGCCGACTACCAGGCGCTGGCCGCGCAATTGGCCAGCCAAGGCGTGCGCCAGGTGCAGGGTGATCTGGTGTTCGATGACACCTGGTTCGATGCCGAGCGATTGGGGGTGGATTGGTCCCATGACGATGAAACCACCTACTACGGCGCGCAGATTTCGGCGCTGACCGTGGCGCCCAATGCGGATTTTGATGCGGGCAGCGTACTGGTTACGGCCAAGGCGCCATTGCGGAACGGCTCGCCGGTGAGTGTCGATATTTTCCCGCCTACTGATTACCTGCAACTGAGCAACCATGCCATGAGCGGACCGGGCAACAGCTATGGAATCAATCGCCGTCACGGCACTAACCTGTTGCAACTCAGCGGCGCAGTAGCGCCGGGAAAGCAGAGCCAGCAATTGGTCAGCGTCTGGGAGCCAACGCAACTGGTCGCGAATCTGTTTGAACAGGCCCTGGCGCAACAGGGCATTACCGTACTGGGGCGTCGGGTGATGGGCGGGGCAAGCCCGGCGGCGGTAACGGTGCTGGCCGAGCACCAATCGGCGCCGTTACAGGCGTTGATCACACCGCTGCTCAAGCTTTCGAACAACAATATGTCTGAAGCCTTGCTCAAGGCCATGGGGCGCAAGACGGCCAATAGCGGCACGGCAGCGGCGGGTGCTCTGGCGGTGGCCGGGTTCCTCAAGCGCCAGGGGCTGGAAACCGCCACATTCAGTCAGGTCGACGGCTCAGGCCTGTCGCGGCGCAACCTGGTGTCGTCGCAAACCCTCACCGACCTGCTGCTGGCCGCCAGCAAACAGCCGTGGTTCGACGCCTGGTACAACGCGCTGCCGATTGCCGGCAACACCGACCGCATGACCGGCGGCAGCCTGCGCTATCGCTTGCGCGACACGCAGGCGCAAAACAACCTGCACGCCAAGACCGGCTCCATGGGCGGCGTGTCGTCATTGAGTGGATACATCACCACTGCCGGCGGGCGCAAGCTGGTGTTCTCGATGCTGACCAACAACTACGTGGTGGCCGGCGCGCAGGTCAAGGCGTTGGAGGATCGCGTGGCCGTGGCGCTGGCGCGCAGCGACGAGTGATTCAGGGCTGATAGCCCATCCGCCAACTCACGGCCCGGGTCGCCGCCAGCAGATGCTGCGCCGCCGGGCCATCTTCATCGGCATGGAACAGCGAGGTTGGGCCGACCACGGTCATCACCGCCGCGACTTGCCCGACCGCATTGAACACCGGCGCCGACAACGCATCCACGCCGGGCATCAGCAGGCCATGTACAAAATGCAGGCCGCGGCTGCGGATTTGCTCGCACACGCTGGCATAGGCTTGATCGTCCGCCAAGGTGTGAGCGGTGCCGGCTTGAACCTCGCGTTCGCGCAACTCCACGGTTTCCCGCGACGGCAAGTAGGCGCTGAACACCAGTCCGGTGGACGAGCTGAGCAGCGGCAGCACTGAGCCCAACTGCGTCACCACGGTGACGGCGCGCACGGCTGGCTCAATCTGCACCACGGTCGCGCCCTGGTTGCCCCACACCGCCAGAAAGCAGGTTTCATTCAACTCATCGCGCAGTTCGGCCAAGGGCATGGCGCCGACTTTCAACACATCCATGCTGCCCAGCGCCGCCAGCCCCACGCGCAACGCTTCGCGGCCCAGGCCGTAATGGTTGGTGGCGCTGTTCTGTTCGGCAAAACCCGAGGCGATCAGCGCCTGCAAATAGCGGTGGACCTTGCTCGCTGGCATCTGCACATGCTCTGCCAGGCGTGACAGCGAGGTGGCCGGGGACAGTTCGGCCAGGGCCTTGAGAATATCGGTGCCGACTTCCGCCGAGCGGACTTTCTGTTTACCGGTGTCGCGGGGCTTTTCCATGGAAGGGCGAGAATCCGAGAGATGAATGGGCGTCTTTATAGCTTGACGGTCGACAGTGATCAAATTACGTTATGCGTAACTGGATTACGATAAAAACAACTTCTGTACAGAGGAAGATCCATGGACCTCGAATACCTTTCGGGTTTCGGCAACGAATTCGCCAGCGAAGCCTTGCCTGGCGC
This sequence comes from Pseudomonas sp. NFPP02, assembly GCF_900119355.1. Lineage (NCBI taxonomy): Bacteria > Pseudomonadati > Pseudomonadota > Gammaproteobacteria > Pseudomonadales > Pseudomonadaceae > Pseudomonas > Pseudomonas sp. NFPP02. Next base: position 54,951 of record NZ_FPJI01000009.1, read on the forward strand.
GCTGCCGGTCGGCCAGAACTCGCCGCAAAAAGCCCCCTACGGGCTCTACACCGAACTGTTTTCCGGCACTGCCTTCACCATGGCGCGTAGCGAAGCCCGGCGCACCTGGCTGTACCGCATCCGGCCGTCCGCCAATCACCCGGCGTTCGTCAAACTTGCGCGGCAATTGTCCGGTGGCCCGCTGGGGGCGGTGACGCCCAACCGCCTGCGCTGGAACCCGCTGGATATTCCGAGTGAACCCACGGACTTTATCGATGGACTGGTCGGCATGGTTGCCAACTCGGGGTCGGAAAAACCTTCGGGCATCAGCATTTATAACTACCGCGCCAATCGTTCCATGGAGCGCGTGTTCTTCAACGCCGACGGCGAGTTGCTGATCGTGCCGGAGCAGGGCCGCTTGCGCATCGCCACCGAACTGGGCGTGCTGGATGTCGAGCCGCTGGAAATCGTGGTGCTGCCCCGTGGCCTCAAGTTCCGTGTCGAACTGCTGGACGCGCAAGCCCGCGGCTACGTCGCTGAAAACCATGGCGCCCCGCTGCGCCTGCCTGACCTGGGGCCGATTGGCAGCAACGGCCTGGCTAACCCGCGCGATTTCCTCACGCCCGTCGCCCGTTACGAAGACCTCAAGCAACCGACCACGCTGGTACAGAAATTCCTCGGCGAACTGTGGGCCTGCGAGCTGGATCACTCACCGCTCAACGTGGTCGCCTGGCACGGTAATAACGTGCCGTACAAATACGACCTGCGTCGCTTCAACACCATTGGCACGGTGAGTTTTGACCATCCGGATCCGTCGATCTTCACCGTGCTGACCTCGCCCACCAGCGTGCACGGCCTGGCCAACCTCGACTTCGTGATCTTCCCGCCGCGCTGGATGGTGGCCGAGAACACCTTCCGGCCGCCGTGGTTCCATCGCAACCTCATGAACGAATACATGGGCCTGATCCAGGGCGCCTACGATGCCAAGGCCGAAGGCTTCCTGCCGGGCGGCGCGTCGCTGCACAGTTGTATGAGCGCCCACGGCCCGGATGGCGAAACTTGCACCAAGGCCATCAACGTGGACCTGGCGCCGCACAAGATCGATAACACCATGGCCTTCATGTTCGAGACCAGCCAAGTGCTGCGTCCGACCCAGTTCGCCCTGGAGTGCCCCCAACTGCAACCTGCTTACGACGCGTGCTGGGCCTCGCTGCCCGCCACCTTCAACCCGAACCGGAGATAACCCATGACTCAACCAACGCAGACCCGCAGCTGGGTGGCCTCGGCCAATGGTCACGCGGATTTCCCCCTGCAAAACCTGCCCCTGGGCGTGTTCAGTATCAACGGCTCGGCCCCGCGCAGTGGCGTGGCGATTGGCGACATGATCCTCGACCTGCACGCCGCGCTGGATGAGTTTGACGGTGACGCCCGGCGCGCCGTCGAAGCCACTGCGGGCGGGCAGTTGAACGCGTTTTTCGAACTGGGCCGTGGGCCTCGCGTTGCCCTGCGCCAGCGCCTGCTGGAACTGCTGGCCGAAGGCAGCAAGCTGCAAACCCGCGAGGCGCAAGTGCTGCACCGTGCCGCCGATTGCCAGATGCACCTGCCGGCCAAGATCAATGACTACACCGACTTCTACGTCGGCATCGAGCACGCGCAAAACGTCGGCAAATTGTTCCGCCCCGATAACCCGCTGTTGCCGAACTACAAGTACGTGCCGATTGGTTACCACGGCCGTGCCTCGACCATTCGTCCCTCGGGTACAGAGGTGCGACGCCCTAAGGGCCAGACCTTGCCAGCCGGTCAGTCCGAGCCGACCTTTGGCCCATGCGCGCGCCTGGACTATGAGTTGGAGCTGGGCATCTGGATCGGCCAGGGCAATGCCATGGGCGATGCGATTGCCATTGGTGATGCCGCCGAGCATATCGCCGGTTTCTGCCTGCTCAACGACTGGTCGGCGCGGGATATCCAGGCCTGGGAGTACCAGCCGCTGGGGCCGTTCTTGTCGAAAAGCTTTATCACCAGCATCTCGCCGTGGGTGGTGACTGCCGAAGCCTTGGAGCCTTTCCGCAAAGCCCAGCCGCCGCGCCCTGAAGGTGATCCGCAACCGCTGCCTTACCTGCTGGATAAGCGCGATCAGAACGCGGGCGCTTTTGATATCGAACTGGAAGTGCTGCTCACCACGGCCTCGATGCGTGAGCAAAACCTGCCCGCCCATCGCCTGACCCTGAGCAACACCGAGCATATGTACTGGACCGTGGCGCAAATGGTGGCGCACCACAGCGTCAATGGCTGCCAGTTGCAGGCGGGTGACCTGTTTGGTTCGGGCACGTTGTCTGGCCCGCAGCCGGGGCAGTTCGGCAGCCTGTTGGAAATTACCGAAGGCGGCAAGAAGCCGATTGAATTGGCCTCCGGCGAGGTACGTAAATTCCTTGAAGACGGCGACGAAATCATTCTGCGTGCCCGTTGCAGCCGCGAGGGCTTTGCCTCCATCGGCTTCGGCGAATGCCGCGGTACCGTGGTCGCGGCGCGCTGAGAGGGCAGGGCCATGGAACTCTATACTTACTACCGTTCCACCGCGTCGTATCGAGTACGTATTGCCCTGGCCCTCAAAGGCCTGGATTTCACCGCGCTGCCGGTCAACCTGCTGGTGCCGGCAGGCGGCGCCAACCGCCAGCCTGAATACCTGGCGATCAACCCCCAAGGGCGCGTGCCGGCGTTGCGTACTGATGAAGGGGCGTTGTTGATCCAGTCACAGGCGATCATCGAGTACCTGGAAGAGCGTTATCCCCAGGTGCCGATGTTCTCCAGGGATTTGCTCGCCAGGGCTCATGAGCGGGCGGTGGCGTCGATCATCGCCTGTGATATCCACCCGTTGCATAACTCCAGCACCCAGAACTTGCTGCGCAAGTGGGGGCACGATGAGGCGCAATTGCTGGAGTGGATCGGGCACTGGATCAGCCAGGGCCTGGGCGCTGTGGAGCAGTTGATTGGCGACACAGGGTTTTGCTTTGGCGAGCAGCCGGGCTTGGCCGATGCGTTTCTGATCCCGCAGTTGTATGCGGCCGAGCGCTTCAAGGTGCCCTTGGCGGCATACCCACGCATTGGGCGGGTGGCGGCGTTGGCGGCCCAACATCCAGCCTTCATGCAGGCCCACCCCGCCAATCAACCTGACACCCCCTGAACCCCCTGTAATGATCGTTCCTACGCTCAGCGTGGGAACGCCTCATGTGGCGCTCTGCGTCACGGCTCTAAAAACGGACGCGGAGCATCCAGGGCTGTATGCCCACGCAGAGCGTGGGAACAATCATAAAAAAACAGGTACCTAGCGATGCACAATCAGATTGCCAGCTTTCGTGCGGCACTCGACGCCCGTCCGGTGTCGCGCTACCAATGGTTGATTCTCCTGCTGCTGGCACTGTTACTGGTCACCGATGGCTATGACGCCCAGGTGCTGGGCTATGTAGTGCCGGCGCTGGCCCAGGATTGGGGCCTGGAAAAGTCCGCGTTTGGCCCCGTGTTCAGCGCCAACCTGCTGGGCCTCACCCTGGGCTCGCTGTTGGTGACACCGCTGGCGGATCGGTTCGGCGTGCGACGTATCCTGCTGGCATGCGTGCTGATCTACGCCAGCCTCACGGTACTGATGGTGTTCGCCAATTCCCTGACCACGTTGATGGCGGCGCGGTTTATCTGCGGCATTGGCATGGGCGGTGCGATGCCCAGTGCCATGGCATTGATGTCTGAATACTCGCCGCCGCGGATGCGCACCTTGATGGTGACCCTGGCGGCCTGCGGCTTCTCGTTCGGCGGCGCAGCAGGCGGCTTTGTGGCGGCCGGGTTTATCGATGGTTTTGGTTGGCAGGCGGTGTTCCTGGCGGGTGGTGTGACGCCGCTGCTGCTGTTCCCGTTCCTGGTGTGGCTGTTGCCCGAATCCTTGCCACGCCTGTTGCGCGATGCGCCGCCGTATCTGCGTTTGCGCAAAGTCACGGTGCGGATGCTGCCCGATTGGCAACCGCCACCGGCGACCGAAGCTGAAAACTTGCAGGAGCAGGGCAGCAAACTGACGGTGGTGGAGCTGTTTCGCAACGGCTACGCGCGCCCGACGCTGCTGATCTGGGCGACTTTCTTTGTCAGCCTGATCCTGCTGTACTTCATGATCAGTTGGTTGCCGTCGCTATTGCTCGAAAGCGGCCTGGCATTGAACGAAGCCAACCTGGTCACCTCCATGTTCCTGTTCGCTGGCACCTTGGGCGCCATCCTCATGGCCTGGTTTGCCGACCGTCTGAAAAGCAAAGTGCGGTTGCTGTCCGGCGTGCTGGCGGCGGCAGCGCTGTGCACCATTCTGCTGGGCTTGAACCACGACAACCCACGCTACCTGGTGGCCTGCGTGTTTGCAGCAGGGTTCTGCATCATCGGCGGGCAACTGACCCTCAATGCCTTCGCGAGCAACTTCTACCCGGCGCACGTGCGCGCCACCGGCACGGGTTGGGCGTTGGGTGTGGGGCGATTCGGATCGATTCTGGGACCGCTGTTTGGCAGCCTGCTGCTGGCGATGCATATACCGGTCGAGCAGATTTTCTTCTTCTGCGCGATTCCGGCGGTGATTGCAGCGTTGTTGATTATTCAGGTGCGGGCGCCTTCACTGTAGGAGCGAGCTTGCTCGCGAAGGCCGCAAGGACAGCGCGTTAAACCAGGATGCCTGCGTTATCGTTCACGTTCTTCGCGAGCAAGCTCGCTCCTACAGGGGTCAGTGCACCACTGAGTTGGGCGGCAGGTGCCCCAGCCGCTCGGTCAGGCGCAGGCGCTGAATCGGGTCGTCGCTGAGCAGCAGGGCGTGTTCCAGGTCGAAGCGTTCGGCGCTGGGGCAGTCCAGGCGTTGATACAGGCTGGCCCGCGCCAGGTAGTCGGAGGCGCTGGCGTTGCCCAGTTCCAGTACGCGCTCGGCGTCCACCAGGGCGGCCAGTGGCTCGTCGTTGGCAAGGTAGAGTTGGCGCAGGTTGCGCGACAGCCGTTGCAGGATGGCCCGTGGCTCGGCGGTCAGTAGGTGGTCGGCCTGCAATTTCAGTTTCGCCCCGTACTGGCGCGCCAGCAACTCGCGACAGTCGTTGGGGTACAGGCGCCGGCCGCCGCAAGGGTCCAACAGGTGGTCGGCTCCCGGTACCCGCAGCAGGAAGTGCCCAGGGAAGTTCACGCCGACCAGGGGGATATCCAGGCGCCGTGCCATCTCCAGTGCGATCAGGCCCATGGCCAAGGGTTGCCCGCGTTTGCGTTGCAGCACTTTGTCCAGCAGCGCGGCGGCGGGGCGCAACGGCGTGTGGTCATCCTGGGCAAACCCCAGGTCATTCATGCGCCGCAGTAGCGGCTGGCCGAGTTCATCCGCCGGTAGCAAGGGCATGCCCAGGCTCACCTGTTGTTGTAGCGCACCAAGGTCGTGCAGTATCAACGCGGGCTGCACGCTGGCGTCATGCTCGGCAGCAATCCACAGCGCGGCCTCAAACAGCGCGGGGGGTGAACGGTCCAGGCAGGCGAAAAAGGCGGTGCGGGGATTCATTGAGTTCTCCGGCATATGCCCCCGTTTTAGCCTTGCTGCGAATTTTCGTCCAGCATCTTGAGAGATATCCCACGCTCTTATGTCGTAGATCCCACGAAAACGCGCGGCTTATTCCAGTGCAATCCAGCAGTTTTCTGCCGCAAGCCTATACTTGGCCCACTACCAGAAGTGATTCGGGAGCTCATTGATGTTTGCGCTCATGCACAGCACCCGCCTTGAATCGCTGCACCTGAGCGTTGATCCGGTGACCGGCTTGAAGGCGATCATCGCCATCCACAACAGTCGCCTGGGCCCAGCGTTGGGTGGCTGTCGTTACCTGGCTTACCCTAATGATGAAACCGCCGTGGCCGATGCCGCGCGCCTGGCGCAAGGCATGAGCTACAAAGCGGCACTGGCCGGGCTGCCGGTGGGCGGCGGCACCGCGGTGATCATCCGCCCCGTGCACGTGGAAAGCCGTGCGGCGCTGTTCGAGGCGTTTGGCCGTTGTGTGGAAAAACTCGATGGCCGCTTTATCACCTCGATCGACAGCGGTACCTCGGTCGCCGACATGGACTGCATCGCCCAGAACACTCGCTTTGTCACGAGCACCACCGCCGCCGGCGACCCTGCGCCCCATGCCGCCATGGGGGTATTCGCCGGTATCCGCACCACCGCCATGGCGCGCCTGGGCAGCGACAACCTCGAGGGCCTGCGCGTGGCGGTGCAAGGCCTGGGCAACGTCGGTTACGCCTTGGCCGAACAACTGCACGCCGCGGGTGCCGAGCTGCTGGTCAGCGACATCGACCACGGCAAGGTGCAACTGGCCATGGAGCAATTGGGCGCCCACCCGATTGCCAACGACGCCTTGCTCAGCACGCCCTGCGACATCCTCGCACCGTGCGGCGTCGGCGCCGTATTCAACCGTAACAGCGTCGGCCAGTTGCGTTGCGCCGCCGTGGCGGGTGCCGCCAGCGCACAACTGACCAACCTGGACATCGCCGACCAATTGGAAGGCCGCGGCATCCTCTACGCACCGGACTATGTGATCAACTCTGGTGGGCTGATCTACGTCGCCCTCAAACACGCCGGCACCGACCTGCCAGGCATCACCGCGCACCTGTCGAACATCGGCAGCCGCCTGACCGAAATCTTTGCCCATGCCCAAGCCGAAAAACGCTCCCCCGCACGGGTGGCCGATGAACTGGCCGAACGCCTGCTGTACAAATAGGCCAGGCATTAAAAAGGCCCTGAATCCATGATTCAGGGCCCGTTCAATTCGGGCTTTACTCCGCCGCCGGGTTCAGCAACTCGGACAAGGCGTCCGGTTGGCTCTTGAACGCCTTGGCAAATACATCGCGGTTCTTCGCCATGTAGATCCCGGCTTCCTCCACCTGCTGCTCGCTCAACGACGGCACGGCTTTTTGCAACACCTCTGCCAGCAACTCAGCGAGTTCAAGCATCTTGTCATGACGGTCAGCTTCGGCTTTATCCATGAACAAACGCTCCAGATCTCGGCTGCTGCGGTATACCACTTCGACGGCCATTCACCACCTCACATGCCTTCACGATAGTTGTCTTTTGCGACTACTGTATTTATATACAGCGAAAAGGATAAGCCAAACGTCGGGGTTTGGGTAGTAGGTTTTTAATGTAGTTGGGAAATAGGGGGCTGAACCGGAAATTTCGCACGGCACGCTGAGGTCGATCGTTCCCACGCTCCGCGTGGGGATGCATCCCGTGACGCTCCGCGTCACCCACGAGCAGGTCTGAGGGACGCGGTGCGTCCCAGGCGGCGTTCCCACGCGGAGCTTGGGAACGATCGGGGGGTAATTTAAGTGCCTCGTGTCACACGGCCACCATCTTATTTCCCAGCCCTGGCCTTTTTTCTGCATGCAGAACAACCGTCACGTCCACCCCGCATTATCCGGTCGAGCCGACCTAAGGAAGCATCATCGTGAAAATCAATTGGGCCGAAAGGCTGCGTCAGCAAGTACACGGGCTGGCCGAGTCGCTGGGTAATCTGTTTGTCGAGTCGTTCCATTACCTGGCGCTGTTCGCCATTGGTGCGGTGACCGCCTGGGCGGCGGTGATGGAATTTCTGGGGATGCTGGAGAACGGCCATATCAAGATCGATGACATCTTGCTGCTGTTCATCTACCTGGAATTGGGTGCCATGGTCGGGATTTACTTCAAGACCAACCACATGCCGGTGCGCTTCCTGATCTACGTGGCGATCACTGCGCTCACGCGTTTGCTGATCTCCAACGTGTCGCACCACAACCCGCCGGACGTGGGCATCATCTACCTGTGCGGCGGCATTTTGCTGTTGGCGTTTGCGATCCTGGTGGTGCGCTACGCATCGTCGGCCTTCCCTTCGGTGAAGGTCGAAAGCCCGCGTCGCAAGGGCGAGGCGAGCCTGGAGACCGAGAAGGGCGAGCTTTAAAGCCCGACGCTGAAGGGCAGGGTACGGGCGGGCGGTCGCTGCAGGAGTTTGTGGCTGTCGCCGTCCGTCATCAGCTCCAGAATTTCCACGGCGCTGTGGCCCTGTTCGATGGCGATGCCGAACTGGATGCTTTGCACAAGGCGCCTGAGGCGCTGCGGGTCGTTGCGTTGTTCGGCGCTGATCATGCGCTTGGCCACCACGCCAGTCTCGTCAGACAGGGTGAGCATGATGCTGCCGTCCAGCCTTTGGATGCTCAGGTTGACGCGGTATTGGGGGCTGAACGTGTCGGTGATGATCTGAAAAGGATTGTCCATGGTGCGTTACCGCCTGATAAGAACATGCAGTCATTGACGGCCGGTGTCGGGATTAGTTCGCATTGCCTGACCACTGGCCAAATTCCGTTTTCCTCAAAAGTTCTACAGCAAAGGACGTGCCGTACAGCGATTTACCCGACATAGATATTCAAATGTGGGAGCGGGCTTGCCCGCGATTGCGGTGTATCAGCCAACAAGTACTTGGCTGAAGGACCGCAATCGCGAGCAAGCCCGCTCCCACATTTTTTGTGCTGTTTTTGGAGATCAGTGAGCTAATTCAGGGCATCACGGAAAAAACGATCGCAGACAGCGCAATCAGCCCGATCACCACCACAAATACATTCGATGCCTGGCCTGAATACTGGCGCAAAGATGGCACTCGGCGGATGGCGTACATCGGCATCAGGAACAGCAGGCACGCGATGATCGGCCCGCCCATGGTTTCGATCATGCCCAGGATGCTCGGGTTGAAGGTGGCCACGGCCCAGCAGGTCAGCACCATGAACAACGCGGTGCAGCGTTCCAGCCATTTGGACGACATCGAACGGTTGCGCCCACGCAGGGATTTGACGATCAGCCCCTGGAAGCCTTCGCTGGCACCAATGTAGTGACCCAGGAAGGACTTGGTAATCGCCACCAGCGCGATCAACGGTGCGGCGTAGGCAATCACCGGCGTCTGGAAGTGGTTGGCCAGGTACGACAGGATCGAGATGTTCTGCGCCTTGGCAGCGGCCAGGTCAGCCGGTGACAGCGCCAGCACGCAGCTAAAGCAGAAGAACATCACGGTCAGCACCATCATGCCGTGGGCGGTGGCCAGGATGCCGCTGCTTTTGCGCTCGGCCTGGGCGCCGTAGACGCGCTTCTGGTCCACGGCAAAGGCGGAGATGATCGGCGAATGGTTGAACGAGAACACCATCACCGGGATCGCCAGCCACAGCGTTTTGAAGAACAGCGGCAGCGGCATGCCTTCGCTGGCCGAGGCGAAGAACGCGCCGTTCCAGTTGGGAATCAGGCTGAATGCCAGCAGCAGCAAGGCGGCAACGAAGGGGTACACCAGCACGCTCATGGCCTTGACGATCACGCCCTGGCCACAGCGCACAATGGCCATCAGGCCGAGGATCAGCACCAGCGACAGAATCGCCCGTGGCGGCGGCGCCATGTGCAATTGGTGCTCCATGAAACTGCCCAGGGTGTTGGTCAGCGCCACGCTGTACACCAGCAGGATCGGGAAGATCGCAAAGAAATACAGCAGGGTGATCAGCTTGCCGGCGCCGACACCAAAGTGTTCCTCGACCACTTCGGTGATGTCGCCGGATTTGCCCGACAGCACAAAGCGCGTCAGCCCACGGTGGGCGAAGAAGGTCATCGGAAATGCCAGCAATGCCAGCACGATCAGCGGCCAGAAGCCGCCTACGCCGGCATTGATCGGCAGGAACAGGGTGCCCGCGCCGATGGCGGTGCCATAGAGGCCGAGCATCCAGGTGGTATCGTGTTTGGTCCAGCCGGTGGTTACTGTGCTTTCTCTGACATCGGGATTTTCGGCAGCAGGTGTACGTACATCAGTCATCGGTATTGCCTCGTTATTATTTTTGCGCGGGCTCACGTTGGGGCGGGTAGCAGTGCTCCGATCAGCACTCCACCCAGCTGACCGCCAGGCCGCCCCGTGAAGTTTCTTTGTATTTGTCATGCATATCGGCGCCGGTATCGCGCATGGTGCGGATCACCCGGTCGAGGGATATGAAGTGTTTGCCGTCGCCGCGCAGGGCCATCTGCGTGGCGTTGATCGCCTTGACCGCCGCGATGGCATTGCGCTCGATGCAGGGCACCTGCACCAGGCCACCGACCGGGTCGCAGGTCAGGCCGAGGTTGTGTTCCAGGCCGATTTCGGCGGCGTTTTCCAGTTGCTCCGGGGTGGCGCCGAGGATATCGGCCAGGCCTGCGGCGGCCATGGCACAGGCCGAGCCCACTTCGCCCTGGCAGCCGACTTCGGCGCCGGAGATGGAGGCGTTTTTCTTGCAGAGGATGCCGACGGCAGCGGCGGCCAGGAAGAAATTGACCACGTCGTCGTCAGACGCGTCGGCGTTGAATTTCATGTAGTAATGCAGCACTGCCGGGATAATCCCGGCCGCGCCATTGGTCGGGGCGGTGACCATGCGCCCGCCAGCGGCGTTTTCTTCGTTGACGGCGAGGGCGAACAGGTTGACCCATTCCATCGCCGACAAGGTCGAGGTGATCACGTTGGGCTTACCGATTTCCAACAGGTTGCGATGCAACTTCGCGGCGCGACGGGGCACATCCAGGCCACCGGGCAGGATGCCTTCATCGCGCAGGCCCTGTTCCACGCACTCGCGCATCACCGACCAGATATGCAGCAGGCCGCTGCGGATCTCTTCATCGCTGCGCCACGCCCGTTCGTTGGCCATCATCAGCTCGGATACCCGCAGGCCGTGCTTGTTGCACAAGGCCAGCAGTTCTACGGCGCTGGAAAAGTCGTAGGGCAATTGCACGTCGCTGGTCGGTGCAATGCCTGATGCAGCTTCGGCGGCTTCGATGATGAAACCACCGCCCACCGAGTAATAGGTTTGTTCGCTCAGCAGGCCGCTGTCGCCATAGGCGTGCAAGGACATGGCGTTGGGGTGGTACGGCAGGCTTTCGTCCAGCAGCAGCAAGTCGGTGTGCCAGTTGAAAGCAATTGCCTGAGAGCCCGCCAGCAGCAGTTGGCCGGACTCGCGCAGTTGCTGGATACGCGCATTGATCGAGGTGGGGTCGACGCGATCTGGCCATTCACCCATCAAGCCCATGACACAGGCGCGGTCGGTGGCATGGCCGACGCCGGTAGCGGACAGCGAGCCATATAGGCGCACTTCGACGCGACGGGTTTGGCTGAGCAAATGCAGGTCGGTCAGGGCTTGGGCGAATGTCGCGGCAGCGCGCATCGGGCCAACGGTGTGGGAGCTGGAAGGGCCGATGCCCACCTTGAATAGATCGAAAACACTGATAGCCATGCTAAAGCCTTACAAGCAATGGAGTAGAAATCGCTGCCATGTTTTGTAGAGCAGGCGGAATTGGCGCGATACTGAGCCTCTGGATCAGTACTGACCAACGAATTATCCTAAGACACCCTTTAGCAGGACTAAACGCTATGACTCGCCCCCTCCATGGCCAGACCTATGTCTGGCTGCATGTGTTTTCCTGCGCTGCGCGGCATCTATCGTTCACCCGCTGCGCCGAGGAACTGCACATCACGCCGGGAGCGGTGAGCCAACAAATTCGCCAGCTAGAAGAGCGCCTGGGCTTTCGACTGTTTCATCGGCGTGCGCGAGGCGTTGAACTCAGCGCCGAGGGGCAGCGCCTGGCGGCCGTGGTGGGTGAGGCTTATGGCAGCATTGATGCCGAACTGCAGCGCCTGGACGCCGGGATGATCAGCGGCACCTTGCGCCTGCGTTCTATCCCCTCATTTCTGGGCAAGTGGCTGACCCCGCGTCTGCCACGTTTTCAGCAGCGCTTTCCGGACATTCAACTGCGCATGGTCGCCGAAGACAGCAGCATCGCCCTGCATGAAGGCGACTTCGACCTGGCCATCGACCTCAACGACGGCAGCTACCCTGGCTTGTTATCCACAGCCCTGTTGGACGAACAGATATTCCCGGTGTGCGCCCCCAGCCTGTTGCGTGGCCGCCCACCCTTGCATGGCCCGGCGGACCTGGCCCATTTCCCGCTGCTGCACGACATCACGGCCTGGCGTGGGAGTTATGAATATGCCGAATGGGAGTTTTACCTCAATGCCATCGGCTACCACGGTGCCGACGTACGGCGCGGGCACACCTTCAACCGCAATCATCTGACTATCGAAGCCGCCATCGCCGGCATGGGCGTGGCGATTGCGCGGCGCACCTTGCTGAACGATGAGCTGGAGCGCGGCACCTTGATCGTGCCGTTCGGCCTGGCCGTGCCCAACCATAAACGCTACGTGCTGCTGTATGCGCCGGGCGCGTTGAACCATCCGGGCGTGCGTGCGGTGCATGACTGGCTGGTGGAGGAGGCGAGGATTTTTCGCAGCTTGCACCCGTTGGGAGAGGGGCAATTGTGAGGAAAACAGAAAGTAAGAAGTTGTAACTAACTCCCCACCCTACCAGCGTTTTTGCTCGTCGTCAGGGTTAATTTGTAATGTAGGATTTATCTTTGCAAAGGGGTTGAAATGTTTCAGCAGGTGCTCAATTGTGTAATCAAGAGGTCATGGTTTCACCACCCCGGTGTTGCAGTTTGTGACCTCTGGCGAGCTAGCTGAAATAAGGGAAGAACTATGCAAATCCAAGTCAATAGCGATAACCATATTGAAAGCAGCATCCGACTGGAGGAGTGGGTACGTACTACCATTGAGAGCACGCTCGAACGCTACGAAGAAGACCTGACCCGTGTAGAGGTCTACCTGCGAGACGAGAACGGCGACAAGCCCGGCCCTCACGATTTGAGTTGCCGCCTGGAAGCACGGCCAAAGGGCCATCAACCAGTTTCCGTGTGCCATAAAGCCGATACGCTGGAGCAAGCGATCGATGGCGCCGCAGTCAAGCTCGACCACGCACTGGAACATCTGTTTGGCAAACTGCAAGGCAAGCCGCGCGCTGCCGGTAAAAACCAGCCAATCAACAAAGTGAACGAAGACGCTTTGGAAGAGGAATTCCTGGAAAACGAAAACGCTGCCATTAACGGCTGATTTTTCCACTCCCCCAATGAAAACGGGCCTGCACATGCAGGCCCGTTTTTCGTTCAGCGCTCGCGCCGGAAGAAATGCCGGCTCAGCAGCGCCAGCCCGCAGGCGCCCAACCCCGCAAACAGCATGGCCCAGCCGGCGCCGCTGCGCAGTGCTGTTTGCGCATCCAGAATGGTCAGCCCCGGCGCATCCAACTTGCCGGCGGCAATATGCTGGCTGAGGCTTGCCCACTCCATTGCCGTGCTGTCAGGCAGCACATGGGCCAGGTTGTGGCTGATCCCTAACAACAACACAAGGCCCATCAGCGCGATATTGAGCGCCAGGGTGATCAGCCGTGCGCTGAAGTCGATGCCCGAGGCCATGCCTGCGCGGTCATTCGAGACGGAGCCGGTGGTGGTGTTGGTGGTCGGCGAATTGGTCAACGCCAGTCCGATACCGGCGATCACGCAACTGAGCAGCACCAGCGCCGTGCTGGGTTGTTCGGCGTAATTAACGGCGGCCATTCCCATGAACCCTGCGCCCATTACCCCCAGGCCCAGGGGAATGATGCGTTCGGCGCCAAAGCGTAGGGCCAGGCGTTCGGCCAGCGGCGGTACCAGCAAAGTCGGCAAGGTGTAGGCGAGCAAGGCGGCGCCGGTGGTCAGCGTGTCGTAACCCAGGCCCGCCTGGAAGTACAACGGCAGGTAAATCATGAACGGCCAGAAACTGAAGTTCATGCCGATCGAGCCCATCAACGCGCCATTGAAGCGTTGGATGCGGAACACCGAGAAGTCGAACATCGGATGGGCGCTGCGCCGCTCAAGCAAGATAAACAGCAGCAGCCCGAAGACCGCCAGGCCGGCCCAGCCGAGCATCGCCGGGGCGCCAAAGCCGATTTCGCTGCCCTGGGTGATGAAATAAACCAGCGCAAACACCGTGAGTGTCATGGTCAGCATGCCGGCGATGTCGAGGCGATGGTTGGCCGGGTCGCGGGATTCCTGCACGCTGATGTGCAACAACGCCAAGGTGAACAGGGTCAGCGGTACATGCACCAGGAACACCCAGCGCCAGTCCGCCACGGCCAGGATCAAGGCTCCCACCATCGGTCCGAAACCCAGGCCCACGCCAGCGATCACGCCCCATATCGCAAAGGCCCGCGCACGCGCCGCCGGTTCGCGGAACTGATGGGACAAGATCGCAAATTGGCAAATCATCATGGCCCCGGCGCCAATGCCCTGGACGAAACGCGCCGCGATCAGTGTCGGCGCATCGTTGGCCAAGCCACAGGCCAGCGAGGCCAGGGCGAATACCCACAGACACACCACCAGCACACGCCGACGACCGAAGCGATCCGCCAAGGTCCCCGCCGCCATCAGCACGCTGGTGCAGGCCAGGGTGTAGGCATTCATGATCCATTGGGCGTCTTGAAAGCCCGTGCCCAGTTCCTGTTCCAGCGTCGGCAGGATGACCGGCACGCTGGAGATTTCCAGGCCGAACATCAGGGCCACCAGGCAGACGGCGGTGAGGGCCAGGCCGTTCCTGGCGGTGCGCGGGGGAGTGAGGGCCGAGAGTGCGGCGGCGCGGGGCATACGACATTCCTTTCGAAAGCGGGAGGGGCTATTCTCTCGGGAATCAGGTTCTTTATTAGCGATAATTTTTCCTTGAACAAGGGAATAGAGGGCGACAATTAAGCATGGCTACCCCACGTTTTGATGGTGTCGAACTCTTTCTGCAGATTGTTGAAAGCGGCAACCTCACCGAAGCCGCCGAACGCCTGAACCTCACGCGTTCTGCGGTGGGCAAGGGCCTGGCGCGCCTGGAAGCACGCCTGGGCGCTTGCCTGTTACAGCGTTCCACCCGGCGCCAGCGGTTGACCGAGGACGGGCAGGCGTACTACGAGCATTGCCTGCGCGCATTGGCAGAGCTGGAGGCCGCCGAGTCCGTGTTGGAAAGCGGCCGCCAGCAACCTCGGGGGCGTTTGAGAGTGAGCGTGCCCCTGGCGTTTGGGCATCACTATGCCGCGCCAGCGTTGTGGGCCTTGCTGGATCGTTATCCGGAACTGGAAATCGACCTTTGTTTTTCCGACCGCATGATCGACTTGGTGCAGGAGGGCTTCGATATGGCCGTGCGCATCGGCCCGTTGCCCGACACCGACCGCCTGAGCGCACGGCGCCTGGGTCAGCAGGTCATGGGGCTGGCAGCGTCGCCGGCGTATTTGCAGCGCAAGGGTGCTATTGGCAGTATCGAAGACCTGGCCGCTCATCGTGGCATTGCCTACCGCAGCAACACCGCGCAGCGCTCGCGCCTGGCTTCGCCCTTGATCGTGGACGACCTCCAGGCGGTAGCCGATGCCGCCATCGCGGGCGTAGGCCTGGCCTGGTTGCCGAGTTGGTTGATTGCCCACTATGCGCTGCGCGGGCAGTTGCAGGCCGTGCTGCCCAGCTACCGTGAGCAACCTGCGCCGATCCATGTGATCTGGCCGACGGCGGCGCATATGCCGGCCAAGACGCGGTGTGCCATTGACGCGTTGGTGGCGGCCACCCCGAGTTGCCTGGCGGGCAGTTAGATCCTGAACATACTGAAAACCATCTGTAGGAGCGAGCTTGCTCGAAAAAAACGTCAACGATAACGCGTGTTTGCTGAATGAACGCGGCGCCTGTGAGTTTTTCGCGAGCAAGCTCGCTCCTACAAAATACAGTTAGAACGCGATAGAGGTTTGTACATACACCGTACGCGGCTCACCCACGTACTTGCCCTTGTTGTTGTCATCGAACGAGCGGGTGTAGTACTGCTTGTTGAAGATGTTCTTCACCCCCACCGCCACATTCAAGTCCGACAACTGCGGGCCGAAGTCATAGGCTGCGCGGCTGCTGAACAGCATGTAGCCGGGGATGCGCCCATTGGCACCGTCGGCGCTTTCGGCCTGGGTGTTGGCGTTGTCGGCGAACTGGCTGCTCTGGTAGCTGCTGTCCACATTCAGCTTCCAAGGGCCTTCGGTGTAACCCACGCCGAGGGTGCCTTTGTGCTTGGAGGAGAAGGGCACGCGGTTGCCTTTGTTGGGGCCGTCTTCGCGGATGGTCGCATCCACATAGGCGTAGGTGGCGTACACATCGAAGCCGGCCAGTGCGGGGCTCAGGCCGTCGAGGGCGTAGTTGATGCTCGACTCGATGCCTTGGTGGCGAGTTTCACCGCGGGCGATCACGGTGTCGTTGGTCTGGTTGCTGTCGTACTGGTTGTCGAAGTTGATCAGGAATGCGCCGATTTCTGCGCGCAAGCTGCCGTTGTCGTAGCGCGTGCCGAGTTCCCAGGTGCGGGCTTTTTCCGGTTTCACTTCGCCACTGTTCACACGGTTGGGCATCTGGCTGTACTGCACGCTGCCGAACGAGCCTTCGGTGTTGGCGTAGAGGTTCCAGTCATCGGTGAGGTGATAGAGCACGTTCAGCGCTGGCAGTGCGGTGTTGTAGTCGCCCTTGTATTTGACGTTGCTCAGGTTGTTAGTCTGCTGGGACTCGATCATCTCGTAGCGAATGCCTGGGGTGATGGTCCACTTGCCGATGTCGATGCGGTCGTCGATGAAGAACGCATTGGCTTCGGTGCCGCCGCGCGTGTCGCGGTCGTTGCGGCTGTTGGTGGTGGGGATTTGCTGGTTGGCGGCAATCGGCGTGCGGTAGCGCAGTTCGTGGCCGGCTTCATTGATGTAGCGGTAGCCAACACCCACTTCGTGGCTGGTGGGGCCGAGGTCGAAGCCCTGGGCGAAGCGCGTTTCCAGGCCACGTACCCAATATTCCCGTGGCGACAGCGACAAGAAACTGCCCTGGTCGAGGTAACCGCTGCGCAGGGTCTTGGTGAAGAAACTGTTGACCGTGAATTCGCGGCGGTCCTGTTCGTAGCGGTAGCCGACGTTGAACATCGTGCGGCGGCCCCAGAACTTGTCATACGGGCGGGTGGACTGGTACGGATCAGCCTTGTAGTCCTTGACGTTCAAACCGCCCGGCATGTCGGCCTGGCCTTCGTAGTACTGCGCCATGGCGTTGAAGCTATTGGCGTCGTCCAACTGGTATTTGCCCTTGAGGATCAGGTCGTCGATGCGCGTGTTGCTGTTTTCGCGCCAGTCGCCGCCGCGGGTGCCGGAGTACAGCAGCGCGCCACCCAACCCATTGTCGGCGGTGCCGCCAGCCAGCAAGTTGCCGGTGGTCTTGAAGCCGTCGTGGCTGGAGGAGGGGCTGGTCTCGGTCTGCAAACCACCCTTGACCGTCGGCGCATCCGGGATGGCACGGGTGACGAAGTTGACGATGCCACCGACGTTTTGCGGGCCATAGCGCACCGCACCGCCGCCACGTACTACATCCACCGCGTCCATATTGCCCATGCTGATCGGCGCGAAGGAGAGTTGCGGCTGGCCGTAAGGCGCGAAGGGCACCGGGATGCCATCCATCAGCACGGTGGAGCGCGACGCCAGGCGCGGGTTGAGCCCGCGAATGCCGAAGTTCAGCGCCATGTCGTGGCTACCGGTGCCGTTGTTGTCCGGGGCGTTGACGCCAGGGATGCGGTTGAGCACATCGCGGGCCTGGGTGGCGCCCTGGCGTTCGAATTCTTCACGGCGGATCACATCTCGGGCGCCGGGGTGTTCGAACACGTTGGTTTGCGCCGCGTCACCGAGCCAGTCGCCGACCACGTTGGAGGTCTGCAACTCCAGTGTGGCGGGGGCGCCGGCCGGTTGCAGGCTGTAGGCGTTATCCCCCTCGGCGCGGGCTTGCAGGCCGGTGCCCTCCAGTAGTTTTTGCAGGCCCTCGGCAGTGCTGTAGCTGCCCGATAACCCAGGACTTTGCATCCCTGCCGTCACGGCGGAGCCGAAGGACACCAGTACGCCGGCGTCACGACCGAATTGATTCAGGGCCGCTTCCAGGGTGGTCGGGGCGATATGGTACGCCTTGGCGTCGGCTGCCATCACCGCCGGCAGTGTGGTCAGGCTGAGACTGGCACCGAGCAGGAGTTGGCGCAGTGTACGGGCGAGAAGCGTCGGGTGCTGGGGCATGAAGGGCGGTCCTGAGAAGGAAGGATCAAGGTGGCTTTCCTTCTCTGTCACGCCAGGTGCGGAAAACGGCTCACAGCTGCAAAAAATATTTCGAGCTCACCGCCCACTGTAGGAGCGAGCTTGCTCGCGAAGGTCGTCAACGATCACGCGGGTTGTCTGGTTTAACGCGGTGGGTTGAGGTTTTTCGCGAGCAAGCTCGCTCCTACAAAAAGCGCTATGCATCACGCACGTGCCTGCACGGTCACCCAATAACGGGTAAAGCGCCGCACTTTCACCGGCAGGCTGATCTCCAGCAGGTCGAGGATGCGTTCGCTGTCATCCAGTGGGTAACTGCCGGACAGCAGCAGGTTGGCGACTTGTGGATCGCAATGGAGCTGGCCGCGACGGTAGCGTCCCAATTCATTGAGGAAGTCTTCCAGGCGCATGTGTGCGGCCACCAGCATGCCGTCGGCCCAGGCGCCGCTGTTGGCGTCGGTGGGGCGCGGGGTGTCCCAGCCTTTGCGGGTGAAATTGACTTGGTGCGCGGCGTCGACGCTCAGCGGCAGGCCGTTGTAGCGGTTGGGCATCACCTCGACCTGGCCGGCCAGTACCGCCAGTTGGGTGTGGTCGTTGAACTGGCGTACAGTCAAGCGCGCTGCCTGGCTGCTGAGCAGACCCTGGCCGGTCAGCACGTGCAACGGCGCCTGGCCTGCACGGGCGGTGAGCAGGATTTCACCTTCAAGCAGGCGCACCAGGCGCTGTTGGCCGTCGAAATGCACATCCACCGCGCTGCCGGTGTTGAGCTGCAACTGGCTGCCGTCGGCCAGTTGTACTGTGCGGCGCTGGCCCACCGGGCTGCGATAGTCAGCCGTCAACGGCGGCAAGATATGTTGCTGGCGCAGACTCCAGGCGGCGGCCGAACCGGCACCCAGAATCAACAGCAATTTAAGCGCCTGACGTCGGCTGCTGGAGGTGGGCGCGTTCAACGCTGCGTGGGCCAGGGGCGAGGGCACGCCGCGCAGGCGTTGGTTGACGCGCTGGATCTGCTCCCACGCGCGTTGGTGTTCGCTGTGGGCATTCAACCATTGCTGCCAGGCCGCCTGCTGGCGTGGGTTGAGCGCGCCTTGCTGCATTTCCAGCAACCAGTGCACGGCTTGTTCGGCGACTTGGCTGGAGACATTCATAGGGCGAAGTAGCAGCGCATGGCCGCTTTGGTCAGGTGGCGTTTGACCGTGGCGATGGAGATGCCCAGTTGCGCGCCGATTTGCGCGTAGGTCAGGCCGTCGAGTTGGGCCAGCAGGAAGGCGCGTTTGACCTGCTTGGGCAAGCCGTCGAGCAGTTGGTCCAGTTCCAGCAGGGTCTGCAGGATGATTGCGCGGTCTTCTTCCGACGGCGCCACGTGTTCGGGCATCTGCGCCAAGGCCTCGAGGTAGGCGCGCTCCAGGTCCTGGCGGCGGTAGAAGTTGAACAGCACACGCTTGGCCACGGTGGTGAGGAAGGCGCGCGGCTCGATCAGCGTTGGCGCTTCCCGGGCACTGAGCACGCGGATAAAGGTGTCCTGAGCCAGGTCGGCGGCGTTTTCCGGGCAGCCGAGCTTGCGTCGCAACCAGCCGGTGAGCCAGTGGTGATGGTCGTTGTACAACACTTCGACGGGGTTGGACGGCTGCAACGCGATCACTCCACAAGCATTCGACATGCTTTAGAGAACAAGAATTGTTCGCATTGTAGGGCGCATGACAAGGTTCGGCAATCGGCCAAGGCAGGTGATTCATCCGTTCTCTTTTGCTTATGAGAATATTTATCATTAATATTGCGCGCTGATGAACCAGGCGCCTGCCGCATGAAAAGCAAAACCTCATTGCCCGTTTCCTACCGCCTCGCCGTCACCTCGCGCGTGCTGGCGGCGGTGATTGGCGGATATCTGATGGCCTCCCTGGCCGCCATCTGCCTGGCGCTCTGGCTGCCCACCTCCCGTGCCGATGCGGTGGTCACCGGCATGATGAGTTCCTTTGTGTTCTACCTGCTGGCGGTGCTCTGGTGTTTTGCCTGCCGCACGGCATGGCGCGCCTGGGCAGGGGTGATGGTGCCGAGCGCACTCTTGGCCACCCTGGCCGGCATCGGTTTTTGGATGGCTCGCACATGAAAGAGGGCTTTCGCCAGGCCATGGCCTGGCTGCACACCTGGGCAGGCTTGATCTTCGGCTGGCTGCTGTTCGCGATTTTCCTGACCGGCACCCTGGCCTATTTCAAAGATGAAATAACCCACTGGATGCAGCCCGAAGTGCAGGCCCATCCCCTGGACGATGAGCGCAGCCTCGCCGTCGCGCAAAACTATCTGCAACAGCAGGCGCCTACCGCCGCACGCTGGTTCATTACCTTGCCGAACCGCCGCGACCCCGGCTTGTCGGTGATGTGGCAAGACAAGGTCGAGCCCGGCAAGCGCGGCACTTTCATCCAGAAAGTCCTCGACCCCGTCACCGGCCAACCGGTGCAGGCCCGGGAAAGCAAGGGCGGTGAGTTCTTCTATCGCTTCCACTTCCAACTGCAAATGCCTTACCCGTGGGGCCGCTGGCTGTCGACCATCGCTGCCATGGTGATGTTCGTCGCGCTGATCACGGGCATCATCACCCACAAGAAAATCTTCAAGGACTTCTTCACCTTCCGCCCGCGCAAAGGCCAGCGCTCCTGGCTGGACGGGCATAACGCGGTGGGTGTGCTGGTGCTGCCGTTTCACCTGATGATCACCTACAGCAGCCTGGTGATTTTCATGAGCATGGTCATGCCCGCGCCCATCGTGGCGTCCTACGGTGACGACAGCCGGGCGTTTTTCAGTGAGCTGTTCCCCGCTACTGACAATGCGCCGGCCCTCGGCCAGCCGGGCAAACTGCTGCCGTTGATGCCGATGTACCAGCAGGCGCGGGAACAGTGGGCGGGCGGGCATGTGGGCCGTGTGGCGGTCAACAACCCCGGCGATGTCAACGCCTCGGTCAATGTGTTCCGCGCCGGCTCCGACAGCGTAGTGCATGCGTCGGGCAGTACGTTGTCGTTTAGCGGCACCACTGGCGAGCTGTTGCGGGCCAGTGCCGAGCCATCGTTGCCAGCGGTCGTTGGTGGCAGTTTCTACGGTTTGCACATGGGCCATTTCGCCGGCCCGGTGCTGCGCTGGCTGTACTTTATCTGCGGCCTGGCGGGCACGGCGATGATCGGTACAGGCTTGGTGATCTGGCTGGGCAAACGCCAGCTCAAACACGCCAAGGCCTCGGTGATGCCCTTTGAACTGCGTTTGGTGGAGGTACTGAATATCGCCAGCATGCCCGGATTGATGATCGCCATTGCAGCGTTTTTCTGGACCAACCGCCTGTTGCCGGTGAGCTTCACCGAGCGTTCGGACTGGGAAGTGCAGGCGTTCTTTATCGCCTGGGGCCTGAGCCTGTTGCACGCCTTGCTGCGGCGCGGTCGCCAGGGCTGGGTCGAGCAACTGAGCCTCGGCGCGCTATTGTTTGCCGCCATTCCATTGCTTAACGCCATCACCACCTCGCACCACTTGGGCGTCTCCGTGCCAAGTGGCGACTGGGCCATGGCCGGCTTCGACCTCACCTGCCTGGCGAGTGGCGTGTTCCTCGCCTGGGCAGCCTGGACGATGCACCACCGCAGCGCGCCGCTACCCAAGGCCGAGCGTGCCCGCGGGTTAACACTCAAGCAGCAGGCCAACTGATGCTTCTGGCGCTATTGATGTGCTACGCCGGGTTCATGGCACTGTGCTTGTCCACCGACCGTCACCACGGCGAACTGCTGCACAGCAAACCCACGCCCATTCGGCGCTTGGGGTTGCGGGTGGGCGGTTGGTTGCTGCTGGGCGTGTCGATCTGGCCATCGGTGCTGGGCGCCGGTTGGAGTCAGGGCCTGGTGGAGTGGTGCGCGGTGTTGATGCTCAGCGCCTTGCTACTGGTGTTGCTGTTGCCGTATCGGCCGAGGCTGGCCTTGATCCTCGCGGGGCTCGCTCTTCTGGCCAGCCCTGTTGCGGCGTTCGCCCTCTCTTGAGCCGGCCATGAGGACCCAACCACCGCAATCTTCTCAGGACACTCCGCACCCGGATGCAGCGGGTGGACGCGCGCATTTCCTGCAGGTGTTTTTGTCCCAGCGCTCGCAAATGGAGGCGTTGGTCAGCCGCCGTGTGGGTTGCCGCGCCACGGCAGCCGACCTGGTGCAGGATCTGTTCCTGCGCTTCTGGCGTCGCCCGCTGGTGCAGGTCGAAGAGCTGAGCACCTACCTGCTGCGCTGCGCCGGCAACATCGCCATCGACCACCTGCGCAGCGAAAGCGCACGGGCGCGCAGCAGCGAAGGCTGGCTACCGGAACAATCCGACCACCAAGGCTGCGAACCCCAGGCAGCGCTGGAGGCGGGCAATGATCTGCGTCATGTGGAAGCCGCCTTGCGCAGCTTGCCCGAGCGCACCCGCCAGATTTTCCTGCTTAACCGCATCCACGGGCGCAAGTACACCGAAATTGCCAAGGCCATGGGCCTGTCCCAAAGCGCCGTGGAAAAACATATGATGCGCGCCCTCGAAGCCTGCAAGGCCAGCCTTCGCGAACCATCGCCTCCACGCACGCCAGGGAACGCCCCGTGAACGTCACGCCCACGCCCGCCCAGGAACAGGCCGCGCTCGATTGGTTGTGCCTGCTGCATGACCAGCCCAGCAGCGGCGACCAGGCCACGTTCAGCCGCTGGTTACGCGCAGATCCCGCACACGTCGAGGCATACTCCCAAGCCCAGGTGCTCTGGGAATTAAGCGAAGTACCGGCGCGCCAGCTGGCCGACGAGGACGCGCTCGCGTTGCAGGGCTACCTCAACACGATCAACGCCTCCAAACGCTCCCGGGTAGCGCGTTGGTCTGGTGCCTTGGCCGTCGCCGCCTGCCTGCTGCTGATGGTGTCGATGGGCGTCGGTTGGCAGCCGTCACGCTGGGTCGATGAGTGGGGCGCCGATTATGTGACGGCGCCGGGGGAGGTGAAGACCTTCACCCTGGCCGATCAATCCAAGGTCACCCTCGACGCCGACAGCGCCATCGCCGTGGATTTCAGCCAGGGCGAACGGCACATCCAATTGCGCCGTGGTGCAGGTTTTTTCAGCGTGACCCACACCGGCCAACCCTTCGTGGTGGAGGCGAGCGGCGGTGAAACGCGGGTAATGGGCACGCAGTTTGAAGTGCGCCTGCAACCTGGCGGCGCCGAGGTCACTGTGCTGTCCGGCCGTGTGGGCGTGACGCCCTCCAAACAGGGCCAGCAACAGGTGCTGACAGCAGGCCAGCAAGTGGCCTACGCCGATGGTATTGCCGACCCTTTGCATGGGGTCGACAGCGCCTCACGCCTGGCCTGGCGCGAGGGTTGGCTCAACTACTACAAGGCCCCCCTGGCCGATGTGGTCGAGGACCTGAGGCGTTATTACCCCGGTCGAATTCTTCTGCTTAACGAGGACATGGCCGCCAAACGCGTCAGCGGCAGCTTTCCGAGCCAGGACCCTGTAGCGGTCTTGAACGCCTTGCAAGCGGTGCTGGGTTTTGAACAGCACAGCCTGTTGGGCCGCATGATTGTGCTGCGCTAGGGCTGCGTTGGGGTTTTCGCTGCTGAATCTGTCAGGCAAGAAATACCTCAGCTCGACACGCTCGGCGATGGTGTCGCTGGAGGCCAATTTTAAATCACACCCCAGAGCTCGATGCGCAGAGCAGACTTGTGTGGGAGCTGGCTTGCCTGCGATAGCGGTGTGTCAGTCACAGGTATTGAACCTGTTACACCGCCATCGCAGGCAAGCCAGCTCCTACATTTGATTGGGTGTTACTTCAGGGCGGCCATGATTGCTTCGGGGTCGTAGTCGCGAATCAAGGTGCCGTTTACATCCACAAACGGAATCCCGCCACCGCCCAGTGCCTCATACGCCTTGCGCGCCTCGGCATCCTTCTCGATATCGACGGCTTGGTACGGGATACCCTTCTGGTCCAGAAAACGCCGGATCTGCTTGCAGTACCCACACCACTCGGTGGCATAGAGCACCACCCGCGCAGAGGAGCGTACGTGCTCGGGCGCAACCTGGGACGGGTTGAACAGCCGCTCCACCTTGCCCCAGTTCTGGATCGCAACCACCACCAGCAACACCAGCAGGACTTTCTTGAGCACCCCGCCCAGCATCAGTTACGGCGCTTGAGCTGGTCGGTCAGTTGGGTCGGCAGGCCCTTGATGATCAAGGTGCCGGCGGCTTCGTCGTACTCGATCTTGTCGCCCAGCAGGTGCGCTTCAAAGCTGATGGACAGGCCCTCGGCGCGCCCGGTGAAACGCCGGAACTGGTTGAGGGTGCGTTTGTCGGCCGGAATCTCCGGCGACAGGCCGTAATCCTTGTTGCGGATATGGTCGTAGAAGGCTTTTGGCCGCTCCTCATCGATCAGCCCGGAGAGCTCTTCCAGGCCCATGGGTTCGCCGAGCTTGGCCTGGCTGCTGGCGTAGTCCACCAGGGTCTTGGTTTTCTCGCGGGCGGACTCGTCGGGCAGGTCTTCGCTTTCAACGAAATCGCTGAACGCCTTGAGCAGGGTGCGGGTTTCGCCCGGGCCATCCACGCCTTCCTGGCAGCCGATAAAGTCGCGGAAGTACTCCGAGACCTTCTTGCCGTTCTTGCCTTTGATGAAGGAGATGTACTGCTTGGACTGCTTGTTGTTCTGCCACTCGGAGACGTTGATACGCGCCGCCAGGTGCAGTTGGCCCAGGTCCAGATGGCGCGAGGGCGTCACATCCAGCTCGTCGGTCACTGCCACGCCTTCGCTGTGGTGCAGCAGGGCGATAGCCAGGTAGTCGGTCATGCCTTGCTGGTAATGGGCAAACAGCACATGGCCGCCGGTGGAGAGGTTGGATTCCTCCATCAGCTTTTGCAGGTGCTCTACCGCCGTGCGGCTGAAGGTGGTGAAGTCCTGGCCACCGTCAAAGTATTCCTTCAACCAACCGCTGAACGGGTGCGCGCCGGACTCGGCATGGAAGAAACCCCAGGCCTTGCCTTGTTTGGCGTTGTAGCTCTCGTTGAGGTCGGCAAGCATGTTCTCGATGGCGGCGGACTCGGACAGCTCCGAGTCGCGGGCGTGAAGAACTGCGGGTGTGCCGTCGGGTTTTTTGTCGATCAGGTGGACGATGCAATGACGGATCGGCATAGGCTTCTCGGCTGGTTGAAGGGGAGCGGTTGGCCTCCCCGAAAAGTCGCCCAGTGTACCGCACCCATTGGTCAAGACGTGCCCCGAACGGCATTTTGCACGCCCTCCCACTGGCCATATGCCTTTTTTTCACGGTTTAGAGCGATAAAGCTGACCAAATGGGTATGTTGAGGCGGATATTTCCCCGTCTCTGTGCTAGTTTTGCCCCGTCTTACGCCAAGTCTCGGCGTTAAGCGTGCATTCAGCATTTGTCAGGTCGAACCAATCCCCGTTTCAAGCATCTATAACCCCGATCTCCGTGGTTATGGCCGGGGATGCCAGGCCATGACGGTCGGGCTCGACGGCTGACACTGCACTCTGCAATCCATATGAATTTGATAGGGAAGGAACACCACAATGGCTATTACTAAAGACCAACTGATCGCTGACCTGGCTGAAGCAGTAGACGCACCGAAAACTACCGTGCGCGCTCTGCTGGACCAACTGAGCCAAGTTGTTGCTGATCAGCTGGAAAATGGCGGCGAAATCACTCTGCCAGGCGTTGGCAAACTGAAAGTGACCGAGCGTCCTGCCCGTACTGGCCGTAACCCTTCGACTGGCGCTGCCATCGAAATCGCTGCCAAGAAAGTTATCAAGCTGGTTGTGGCTAAAGGCCTGACCGACGCTGTTAACAAGTAAGACGCAGCAAAAAAACCGTGCTTCGGAGTGATCCGGGCACGGTTTTTTATTGCCTGCGATTTTATTGTAGAGCGCGGTTATTGTGGCGAGGGAGCTTGCTCCCGCTGGAGTGCGCAGCGCTCCCAGGATTTTGGGGCCGCTGCGCTGCCCAGCGGGAGCAAGCTCCCTCGCCACAATGATTCTTATCGAACCCAGCGCTGGCGCCAGATCTGCTGCTCGTTCTTGGTCTGGAATGTCCAGGCCACAAAGCGGCTCTGCTTCTGCCCCTGGGACATCTCCACCACCTGGCTTTCCAGCACACCGGCTTTTTTCAGCGCGGTTTCGATCGCCGGCAAGTTGGACGCTTTGGACACCAGGGTGCTGAACCACAGCACTTTATGCGCAAAATGCGCGCTCTCGGCGATCAGCTGCGTCACAAACCGCGCTTCTCCACCTTCACACCACAGTTCGGCCGATTGACCACCGAAGTTAAGCACCGGCAACTTGCGTTTCGGGTCGGCCTTGCCCAAGGCGCGCCATTTACGCTCGCTGCCTTTGGTGGCTTCGTCCATGGATGCATGGAACGGCGGGTTGCACATCGTAAGGTCAAAGCGCTCACCCGGTTCCAGCAGGCCCAACAGGATCTGCTTGGGGTTGGGTTGCTGGCGCAGCTGGATGACCTTGCTCAGGTCGTTGGACTGCACGATGGCCTTGGCGGCGGACACAGCGATCGGGTCGACCTCCGAGCCCAGGAAGTTCCAGCGGTATTCCATATAGCCAATCAGCGGGTACACGCAGTTGGCGCCCATACCGATGTCCAGCACCTTGACGATCGAGCCCCGCGGGATCTTGCCGTCGTTGACGCTGGCCAGCAGGTCGGCGAGAAAGTGCACGTAGTCGGCACGCCCCGGCACCGGTGGGCACAGGTAGTCGGCAGGGATGTCCCAATGCTGGATGCCGTAGAAAGACTTCAACAGTGCCCGGTTGAACACCCGCACCGCATCCGGGCTGGCGAAGTCGATGCTCTCTTTGCCGTAGGGGTTGATGATCACGAACTGCGCCAGTTCCGGCGTGGTCTTGATCAGTGCCGGGAAGTCGTAACGGCCCGTGTGGCGGTTGCGCGGGTGCAGGGTGGCCTCTTTGCGCGGCGCGACGGGTTTGGCCGTGGCGGCGGTTTTAGGCTTCTTGCGCGGTGGTTTGGGCGTAGTGGGGGCGGTCATGATGATTCTGGTGTTGGCTCAATGTGGTGGGCATTGTCACACATTCCTGAACACAACTCGGTCAAATGTGGGAGCTGGCTTGCCTGCGATAGCATCACCTCGGTCTGCCTGATACACCGAGTCGTCAGTATCGCAGGCAAGCCAGCTCCCACAGGGATAGGGTTTTGATTGGGAAATGGTGTGGTTTTCCTGGACAAAAAAAAGAGGCCCGAAGGCCTCTTTCTCTACACGGTTTCCCCTTACAGGCTGGAAATCCGCGCGTGTTGCTCCGCCAGCTTGCCCAAGGCCTGTTCAGCCTCGGCCAACTTGGCGCGTTCTTTCTCGATCACTTCAGCTGGCGCTTTGTCGACGAACGCCGCGTTGGACAGCTTGCCGCCCACTCGCTGCACTTCGCCTTGCAGACGCGCAATTTCCTTGTCGAGGCGGGCCAGTTCCGCGCCCTTGTCGATCAGGCCGGCCATCGGCACCAGCACTTCCATATCACCCACCAACGCGGTGGCAGACAACGGTGCTTCGGCATCGGCAGCCAATACGGTGATCGACTCCAGCTTGGCCAGCTTCTTGAGCAGCGCATCGTTCTCGCTGAGGCGACGCTGGTCTTCGGCACTGGCGTTCTTGACGAACACGGCCAGCGGCTTGCCCGGACCGATGTTCATCTCGGCGCGGATGTTACGTGTGCCGAGCATCAGAGTCTTGAGCCATTCGATATCGCTTTCGGCGGCCTCATCGATGCGCGCTTCGTTGGCCACCGGCCAAGGTTGCAGCATGATGGTCTTGCCTTCGATACCGGCCAGCGGCGCCAGGCGCTGCCAGATTTCTTCGGTGATGAACGGCATGAACGGGTGCGCCAGGCGCAACGCCACTTCCAGCACACGCACCAGGGTGCGACGGGTGCCGCGCTGGCGTTCGACCGGCGCGTTTTCGTCCCACAGTACCGGCTTGGACAGTTCCAGGTACCAGTCGCAATACTGGTTCCAGATGAACTCGTACAGGGCCTGTGCGGCCAGGTCGAAACGGAACTGGTCGAGCTGGCGGGTCACTTCGGCTTCGGTGCGCTGCAACTGCGAGATGATCCAGCGATCCGCCAGGCTCAGCTCATAGGCTTCGCCGTTCTGGCCGCAGTCTTCGCCTTTGTCCAGCACGTAGCGCGCCGCGTTCCAGATCTTGTTGCAGAAGTTGCGATAGCCTTCGACGCGGCCCATGTCGAACTTGATGTCGCGACCGGTGGAGGCCAGCGAGCAGAAGGTGAAGCGCAGGGCGTCGGTGCCGTAGCTGGCGATGCCGTCGGCGAATTCGTCGCGGGTCTGCTTCTCGATCTTTTTCGCCAGTTTCGGCTGCATCAGGCCCGAGGTGCGTTTCTGCACCAGGGTTTCCAGGTCGATGCCGTCGATGATGTCCAGCGGGTCCAGGACGTTGCCCTTGGACTTGGACATCTTCTGGCCCTGGCCGTCGCGTACCAGGCCGTGTACGTACACGGTCTTGAACGGTACCTGCGGGGTGCCGTCTTCGTTCTTCACCAGGTGCATGGTGAGCATGATCATCCGGGCAACCCAGAAGAAAATGATGTCGAAGCCGGTGACCAGCACGTCGGTTGAGTGGAATTTCTTCAGGAACTCGGTCTGCTGCGGCCAGCCCAGGGTAGAGAAGGTCCACAGGCCCGAACTGAACCAGGTGTCCAGTACGTCGTTGTCCTGTTGCAGCGCGATGTCCGCGCCGAGGTTGTGCTTGGCACGCACTTCGGCTTCGTCGCGGCCTACATAGACCTTGCCCGACTCGTCGTACCAGGCCGGAATACGGTGGCCCCACCACAGCTGACGGCTGATGCACCAGTCCTGGATGTCGCGCATCCACGAGAAGTACATGTTTTCGTACTGTTTAGGCACGAACTGGATGCGGCCATCTTCCACGGCGGCAATCGCAGGTTCTGCCAGCGGCTTGGTGGACACGTACCACTGGTCGGTCAGCCACGGCTCGATCACGGTGCCGGAGCGGTCGCCCTTCGGCACTTTCAGGCCGTGGTCGTCAACGCTGACCAGCAAACCGGCAGCGTCGAAGGCGGCAACGATCTGTTTGCGCGCTTCAAAACGGTCCAGGCCTGCGTATTCGGCCGGGATCTTGCCGTCAATGCTGTCGTTGAGCGTGCCGTCCAGGTTGAACACCTGGCAGGCCGGCAATACGGCGGCATTCTTGTCGAAGATGTTCAGCAACGGCAGGTTGTGGCGCTTGCCGACTTCGTAGTCGTTGAAATCGTGGGCCGGGGTGATTTTCACGCAGCCGGTGCCGAACTCAGGGTCGCAGTAGTCATCCGCGATGATCGGGATACGGCGGCCAACCAGTGGCAGTTCGACGAATTTGCCGATCAGCGCCTGGTAGCGCTCGTCGTTCGGGTTAACGGCGACGGCGGCATCGCCGAGCATGGTTTCCGGTCGGGTGGTGGCGACGATCAGGTAATCATTGCCTTCAGCGGTCTTGGCGCCGTCGGCCAGCGGGTACTTGAGGTTCCACAGGAAGCCTTTCTCGTCGTGGTTTTCCACTTCAAGGTCGGAAATGGCCGTGTGCAACTTGGTGTCCCAGTTGACCAGGCGCTTGCCGCGGTAGATCAGGCCGTCTTCATGCAAGCGCACGAAGGCTTCCTTAACGGCTTCGGACAGGCCGTCGTCCATGGTGAAGCGCTCGCGGCTCCAGTCTACGGACGAACCCAGGCGACGGATCTGACGGCTGATATTGCCGCCGGACTGGTCTTTCCATTCCCAGACTTTCTCCAGGAATTTCTCGCGACCCAGGTCGTGACGGTTCTGGCCGGTGGCTTCCAGTTGGCGCTCCACCAGCATCTGGGTGGCGATACCGGCGTGGTCGGTGCCCGGTTGCCACAGGGTGTCGCGACCCTGCATGCGGCGGAAGCGGATCAACGCATCCATGATCGCATTGTTGAAGCCATGGCCCATGTGCAGGCTGCCAGTGACGTTCGGTGGCGGAATCATGATGGTGTACGAGTCGCCCGCACCTTGTGGGGCGAAATAGTTCTCGGACTCCCAGGTGTTGTACCAGGAAGTTTCGATAGCGTGGGGCTGGTAGGTCTTATCCATGCGCGGCGGGACCCTAGTTGGCATTTATTCAGGAAAGCCGGCAAGTATAACGGGGCAAGGCGTGGAGGGCGAGTTGAAGACCGTTTAAAGGTCGATGCAAAACCAATGTGGGAGCTGGCTTGCCTGCGAAGGCGGTTTCTCAGTCACCAAAGGTTTTGACTGAGAAACCGCCTTCGCAGGCAAGCCAGCTCCCACAGGGGTCTATGCAAGGTTTAAGACTGGTATTGGCTGAGCAACCGCTCCATCCGCGCATCCATCCGACGCTTGATCTCGGCCTCGATATGCGGCGCAAAGTCATCGATCACATCCTGCATGATCAATTGCGCAGCGGCGCGCAGTTCGTTGTCCAGGTGCAGCAGCAGGGCGTCGGGGGCTTTTTCGGCGGCTGGAGCGGGTTCTGCAATCGCAGGTGCCGGCGCGGCAGGCTTGCCGCCGACCATGTCGAACAACAGCGGAATCTGTACCTCACCCTCGACCGTCTCGGTCAGCAGCGGCGGTTGCAGGTTGTCATCACCCAGCAACTGACGGATCGACTCCAGGTCATCCAGCAGGTGGTCGTCTTTTTTCAGCGTGTTGGGAGTGTCCATCATGTACTCAAAGTCGTTGTAGCCGGTGATCTTGCAGAGGATAGCCCTGTTCACGGTAGAAACGGAAACTCTCCCGCGCAGCCTGACGAATAGCCGGGTCTTCCACCACCACTTCCGCCACACGGGCGAACGCTTGGGCAAAGGCCGGTACTTTCAGGTCGAGGTTGACCAGCAAGTCATGGTGATCGCCGCAATTGTCCCCCAAGCCCAGGACTACCAGGCTTTCAGGTTCGGATTCGGCGGGGCCGTGGGGCACGAAGCTTTCGCCCTTGAATCGCCACAGACGGGCATCAAGTTCTTCACGTTGGGCGGCATCGCTGCAGTGCAGGTAGATGCGATGGCCCATGCGCCAGGCTTTTTCGGTGAGTTTGCAGGCAAAGTCCAGGCGCGCTAGGGGATCGGCGCTGGGCAATATATAGAAGTCGACTTGGGGCATTGGAAATCCTGGGGCTGGCCTGGTTGCCCCTCTGTAGGAGCGAGCTTGCTGTGGCGAGCAAGCTTGCTTGCGCTGTGGTGCGCAGTGCCCCTAAAAAGCCGGGGACTGCTACGCAGTCAACGGGAGCAAGCTCCCTCGCCACAGCAAGCTCGCTCCTACAGAGAGGCGCAGGGGCCGCTTAAGCTTTGGCGCGATCCAGCAGGTATTGGGTCAGCAGGGGTACCGGACGGCCAGTGGCGCCCTTGTCCTTGCCGCCGCTGGTCCAGGCCGTGCCGGCGATGTCCAGGTGAGCCCAGTTGAAGTTCTTGGCAAATCGCGACAGGAAGCAGGCTGCGGTGATGGTGCCGGCTTTCGGGCCACCGATGTTGGCGATGTCGGCGAACGGGCTATCGAGCTGTTCCTGGTACTCATCGAACAGCGGCAGTTGCCAGGCGCGGTCGTCGGCGGCCTTGCCGGCGCTGAGCAGTTGCTCGATCAGTTCGTCGTTATTGCCCAGCAGGCCCGAAGTGTGGGAACCCAAGGCAACGATGCACGCGCCGGTCAGGGTCGCGATGTCGATCACGGCCTGGGGCTTGAAGCGCTCGGCGTAGGTCAGGGCATCGCACAGCACCAGGCGGCCTTCGGCGTCGGTGTTGAGGATCTCCACAGTCTGGCCGCTCATGGTGGTGACGATATCGCCTGGGCGAGCCGCGCCGCCGCTCGGCATGTTCTCGGCACAGGCCAAAATGCACACCAGGTTGATCGGCAGCTTGAGTTCCAGCACGGCACGCAGGGTGCCGAACACGCTGGCGGCGCCGCCCATGTCGTACTTCATCTCGTCCATGCCGGCACCGGGCTTGAGGCTGATACCGCCGGTATCGAAGGTAATGCCTTTACCTACCAGGGCGTAAGGCTTCTCGGACTTCTTGCCGCCGTTGTATTGCATCACGATCAGGCGTGGCGGCTGGTCGCTGCCCTGGCCCACGGCATAGAACGAGCCCATGCCCAGGTCCTTGATCTTCTTCTCGTCCAGCACTTCAACCTTCAGGCCCTTGAACTCTTTGCCCAATGCCTTGGCCTGTTCGCCCAGGAATGTCGGGTGGCAGATGTTCGGCGGCAGGTTGCCCAGGTCGCGAGTGAACGACATGCCGTTGGCGATGGCCTGGGCGTGGGTGACGGCGCGCTGGACTTCAGCCTGGGCGGCCTTGATGGTCAGCAGGGTGATTTTCTTCAGGGCGCGCGGTTCGGTTTTCTGGCTCTTGAACTGGTCGAAAATATAGCCGCCGTCCACCAGCGACTCGGCCAGCAGGCGGGTCTTGCCGTAGCTGTCGCGGCCCTTGACCACGATTTCATCGAGCGCCAGCACCGCATCGCTGCCGCCCAGGCCCTTGAGGGTGGTGAGGATGCCGCTGACGATCTTGCGAAACGGACGGTCGCCCAGTTCGGCATCCTTGCCCACGCCCACCAGCAAAACGCGCTCGGCTTTAAGGTTGGGCAGGCTCTGCAGCAGCAGGCTCTGGCCGACCTTGCCGGCCAGGTCGCCGCGCTTGAGCACTGCGCTGATAGCGCCGCCGCTCAGTTCGTCCAGTTGCTTGGCGGCGACGCCGAGTGTGCGGCCTTCGCCGACAGCGACCACGAGGGTGGCGGTTTTCAACGTTTCGGGGCTAACGCTTTTTACAACCAATTCCATTTTCGGGTCCCTTATCAAGGTCTGTGAGCCGGGAGCTTGTACTCCGGCTTTAAAGCTCGGCAGCGTTGTAAACCGCCAGCGACAAAGGCCGCAGTTTGAACCTCGCCAACGGAGCCTGACAACCCTTGGCGCACGCTTTGTGCGTGCGCATGAGTAAGCTCCGTGACAGGCGAGGTCAATCACAGGATAATGCGCCATCTTTTTAGCCGGCCCGTGGTAAGCGGGTCGACTCGGTATGCTTGCTTGTTTGGCCGCCTTAGCCTGACAACCCTGGAGTGTCTGGTTTGATTGTCTTCCGTTATCTGTCCCGCGAAGTCCTGTTGACCCTGAGTGCCGTGAGTGCGGTGTTGCTGGTCATCATCATGAGTGGTCGTTTCGTCAAGTTCCTGGCCCAAGCCGCCGCTGGCGCCCTGGATCCGGGCTCACTGTTCCTGATCATGGGCTACCGGATGCCCGGCATGCTCCAGTTGATCCTGCCGCTTGGCCTGTTTCTCGGCATATTGCTGGCCTATGGCCGGCTGTACTTGGAAAGCGAGATGACCGTGCTGTCGGCCACCGGCATGAGCCAGCAGCGCCTGCTGGCCATGACCATGGTGCCTGCCGCCGGTGTTGCCCTGGTGGTGGCCTGGTTGAGCATGAGCCTGGCGCCCCAGGGGGCCATGCAATTCCAGCTGCTGCTGAACAAGCAGGATGCGATGACTGAGTTCGACACCCTCGAGCCCGGTCGCTTCCAGTCGCTCAGCGACGGTTCGCGAGTGACCTACACCGAAACCATGACCGACGACCGCTCCAACCTTGGCGGCGTGTTCATCTCCCAGAAGAACCTCGGTCAGAACCAGAAGGATCGGGGTATTTCGATCCTGGTGGCCGACAGCGGTCGCCAGGAAATCCGCCCCGATGGCAATCGCTACCTGATCCTGGAAAACGGCTACCGCTACGACGGCAGCCCTGGCCTGGCGGATTATCGAGCGATCAAGTACGACACCTATGGCGTCATGCTGCCCAAGGCCGAGATCAGTGACGAGGTCACCGACCGCGACGCACTGCCCACCTCATCGCTGTTCGGCAGCCCGGAGTTGCGCTCCATCGCCGAGTTGCAATGGCGCCTGTCCCTGCCGCTGCTGGTGTTTATCGTGACCCTGATGGCCGTGCCGCTGTCGCGCGTCAACCCGCGCCAAGGGCGTTTCCTCAAGTTGCTGCCGGCGATCCTGTTGTACATGGCCTACCTCACCATCCTGATTTCTGCCCGTGGTTCCCTGGAGAAGGGCAAGTTGCCGCCGGCCCTGGGCCTGTGGTGGGTGCACGGGGTTTTCCTGATGATCGGCCTGGGGCTGCTCTACTGGGAACCTATCCGTTTGAAAATGAAGAGCCGTCGTGGCCTGAAGGAGTTGGCCCGTGGCTAAGCTTGATCGCTACATCGGCATTAGCGTACTGATCGCCATCCTGGCGGTACTGGGCATCATCCTTGGCCTGGCCTTGCTGTTCGCCTTCATTGATGAAGTGGGCAACGTTACTGACACTTACACAGTCACGGACGTGCTGAGCTACGTCGCACTGACCGCGCCGCGCCGCCTCTACGACATGATGCCAATGGCCGCGCTGATTGGCTGCCTGATCGGCCTGGGCACCCTGGCCAGCAACAGCGAGCTGACCATCATGCGCGCCGCCGGGGTTTCCATCGGCCGTATCGTCTGGGCGGTGATGAAGCCGATGCTGCTGCTGATGGCCTGCAGTGTGCTGATCGGTGAATACGTCGCGCCACCGGCCGAAGCCACCGCCCAGGCCAATCGCGCCCTGGCCCAGGGTTCGGGCGATGCGCAAAGCGCCAAGCACGGCCTGTGGCACCGCCAGGGTGACGAGTTCATCCACATCAACGCCGTGCAACCGGGTGGCCTGTTGATCGGGGTGACCCGCTACACCTTCGACAAAGAACGGCACATGTTGTCGTCCAGCTTCGCCAAGCGCGCGCAGTACAGTGGCGAGCAATGGCAACTGAGCGACGTCACCACCACGCACTTCCGTAACGTGGGCCAGGGCACTCAGTCCAGCACCGAAGTGGTCAACGTGCCGACCGAACAGTGGGATATCGCCCTCAAGCCGGAATTGCTCAATACCGTGGTCATGGTGCCGGAAGCCCTGCCGATCTCCGGTTTGTGGAGCTATATCCACTACCTCAAGGAGCAGGGTTTGAACAATGGCCGCTACTGGCTGGCGTTCTGGGTGAAAGTCTTGCAGCCGGTGGTTACCGCCGCCTTGGTGTTGATGGCGATCTCCTTCATTTTCGGGCCATTGCGCTCCGTGACCCTGGGCCAACGGGTATTTACCGGCGTGCTGGTGGGCTTCACCTTCCGCATCGCCCAGGACTTGCTTGGGCCGTCGAGCCTGGTATTCGGCTTCTCGCCGCTGTTTGCGGTGCTGGTGCCAACAGCTATTTGTGCCGTGGCCGGGTTCTGGCTGCTGCGCCGGGCGGGTTGAAGCCGCGCTCGCTAAATGCCACTCACTGTAGGAGCGAGCTTGCTCGCGAAAGTCTGCGAAACGCAGCGTTTATCCAGAATAAGCGCGTTATCGTTGGCGATTTTCGCGAGCGAGCTCGCTCCTACAGTTTTAAGCCCCATTAAAGTGGGGCTTTTTTGTATTGGTCAGCAAAGATGACGTCTGGCCTGAGCATCAGGTACAATTCCCGGCTATTTTTCAGCGGGCAATCTGCCTGCAGCCTTTTTGAGTGTTGATCCGTGAGTGATTTGAGTCATATCCGCAATTTCTCCATCATCGCCCACATTGACCATGGCAAGTCGACGCTGGCCGATCGATTTATCCAGATGTGCGGCGGCCTTGCCGAGCGTGAAATGGAAGCCCAGGTACTGGATTCCATGGACCTCGAACGCGAGCGCGGGATCACCATCAAGGCCCACAGCGTCACGCTGTACTACAAGGCCAAAGACGGCATCACTTACCAACTGAACTTCATTGACACCCCTGGCCACGTTGACTTCACCTACGAAGTCAGCCGTTCGCTGGCGGCCTGTGAAGGTGCGTTGCTGGTGGTCGATGCCGGCCAGGGCGTCGAGGCGCAGTCGGTTGCCAACTGCTACACCGCGATCGAGCAGGGCCTGGAAGTCATGCCCGTGCTCAACAAGATCGACCTGCCCCAGGCCGAGCCTGAGCGCGTCAAGGAAGAGATCGAGAAGATCATCGGCATCGATGCCACCGACGCCGTCACCTGCAGCGCCAAGACCGGCCTGGGTGTCGACGAAGTGCTCGAACGTCTGGTGCACACCATTCCCGCGCCGACCGGCAACTACGAAGATCCGCTGCAAGCGTTGATCATCGACTCCTGGTTCGACAACTACCTGGGCGTTGTGTCCCTGGTGCGCGTGCGCCATGGCCGTGTGAAGAAGGGCGACAAGATCCTGGTCAAGTCCACTGGCAAGATCCACCTGGTGGACAGCGTCGGTGTATTCAACCCCAAGCACACCGCTACCGTTGATCTGAAAGCCGGTGAAGTAGGCTTCATCATCGCCGGCATCAAGGACATTCATGGTGCGCCAGTAGGTGACACCCTGACCTTGAGCTCCACGCCAGACGTCGACGTGCTGCCCGGCTTCAAGCGCATCCAGCCACAGGTCTACGCCGGCCTGTTCCCGGTCAGCTCCGATGACTTCGAAGATTTCCGCGAAGCCCTGCAAAAACTGACCCTCAACGACTCGTCGTTGCAGTACACCCCGGAAAGCTCCGACGCCCTGGGCTTCGGCTTCCGTTGCGGATTCCTGGGCATGCTGCACATGGAGATCATCCAGGAGCGCCTTGAGCGCGAATACGACCTGGACCTGATCACCACCGCGCCAACCGTTATTTTTGAGTTGCTGCTCAAAACCGGTGAAACGATTTACGTCGACAACCCCTCCAAGCTTCCGGACCTGTCGGCCATCGAAGACATGCGCGAGCCGATCGTGCGGGCCAATATCCTGGTACCGCAGGAACACTTGGGCAACGTCATTACCCTGTGCATCGAAAAACGTGGCGTGCAGCGCGACATGCTGTTCCTCGGTACCCAGGTACAAGTGACCTACGATATGCCGATGAACGAAGTGGTCCTGGACTTCTTCGACCGTCTCAAGTCCACCAGTCGCGGCTATGCTTCGCTGGACTACCATTTCGATCGTTACCAATCGGCTAATCTGGTGAAACTGGATGTGCTGATCAACGGCGACAAGGTAGATGCCTTGGCACTGATCGTGCACAAGGACAACGCGCACTACAAAGGTCGCCAACTGACCGAGAAGATGAAAGAACTGATTCCGCGCCAGATGTTCGACGTCGCGATCCAGGCCGCCATCGGCGGGCAGATCATTGCACGGACTTCCGTCAAGGCTCTCAGAAAGAACGTACTGGCCAAATGCTACGGCGGTGACGTAAGCCGTAAGCGCAAACTGCTTGAGAAGCAAAAGGCCGGTAAAAAACGCATGAAGCAAGTAGGCAACGTGGAAGTTCCACAAGAAGCCTTCCTTGCGGTGCTCAGGTTGGATAGTTAGGTCCTATGTCACTAAATTTCCCGCTGTTGCTGGTCATTGCCGTTGCCGTCTGTGGTCTCCTGGCGTTGCTCGATCTGGTGTTCTTCGCCCCGCGTCGTCGGGCGGCCATCGCTTCCTATCAGGGCAGCGTCAGCCAGCCCGATGCGGTGGTGGTCGAGAAGCTGAACAAAGAGCCCTTGCTGGTTGAGTACGGCAAGTCGTTCTTCCCGGTGTTGTTCATCGTGCTGGTGCTGCGCTCGTTTCTGGTAGAGCCGTTCCAGATCCCTTCGGGGTCGATGAAACCCACCCTGGACGTGGGCGACTTCATCCTGGTGAACAAGTTTTCCTACGGCATTCGCCTGCCGGTGATCGACAAGAAAGTCATCCCGGTGGGTGACCCGCAGCGCGGCGATGTGATGGTGTTCCGCTACCCAAGCGACCCGAACGTCAACTACATCAAGCGAGTCGTCGGCCTGCCGGGCGACGTGGTGCGCTACACCAGCGACAAGCGCCTGTTCATCAATGGTGAGTCGGTGGCCGAGAAGCTGTTGGGCGCCGAGCCGAATACCTTGGGCAGCGCCGAGCTGTACCAGGAAAAACTCGGTGCGGTGGAGCACCAAATCCGCAAGGAAATGAGCCGCTACCGTGCGATGCCGGATGGCCAGTGGAAAGTGCCTGCCGGGCACTACTTCATGATGGGCGACAACCGGGACAACTCCAACGACAGCCGCTACTGGGATGACCCCAACATTCCCAAGGATCTGCTGGGCATGGTGCCGGACGAGAACATTGTCGGCAAAGCCTTCGCGGTCTGGATGAGTTGGCCGGAACCCAAGCTCAGCCACCTGCCGAACTTCTCGCGGGTCGGGCTGATCAAGTAATACAAGCGGCGCTGTGAACACAGCGCCGAATGCTTTTCTGGGGCTTGGACATTTTCCGATGCCCGGTACCCATCAGGATTTGAATTTGAACACTGCGTCAATCGTCGATGGCCGCCGGTGCCATCAACTAGATATGGATAAACCGTGACCGTTTCTCTAAGTCGTCTCGAGCGTCAGCTCGGCTACACCTTCAAGGACCAGGAATTGATGGTCCTTGCCCTCACACATCGCAGCTTTGCAGGGCGCAATAACGAGCGCCTGGAATTCCTCGGTGACGCTATCCTCAATTTCGCCGCCGGCGAGGCGCTGTTCGAGCGCTTCCCCCAAGCGCGAGAAGGCCAGCTGTCGCGCCTGCGCGCACGCCTTGTGAAAGGCGAGACCCTGGCCGTGCTGGCCCGAGGCTTTGGCCTGGGCGAGTACCTGCGGCTGGGTTCCGGTGAGTTGAAAAGCGGCGGTTTCCGTCGCGAGTCAATCCTGGCTGATGCCCTGGAAGCCTTGATCGGTGCGATCTACCTCGATGCAGGCATGGAGACGGCCAAGGAGCGCGTTGTCGCCTGGCTGGCCTCGGAAATCGAAAGCCTGACGCTGGTAGATACCAACAAGGATCCCAAGACCCGCCTGCAAGAGTACCTGCAGTCCCGCGGTTGCGAACTGCCACGCTACGAAGTGGTGGATATCCAGGGCGAGCCCCATTGCCGGGTGTTCTTCGTGGAATGTGAAATCACTTTATTGAACGAAAAAAGCCGAGGTCAGGGTGTGAGCCGTCGTATTGCCGAACAGGTAGCGGCCGCTGCAGCACTGATTGCCCTGGGCGTGGAGAATGGCCATGACTGATTCAACCGCAACACGCTGTGGCTATGTTGCCATCGTCGGCCGCCCGAACGTGGGCAAGTCCACGCTGCTCAACCACATCCTCGGCCAGAAGCTCGCGATCACCTCGCGCAAGCCCCAGACCACCCGCCACAACATGCTGGGCATCAAGACCGAAGGCAACGTGCAAGCGGTGTATGTCGATACTCCTGGCATGCACAAAGGCGGCGAGAAAGCCCTGAACCGCTACATGAACAAGACCGCCTCGGCCGCGTTGAAAGACGTCGACGTGGTGATCTTCGTGGTCGACCGCACCAAGTGGACCGACGAAGACCAGATGGTCCTCGAGCGTGTGCAATACGTGACCGGCCCGTTGATCGTCGCGCTGAACAAGACCGACCGTATCGAAGACAAAGCCGAGCTGATGCCGCACCTGACCTGGTTGCAGGAACAACTGCCGAACGCCCAGATCATGCCGATCTCGGCCCAGCACGGCCACAACCTCGAAGCCCTGGAGCGCGTGATCGCCGGTTACCTGCCGGAAAACGAGCACTTCTTCCCGGAAGACCAGATCACCGACCGCAGCAGCCGCTTCCTTGCCGCCGAACTGGTCCGCGAGAAAATCATGCGCCAGATGGGCGCCGAGCTGCCGTACCAGATCACCGTCGAAATCGAAGAGTTCAAGCAGCAGGGCAAGACCTTGCACATTCATGCGCTGATCCTCGTCGAACGCGACGGCCAGAAGAAAATCATCATTGGCGACAAGGGCGAGCGTATCAAGCGCATCGGCACCGAAGCGCGCAAGGACATGGAGCTGCTGTTCGACTCCAAGATCATGCTCAACCTGTGGGTGAAGGTTAAGGGTGGCTGGTCCGATGATGAGCGTGCGTTGCGCTCTCTGGGCTATGGCGACCTGTAACGGGTTGCACAGTGACTGGCGGGCTTGCTGTGGCGAGGGAGCTTGCTCCCGCTGGGCCGCGGAGCGGCCCCAACAAGGTCGACGAGGTTTTTCAGGTATAACTCGGTGGCTGCTAGAGGGGCTGCTTCGCAGCCCAGCGGGAGCAAGCTCCCCTCGCCACACAAGCGCTCTCCTTCTTTAGAGATTCCCCGTCTCATGTCGCAATCCCCACCCCCCAGCCAACCCGCCTACGTCCTGCACAGCCGCGCCTACCGCGAAACCAGTGCGTTGGTGGACTTCCTCACGCCCCAAGGCCGACTGCGCGCAGTCTTGCGCAGCGCACGGGGCAAGGCGGGCACCTTGGCGCGGCCGTTCGTGGCGCTCGACGTGGAGTTTCGCGGCAAGGGCGAGCTGAAAAACGTCGGCCGCCTGGAAAGCGTTGGCACCTCGGCCTGGCTGAATGGCGATGCGCTGTTCAGCGGCCTTTACCTCAATGAGCTGCTGATTCGCCTGCTGCCCGCCGAAGACCCGCACCCGGCAGTCTTTGATCACTACGCTGCCACCTTGCTGGCCCTCGCTGAAGGCCGTCCGCTGGAACCGCTGCTGCGCGCTTTCGAATGGCGTTTGCTCGACGACCTTGGCTACGGCTTCGAACTGGCCAACGACTTGCACGGAGAGCCCATCGCCGCCGATGGCATGTATCGCCTGCAAGTCGATGCGGGGCTTGAGCGCGTGTACCTGCTGCAGCCCGGCCTGTTTCAGGGCACCGAACTGCTGGCCATGAGTGAAGCCGACTGGCACGCTCCCGGTGCGCTGTCCGCCGCCAAGCGCCTGATGCGCCAGGCCCTGGCCGTGCACCTGGGCGGGCGGCCGCTGGTCAGTCGCGAGTTGTTTCGAAAGCCCTGACATCCCCGTGTATGCTGTGCACCGATTCTTTCCCTTTTCAGGAGCGCTTCCGTGACCACCAGCAATCGCATTCTTCTTGGCGTCAACATCGACCACGTCGCCACCCTGCGCCAGGCCCGGGGCACCCGTTACCCTGACCCGGTCAAGGCCGCGCTGGACGCCGAAGAAGCGGGCGCCGACGGCATCACCGTGCACCTGCGCGAAGACCGCCGTCACATCCAGGAGCGCGATGTGCTGCTGCTCAAGGACGTGCTGCAAACCCGCATGAACTTCGAAATGGGCGTCACCGAAGAAATGATGACGTTCGCCGAGCGCATTCGCCCGGCGCATATCTGCCTGGTACCGGAAACTCGCCAGGAGCTGACCACCGAAGGCGGCCTCGACGTCGCCGGCCAGGAAGCGCGGATCAAGGCCGCGGTGGAGCGCCTGTCGCGGATCGGCAGCGAAGTCTCGCTGTTTATCGACGCCGACGAACGCCAGATCGAAGCCTCCCGCCGTGTCGGCGCCCCGGCGATCGAGTTGCACACTGGTCGTTATGCCGATGCCACCACGCCGACCGAAGTGGCCGACGAGCTGCAACGCATCATCGACGGCGTGAACTGCGGGCTCAACGAAGGCTTGATCGTCAATGCCGGCCATGGCTTGCATTACCACAACGTCGAAGCCGTGGCTGCGATCAAGGGCATCAACGAACTGAATATCGGCCACGCCCTGGTGGCGCACGCGCTTTTCGTCGGTTTCAAAGGCGCCGTGGCCGAGATGAAAGCCCTGATTCTGGCCGCTGCCAAGCCCTGATCGCACATTAACCTGTAGGAGCGAGCTTGCTCGCGAAGGTCGTTAACGATGACGCGGGGAGTCTGGCTCCCCGCGTTGTTCTCAGGTCTTTCGCGAGCAAGCTCGCTCCTACAGGTTTGAGCCATGTTTCATCTGTGCGGCAATGCGAAGCCTTACTGTTTAGCCGACGCAGGTGTATCGTATCAGCCCTTTGCGGGCCCTTGGCCTGCGGCAGATACGCGAGGTTGTTGTGTCCCGATCCTTTTCCCGTCGACAAATCCTGGGTGGTCTTGCTGGCCTGGCCGTAGTAGGCGTCGGTGCCGGCGGTGGCTACCGCTACTGGCTGGGGAAAGTCGCTGAGTCCGAGGCGGGGCACGATTACGAGCTGATCGCCGCGCCCCTGGACGTAGAGTTGGTGCCGGGGCACAAGACCCAGGCCTGGGCGTTCGGCCCATCGGCGCCGGGCACCGAGTTGCGGGTGCGCCAAGGCGAATGGCTGCGGGTGCGCTTTATCAATCATCTGCCAGTCGCCACTACCATCCACTGGCACGGCATCCGCCTGCCGCTGGAAATGGACGGCGTGCCCTACGTCTCGCAATTGCCGGTGCTGCCTGGCGAATACTTCGACTACAAATTCCGCGTGCCCGATGCCGGCAGCTACTGGTATCACCCTCACGTGAGCAGCAGCGAAGAACTCGGCC
Source organism: Pseudomonas sp. NFPP02 (assembly GCF_900119355.1). Classification (NCBI taxonomy): domain Bacteria; kingdom Pseudomonadati; phylum Pseudomonadota; class Gammaproteobacteria; order Pseudomonadales; family Pseudomonadaceae; genus Pseudomonas; species Pseudomonas sp. NFPP02. The sequence goes on from NZ_FPJI01000009.1 coordinate 97,239, forward strand.
GTGGCCTCGTCGGCCCGTTGATCGTGGAAGAGCGCGAACCCACCGGTTTCCAGTACGAGCGCACCTTGAGCCTGAAGAACTGGCACATCGACGAAGAGGGCGCATTTGTCGAGTTCAGCATCCCCCGTGAAGCGGCGCGTGGCGGCACGGCCGGGCGCCTCTCGACTATCAACGGCGTGCCCCAGGCGGTGATCGACCTGCCGGCTGGGCAAATCACCCGCGTGCGCCTACTCAACCTCGACAACACCCTGACTTATCGCCTCAATATTCCTGGCGTCGAAGCGCAGATCTATGCCCTGGACGGTAACCCCATCGAGCCGCGCCCGTTGGGCAAGGAATATTGGCTGGGCCCGGGCATGCGCATTTGCCTGGCGATCAAGGCGCCACCGGCGGGCGAAGAACTGTCGCTGCGCAACGGCCCGGTGCGCCTTGGCACCTTCCGCTCTGTCGCCAATACCGACGCGCCTACCGCATGGCCACCGGCATTGCCGGCCAACCCGGTTGCCGAGCCAGACCTGGCCAATGCCGAGAAACTCAACTTCAATTTCGAATGGGTCGGCTCAGTGTCGGTCAACGTCGAAAACGGCAAGCCGCCGAGCCTGTGGCAGATCAACGGCCAGGCCTGGGACATCACCGACAAGACCTGTGCCGACCGCCCGATTGCCAAGCTGGAGAAGGGCAAGAGTTACATTTTCGAATTGAAGAACATGACCCAATACCAGCACCCGATCCACCTGCACGGGATGAGCTTCAAGGTGCTTGCGTCCAACCGCCACAAGGTGATCCCGTATTTCACCGACACCTACCTGCTGGGCAAGAACGAACGCGCCCGCGTGGCCTTGGTGGCGGATAACCCAGGAGTGTGGATGTTCCATTGCCATGTGATCGACCACATGGAAACCGGCCTGATGGCCGCCATCGAGGTGGCGTGATGCGCCAGATTCGCCCCGCCGCGATTATCGACCGCAGCCGCGACCAGGACTTTATGCGCGAAGCCCTGGCGCTCGCCGCCCAAGGCGCTGAATTGGGCGAAGTGCCGGTGGGTGCGGTGCTGGTGCAGGACGGTGAAATCATCGGCCGCGGCTTCAACTGCCCCATCAGTGGCAACGACCCCAGCGCCCATGCCGAAATGGTCGCGATCCGCGCCGCTGCACAAGCGATCAGCAACTATCGGCTGGTGGGCAGCACGCTGTACGTGACGCTGGAACCGTGCAGCATGTGCGCGGGTTTGATCGTGCATTCGCGGGTGGCGCGGGTGGTGTATGGCGCGCTGGAGCCGAAGGCGGGCATCGTGCAAAGCCAGGGGCAGTTTTTTACCCAGGGTTTTCTAAACCATCGGGTGTTGTTTGAGGGCGGGGTATTGGCCGAGGAGTGTGGGGCTGTCCTGAGCGAGTTCTTCAAAGCCCGACGAGCTAAACCGTGATGATCGTTCCCACGCTCCGCGTGGGAACGCAGCACAGGACGCTCTGCGTCCCAAAGCGTGACGTAGAGCGTCACAAGAGGCATTCCCACGCAGAGCGTGGGAACGATCATAGTGGTGTCATTTACGAGCGATGATCACCGCCCGCATCGGCGCCGGCAGCCCTTCAATGGTCTTGCTGTGATCCTCAGGGTCCAGGAAATCACTCAGCGACTGATACTTCATCCACTGCGTCCCACGCTGCTCCTCAACCGTGGTCATGCTCACATCCACGCACCGCACATCACTGAACCCGGCCCGGCGCAGCCACAGCATCAACGCCGGTACCGACGGCAGGAACCACACGTTGCGCATCTGGGCGTAACGGTCTTCTGGCACCAGCACTTGTTGTTGGTCGCCTTCCACCACCAATGTTTCCAACACCAACTCGCCGCCCTTGACCAGGGTGTCCTTCAACGCCAGCAAATGCTCGATGGGCGAGCGGCGGTGGTAGAACACGCCCATGGAAAATACCGTGTCAAAGCCTTCCAGGTTCGCCGGCAAGTCTTCGAACGGGAACGGCAGGTGCCAGGCCTTGGGCTCGGACAAGTAGCGCTGCACGGCCTGGAACTGGCAGAAGAACAGCCAGTTGGGGTCCACGCCAATCACGCTGTCGGCCCCGGCGCCGAGCATGCGCCACATGTAGTAGCCGTTGCCGCAGCCCACATCGAGGATGCGCTTGCCTTTGAGGTCCAGGTGCGGCGCGACCCGCGACCACTTCCAGTCCGAACGCCACTCGGTGTCCACATGCACGCCGAACAGATGGAACGGGCCTTTGCGCCAGGGGCTCAGGCCCATCAGCGCCGTGTGCATCTGCGCGCGGGTGGCGTCGTCGCAATCGGTGTCCAGCACCAGGCCGTTGAGCAAATCTACGCTGTTGGGCTGGATCTTCGGCAGCGCATCCAAGGCGCTCTGCCAGCGCTCCAGGTCGCCATGGCCTTTTTCCATCTTGCTATCGAGCTGCGCTTGCAGGCCCTGGGCCCACACGGCCAAAGGAGTGCCTACCAGGTGGCGGGCGAGGGGGGACAAATCAATCATGGCAAGGCAATCAACGAGGCAAAGTTAAGACACTGGAACCACGGCACGACTTTCGAGAACCCGGCCGCCAGCAGGCGTTCGCGGTGTTCTTCGAGGCTGTCGGGCTTCATGACGTTTTCGATGGCGCTGCGCTTCTGGGCGATTTCCAGCTCGCTGTAGCCGTTGGCGCGCTTGAAGGCGATATGCAGGTCGGTCAGCAGCGCGTGCTCTTCAACATCGTTAAAGCGCAGCTTTTCCGAGAGGATCAAGGCCCCGCCCGGCAGCAGCGCCTGGCGAATGCGCCCCAGCAACGCCAGGCGCTCCTGGGGGGCGATAAATTGCAGGGTGAAGTTCAGGGCCACCACCGAGGCGGGCTTGAATTGCAGGGCGAGAATATCGCCCTCGATCACCTCCACGGGCAGCAACTCCTGGAACATCGAGTCCTGGCCATTGAGGTATTCGCGACAGCGCTCGACCATCGCGGCGGAGTTGTCCACGGCGATCACCCGGCAACCCTCGGTGCGTACATGGCGGCGCAGGGCTTGGGTCACGGCCCCCAGGGAAGAGCCCAGGTCATACAGCACGCTGTGGGGCTGGGCAAATTGCGCGGCCAGCACGCCGAGGTTCTCGACGATGGTGGGGTAACCCGGCACCGAGCGCTTGATCATGTCCGGGAACACCCGCACCACATCCTCGTTAAAGGCGAAGTCCGGCACCTGGGGCAGGGGCTGGGCGAATAGGCGATCGGGTTCTTTGCTCACGGTTGTTCCGGCGACGGTGGGGGAAAGGCCGGCATTTTAGCCAAGTTGGCCCTCGGATGCGCGGGTTGTCTGATGGAAAGCCGAGGCGGTGATGCCCCATTGCCCGAGCCAGTAGGTGGCGATCAGCAAATACGGCGCTGCCTCGAACGCCAGCACAAACCGATTGATGCCGATCAGCGCGTCGGAAACCACAAACGACACCGCACCCGCCGCCGCCAGCCACGCTGAACGCTTGGGCACCTCGCTGCCCAGTCGCGCCAACGCACGCCAGAGCATGGCGCTGATCACCAGCGCGTAAACCACCACCGGTATCAAAAGCTCACCGAGGCCGTGGGAGATCAGGATGCTCAGCAAGATTGCGCCTACGCCGAGGGCCAGCACCAGCGGCAGCAGCGCCAAGCGCCGACAGTCACTGAAATAGGCTTTGAGATAGGCCAGGTGCGCGAACAGAAACGCGCCCAGGCCAAAGATAAACAGGTCGCCTGGCCAGGCGAGCAACACGTCGCCCACCAGGGAAAAAATTAACCCCAGGCTGATCCAGCGTCGATACTCGGTGGGCGGCGCGTCATGCAGCCAACCCAGCAGCGCCAGCACCGGCAGTGGCTTGACCAGCAGGCACAGCAGCGTCGCATGGGTCGCCAAGCCATAGACAAAGGTGCCGGCGCCCATCAAGGCAAGGATCAGCCATGGCATATCAGTTCACCGTAATGGCGCAGTCAAAGGTTTCGGCAGGTTCGGCCTCCGGCTCCCAAGGTTGCTGGGATGTCAGGCGCAAACGCCCTTGCCCTGCGGCAAACGCCTGGAAGCGCCAGGTGGACTGGCCGCCACCGCCGATCACGCCGGACTCGGTGCTGCTGTAGACCTCGGGGCCCAAGGCGCGCAACACGCCGCCGGCGGAGTCCTGGATGGCCCAGCGGTAACCGGTGGTGGGGTTGCTGGGCAGGGTGAGGATCAGGTTTTGCCCGTTTTTAAGCTGGAGCGGGCAGGCGCTCTGGTTGTCCACGCTGACGTTTTGCTTGGGGGCACTGGCGCATGCGGCCAGCAAGACAAGGCTCAAGGGGAGAAGCAGGCGGGCAGCGGTCATGAAGGCTCCGTTAATACACGACGAAGGGGGAGCATAACCGAAGATGAGACAAGGTGTGACAAGGTGGGGTTTTGCGTTGGCCGATCGTTCCCACGCTCTGCGTGGGAACGTTGCCTTGGACGCTCCGCGTCCGCTTTGTGACGCGGAGCGTCACGGGATGTATTCCCACGCAGAGCGTGGGAATGATCAGGTCTGGATATTTCTCAGAAGAGCACCTTCGCCACATCCGCAAACCGCTTGGCAAAGTGCACCGTCATCCCTTCCTTCAAATAGTCCGGCAACTCTTCAAAGCTGCCACGGTTGGGCTCCGGCAAGATCAACTCGTGAATCTTCTGGCGCCGCGCCGCAATCACCTTCTCGCGCACCCCGCCAATCGGCAGTACATGCCCGGTCAAGGTCAGTTCGCCGGTCATCGCCACGCCTTTTTTCGGCGGTTGGTTGCGGGCCAGGGACAGCAACGCACTGGCCATGGTCACGCCGGCACTCGGGCCGTCTTTCGGCGTGGCGCCTTCCGGCACGTGCAAGTGCACGAAGGCTTCGTCGAAGAACTTCGCATCGCCGCCAAACGACTTCAGGTTGGAACTGATGTAGCTGTAGGCGATTTCGGCGGACTCTTTCATCACTTCACCCAACTGCCCGGTGAGCTTGAAGCCGCGGTTGAGCGTGTGGATGCGCGTCGCTTCGATCGGCAAGGTGGCGCCGCCCATGCTGGTCCACGCCAGGCCGGTAATCACGCCGGTGCCGGACAGCACTTGCTCATTACGGAATACCGGCATGCCCAGGGAGCTTTCCAGGTCCTTGTTGCCGATCTTGATCACCGAGTCCGGCTCATCCAGCAGTTTTACCACCGCCTTGCGCACCAGCTTGCCCAGTTGTTTCTCCAACTGACGCACGCCGGCCTCTCGCGCATAACCGTCGATCAAGGCGCGCAAGGCACCGTCGCTGATGGTCAGGCTGTTTTTGGCCACGCCGGCTTTTTCCAACTGCTTGGGCCACAAGTGGCGCTTGGCGATGGCGACTTTTTCTTCGGTGATATAGCCCGACAGGCGAATCACTTCCATGCGGTCCAGCAACGGACCGGGGATTGAGTCCAGGGTGTTGGCGGTGCACACGAACAGCACTTTGGACAGGTCCAGGCGCAGGTCCAGGTAGTGGTCGAGGAATTCGACGTTCTGCTCCGGGTCCAGGGTTTCCAGCAGCGCCGACGCCGGGTCGCCCTGGAAGCTCTGGCCCATCTTGTCGATCTCGTCGAGCATGATCACCGGGTTCATCACTTCCACGTCTTTCAACGCCTGCACCAGCTTGCCAGGCAGGGCGCCGATGTAGGTGCGCCGGTGGCCCTTGATCTCGGCCTCGTCGCGCATGCCGCCAACACTGAAGCGATAGAACGGCCGCCCCAGGGATTCGGCGATGGACTTGCCCACACTCGTCTTGCCCACGCCCGGCGGGCCTACCAGCAATACGATGGAACCGGCGACTTCGCCCTTGTAGGCGCCCACCGCTAGGAATTCGAGGATGCGGCTCTTGATGTCATCCAGGCCCGCATGGTGCTTGTCGAGCACTTTGCGCGCGTGCTTGAGGTCGAGTTTGTCTTCTCCGTACACGCCCCACGGCACCGAGGTGGCCCAGTCCAGGTAGTTGCGCGTGACGGCGTATTCCGGCGAACCGGTTTCCAGGATCGACAGTTTGTTCAGTTCTTCATCAATGCGTTTTTTCGCTTGCGCCGGCAGCACTTTGCCTTGCAGGCGCTGTTCGAACTGTTCGACATCGGCGCTGCGATCGTCCTTGGTCAGGCCCAGCTCCTGCTGGATGACCTTGAGTTGTTCCTTGAGGAAGAACTCACGCTGGTGCTCGCCAATCTTGCGGTTTACCTCGGCGGAGAGTTCTTTTTGCAGGCGCGCGACTTCCACCTCTTTGCGCAGCATCGGCAGCACTTTTTCCATGCGCTTGAGCATGGGCACGCAGTCCAGCACTTCCTGCAGTTCATTACCTGTCGCCGAGGTGAGTGCCGCGGCAAAGTCGGTGAGCGGCGACGGATCGTTGGGGCTGAAGCGGTTGAGGTAGTTCTTCAACTCTTCGCTGTACAGCGGGTTGAGGGGCAGCAGTTCCTTGATCGCATTGATCAGCGCCATGCCGTAGGCCTTGACCTCATCGGTCGGCTCGCTGGGCTGATGCGGGTATTCGACTTCCACCAGGTAAGGTGGGCGGTGGTGCTTGAGCCAGGTCTTGATGCGCACGCGGGTCAGGCCCTGGGCGACGAACTGCAGCTTGCCGTTCTCGCGGCTGGCGTGGTGCACCTTCACCAGGGTGCCGTACAGCGGCAGGGCGGAGGTGTCGAAGTGCCGTGGGTCTTCGGGCGGCGTGTCCATGAAAAACAGCGCAAGGGAATGGTGGTCGGATTTGCTCACCAGCTCCAGGGTTTCGGCCCAGGGTTCTTCATTGACGATCACCGGCAACACTTGTGCCGGGAAGAACGGCCGGTTGTGGATCGGGATGATGTAGACCTTGTCCGGCAGGTTTTGCCCAGGCAGGGCCAGGCCAGTATTGGACGAGGGGGTTTCAGCGTTTTCGGGGTCGGCGTAATCGTTGAGGTCGTAATCTGGAAATTCTTGCTGGTCGCTCATGGGGCACCTGCATCAGTAAGTATGCAGGTTAGATGGGGCGGGGTTGCGGTGGTTTCAATGGGGGGGCGTCGTTAGCAACAATTTGCATGAAATAACGGGAGGGTTGCGGTCAACGTACTTTACCCCTCCGCTTTTCGAACTGATCGTCAATAATGTGACGGCTAGACCCAGCTTTTATTGGGTTTACTTATCCCCAGTCCCAGCTAACCTGCTTTAATAAAATTCCCCATAAAAAAGGATGTTTTTTTGACGCCGGTTAGCAGTCGGCAGGGACGCGTATGACACAAGGAAAGCACGGCCAAGAGCGACGAGCGCGGCCCGAGGGCGCGGCCATGCACTGGCGCCACACGTTTCAGACCCGCATAGCCGGAGTGCTGGCGCTGTTGTTGCTGGTGGTCGTGGCCGCCACCTATTTTGCCGTGCACGCTGCCACCACCCGTGCGGTGGAGAACCAGGCCGACGTACAGTTGAACACCGGGCGGCAGGTGTTCGAGCGCCTGCTGGACCTGCGCGGGCGGCGCTTGCAGTACGGGTTGGACTGGCTCACCGCCGATGGGCCGTTCAAGCAGGCGGTGGCCGGTGGCCGGACGGTGCCGATCCTGGAGGCCCTGGGCACCCATGGCACCGGGGTCAGTTCCAGCGAAGTGGTGGTGCTGGGCCTGGATGATAGGGTTATGGTCAGTACCCTGCTGGTGCAGACGCGGGGCCAGTTGTTCCCGTATGCCGATGCCTTGCGCAAGGCGCGGCGCAGCGGCCAGCAAATGTTGATCGTCGCCATGGCCGGGCGCCCCTATTTGCTGGTGCAAAAAGATGTGCTCGGGCCTGTGCCGATCGCACGCGTGGTCATGGGCTTTCCCATGGACACGCAATTCGCCCATGAACTTCGCTCCATGAGCAACCTGGAGGTGTCGTTCCTCAGTGTGCAGGACGGCCATCTCGGTCAGCTGTTCACCACCCACCCTGGCAATTGGCGCCCAAGCATTATCAGCCTCTTGCATGGCACGCAGGTCGATCCTGAGGCGAAGATCCAGCTGTTCCATGGCCAGCGTGTGCTCAGCCAAGTGTTGCCCTTGGCCAACAGCGGCGAAGGCGATGAAGTGCGCGTGTTGCTGCAAAGTCCGCTGGACCATGCGCTGGAATCCTTCGCGCCGCTGGACCGGCAGTTCATGGGGATTGCCCTGGCGGTGCTGCTGGTCTCGCTGGCGGTGGCCTTATTCCTGGCGCGGCGAGTGTCACGCCCGCTCAATGCGCTGGTGCAAGCCGCTGAACGGATCGGGGCCGGTGACTACCGCACCCCGGTGCGGGTGCGCAGCCACGACGAGTTCGGCCTGCTGGCGCGGGCGTTCAATGCCATGCAAAGCGGCATCGCCCTGCGCGAACGGCAACTGGCCCACAATGCCTTGCATGACCCGCTCACCGGATTGCCCAACCGTGCCTTGGCCATGGAGCGCCTGGGCAGTGCGATCAGCGCACGGCGGTCGGTGGTGTTGCTGTACGTGGGGATTGAAAACTACCGAGTCATCAACGAAGGGTTTGGCCCCGAAGGTGTCGAGCACATGTTGTGCGAGGCCAGCCGCTGCTTGTCCAGCAGCCTGTTGGCCAGCGACACCGCCGCGCGCATCGCCGGCAGTGAGTTTCTGTTGTTGCTGGAAAACACCGAGATCGACTCTGCCGTGGCCCGCGCCGACCAGTTGCATGGGGCGTTGACCGAACCCCTGCGCATCGGCAATGACGAAGTGCGCCATGAGGTGAGTATCGGCATCGCCGCGTACCCTGCTGATGGGCAGCAGGTGGAAGAGTTGATCAACCGCGCGGCCATCGCCCGGCACGACGCGGCCAACCTGCCGGGGCACTTGCAGATCTACCAACCGGACCGCGACCTCGCCCACCAACGCCAGATCACCCTGATTCGCGACTTGCGCCGCGCCGTGATCGAAGGCGAGTTGTTCCTGTGCTACCAACCCAAGCTCGACCTGCGGCACGGGCACGTGGGCCAGGCCGAAGCCTTGCTGCGCTGGCAACACGCGACGCTGGGGCAAGTGTCTCCGGGGGAGTTCATTCCGTTGGCCGAACGCACTGGCAGCATGGGTGCCCTGACCCTGTGGGTGATCGAGGAAGCCATCCGCCAGATTGCCGAATGGGCGCAGCGTGGGCTGGTTATCCAGCTGTCGGTGAATATCTCCGTGAACGACTTGGCGGATGATGACTTGGCCATTCGCGTCACCGCGCTATTGGCCCAATACCATGTGGGCGCCGAGCATTTGATTTTCGAGATTACCGAGAGCGCCATTATGCACAACCCGCAGCAGGCCCTCAGCGTGCTGGAGCAGCTGCGCAATTGCGGGATCAGCCTGTCGGTGGATGATTTCGGCACCGGTTACTCCTCCCTCGCACAGTTGCAGCGCCTGCCGGTGCAAGAGCTGAAGATCGACCAGTCCTTTGTGCGCAACCTCGACAGCACCAGCGGCGACGGGGTGATCGTGCGCTCCACCATCGAGATGAGTCATAGCCTGGGGCTCAAGGTGGTCGCCGAGGGCGTGGAGTTCGAACACAGCCTCACCTTGCTCAAACGCTGGAACTGCGACACGGCCCAGGGCTACCTGATCAGCCGGCCGCTCAATGCCATGGCGTTCGAGCGGTGGATGCGGCGTGAGCAGGTGCCAACCTAGACAGTTTGACTGTGGCGAGGGAGCTTGCTCCCGCTGGGCTGCGCAGCGGCCCCAAAATCCTGGGAGCGCTTCGCACTCCAGCGGGAGCAAGCTCCCTCGCCACAGGGGTGCTACTTTGGCAGCGTTCAAGCGACCAGGGCTTGCAATCGCACCCACAACCTTTGGACATGCTGATGCTCGGTGCCCAGCGCGCCGATGGACACCCTCACCATCCAGCGCTCATCGAGGATGGCGGGGGTGACGTAGGCATCGCCTGACTGGTTGAGTTTTTCTGCCCAGGCTCGCGTGTGATGGTCCAGTGCCTGGCCTTCCAAACCCGGCGGTTCATGGCGAATGCACAGGGTTTGCAAGGCGGGCGTGGTCACCAGTGTCCAGTGCTCAGTGGCTTCGATCTGCTCTGCCAGCCAGCGCGCATTGGCCAGGTCTCGCCGCAACCGCGCTTGCAGGCCGCTGACGCCTTGCTCGCGTATCAGGAACCACAACTTCAAGGCGCGGAAACGGCTGCCCAGGGAGATCCGCCAGTCACGGTAGTTTCGCACTTGGCCGTCTGCGCTGGACTGCAGGTAACTCGGGTTGGTGGTCATGATGCGAATCAAATGCTCGGGGTCGCGCACGAAGTACACCGAGCAGTCGAAGGCCGCGCCCAGCCATTTGTGCGGGTTGAGCACTAGGGAGTCAGCCTTTTCGATGCCATCCCACAAGGCCCGGCATTCTGGCAGGATCATTGCGGCGCCGGCCATGGCCGAGTCCACATGCAGCCACAGGCCGTGACGTTGGGTCAGTTCGCCAATTGCATCCAGGGGGTCGATCGCCATGGCGGCCGTGGTGCCGGTGGTGGCAATCACCACGCAGGGCGTGTTGCCGGCGGCCAGGTCCTGTGCGATGGCGTGCGCCAGTGCCTGGGGCGACATTGCATGGTGTGCATCGGTGGCGATGGTGCGGATATGGTTCTGGCCGAATCCGGCCAGGATCGCCGCCTTGTTGACCGAGCTGTGGGCATGGGCTGAGGTGTAGACGATCAGGGGCGCGCTGCTGTTTTGCAGGCCGTTGTGCATCAGCGCGTAATCGGAGCTGCGTTCCCGGGCGCTGATAAGCGCCACCAGCGTGGAGGTGGACGCAGAGTCCTGGATCACACCGCTCCACGTGCTGCCCAGGCCGAGCATGTCGCGCAGCCAGTCGGTGGTGACTTCCTCTATTTCGGTGAGAGCCGGACTGGATTGCCAGGACAACCCAATCACACCCAGGCCGGTGCTCAGGCAATCGCCCAGCACTGAGGACAGTTCCACATTGGAAGGGAAGAACCCGAAGAAACTGGGATGCTGCCAATGCAGCAAGCCGGGCATGATCAGTTTTTCGACGTCGCCCATGATCTGTTCGAACGGTTCGGCCGTGTCAGGCGGGCTGGCCGGCAGGGCAGCTTTGATCTCGCCAGGTCGGGTGGTGGGCTGCACGCCGCGTTGTTCGATGTTCTGTCGGTAGTCTGCAATCAGGTCGATCATGGCATAGCCATGTTGGCGGAATTCTTCGGGGGTCATAGATAAACGTCCATGTGCACGAGCAATAAAAGTATTAGCACCAGAAGTAAAACGGTTCGCCGGGGGTATAGCCGATAAACGACTGCATGCTGACGCGTTTTCCCGAATCGAACCCGCAGATGGCGTGGGGGCGGCGGGTATTGATGAGCACCAGTTCGTTCTTGCGTGGGCGGATGCGCAGCGGTTTTTGTAAACACTGTTCGGGCAGTTGGGCACCCTCGAAGCGCTTGACCTCGTCATAGCTAAAGGCTTGGGTGTCCCAGATGATCAGCTCGCCCCCCGAAGGCGGTGTTTGCAGGTAGATATTGGCGCTGAATTGATGCTGCAGTTCAGCAATTGTGCGGGGCAGGCAATCCACATGGGGCACCGTTTCCGAGAGGTGCGCCGTCTCCGGGAACATGACGCGGATGATCCCGCAAAACATCGCTTGGCCCTGGAACGCAGCGGCTGTTGCACCTTGCGGCCAGAGCGCCTGGAACTGTTCCATCAGTTGTTGAATGGGCGGTTTTTGCGGCGCACAGAGGCTGTCGATAAGGCCGCGCATACGGGCCGCGTCTGCATAATATTTCTGTTGGGCGTCACCGCCGGCGGCCTTGCCGTACGTGGAGTTGAACGGGGTGCCCCAGCGATGCACACCATAGAAGTGCTGAACGACGCGGCCCGCTTCGTAGGTTTCATGGCCGTAGTGTTCCAGCGTGGCGGTATCGTCGATGGCCTGAATCAACCGTGCGCTGGTGGTTGCGTTGGCAAATTCAGGTACCCGAATGGCAAGCACTTGGCCACTGATGAGTTTTTTCAAACTGGCAGTATTGAGGTGTTCAAGTTCCAGGATTTTTGTGGGGGTGGAAAGAAACGGTTTTGTAGCGACATGGTCCGTCATGCAGTGAAGCTCCCTTTAAAGTTTTATCCGTACGCCTTTTGTATTACGCAGGGTGTGCGCACTAAATTAGTTTTAAAGGGTTGAGGGGAAACCACGGGGGCATTTTCAGCAGGCAAAAAAAAGCGGCTGCCCATCCGGGCCGCCGCTTTTTTGTACCGCCAGCGTTGCTTAATCTGGCAGTTTGAACGCCATCACATAGTCACCCTGCTTGGTCCCCAGGGAACCGTGACCGCCCGCCATGACCAGCACGTATTGCTTGCCGTCCTTGCCGGTGTAGGTCATCGGGGTGGTTTGCGCGCCTGCAGGCAGGCGGCCTTCCCACAGTTGCTTGCCGTTTTTCACGTCATAGGCACGCAGGTACTGGTCCAGGGTGCCGCTGAGGAACGCGACGCCACCGGCGGTGGTGAACGTACCGCCCAGGCTAGGCACGCCCATGGTCAGTGGGATTGGAACCGGCGAGCTGTCACGCACGGTGCCGTTCTTGTGCATCCAGATGGTCTGGTGGGTGGTCAGGTCGACCGCCGCCACGTAGCCCCAGGCCGGTGCCTGGCACGGCAGGCCCATCGGCGACAGCAGTGCTTCAAGGATCACACCATACGGGGCGCCTTTGTTCGGCTGCACGCCTTCGGTTTCGCTGACGCGTGGGCCTTGCTTGGCAATGTCGGCAGCCGGGATCAGCTTCGATTTGAACGCCATGTAGCTTGGGTTCACGAAGGCGATCTGGCGCACCGGGTCAACCGAGATACCGCCCCAGTCGAACACGCCGAAGTTGCCTGGGTACACGATCGAACCTTGCAGGGACGGCGGGGTGAACGGGCCGTCGTAGCGCATGGATTTGAAATCGATCCGGCACAGCATCTGATCGAACGGTGTCACGCCCCACATGTCGCGTTCTTTCAACGGCGGCGGCATGAAGTTCAGGTCGGACTTGGGTTGGGTAGGGGAGGTGCGGTCGCCCGCCACTGCGCCCTGTGGCACCGGGATTTCATTGACGGGCACCACTGGCTGGCCAGTGGCGCGGTCCAGCACGTAGATGCTGCCTTGCTTGGTCGACGCCATCACCGCTTGCTTCACGCCCGCAGCGGTCTTGATGTCGATCAGCGAAGGCTGGCCGCCCACGTCCATGTCCCACAGGTCGTGGTGGGTGAACTGGAAGGTCCACTTCACGTGGCCGGTGTCGATGTCCAGGGCGGTCAGGCCCGCGGCGTACTTCTCGGACTCATCGGTACGGTCGCCGCCGTACTGGTCGGGCATCTGGTTGCCCATCGGCAGGTAGAGCATGCCGAGTTTTTCATCCACGGCGAACATGGACCACATGTTCGGCGAGTTGCGGGTGTAGGTCTTGCCCTCGGCCAACGGGGTGGTGTCGTCCGGGTTGCCGCTGTCCCAGTTCCACACCAGCTTGCCGGTGTGCACGTCGAACGCGCGGATCACGCCGCTTGGCTCGTCGATGGAAACGTTGTCGGTCACGTGACCGCCGATCACGACCAGGTTCTTGGTCACGGCCGGTGGCGACGTGGAGTAGTAACCGCCTGGGGCGAAGCTACCGATGTTGGCACGCAGGTCGACCTGGCCTTTGTCACCGAAGTCTTCGCACATCTTGCCGGTGTCGGCGTTCAGGGCGATCAGACGGGTGTCGGCGGTCGGCACGAAGATGCGTTTCGGGCAGGCATTCGGAGCGGCGGCCGGGCTGGCAGTGCCAGTCGGGCTCTGCTCGGAAGCGTAGGCGGCGTCATCGTGGTACGACACGCCACGGCAGGTCATGTGCGCCCAACCTTTGAAGCTCTCAGCACCCTGGGTGGTGATTTTCGGGTCGAAACGCCAGATTTCCTTGCCGGTATCCGGGTCCAGGGCAATCACTTGGCTGTGCGGTGTGCACACGTAGAGCATGCCATTGACTTTCAGCGGGGTATTTTCGGCGGTGGTTTCACCGGGATCGCCTGGGCCAGGGATGTCGCCAGTGCGATAAGTCCACGCCGGCACCAGCTTATGGGCATTCTCCGGGGTGATCTGTGCCAGTGGCGAGTAACGGTCACCGAAGGCCGAGCGGCCATAGGAGTTCCAGTCGCCATCGGCCTGGGTTGGCGCAGCGCTGGCCATACCCGGCACCGCGTCGCGGTCCAGTTGGCCGGTCTTGACCATTTCACCTGGGTTGGTGAATTGGCTGGCCAGGGCGGTCGCGCCCGCCAGCACCACGGCAACGCTCAGCGCGCCAGTGCCCAGCGGTGCGGCTTGGCCACGCAGCAATGGCCGACGAAACCACGGCAGCAGCATGACGATGCCGAGGGCGAACAGCAGGGCCAGACGCGGCACCAGTTGCCACCAGTCCAGGCCCACTTCCCACAGGGCCCACACGGTGCTGGCAAACAACACCAGTGCATACAGGCCCAGCGCGGCGCGGCGAGTGGCCAGCAGCAATACGCCGGTCACGGCAATGCCGATACCGGCCAGCAGGTAGTACAGCGACCCGCCGAGCATACTCAGCTTGACGCCACCGGCCAGCAAGGCCAGCCCCATGATCAGCAGCAAGACCCCCAGCAGCCTGGGCAACAGGCGGCTTGGGCTTGAGGCACCATCAGTGCTCATAGTGTGTTTCTCCGTTACGTTGGAATTATGTAACCCCGTGCTTCACTCACTGTAGATGACGATTCGGCTCGGGCTTGGTTCATCGTTATTTTTGGTTTTTTCTGTGGATAACCGGGTTATCCACAGGCGGGCAATCAATCCCCTGGCGCAGGTCGATTCAAGACAGCGCTGTCTTTGTGCAGGAAGAAATTCGGCAAAGGGAGTCGACCGGGAGGTGAAGCGTTTCAGATTGTTGCGAAGGATAATGCGGCGGGGCGTTTTGAGAAAGGGTGAATCGCAAGATGCATCATTTCAGTTTTGGTAACAGTGACAGATAGTCGCTGCAAAAATAGCCTGATGGCAGGCTCTATCTCTGTAGGAGCGAGCTTGCTCGCGAAAAACTCACAGGCGCCGCGTTTATTCAGGAAGCGCGCGTTATCGTTGGCGTTTTTCGCGAGCAAGCTCGCTCCTACAGGGGGGTGAGGTGATGGTTAGAAAGTGGTGCGGATGCCGAACTGCGCACTGCGCCCCGGCGCCGGTGCGATGTCGCGCAGGATCGAGCTGGCATAGCGCACGGTCTGGTTGGTCAGGTTCTCGCCATTGACGAACGCCAGCCACTGGCTGCCGCCCACATTGAAGCGATACCCCGCGCTGGCGCCGAGGGTGGTGTAGCCATCGGTGCCGCTTTCGTTATCCGGCACACGCCCTTGGCCTGCGGCATGTTCCACGTCGATACGCGCTTGCCAGCGATCCAGTTCCCACAGCAAGCCGCTGTTCAAACGCAATGGCGCAATGCGCGGCAAGGCTTCGCCGGTGTCCAGGTTGGTGGCGCGGGTGTAGTCGCCCGACAGTTCCAGCGCAAACTTACCGTAGGCGCCTTCGCCGAGCTTCCAGTGATCCTGGGCTTCGAAGCCGGCGAAACGTGCGCGCACACCAGAATATTCGTACTCGGGAATACCTCCCGCGTCCTCTTCGCCTTCATCGTTCAGGGTACGACCCGTGCCCAACAAGCCGATGTAATTGGAGAAGTGGCTATAGAACACGCCGAAGCTGCCCTTGTGGGTGCCGTTGTCAAAGCGCAGGGCCAGGTCGCTGGACACGGCCTTTTCTTTCTTCAGGTTGGCATCGCCCAACTCGTAGGTACCGGTGGCAACGTGGGCGCCGTTGGCGTACAGCTCGTAAAAGGTCGGCGCGCGTTCGGTGTAGCCGAGGGTGGCAGCCAGGGACCAGATCGGCGTGAGGGTGTACACCGCACCTGACGACAGGCTACCGGCGGTGAAGTCACTGCTCTTGTCGGCATTGGCAAAACGCTCGTTGCCTTTGGCGTTCGGGTCGACGCTGGTGTGTTCCAGGCGTGCGCCGAGGCTGAGTTTCAGGCGTTCGGTGGCTTGCATTTCTTCGAGGATAAACAGCGCGCCGGCGTTGGTGTCGGTCTGCGGCACGAAGGCTTCTTCGCCCAGGGCCGAGAACTCGTTGCGGGTCACTTGGGCGCCGACCACGCCATCGAATGGGCCAATCGGCTGGTGACGAGCTTCCACCCGCGCTTCATAGCCTTTGTTCTTGAAGGTGGTGCCGGTTTCACCGCCTTCGATTTCGCGGTGTTCGTAGTCGGTGTACCCGGCGTCGATTTTCACCGAGGTAAACGGCCCTTGCAGGTTGCGGATCTCGGAGGCAAAGGCGTAGTGGTCCTGTTTCATGCGGATGCGCACATCCTGCTCGGCGGGTGAGCCGTAGTTACTGTCGTAATTACTGTAGGACAGCCCGGCATAACCATCGTCCCAGGTGTAGGAACCGCCCACCGCACCGCCGTCCTGGCGCCCATTGCTGTTGCCCAGGCGCCCGTTTTTGCCGGGGCCGTTCTCGCTCTCCGGTGCATGCCGGCTGCGGGCATAGCCTGGGATTTTCAAGTCATTGAACTCGCGCCCATTGGCATCCAGATGCAAAGCGAAGGTGCCGTTGCCGGCTTCCAGCTTGCCGGCGCTGCTGCGGGTGGTGTCGGCGCCGCCGTAGCGCAACTCGCCAGCGCCATGGATGCCTTCGATGGCTTCGGTGGGGATGCGATTGTCGAAGGTGTTGACCACCCCACCGATGGCGCTGCCGCCGTACAGCAGGGCTGCCGGGCCCCGCACGATTTCGATGCGGTCAACGTTGATCGGGTCCAGTGGCACCGCGTGGTCGTAGGACAGCGACGAGGCATCCAGCGCCCCCACGCCGTTACGCAGGATGCGAATGCGGTCGCCATCCTGGCCGCGAATGATTGGGCGGCTGGCCCCCGGGCCAAAGTACGAAGACGACACGCCCGGCTGCTTGTTCAGGGTTTCACCGAGGCTGCCTTTTTGTTGCAGGGTCAGGTCATCGCCTTCCAGCACGGTGGTGGGCGAGGCGAGTTGTGTGCTGCCCAGCGGGTTGCCGGTGACTACTTGGGGTGGCAGTTCCAGAGCATGGGCCTGGGAGCCAATCAACAGGGCGGCGGCGAGGGGCGACAAGCGCCAGAGAGAAGGCAGCGACATCGGATATTCCTGGGCAAAATGACTGATAATTTAAGTTACAATATAACATCTCTTTTCTGTGAAAAAGGGGAACTTTTCCTGGCGGGCTATATTCAATGCGATGCTTCCACCTGCTCGCCCCGTCGGCTAAGGTGCGCGGCTGTGTTCCTCTTTTTGCAAAAGGCCCGGCATGACCGCGACAAGCAACGACCCGCTCCACGGTGTGACCCTGCAACACGTGCTCACCACCTTGGTGGAGCATTACGAGTGGAGCGGCTTGGCCGAGCGCATTGATATCCGCTGCTTCAAGAGTGACCCGAGCATCAAGTCGAGCCTGACTTTCCTGCGCAAAACCCCGTGGGCGCGGGAAAAGGTCGAAGGTTTGTACGTCAAGCTGATGCGTACCAAGCGCCCCCTGGATTGAAAGCATGAAGCGCTTTGTCGCGACGGCAGCCTTGGCCGGTTGGGTGGGGTTGGCTATCCAGCAATACCTGATTCTCTATTCGCGCTGGGCCAGTGGCGCGAGCTTGCTGGGCGGCCTGATCAGTTTCTTCAGCTTCTTCACCGTTCTGACCAATACCCTGGTGGTCGTGGTGCTCAGCTACTCACTGGTCAAGCGCGACTCAGCCGCCAAGCGGTTCTTCCTCGCGCCTCGCATCAGTAGCGCGATTGCCGCGAGCATCGTGGTGGTGAGCCTGGCCTACAACCTGCTGCTGCGGCATCTGTGGAGCCCGCAAGGCTTTCAATTTATCGCCGATGAATTGCTGCACGACGTCATGCCGTTGTTGTTTGTGGTGTATTGGTGGCGGTGCGTGCCCAAGGGTACGTTGCGGCTCAAACACATTGCCGGCTGGGTGATCTACCCATTGGTGTACTTCGGTTATGTGCTGCTGCGGGGGCATATGCTCGGGCAGTATCAGTACCCGTTCATGGATGTGGACAGCCTCGGTTATCCACAAGTGTTTGTGAATGCCGGAGGGATTTTGGCAGGGTTTATCGTCATTGGGCTGGTGATCGTTGGCCTGGACAAGCGCCTCAAATCACCCTCGATTTAAAGTGAGCACCATTAAGGTGGGAGCAGGCAAGCCAGCTCCCACCTTATTCATTCTTCTTCGCTGCCCTCAGCACGCCAGTAACCCACGGCCTTGAGGTATTCCTCATTGACCTTGTGCGTATCCAGCAGCACCCGCCGTACCTGGCGTGACAACTTGGTTTCGGTGGCGACAAAGCTGTACAGCGTGCCGCTGGGCAGCGTCAGGTTGCGCACCACGTCGAGCAGGTCATCCTGGCCGCGCATCACCCAAATAATCTCGACGTCCGCCGCGCTTTGCAGCGCTTGTTGCTCCGCCGCATCGGCGATTTCAATCACCGCCAGCACCTTGCGCCCGGCCGGCAGTTCTTCCAGGCGTCGACCGATGGCGGGCAGGGCGGTTTCGTCGCCGATCAGCAGGTAGCTGTCGAAAATGTCCGGCACGATCATCGAGCCTCGTGGCCCGCCGATATACAGGTGCTGACCGACCTGCGCCTGCTCGGCCCAGGTAGACGCAGGGCCATCGCCATGTAGCACGAAGTCGATATCCAGCTCGCCGATTTTCAGGTCGTAGCGTCGTGGCGTGTAGTCGCGCATGGCCGGTTGCGGGCCGTCGCCCTTGATGGCGAACGTCGGGCTTTCCAGCGCCGCTTGCTCGGCGGCGTTCTGTGGGAACAGCAGCTTGATGTGATCGTCGCTGCCCAGGCTGACAAAGCCCGCCAGCTCAGGCCCGCCCAGTGTGATGCGGCGCATGCGCGGGGTGATGTCCACCACCCGCAGCACTTCCAGGCGGCGGCGTTTTATTTCATGGGTTACGCGGTGAATGGCTTGTGTGTTCATTGGTCTGTCCCGTCGGCAATGGCTTGAGCGGTGCGGTTGAGCAGCGCCGCAACACGAACGATTTCCTGCGGGCTCCAGTGCCCGTTGTGTGAATGCAAGGCATGGCGCAGGTTATGCACCGCTTCGTGGATTTCAGGTGGGCGGTCGTGGCCGCGCAGCGAGCGCTTGCTGACGTCGATGCGCATGCGCACGCCGTCCAGAGCAACGGCCTGTTCACTTAGAAAGAGACGACCGGCGTCGGTGATTGTGTAGTGCTTTTTCCCGCCTTCGGCATTGCCGCTGATCAGCTCGCTCTCTTCGAGGAAGGTCAAGGTCGGGTAGATCACGCCGGGGCTGGGGCTGTAGGCGCCGTCGAACAGGCTTTCGATGCGGCGGATCAGGTCGTAGCCGTGGCATGGCTGTTCGGCGATCAGCGCCAGCAGCAGTAATTTCAGATCACCCGGTGCGAAGACGCGAGGACCGCGACCGCCACGTTTTTCGAATTCACCGCGAGGTTCGTTTCTCATGCAGGCTCTCCAGACAGATTTAGATATAACTTAAGATATATCTTAATGTGACGATAGGGCTTGGCGACCAACGGTCATCGACGCCTTTTCCGGCAGAGGACCTTGGAATACGTGGAATACAATTAATTTTAGAGTTATAACTTTAATTAGAGTTTAAACTCAGTTAAGTTTATGTCCGGCAGCTTGTTTGTGGTATTTTTCTGAGCGAAAGTTCTTTTGGTTGGCCCTGTTTTTTGTGTTGTAGTCTTGTTCTTACAGCTAATTTAAAAGTTTTGGCAAAGTGCCATGTTTTTCTCTCAATCCCTGATTAATAGGGCTACGCAGGCGTGAGAGGTTGCCTGCATACCTACTGTTGTTTTGAGTTGATCATTGTTTGGCGTTGCAACTAACGGCGGCGCGTTCGTTGTTAAGGCGGTTACTTGGCGACGAATCACTCAATGTTGATAACTACAGGTATTGACCATGTTCAAGAAGTTTGCGATTGCTGTTCCCCTGGCTGTTATGGCGCTGTCCTCCTCGGTAACAGCTTTTGCTGCCGGTGAAGCCAGCCACACCGTCAACATGAAGGCCACCATCCCGACTACCGTGTTCCACGCCCAGCCGCGTGACCCGAACTGGGGTCGCGATGAAACCATGACCTACAACCTGGTCAGCGGTGAGCTGGCGCCGTTGAGCGCCATCTACGACATCAAGAACACCAATGGTTCGGTTCACGCCTACATCGAAGGCGGCCCGGCCGTGCTGTTCAACGGTGACCCAAGCCAGAACATCCCGCTCACCACCACCCTCAATGGCGTGACCCTGACCGGCACCCCACAGGAAGTGGTCAACGAAGCCGACTCCACCCCAGGCGTAGGTGCGGAGATGCGCATCGTCGCAGCCAAGCCTTCGGCGACTCAGCGCGGTTCGTACACCTCCGTGATGCCAGTGGTCTTCGACGCGGTACTGCCAGTAGCGCCTTGATGCCACTTAATGCCCGCTTGGCGCGGGCATGACTTTTCAGGTCGGCGAATGCCTCCTCCGTTCGCCGGCCTGGTTTTCGATTCTGGTCTCCTGGCATTCAGAGTATCCGTTCATGTTCCCGATGACGCCTATCGCGGCTGCGCTTGCGCTGCTGATATGTACGAGTGCGCTGGCGGCACCTGCTGCTTCCGGTGCAGCCACGCCCGGCAGCCTGATCACTCAGGCCCAAGGCTTGCCCGCAGGCTTTGCCGATCACTTTTTCGATGTACCCCTGGCGGTGCGCGTAGACCTGGACCACCAACTGCTTGGCGAAGCGCTGATCGTGCTGTCCCGGGATGACCGCGTTACCCTGCTCGAATTCACCGACACCGGCGACAGCAAGGTGCCGGCTGCGACCCGCGACACTTGGCAAGGTCTGCTGGAAAAAGGCGTGGCGTTGGGCGCCTGTACCCAGTCTTGCCCGCAAAAGATGATCTCTGCTTACTACAATCTGGAAAGCTCGCAGTTGTCGATCCTCACGCAGGACGTTGAACTGAGTAGCGAAGCCCCGCGCTTTTACGACCAGCCCGACGGCGGCAGCCTGGGGTTGATCATCAACAACCAGCTCAACCTCAATGGCGGTCAGCAAGACAGCCTCGGCGGCCGTTATGGTTTGCAAGCCAGTTCCAGCGTGGGCAACTGGAGCCAGGTGTTCAACCTGCAACTGGCGCGCCAGAGCGGTAATGACCAACCCATGCGCCACGCGATTCATGAGCTGTATACCCAGCGTGAACTGGAAGGGCGATTTTTTCGCCTCGGCCACTTCACCCCCAATTCCGATGGCCTGACCCGTCAACTGCGCAGCTTCGGCGCCAGCCCCGACACCGCCTTGGGCATCATGTACGGCAGTTCCGACAGCCTGGCGATCAACAACCCCAAGCCCAGCGTGTACCCGATCTACGTCACCGCCAACCGTCAGGCAGCGGTAGAGATTTATCGCAACGGCTTGTTGATCAACACCCAGGCCGTGGCCGCCGGCCTGCAAACCCTGGACACCCGGCCACTGCCCGGCGGTATCTATGAAGTGGAAGTACGCCTGGTGGAAGACGGCCTCACCACCAGCACTACGCAGGAGCTGGTGTACAAGCCCGGTAACTGGCGCAACGCCGAAGACCGCTGGCGCTACAACCTGTTCGCCGGGCGCGAAACCAAGCTGTTCAGCAACTGGGACGAGCAAGCCTCGGGTGCGGTGACGGCCGGCGCGTCGCTCAATTACCTGCTGCACCCACGGGTGATTCTTGGCCTGTCGGCCCGCCAGGTGCGCGAGCAACTGCAATATGGCAGCTCGGTGGACTGGACCGTTGCCGACAACACCAGCCTCTATGCCAATGTTTATCAAACCCGTGAACATGGCACGGGCCTTGACCTGCAAGGGCTCTACAGCTTCGGCGCGACCAACCTGGTGTTCAGTCACAACCGCAGCTGGCTCGACACCCGCGACACCTACGAAACCCTGCCCGACGGCACGCGCCTGCGGCGCAACACCTTTGTCGGCCAGGCCAGCAATTCGGCGTTGTCGGTCAACCATCGCCTTGATGCGAAAAACACTTTGAACATGCGAGTGTCCCACAGCCAAGGCAACGTCGAAGGTGCGGGGCTGGACCTGGGCTGGAGCCGTCACGACAGCTTTTTCGGCAGTGATGCCAACTGGCGTTTCTCGGTGTTCGACCGCCCCGGCAGCGCCGGCACCAATGACCAGCGCAACCGTGGCGTGGATGTGAGCCTGAGCGTGAACCTGGGCAGCGATGGCCGGCAGATTTCCGGCAGCATCGGCACCCGTACCGCACGTGATGGCGGCCGCGATAACAATGCGTCGATCACGTATCGGCAGAACCTCACCGACCATGTGCTGCAAAGTGTCTCGGCCACGGCGATCACTGATACCTACGGCGTCGGCCTGTCAGGCATGGCCAACTTCAGCACCGACGTGGTCAGCGGCGACGGCTTCGTGCAGCGCAGCTCCTTCAATGGCGATTTCAGTGGTGGCTTGAACCTCAACAGCACCTTCGTCGCGGGCGCCGGGAAAATGCTGCTCAGCAGCCAGTACCAGGGCAACGGCGCTGGGATGATCATCGATGTGGAAACCGACCTCGACGAGATCGCCCTGCGCGCCGACGACCTGGGCGGCGGCAGCGCGGTACTGCGTCCGGGGCGCAACTACGTGCCGGTCTCGGCCTACAAGAGCAGCAGCGTGAGCTTCGACTTCGAAGGCAACCACCCGCCGGCGGCGAACATCCAGCCCGCACGCTCCAGTTACCACCTGAACAAGGGCGGCGTGGACTACCGCAAGATCACCGTGATGAAAACCGTCACCGTACTCGGCCGCCTGCTGGATGAGCGCGGCGCGCCGCTTAAAGGCCATCACTTAATCAATCACGCCAGCCGTGGGGTCAGTGAAGTGGACGGGTTCTTCTCTATGGAGATGAGCGCCAGCGCGCCGACCCTGCAGGTGCGCTACCAGAACCAGTTGCTCTGCCAGTTCCGCCTGGACCCGAGCACTGCGCCGGATGAAAACGACGTGCTGATGATCGGTGATCTGCGCTGCACGCCGGACACGCTGGCCGAAGCTAACCACAAGGGCGAAACCGCCGGTTGACGGCGGTTGAAACGGGAGTTCATGACCTTGATTACCGCAATGAAAAAACGCTTGGGGCTCTGTGCATTCGCGCTGGTTTTGGGCGCTACCTACAGCTTGCCGGCACTGGCTATCGTCGAGCAGATCACGGCGGTGTTCCGCCCCGATCCGGCCAACCCAACGAGCAATAAATTCGTCAATACCACGCCGCAAAGTGGCTTGTGTCCCTGGCACGTTCCAGCCAGGTGCGAGGCGGTCAATACCTTCAGTATCCGTAACAGTTCGTTCCGGGCCTATTCCAATGGGCCGATACCGGCGTTTCCGGAGGATCCGCGCCAGAGCGCCTATTTCAAGGTGCCCTCGGCATTTCGCGATCTGCAAGTGACTCACACCGTCACCGGTCGTGCAGAGACGGTACAGATGCGCATTGCCGGTATTGGGGGACGGTGGAATGTCTCTTATCCACCGGGTGTGTCCGGCTGGGCCACGCCAGGCGTAGGCTGGAACGCTTATTGGCGAGGGGCGCCGGCACCGTGCTTGCCGATCAATTACATGGCGGCGGGACAAGCGTATGCGCTTTTTTTCTGGATCGTTCCAGAGAACGCCGGAGCCTGCAGCGTTACAAATGGTATGGAAATCGGGCGGATGAGCTACAGCACGCTTGAGTATGGCTACGAACTCAAGACACCAAACCCTCTGGGTATGGACGCTGGTACTTATGAGGGTTCCATCACTTACACCATGGGCCCGGGCGGCGATATGGATTTCGGCACCACCATGATCCCCGACGAAAACACCCTGACCTTCAACTTCATCTTGTCGGTGGAGCACGTGCTCAAGATTGACCTGCCGGCGGGCGGTAATCGCATCGAGCTGTTACCCGAAGGCGGCTGGCAAGCCTGGCTCAACCAGGGGCGGCGCCCCTCGCGGCTATGGCGTGACCAGACCTTCGCAATCTCCGCCAGCTCACGTTTCAAGATGACCCTGGAGTGCGGGCTGGTGATCGGCAACACCTGTGGCCTGCGTAACAACGACGGTGACGAAGTGCCGCTTCAAGTCGCCGTGAGCCTGCCCTATGGCTTGCGTGATCAGCACGACCAGGGCGTGAACAAACTGCCCCTGCGCCTCGACGGCGTCGGCACCGAACTGTTCCAGCCGTTGCAGTACGTGAACAACCGCGAGGGCAAGTTGCATTTCGAGGTGGGCAAGGATGACGTGGCCGACATGCTCAAGAAACCCGGCAGCACCTATTCCGGCGTGGCCACGGTGATCTGGGATTCGGAAGTCTAGGCGAGCCCGGCTCGCATATCGGCTCCCTGTGGTGGGCCGCGTTCAATCAATAAGGCGTAATCAAACATGAAACAAGCAGTGTTAGGGGCTGGGCTGTTGCTGATGTCATTGGCGGCGCAGGCCGGGCCGGCGATCAATGTCGGCGTGGTGTATGACTACCTGGAGGGCGACCGCAGTTCTTATCTCAAGCGGGTGTTCAACGGCGGCACCAGCACCGCCTTTATCAAGGTCAATGTGCTGGAAATTGTCTATAACGCCGACGGCACGTCCAGGGAAATCCCGGTGGCCTCCCTGACGGATGACAAGGGCGCCGCCACCAGCCGCGACGGCCTGATGGCCAGCCCGGCGCGGTTGATCGTTCCGGCGGGCGGGCGCCAGGGGACGCGCTTGCTGTACATGGGCGAGCGCGACAAGGAGCGTTACTTCCGGGTGCGCTTCATCCCGGTGGTGCCGGAGAAGGAAGACGACTTCGCCGTGACCGACGCCGAGCGCGACGAGTACAAAAAAGATCTCGCCGCCGGCGTCAACGTCATGGCCGGTTACGGCACGGTGTTTTTCGTGCGGCCCAAGGACACCCGCTTCGATACGAAGGTCGTCGAGACCGCCGACCAGTACACCCTGCGCAACGCCGGCAACAGCGTGGTGGTGCTCGATGAGTTCCGGGACTGTTCAGCGGCGAAAAAAACCGACTGCGAAGCCACCACCAAGCACCACATCCTGCCGGGACGCCAATGGCAGCTCGAGAAGAAGCCCGGGCGTGAATACCGCTTCCAGATGATCGAAGGCCGCGACAAAACACCGATGACGGTCAACAGCAACGGGTGATGACAATGTTCAAGCAACTGACGGTATGGGCGGGGCTGGTCGCAACGTTATTCATCGGCGCGCCGGTACAGGCGTTTCAGGAACGCCAGAGTTTTGATGTGTCGGTCACTATTCCGATCCACGAAG
This sequence comes from Pseudomonas sp. NFPP02, assembly GCF_900119355.1. Lineage (NCBI taxonomy): Bacteria > Pseudomonadati > Pseudomonadota > Gammaproteobacteria > Pseudomonadales > Pseudomonadaceae > Pseudomonas > Pseudomonas sp. NFPP02. Next base: position 122,516 of record NZ_FPJI01000009.1, read on the forward strand.
CCTATGTGCTGCCCTCCGAACCCGACTGGATGGCGCAGGACCAACTGCTGGCATGGGACCTGGCGACCTCCAGGCTCGGGCGCCTGCGCAAGAACTTCGACGTGAAAAACCTCAATGGCGGCGTAGCCGCGCGGCTGGGGGACGTGCCCTATCTGTTGAGCGGCCGCGACCGTATTGATTTGCGCGTGCTGTTCAACCGGGTGCCCCTGACCCTGGACTCGACCCAGATACTCAGCGCTGACGAGGCGGGCATGGGCCGGCGCGTCGAGCTGGAGATTGCTCCGATCGAGCCGCAGGGTGGATACCAGGGCGGGTCCTACTACGGCACGGTGCACCTGATGTTTGATTTTCTGGCGCCTTGACCGCTCGGGCCCATTTCATCGAGCTGCTGGTACTTCAGGTCGAAGGTGTTGCCGTTGTTTCATTTGGCGGTGGGGTTCTGCTGCTCAAGGTAACGCTTCCAACCTTCTCAACCGGGCTACCAGCGTACTGCGATAGGCCAGATGAATACCGGCCTCGTCGTCCGATGTGAGCCGGTGCTGGTCCAGCTGCGTGCGGGTAGGGGGGCTCGAATAACAGGGTTGGGTAGTCTGTAAGTCTGATGACCTATCCTAATCACGTCCATGAAAGCATGGGTATCTACACAACTTTTTGGTGCGACGCCGGACCTGTGGGAGGGGGCTTGCTCGCGAAGGCGGCCTGACAGCTGAAGCTGTTATCCGTGTACATATCCATTTCTGCGGTAACGGCCACTTAGGGTTCCGCTTTTACAGCGGCTCACTTTTGAAAAGCGCAAAAGTAAGCAAAACGCTCTTGCCCCACCACTCGGCACCTCGCTTAGGCTCGGTGTGCCCGTAATCCGCCAGGGATTTGGGGGGCCGCCGCCACGCGCCATCCATGGCGCGGGGCGGCTAAACCGGCATCCCTGCCGGTTTACCCCCCAAATCCCTGTCGAATTCCGGCCAGCGTGGTTTGACGGGGCGCCTAAGATCAAGATCAAAAGCAGAGCAAGAGCAAGAGCAAGAGCGGCTCGCTTCGCATCGTGGTTAGCGTCGGCAGTGGCTACAAAAGTTGTGTAGATACCCATGCCCATGAAAGGCCAATACATAACCATTGCATCGCAGTTTGCGCTGCACGCTTATTTACCGGTGCTGCTCACGCAGGCGTTCTGCTCGTCGCCTTGCAGGTATGGCATCAATAGGGGCGCCATGCCTTTGAGCACCTGCACCGGCAGCGCCGAGGTGAAGGTGAAACCCTGCGCCGAACTGCCGGGCACGAAGGCGGTGAGCGTGCCGAAGTGGCGCTCGCCGATATAAAACACAAAGGTGGCGGTGCGGTTGATCGCTTTGGAGCTGAGAATGCGCCCGCCGGCACCGATGGCTTCGATACGGTTATCGCCAGTGCCGGTCTTGCCGCCCATGGCCAACGGTGTGCCGTCGGCGTGTTTGAAACTGCCGGCGACGCGTTTGGCGGTGCCGGCATCGACCACCTGGGAGAGCGCGCCGCGCAGGGCCGTCGCCACCTCGGAAGGCATCACTCGGCGGGCGCGGTCGGGGGCATTGATCAGGCGGGTGTCATAGGGCGTGCCGGCAGCAAAGTGCAGGCTGTCAATGCGCAGCACCGGAATGCGTACGCCGTCATTGAGGATGATGCCCATCAACTCGGCCAGCGCTGCCGGGCGGTCGCCGGAGCTGCCGATGGCGGTCGCCAACGATGGCACCAGATGGTCAAACGGATAACCCACCGCTTTCCAGCGCTGATGAATATCCAGAAACGCTTCGATCTCCAGCATGGTGCGGATACGCCCGTCGCGGGCGCTCTGATGGCGGCTTTTGAATAACCAGCTGTAAACCTCCTGGCGTTCGAACTGACTGGCTTTGACGATCTCGCTGAACGTCGCGTCCGGATGGTTGAGCAGGTAGCCCATCAGCCACAGGTCCAGCGGGTGCACCTTGGCGATATAGCCCTGGTCAGGCAAGTCATAGGCGCCTGGGCCGTAGCTGTCGTACAGCGTGTCGAGGCGTTTGTCGTTCAGCGTCTGCTGGCCTTTGGTTCCCGCCAGGCGCGCACGCAGGAAGCTGTTGAAACTCTCGCGGCTGGCGTCGGGCAGCAGGTATCGGTGCACGGCCGCCAGGCGGATCGGCGTGGGATGCAGACTGTCGAGGAAGGTTTCCAGGCGCGCCTGGGTGTCTTTTTTCTGGTACTTCTTCCAGAACTTGAGCAAAAAAGCGGTGCCTTCGCGGTCGGCGAATTGCGCCAGGTATTCCTGGCGGCGTGGCTCGCTGTCGTCCTTGAGCAACTGCGCGCTGTTGTTGGCGCTGCTGTAGGTGACGTAGCGCACCAGGTCGCGCATCAGGCGGATGAACGGCAGGTTGATCGACTCGCGCAGGGCATCGCGCAGGCTCGGGTTGCGGCCGTTGTCCTGGTTGCGAAAGTTATGGAAGCGGTGCAGGCCGCCACCGGTGAAAAAGCTTTCGCCGGGGCTGGCCGAATAGGTGCGGTCCAAGGCCGCTTCGAGCATGTCTGCCAAGGATTTACCGGGATTTTGCAGCAGGTAGTCCACGGCCCAACGGCTGAGGCGGTCCTGCTCGGCGACCTCGACTTTTTTCAACGCTGCTGGCGTCAATGCGCCGTAGCGCTCATGTAGCTCGGCGATGATTTGCAGGTAGGTGGTCAGCACGCGCAACTTGGCGGTAGAACCCAATTCAAGCTTGCTGCCCTCGTTGATGTCGAACGGCTGGTCGGTGTTGTCGGTTTGCACCCGCACGCGCGCGCTGTCGGCGGTGCGCTCGAACAAGGTAAAGCTGTAGCGCACCTGCGGCGTGCTGGCGGGGGTGAGCAAGCGCTCGCCCAGCAGCCCGATCTCTTTGGCATAGACCGGGTCGGCCAGTTGCTTGAGGTACGCGGTGATCTGCTCCTGCAGTCGGCCTTGCAAGGTGCTGGTGGCGGACAGGTCCAGGCGGTCGAGGTCGTACAGCGGGCGATCGAGCAGCGCGGCCAGGCGGCTGCGGGCCACGCTGATGCCTTTGTTGGCCTCGATCTTCTGGGTGGTCGGTTGTTGCTGCCAGTCGCGGTAGGTGACCTGGCTGGCCAGCGCTGCCTTCAATAATCCCGGCTCGATCACGCCCTGTTGCGCCAGCAGTCGCAGGTGACTGTCGGTCAACTGCGCCAGCTCATCGCGGCCCTTGGTCAGGTAGTGGGACGGGCGGCGCTGGGCGATCATCAGCGACAGCACTTGGCGCAACGCCAGGCCACGGGCCGCCAGGCTGGGCTCGGTGTTCGTGGTGTCGGCCAGGGCCCGGTTGACCTGGTTGAAGTCGGCGCCATACCACACCCGCAGGCCTTCGGCCATGCCGTGCACTTCGCCGTGGCCGGGCACTGCCGAAAGCGGCACGCTGTTGAGGTAGTCGCGCACCACGTTCTGCCGAGCGAGGAGGGTGTCGGGGCCGTGCTGATAGGCGCGCACACTGGCCGAGAGCATCTGGCGCAGTTTTTCGCTGCCCGACAGGGTCAGGCCGTCCGGCGAATGGCGGTACTTTTCCAACTGCGTGGCAAGGGTGCTGCCGCCCGCCGTTTGCCCCGGCAGGTGCAACTGGCGCGCAACCTGTGACCACGCGGCCTTGGCAAAGCGCGGCCAGTCCACCGCCGGGTTGGCCTGGGCCGGCTGCGGGTCGAGCAACTCGCGGTTTTCGATAAACAGCAGGCTGCGCACCATCAACGGTGGCACGTCGCTGAACTGCTCATACAACTGCGTCGGGTAATTGAATTGATACAGCGGCGCGGCGCGGCAATCGGTGATGCTCAGCCCGGCCTGGATTTTTTCTGCGTAGGGAATAAACAGGCCGTGACGGCTGTAGTTCATCAGCGCCGCGGAGAAGCGTGCCTGGGACTCGATCACGTAATTACGCTTGAGCAGGCGCGGCAGGAAGTCGCCCAGGGCGCTGTAGCCCAGGCGCTGATCGAAGGGCCCGGCGCCGGGGTACAGGATCGCATCGCTGGATCCGGGTTCGACGCGGTAGGTCAACTGCGCGGCCCATTGGCTGAAGGTGCGAGCTTGCCAGCGAGCGCCGTGCATCTCGCGCAACGCGGCAAAACCCAGGGCGAGCAGCACCAGCAGGAGGATCAGCCAGAACAGCCGGCGCCATGGCCGGGGCGGTCTGAATTTTTTCGGCAATGGGGCGGGTGACGGGCTGTCGGCTTCAGCCTGGTGCGAGTCGGTTTGCCACAGTGCGCCCATAGTCGACTGATCCATTCCTACAGATTGATCGGACTTGTCTGAAGCGTAGACGCGAATTGCCTTGCCCATGAAGTTTGTCGACGGAACAGCACACAGCGCGTCATGGCAGGCGTTAATTGTCTAGGCCAGCGGGTCGCTCGGCGGCGGTTAGCGTTTGATTTTAACTGCCCTCAGAGTATCAACATGACCGCTTCCACCCCTCCAGCCGACTCACAGCACCTCATCACGAGCGAGCAAATCGAAACGTTGTTTCGCGAGCCGCCGTCATTGCTGGCGGTAGCGCAAGAAAGCGCCCAGGCCTACCTTGACCAGCATTTTGCTGAACACAAATGGCAGGCCGGTCTGATTTATATCGCTGCGCCCGCCGACACTGACGGTAGCCTCGTTTACCAGGCCTTGTCCGAGTGGCTGCTGCAACGCCTGGCCCTCGCCGGCCCGGTGTTGCTGGTGGCGGACTATCACGTGGTCGCCCAACGGGTGCGCGAGGTGTTTGTGGAAGGTGGCCCGAGCCTGGTTGAACTGGAACGGCTGATCAACCGTTGCGGCGCGCTGCTGTGGAGGACCTATGTGAAACGCCTGCAAGCCTGGTGGTCTGAAGAGCTGCCGGTGAACATGACGCGCTGGGGCTACCTGTCGGATGACCTGCTGACACTGCTATATGACTCACCCAAGCCGCCGGGATACAGCGAGGAGCAATTCGCCACACTGTTCCCCAAAACCCTGCTGCATCCGATTCGCCCGGATAACGAGTGGAGCGCCCACGGCGACGCATTGCGGGTGCAGGCGGTTTACCTGGCGGGGCCGCCCGTCGAGATGCTGCCGGTGCTGGTCCTTATTCACGGGCAACAGCGCTTGCTGTTCAGCCCGGCCAGTGGCCTGCACCCGCTGCGCGACGAGGACGAAATCGCTGCATGGTTGCCGGCTTTTGCTGAGGGCGCGCGCGTAGAGCAATGGTTTGCCGAGGACGTTGACAGCGATCCGTTCGACGCCCTGGCCGCGAGCTACCTGGCACGTCAACTGCGCGACATCGACCGGATCGACCGCAACCTGGCACTTGCACCGGGGCAGCATCAGGCGTTGCTCGACTACATCACCGATCCGCGACGCTGGTTCGTCGCCAGCCTGGGCGCGCGTCAGCAAGCGCTGCGCAGCGCCATGCCGCTGTGGCTGGCTCACGCCGACGAGCAAGACAGCATCGCCTATGCGCGCCTGCTCCAGGCGCTGGTGGTGGCCCGCGAGCAAAATGGCGGAAAACAGTATCTCGACGGTATCGACTCGATCCGTCAGTTTGCCGATGACGCGCTCAAAACTTGCCTGCACGCTCAACCAGCGGCGCGCAAAGTGCTGCCTGCCGATGTTCAGCTGACCTTTAAACGGGTGATTGCCGCCGCAGTGCCGGTGCCGGGAGGTTTCATAGCGGGCGAAGTCGACCTGATCACCGTAAGCCTGACCGAACTGGCGCTGGAAAACCTGGCCGGGTTCCCTCACACCGTCACCAGCATCACGTTGAACGACGCCCCGGCGCCCGGTTGGTTGACTTACGACCTGCTCAGCGGGTGTGTGCAAACGGCTGACGTCGGCCAGGCTTACCCGGCTTTGTTGAAAAGAAAGCTGTTGGATGATCCAACCGAAAACGCTCGGCGCTTGCAGTTGTTCAAGCGCCAATTACGCGTGCAGTTGCCGATGCTGGCGTTGGAACTGAAGATCAAGGACGAGCACGGCCTGACGCTGGATGGCTTCAGGCGCGTGCAGGCTGCGCTGCAATCGCGCCTGGCCGATCGTACGGTACAGGGCCAGGCAATGGCGCTGTGGCCGCTGGCGTTCAAGGCTTCGGCGGCTGCTGACGCCGATGAGGTGACCGCGCACTTCATCATTGGCCCAAGGGCCGGGCAGGCGGGCGTGCATCTGCTGTACCGGCCATTGCTCGAACCGATGTTGCAGGAGTACGCGTCGATCCAAGCGTTGTTCGAGGCCATCAAGGCGCCAGGCCCATTACAGGACAGCGTGTTGACCTGGATCGCTCCGGCACGCCAGGCGGTCTACGCCAACGGCGGCTTCAATGAACCGCATATCCGTCGCTTTTTGCCTGGCGATGAGTTCGGCGTGTATGACAAACCGCCGGCGGCGCAACTGCACAAGCAGTTGGGCACGCAAGGCCCCTGCACCCTGGTGTTCAACGGCACGGCAAAGGCTCTGGTTGCCCTGGCTGACCGGCAATCGGTATCGAACGCCGAACAACGCTGGGCCCATATGAAAGAGGTAGGTTGGCTGTTGTTTGCCAGTGTCCTGCCGTTGACCAGCGGGCCGTTGCAATTGGGCGGATGGCTGGTGCAATTGGTCGACAGCCTGCAGCAGGATATTCAGGACCTGGCCAGCGACGATGAACAGGCCAGGAACAAAGCCGTTACGGATGTACTGAGCAACCTGATGGCAATTCTTGCGCACCAGGCCACGCCCCACGCCCCCCATCAGGCGCTGCAACTGGAGCACCCCGTCTTTGCGCCGTTGGCACGCGCCGAGCCCGCCGCGTCGGTGCCCGTTCGTGTCCCCGTGCCTGCAATGTTCCACACCCCGATCCGTTGGAGTAATGCGCGTAAAGACCTGACCACCGCGCAGAATGCTCGGGCACGCCGCCTGAGCCTCAGGGTTTTCTCCGGAGAATGGAGCAACGCCGAGCAAAGCGGCCCGCGCCAGGGTTTGGTCTATGACACTTCCTTTTCACCACCGCAATGGCATGCCTTGGTACGCGGGCACGTGTATCGGGTGTTGGACGAGGCCAATGCGGTGCGGGTCGTCAGCGCCGATGGCCGCGAGAAAGGTCCCTGGTTGAAATCCTTGGGTGACGGGTATTGGGATTTTGATGCGCGATTGCACTTGCCAGGGGGCAATGCCGATTCCGCGCTCGAAGCCGAACTGCAGGCACTTGAAGTGTCCGAGCCAAGCCTTGAACAGCAATATCGTGATGCTGGGCGCGCACGTGACAGGGCCGGTGCAGCCATGATCGTGGCGCGTAAGCTGGCGCGCGAATCAAAGGGCAAGGTTACCGAGGCACAGTTGGCGCAACTTGAGGAACGCTACCGCAAGGAAATGCAGAATAAGGTGACGTCCTCGCAACAAGAGCTGCAATTGCTGATGCGTTTGCGTGCGATCAAGCCACGGCCTCGGTATGAAGAAGAACTTTGTGAAGTGCTGGAATCACTGATTCTGGGCCTGCAATTACTGGATGCCGACACGCGTGAGCAGATGCTGCAGATCAATGCGCGCATCCGCCCTCTGCTCGATGTCCTGCAAGATGAGAGTGAGGACGAAGCCGGCTCCGATCTTAATCGCCAGGCCCATGCTGACCTGGACCGCAACATGCGTGAGCAAGTGGCAGCCGAGGAGGCGGCGATTCGCTGGCGCACGCTGGAAAAAACCTATATTGACCAACTCAGGGCAGTGCCGCGGCTTGGGCGCAACAAGGCCCGCGAGCTGCAAAATGACTTGGCTGCACGGCCTTCGGTCCTGGATTTGCAAGCGTTGCAAGTGACCACACTGTGGGGCATCACCATTGATATCGAAGGCCCACCGCTGGAGGCGGAGTTTTTTGACAGCTTGAACCAGGTGATCAATCGTGCCCGCTGGGCCAGCCGCTCCCTGGCGGACCTGGAGCATCTTTCCATCGCGCGGGAAGAACGTGTAGAAGTGCTCAAAAGCCTGGGGCGCATCTATGCGCTCACCGACGACCACATTCAGTTCTGGCGCGCCATGGCGCCGGACACCTTTGACTTGGCCAATCTGCAAAAACTCCAGACGTTGCTGTCTGGCCTGCACCGTCAGGTTGAGGAGCAACTGGCTGACCTGCTGGACACCGCCCCCGGCGTGGTGTCGGTCAAGGCAGAGGCAGCAGGCTCGCGGCAAAAAAAGATCATCCGCACGCGCAACCGCGATGTGTATGTGGCCCGGGTCAAAGGCCCGACCGGCACCGCAGAGCTGGTGGACGACAAGGGCAGTGTGATCGCCACCTTCACCGAGGCCGACGACGGCGTATGGGAAGCGGTGGAACCGCCGGCCAAACCCCGTACGGCCAATCCGCAACTGGGTGCGCTGGTGAACAAGGGCCTGCGGCTGTTGGCAGGCGTCGACAACGCGATTGCGAAGGTGCAAGGCATGTCGGACAGGTGTGAGCCCGAATCCCTGCAAGCCCTGTTGGTGGCGCAAGCCAACAGTCGGCGTATGGTGGCGGCGGATATCGACAGAAAATTACGCAGCCTGGACGTCTCACGGCTGGCCGCCACCCAGCAGGCCAACGCCAGGGTGCGGGCCAGCGACTTGCGGGCCGCGGCGACGCGCCTGGAGGCGGCGGGTGTCGAGGCGCGTGTCCGGGCCAGCAAACTCAAGCTGACGCGGGCCGAAGATGTCGATTTCCTGCACGCGCTCAATGAGGTGCGCATCCAGCGACAAGGTGCCCGCGTACGCCTCAAGGGTAAAACCGTGGATTTTCTGCAAGTCTATGTTGTGCAGGATGCGCAAACGGCGCAGCCGCTGTGTTACGCGCACTTTCACTATGGAACCCGCCTGGGCCCGGACGATCACTACACCGCCGCCCACATCAAAAGCCCCGAGCAGCAGCGCTTGGGGCGCCAGGCCCAGGCCGAAGCTGAAGCCCAGGCGTTCGCCCGCATGCGCAGCGGCCAGACCGGGCGCGTGCAGCAAACCCTGGACATCGACCGTGCGAGCATTTCCCGGCTGCTGGCCAGACGTTTGTTTTTCAGTGTGGACTGAACGGCACGCCGGCTCCCACATTTGAACGGCCTCGGGGTGCAGAACCGCGCCATCATGTGCTTGCCCCCAGGTGTCCCGATCCTGACCGGTTATGCAATACTCTGCGCCGTTTTGCGCCGGGAAGGCCGATCTAGACGCTTGGTGCTTGCACCGTCCAAGCGGTTTTTCTCGGGGCTTATCGCCAAATTTCCTTGTTTATTGAGTGAAAAGACCTGACGTTAGCTTTTTATACTGCACGCCCGCTGACCTGTGCGCGTGAGTCGCACCAGGCGGATTTGCCCATGAGGCGAGTTCGGTCCAGCCGGTGTATCAGCCCATCCGCGGATACGCCCAGGCTCGGTGGCTAAATCCAATAACAAAATGAGGTTGTATTCCTATGCCTGTCGGCAAACCACTGCCCCCTGGCGAGACCGCTCAAGGCGGCCCGCTCAAACGCGAACTCGGCGAACGGCATATCCGCCTGATGGCGCTCGGCGCGTGTATCGGTGTGGGGCTGTTCCTGGGATCGGCCAAGGCCATCGAAATGGCCGGCCCGGCGATCATGCTCTCCTACATCATTGGCGGCCTGGCGATCCTGGTAATCATGCGCGCCCTCGGAGAGATGGCCGTGCACAACCCGGTGGCCGGTTCGTTCAGCCGCTATGCGCAGGATTACCTCGGTCCATTGGCAGGCTTTCTCACCGGGTGGAACTACTGGTTCCTGTGGCTGGTGACCTGCGTCGCAGAAATTACCGCGGTGGCGGTGTACATGGGGGTCTGGTTCCCCGATACGCCACGCTGGATCTGGGCACTGGCGGCGCTGATCAGCATGGGCACCATCAACCTGATCGCGGTCAAGGCGTTCGGTGAGTTCGAGTTCTGGTTCGCGCTGATCAAGATCGTCACCATCATTGCAATGGTGATCGGCGGCGTCGGTATCATCGCCTTCGGTTTCGGCAATGACGGCGTGGCGTTGGGCATTTCCAACCTGTGGACCCATGGCGGCTTCATGCCCAATGGTGTGCAGGGCGTGTTGATGTCCCTGCAAATGGTGATGTTCGCCTACCTGGGCGTCGAGATGATCGGCCTTACCGCCGGTGAAGCGCGTAACCCGCAGAAGACCATTCCCAGCGCCATCGGCTCGGTGTTCTGGCGCATCCTGCTGTTCTACGTGGGCGCGCTGTTCGTGATCCTGTCGATCTACCCGTGGAATGAAATCGGCACCCAGGGCAGCCCGTTCGTGATGACCTTCGAGCGTCTGGGCATCAAGACTGCCGCGGGTATCATCAACTTCGTGGTGATCACCGCCGCGCTGTCGTCCTGCAACGGCGGCATCTTCAGCACCGGGCGTATGCTCTACAGCCTGGCGCAGAACGGCCAGGCGCCGGCGACGTTCGGCACCACCTCCAGTAACGGCGTGCCACGCAAGGCCTTGCTGTTGTCGATCTTTGCCTTGTTATTGGGCGTACTGCTCAACTACCTGGTGCCGGACCAGGTGTTCGTATGGGTGACCTCCATCGCCACCTTCGGCGCGATCTGGACCTGGCTGATGATCCTGCTGGCCCAGCTCAAATTCCGCAAAGGCCTGAGCCCGGCGGAGCAGGCGGGCCTCAAGTACCGCATGTGGCTGTACCCGGTCAGCTCCTACCTGGCGCTGGCGTTCCTGGTGCTGGTGGTGGGCCTGATGGCGTACTTCCCGGAGACCCGTGTGGCGCTGTATGTCGGGCCTGCGTTCCTGGTGCTGTTGACCGTGTTGTACTACGTATTCAAGTTGCAGCCCGCCGTCGCCAATAGCAGCGCGACCCGCTCCGTTTAAATGTGCGGGCTTGCCTGCGATAGCGGTGGTTCAGTTGCAGATTAATTGACTGACCCCTCGCCTTCGCGAGCAAGCCCGCTCCCACAGGGGATTGGTGCCGGACGCTGACTCCGTGGGCAATACCCAACCAATGTGGGAGCTGGCTTGCCTGCGAAAGCGGTGGTTCAGTTGCCACCCCCGTGTCCGGCGGCGTCGCTAACTATGTAGTCGCGACGACGGCGCGGCTGGCGTAGCGTTGGTCCAGGCGCTTGTTCAGGTCCAGCCATGCCGCCAATACGCCCATCAACACAGCCCCCGCCAAGGCCGTGCATAACTTGATCGCCAGGCTGTCGCCGGCCATGGCATTGAGCATGTCGGCCAGTGGCGCCAGCACCACGCCCAGGCAAAACACTTCCAGGGAGTAACGCCCCATCCTCGCCAATTGCAGGGCCAGCCACTGCTGCGTCCAGCCGACGTCGGGGAGCAATTTGGCGGTGACGTAGGCCAATGCCAGGAAGTGCAGCAGGCGCACCGGGGACAGGTCGGTCTTGCTGATGGGGTACAGCCATTCGCCAATTACGCGTGGCATCCAGGCGTCATGCACCTCGGGCCAGCGCCACGACAGGGTGATCACACAAGTCACCAACACGTAGAGCGCAGCGGCCACGAACAAGGGTTGGCGCAGCAACGGCCGCGCTTCGGCGCGGCTGGGTGAGCGCAACGCGGCTGCGCCGCCGAGGATGAACAAGCATTGCCAGGTGATGGGGTTGAAGTACCACACTCCGCCGTTGCTCGCGGGCAAATTCCAGCCCTGCCAGGGCGCCAGCAGGTACACCGCCACCGAGATCGCCACCATCACGTTGGGCACATACACCAGCAGTGGCAGGGTGAGCGGCAGGCTCAGAATCAGCACGATGTACAACGGCAACGGGTCGGTGAGGTTGGGCTTGAAGCGCAGCAGCAACTCATCCATCAAGGCCTGTTGGGTATCGCTGAGAAAATACCCCAGGCCCATTTCCTGCACCAGGTCGCGAGTCTCGATATGGCTGTTGGCGAAAATCACGATGCCCATCAACAGCGCCAACAGGAAAATATGCGCCACGTAGAGTGTCCACACCCGACGCAGGATTTTCAGGCAGGCGAAGAGATAGCCCTCGCGCTGCAGAATCTTGCCGTAGGCCAGCACGGCTGCGTAGCCGGCCAGGAACACGAAGATTTCCGCGGCGTCACTGAACCCGAAGTTCTGCACGGTGATGTTGGCGAGGGGGTTGTGAGGCACGTGATCCCAGAAAATGAAGATCAACGCCAGGCCCCGAAAAAAGTCGATGCGCGGGTCGCGTCCGTTCAGCATGGCAGCGGGCTCTTGAACAAGTTGTTTAATGACGATAGGTGAGCGCGGGCGTCGCCGCACGTCGGGCGGGCGGAGGTTGGCGGTATTTGTAAGCAATTGCAAAGGCTGGGTATTACTGAATGTCTCTAGAGATCAATGATCACCAGGGTGCCCTGGCTGCCGGCGAGCACACCGTGGGCAGTGCCGGCTTCCACCAGGTACATCTGGCCGGCGTCCACCCTGATGGCTTGATCACCGATACGCAGGTGCAAGTACCCACTGATCACCAACAACCCTTCGTTGTAGTCGTGGGTTTCTTCCTCGTACGTCTGTTCATCCATGCGCAGTACTTTGATCCGCGCCGGGCCAACCTGGCCCAGCCGTGTGGATGTCCAACTGTCGGGCAGTTGCGCGGCGATTACGGCGAAGTCCAGTAACGGCATGTGAATCTCCTTGTTTTCAACGATGCCGTCGGTGGTCCGGTTCAGCAGGCGGTGGGTCTTGTCAGAAAATGTCCATCAACAAGACCCGGCACGGCTTGGCTTGATGCTCATTGATCTGGGGCACCAACCGGGTGAAGTGCTCGGTCTGGCAGTGCGCATCCAGCGCCGCTTGATCTGGCCATTGCTCGATAAAAATGAAGTGCCCAGGGTCTTTTTGATCGATGAACAAATCGTAGGCGATGCACAGCGGTTCCTGGCGGGTTTTTTCCACCAGTTCAGCGTACCAAGGGCGCACGGTTTCCAAATGTTCGGGCTTGATAAAGTCTTCGGCGATGACTTTCAACATGCTAGGTGTCCTTTAGGCTGCAGCAATTTCATGCGGCTCAAAACTGTCCGCCCGCGCCATCTGCCACATCCGCGAATAAAACTCGCCGTTCACTTCCCCTGTGAGCAATTCCCCAGGCTTGAGGAATACATGCAACTGCGAAAACAGTTTGATCTCGGTCGCCGACATGCGTCGTACCAAGTGCTTGGCCGACAACTGCGACGGGTGATCGAGCCCGGCGGCGGCGAGCATTTCTGCCAAAGCGTGCAGCGTGTTGCGGTGGAAGTTGAACACGCGCTGGGCCTTGTCCGGCACCACCAGCGCGCGTTGGCGCAGCGGGTCTTGGGTGGCGACGCCAGTCGGGCATTTGTTGGTGTGGCATGACTGCGACTGAATGCAGCCAATGGCGAACATGAAACCACGCGCCGAGTTGGCCCAGTCGGCGCCGATGGCCAGGACGCTGGCGATGTCGAACGCGCTGACAATCTTGCCGCTGGCGCCGAGCTTGATCTTGTCGCGCAGGTTCAGGCCCACCAGGGTGTTATGCACGAACAGCAGGCCTTCGCGCAGCGGCACGCCGATATGGTCGGTGAATTCCACCGGCGCGGCACCGGTACCGCCTTCCTTGCCGTCCACCACGATAAAGTCCGGAAGGATGCCGGTTTCGAGCATGGCCTTGGCGATGCCCATGAATTCCCACGGATGGCCCAGGCAGAACTTGAAGCCCACAGGTTTGCCGCCGGACAGTTCGCGCAACTGAGCGATGAACTGCATCAGCTCGATCGGCGTGGAAAACGCGCTGTGACGCGACGGCGAGATGCAGTCTTCACCCATCATGATGCCGCGGGTGTCGGCGATTTCCTGGGTGACCTTGTGCTTGGGCAAAATCCCGCCATGGCCGGGCTTGGCGCCTTGGCTCATCTTGATTTCGATCATGCGCACTTGGGGGTTCTGAGCCTGCACGGCGAAGCGTTCGGGGTCGAAACGGCCGTCGCTGGTGCGGCAGCCAAAGTAGCCGCTGCCCAGTTCCCAGGTGAGGTCGCCGCCGTTTTCGCGATGGTAGGGGCTGATGCTGCCTTCGCCGGTGTCGTGGGCAAAGTTGCCGAGCTTGGCGCCGTGGTTGAGTGCCCGGATCGCGTTGGCGCTCAATGAGCCGAAGCTCATCGCCGAAATATTGAACACCGACGCCGAGTACGGCTGTGTGCACTGCGGGCCGCCGACCATCACGCGAAAACTGCTGGGGTCGCTCAGTGGCGCAGGGCGCATGGAGTGGCCGATAAATTCGAAGCCTGACTGGTACACGTCAATCAGGGTGCCGAAGGGTTTGTCTGCCGTTTCGTTCTTGGCGCGCGAATACACCAGCGAGCGCTGGGCGCGGGAGAAGGGCAGGGCGTCGCTGTCAGACTCCAGCAGGTACTGGCGGATTTCCGGGCGGATGGTTTCTACCAAGTAACGGATATTGCCCAGGATCGGATAGTTGCGGCGCACCGCATGGGGGCTTTGCAGCAGGTCGACAATGCCGATCAGGCTGAGTACACCGGTGACCAGCGTGATCGGCCACAGCCATTCATGTTCGATAAAGGGAAGGCTGGCGAGGGTGAAAATGACGCACACAGCAAAGAAGGCGTAGCGGCTTAACAAGGACAGGCTCATACGGTTTCCTTGGGTTCGGACTCTTCAGGTCGATTAACCATTCTGCACCTGTCGACAAAGCACGGACAAGGATTGATCGTCCAGTCAGCTATTTGGGCCTCTGCGTATTTGTACAGAAAAAAATTATCAGCTGATCAGGAACGTATTGCTGCCCCATCACATTCATTGAGTGTCTGGTTGTGACCGGGCGCTGTGAAAGTAAGGACACTTTATCAAGAAGGAATTTATAACGACCAAAACGAGTGACTTACCTATGACGACATCGATAGCGGTAGGGAATGCTTTTTCCAATGTCTGGAATTCTGCCCCCTCCAGCCACGATTGGAATAAAAGCCAGTTAACCGGCCCGCTACGGGAGCAAATTGCCCAAGAACACAAACGCATGGAAGGTATCGAAAAACCCGAGCAGGATGTGAGCCGAAAGCCGGAGATTGCCACAGGCCGCCCACCGGGTGATAACCGCACCGCCGAACAAATCGTCAACGATAATCCGATCCTCAAAAAACTGGGTCATCAAAAAGATGTCAGTCGCTCATTGGCTTACAAACTTCTGGGGGATTGGACGAGTAACAACAAAGACCCGGACGCACGGGCTGATGCAGCCTTCAACGCTGCGCGGGTGCTCAACTATATCGATACGTCTTTATCGGCTGACGGCGAACACCGAGGCAAGGCGCACGGAAATGGCGACCTTGAAGGCATTACCCGTAGCGGCGACGCTCGGCACGGTACACCTGCAGGCATGTGGAAAGACTTTACGGAACAGGGTTATTTAGCCTTGCATGAGCATCACCGTCTGGATAGTACCAGCGACACCCATGTCAGGAAGGACGGCACCAACAAAGATAACGTGCAGTGGGCTGCCGGCGAGGCTGGAAAGAGAATCCGGTTTGTCCCTGGGCTCAGCAACATTCTTCTAGGTATTGGCGATTCGGAACCGGGAGTGATCGGAGCTATCAAAGGGGCCAAGGCGGGTTTTGACAAAACTCGGGCTGATGGCTTCGATGAAGCGCTCGCCAGCGCTACGAGAGGAGATCTTGTCGGCGTCGTTAAAGGGTATATCAATGCCGTGAAGAACAACGAAGCCAAGCCGAATGAGGCCCAGTCAGCACTGGATAAGATCAGCAGTTAAGCCAGTTTGGTTTTAATGGTTGGACGCCCCAGGAAACGGATTTCCAGAAGGCCCCATAGCTCCTCGCGCTCTACCTTTATTGCAAGAGGTTCTCGTTTGGATGTTCGGTGTTGTGTTACTGTATAACAAATCAACCGCACCCAGACGCCCCGGAGGCCTCATGAAAGCTGGTATCCACCCCGACTACCGCACCGTGCTGTTCCACGACACCGCCGCCGATGTGTTCTTCCTCATCGGTTCCACCGCCGACAGTGATCGCACCCAGAAACACAGCGACGGCAACACCTATCCCTACATCCCCCTGGACGTCTCCAGCGCCTCGCACCCGGTCTACACCGGCCAGCAGCGCAAGACCCAGGCCGAAGGCCGGATTGCCGGGTTCAACAAGCGTTTTGCATCGTTTGGGTCGAGCCCGAAAAAAGCTGACGCATGAGCATGATTCGGCGGCGTGCCCTACGCCGCCGTCTGCCGAATCGGCAGTACTACCCGAAACTTCGTACCCTTGCCCACCTCACTGCTGACGCTGATATCGCCACGGTGTTTCTTGACGATCCCGTAGGACAACGACAAACCCAACCCGGTACCTTCGCCCACAGGCTTGGTGGTGAAGAACGGGTCGAAGATCTTCTGCACGGTGTCGGGGGCAATCCCACAGCCGTTGTCTGCGACTTCCAGCCACACGTTCTCGCCGTCCACCCCGTTGCTGATGGTGATGGTGCCGCGCTCAGGGCCCATGGCTTGTGCGGCGTTGATCACCAGGTTCATCACCACCTGGTTGAGTTGCGAGGCCAGGCACTCGATTTCCGGCAGCGGCGTGTAGTGCTTGACCACATCGGCCTTGTACTTGAGTTCGCTGGCGACGATGTTCAGCGTCGAATCAATGCCTTGCTGCAGGTTGGCGAATTGCCAGGTCTGGTCGTTATCCACCCGTGAGAAGTTCTTCAGGTCCTTGACGATCTGCACCACACGGCCGATGCCTTCCTTGGATTCGCGGATCAGGATCGGAATGTCGTCCTTGAGAAAATCCAGGTCCAGCTCGTTGCGCAATGCCATGAGCGGTTCGCGATGTTCTGGCGCCCCGATGTGCGCTTCGCTGCGCTGGTAGGCATCGAGCATCTGTTGCAGCTGCTTGAAGTAACTGTCGAGGGTGCTGAGGTTGGAGGAAATAAAGCCCACGGGGTTGTTGATCTCATGGGCGACGCCGGCCGCGAGTTGCCCCAGCGAGGCGAGTTTTTCCGACTGCACCAGTTGGCTTTCCAGGTGCTTGCGCTCTTCAATTTCCAGTTGCAGCGCTTGGGTGCGCTCTTCCACCAACCGCTCCAGCTGCGAGGTTTGCAGGGAAGCGCGGCGCGCCATGTCCCATTTGTTGGCCAGGGTGTTGGCCATTTGCTGGACTTCAATGTTGTCGAACGGCTTTTTCAGGATCAGCAGGCGGTCGTGGGCGTGCAGGCGAAACAACAGGTCATCCCAGGAATAGTCCGAGTAGGCGGTGCACACCACCACTTGCAAGTCGGGGGCGACTTTCCATAGTTCTTCAATGGTCTTGGCGCCGTCCCAGCCCTGGGGCATGCGCATGTCAACGAAGGCCAAGGCGTAGGGGCGCTGCTGCGCCATGGCGCTGGTCAGCAAGCCCAGGCCTTCCTCGCCGCCATACGCGCCGTGCAGTTCGAATGCCTGGGCTTGAGGTTTGGCGGTGTCGCCGAACAACGCCGACTCCATTTCATCCAGCGCTTCGGTTGAGGCTTCGTCGGGCATCAGGATCTTGCGAAAATCCTCATGAATGGACGGTGTGTCATCGATCAGCAGGATGCGCCGGTTGGGAGGTTGGTTCATGAGCTGCTTCCGGCAAGGGTCAGGGGGATGGTCAAGGTGAAGACGGCGCCAAGGCCCGGCCCGTCGCTGTGGGCGCTGAGCTGGCCGTTCATTTCCACGGCGGCCAGGGCGCAGCTGTGCAGGCCGAAGCCGTGACCTTCCTTGCGGGTGGTAAAACCGTGGGTGAAGATACGTGCCATGTTCTCGGGCGGTATGCCTTCGCCATCGTCCTTCACACTGATCTTCAGGGTCTGGTCGCCTACCGATTCCACCGCCAGGGTGATTTGCCGTGGCCGCTCAGACAGTTTGTCCATGGCGTATTTGGCGTTGCTGATCAGGTTGACCATGATCAGCAATAACCTGTGCTTGTCCGCCAAGATCTCCGGCACCGGGGCGTACGCCTTCACAACAGTGACATGGTGACGGCTCAGCGCGCCGGCGTTCATGCGCAGGGCGTCGTCCATCAAGGCGCTGATATTGACCGGCTCCAGCAAGGTAGACGCACCCGCATAGGATTGCTGGGTCGAGACGATGTCCTTGATGTGGTCCACGCTTTTGCTCAACTGCACCAGCTCATCGCTCATGCCTTGCTGTTCGATGGCAATCGCTTCGACCAACTGGTTCAGATAGCCCGGCAGCAACTTGCCCTTTTCATCCTCGGTAAGGAAAGTGCCCAGGTCGCCTTGGTGAGCGTTGATCAGTTGCATGGCCTTGCCCAGGCCGAGTGCCTTGCTGCTGCGCAGCTTGCGGCTGACCAGGTCGGCAGAGATGTTCACACTGTTGAGCACGTTACCGACGTTGTGCAGCACGTTGGTGGCGATCTCCGCCATGCCGGCCTGGCGGGCGCTGTTCATCAGCTCGCTCTGGGCATCCTTGAGCTGTTGCGTGCGCCGCTCCACCCGTTGCTCCAGGGTTTCGTTGGCGGCCTGCAACGCGCGGTTGACGCGATTGATCTCGGCGAAGCTACGCAACAGGCGCACCGCCAGGTAGAGCAGCATTACCACCAGCAAGGTCGAGAAGATCAGCAGGTAGCGATGGTACTGATGATCGATGAGGTCAGTGGCCTGCTGGTCCTGATTGAGGTGAGTGGTCAGGTCATCGAGGTGTTCGGCCACCGGCACGGCGGCAATCCGCTCGAGCAGGCTGTTGACCAGTGGCTGTTCGCGCAGGATCAGCGAAATATGATTGCTGAGGATCTCCACCGGTGCCTGGAACTCGCTGGGCAGGCTCTGTTGGTTGATGGCCAGCTTGCCCAGGCCCACCAGGATATCGGCGGCACGTTCGTCGCTGGTGACTTGGGCGAACTCCAGGCTGCTGAGCAGCAGGTCGTAAGTGTCGGTGGCCACGCTTTGCAGTTGCAGGCGGCCTTCGTCGGTCATGCTGTTGAATTGGGCCTGGATGTCGTCTTCGGCCGTCGGCAAAAAAGCCAATGAGTTACGCAGCACTGCGTTGTGGGATTTGAACTGGTCGACGAGCCGGGCTTTTTCCTCGATGGCCGTCAGGTACGCCGCATGGCTGGCTTGCCAACCGGGCAGGTCGGCAGCGCTGTGGTAGGTGTCGCGGCTTTCCAGTTCAGCGCCGATACGGGTCATCTCGGTCAGCGGTGTGACCAGTGGGTCGTAGTTGTGGGTGATCGCGATGCGGGCCTTGAGTACTTCGCTGTCCCACTGAGCATTGAGCTGCTGGAGTTGGCGGATCAAGTCGCGCGACTGGGTATAAGTGGCTGTCTGGTCGCGTGAAGACTTGAGGTACAAAAACACCAGGGTGGAGGCCAGGAACAGGGTGATGAGGCCTAGCAGGATTTGGCTGGTGCGTCGGCGTGACAAGGGTCTCATAACGGCTTGCCCGCCCATTCGCCGGTCAGGGTCTTGAGAAACTGGATAATCAGGTCCTTGTCTTCCTGGGACGGGTTGCGCCCCAACTGGTACTTGAACATCACGTCAACCGCCTCTTCAAGGGTCTTGGCCGAGGCGTCGTGGAAGTACGGCGCCGTGACGGCCACATTGCGCAGGCTGGGCACCTTGAACACATGGCGGTCTTCTTCATCCTGGGTCAGCAGGTAGCGCCCCAGGTCCGATTCCAGCGGGTTGCCGCGGGCCTTGAAGTAATCGCCCATCACGCCGAATTTCTGGAACATATTGCCGCCAATGTTCACGCCCTGGTGACAGGCAATGCAGCCGTAATCCTTGAAGCGTTGGTAGCCGTATTTTTCCTGGCGGGTCAGGATATCGGTGTTGCCCAGCAAGTATTGGTCAAACCGCGAATTGGGTGTCAGCAGCGTACGCTCGTAGGTGGCCAGGGCGTTTTGCACATTGGAAGCGGTGACGCCATCGGGATAGGCCTGTTTGAACGCGTTCTGGTAGGCGGGCAGGGCGGACAGGTTGCGCACCACGGTATTCCAGTCACTGCCCATTTCCACCGGGCTGATCACCACCTGCTCGACCTGGGCCTGCAGCGTGTCCACCCGACCGTTCCAGAACTGTTTGAAGTTCAGGCTGGCATTGAATACGGAAGGGGTATTGATCTGCACCGGTTTGCCGTCAAAGCCAATGGAGAATGGCTTGTTGTCGGCGCCGCCGCTGGTCAGTTGGTGACAGCTCGCGCAGGACAAGGTGTTGTTGACCGACAAGCGCGGCTCATTGAACAACTGGCGACCCAACTCAACCTTGGCCGGGTCCAGTACTGGAACCGCCGGCAAGGGCTTGAGCGCTTCGTCCAGCGGTGCGGCTGACAGCGATGCGGTGCTCAGGCATAACGCGAACATCAGGCCGGAACGGTAGTTTACGACATTGCTCAAGCGAGCACTCCTTGCAGGCCCAGGGCTATTTATTTTATTGATCCGGCATCAGTGTCGCGCTATCCGTTTGCAGCAGCTGCACAAAATCTTTCGAAGGCAGCGCCTTGCTGAACAGAAAGCCCTGGCCCTCCTCACACCGCTGGGCTTTGAGGAAATTCAATTGGTCGACGGTTTCCACACCTTCGGCAATGATGTTCAGCTCCAGGCTCTTGCCCATGCCGATGATAGCGCTGATCAGTTGTTCGTCCTGGCTATTGATGCGCAGGCCGCGCACGAAGGATTGGTCGATCTTCAGCACGTCGATGGGAAAGCGCCGCAGGTAGCTGAGGCTGGAGTAGCCGGTGCCGAAATCGTCCAGGGCCAGGCGGATGCCCATGGCCTTGATCTTTTGCAGGGTTTCCACGGTTTCGTCGACGTTCTGCATGAGCACGCTTTCGGTGATTTCCAGTTCCAGTTGGGTGGGCGGCAGGCCTGTTTCTTTCAGGATGGCGGCCAGGTTGTCGACGAAGTCCCGTTGGCGAAAGTCGATTGCCGAAATGTTCACCGACATGCGCAGGGGCGCCAGGCCCATCTCACGCCAGGCTTGGGCTTGTGCGCAGGCTTGGCGCAGTACCCACTGAGTCAGGCGCACGATCAGGCCGCTGTCTTCGGCGACCGGAATGAACTCCGCCGGGCTGACCCAACCCGACTGCGGTCGAAACCAGCGGGTCAGCGCTTCCGCACCGACGATGCGCCCGGACTCCAGCGCCAGCTTGGGTTGGTAATGCAGCACAAATTCATCGCGGTCCAGCGCCTGGCGGATCGCGCTTTCCAGGTTTTGCTGATGCTGGGCGCGCAGGTTCATGTCTTCGGTGTAAAAGCTGAAATCCCCCGGGCCGCGTTCTTTGCTGGTGCGCATCGCGGTTTCAGCGTGCTTGAGCAAACCCACGGCATTGTCGCTGTCATCGGGGTAAATACTGATGCCCAGGCTGGCGCTCACACTCAGGTCATGCCCCGCAACATGGCGAGTCGCGCTGACGGCATTGAGTACCTTTTGCGCAATGTGCTGGGTTTGCTGGGGATGCAGGATATCGTTAAGCAGCACCACGAACTCGTCAGAGCCATAACGAAACACCGAATCCGACGCCCGCACCGCCGCCACCAGGCTCAGGCTGACCTGCGCAAGCACCTCGTCGCCGGCCGGATAGCCCAGGGCGTTGTTGATGCGCTTGAAGCGGTCGAGCCCCAGAAACATCACCGCCAGTTGCGTGTCGTGCCTGCGGCCCAAGGCGATCGCCTGGGTCAGGCGGTCGCCCAGCAACGTGCTGTTGGGTAACTCCGTCAGGGCGTCGTATTGCAATAAGTGCGAGACCTTGAGCAGCTCCTGCACGCGTTCCTCGATGGTGCGTTCCAGGCTGATCACTTTGAGGGCCGCGTCCTGGGCCAGTTGCCATTTCCAGGTCAGGGCGCTGGCCATCTGGCGGATTTCCAGGTGGTCGAAGGGCTTTTTCAGGATCAGCAGTTGGTCGTTGTATTTCAGGCGCGCTTCGATTGCCTCGAAGGAGTAGTCGGAATAGGCCGTGCAGAGCGCGATTTGCAGGTTGGGGTCCGCCTCCCACAACTGTTCGATGGTGTGCAGGCCGTCCCAGCCTGGGGGCATGCGCATGTCGATAAACACCATGGCGTAGGGCGAGTGGGCGTCCAGGGCCTTCTTGACCAGCGCCAAGGCTTCCTGGCCCTGATAGGCCGAATCCAGGTCAAACGCCTGGCGCGCCGGCGCGGTGGTGCCGAAGAGGGTGGACTCCAGGGTGTCGAGGGAGGGCTCGCCGTGCTCGTCGACACAGAGGATCTTGCGAAAATCCTGGTGGATCGAAGCGGTGTCGTCGACGATCAGGATGCGCCGGTTGGCCCGGCCCGATTCCGTCTTCATGGCGCACTCGGCACGTGCAAAAGGCTTGATGGCATGACAATTCCTTCCCTGGTTCCACAACTGAACGGGGCGCGAGCATGCACTGCAGCATAGTCGAGTTCCCTTGATATCGACGGCCAGTTGGCGTCAAATCAACATCGTTTTGGTGCTACACGGATTCAATTTAGCCTAGCTTCGTTTAATTTGAAGGCAGAGTCGCCATGGATGAACCACTCGCTACGAAGTCCGCTGTTTTGCTGGTCGACGATGAAGAGTCGATCCTTAACAGCCTGCGCCGCCTGTTGCGCGGCCAGCCCTATGAGGTGGTATTGGCCACCAGCGGCGCCCAGGCGCTGGAGATCATGGCGACCCGGCCTATCGATCTGGTGATGAGCGATGCGCGCATGCCCGGCATGGACGGCGCCACGCTGCTGGCCGAGGTCCACCGCCTTTATCCCGCCACCAGCCGCATCCTGCTCACCGGCTACGCCGACCTGACCACCATCATCAAGGCGATCAACGACGGGCAGATCCACCGCTACATCAGCAAACCCTGGAACGACGAAGAGTTGCAACTGGTGTTGCAGCAAACCCTCGAGCACCAACGCCTTGAACGCCTGGCCCGAGACCAGACCGAACAGCTCAAGCTACTCAACGCCACCCTGGAAAAACGCGTGGCGGCGCGTACCGCCGAGTTGCAACAAACCGCCGACATGCTCGACCTGGCCTACGATGAGCTCAAGCGCAGCTACGTGACCGGGACCGAAGTGTTTTCGCTGCTGGCCAACCTGCGCTTGCCCAAGGACAAACAGACCAACCGTGCGTTGATCGAGTTGATCCGGGTGTATTGCGCCGCCCAGTCCATGGACGAATCCAGCACCCGTGACCTGACCATGGCCGCCGCGTTGTACAACATCGGCAAGTTGAGCTGGACCGACAGCATGATGGTTGCACCGTCGGACAAGCTGCACAGCACCGACCGCGGCTTGTACCGTGAATATCCGGGGCAGAGCGAGTCGCTGCTGATGACCCTGGAGCCGATGAAGGATGCGGCGCGGATCATTCGCCATCACCAGGAGCGTTGGGACGGCACGGGGTTTCCCGACCACCTCAAGGGCGATACCATCCCGCCCGGTTCACGGCTGCTGAAGCTGGCGGTGGACTTTATCGAATTGCAGAAAGGCCTGATCCTGGAGCGGCACCTCAACAGCGACGAGGCGCTGCTGTATATCCGCAAGTACGCCGGGCGCCTGTATGACCCGGCGTTGGTGGAAGATTTCGTGCAAGCCTGCGCGACCTTCCTCAGCGATGTGACCCTGGGTGATCCGACGGTAAAAGTCCTCTCCACCCGTGAGCTGGAAGCCGGCATGGTGCTGGCGCGCAACCTCAATGCCGACAACGGCATGTTATTGCTCAATGCCGGCAAGGTGCTGAACCTGCCGCTGGTGGACAAGCTGATCGCGTTCGAGGCGATGGAGGGCGCCAAGTACAGTGTGTTTATCAGGGCGCCGGACGAGGTGCCGCCCCTCCTGTAGTTATACGCCCCAGGCTACGTGCTTGCTGGCGTGGTAATCAAAGATACCCCTGATGATGTAGACATCTTTGCCACCTTCTTTGCCGTTTTGTTCAATTGCCACGCGCCAAAGACCACGGCCCGTGCCGGGCTGCACCTGAGGGAGATCGACATAGGTGAAGTTGCCTATTCGCTTGCGGCTGAGGCGACCGGCTTGGATATCCTGGGTGATCTCCTCAAGTTTGGCGGTGGCAGGGGCGGGCAGGAGTTTTTTCTGGGTTTTCGCCAGTTCATCCAGCTTCACGATGTTGATGTGCGGATCGCGAGTGGGCACGACTTCCGGCCCGACGGGCAGCGCCGGCGCTGGCCTTTCAACTCTATGGGTTTGAACGCGGGGGACTTCGAACTCCAGAGGCGTTGCAAACTTGGGCAGGGCTTTTTCGAATGCTGTGACGTCTCTACTGTCTACCATCGCTACGCCAGTATCTGCCCCATGCTGGCCTCGGGATAGGGCGATATAGGGAATACCGGATTTTTTGAAATCCTCTGAAAAGGAGGTGACTTGAAGCTTGGCGAGTTTGGCCTTGAAGGTCTCCGTCATGAAGGCATCCAGGGTGCTTTTTGTCTCAGGCAGCAGTAAGAATCGACGTATCGCCTCCTGGCGTGTAATTCCCAGATCCGAGGCGAGTTGATTAATACGTACGAGGTGTTCGGGCTTGTATGCAAATACTTTCAGTGCAGCATCCCGCCAAGTATAAAGTTCATATTTTGCTGCGAATTTATCCATCGCATGCTGGTGTTTGTGGGTGATGGCGTACCCGACAAATTGTGCGCCAGTATCGGGGTCGGCAACGGCAATCGATGTTCTGATTTGTTTGTCGAGGTTCTCGTTTTTGCCAATGAGCCTTTTGACTTTTTTAAACAGTTCTTCCTTGTCCCGCGCAGACAGGGGTTGCGCAAAATGTTGTGTCGACAGGTGTATATGTTCAACCGTGGCCAGTTCGAGCCGCAGGTTTAACAGGGAACTACGTAATCTCTCTTGATTGGCTCGGCTCAAGCTTTTCGAGTTCGACATCCAGCGGCGAAATTCATCTTCATCCAGGGTGCCAAGCTGTTGTCGGGCGCGAGTGATCAAATCGAGCTTCAGGGAAGCGTCGGTTTGTTCTATGACGCGCACGAAATCCCGCATTTCCCCTTCTGTTGCAAAAAGCCGCATGGCCGCGATCAGGTCCGCATCCACTTGCTGTTCAGGGGTGAGAGGACGCAGGGCGCCCAGAACGGAACCTCCGCCCACAGCGTTTCGTTCGAAACGGGGCTTCCAGCTCTTTGCGTCTCCCGGTACGACCATAAAGTCCACGTGGTGACCTGCCGGGTCTTTTACATAGCGTGCGCCGTCTTCTACATAGGACTGATACAGGTGATAGCGGCCTGTTGGGTCGCGCATCGCGATGAACTGGTTATTGTGTTTATCAAAAAAACACGGTGCGCGGCCCGACTGGCGCGACAGTCTGTATCGGTGGGTGTCGGCAAACTCCACTACGTCAAAGAACGGCTCTATTTGCTCAGGCAACCGATATGGCATCACATTGACCCAGGCGGGTTCCAACGGGCGGAGGGAGGCACCCGTCAGTACAATGGCGGTGCTCCTGTCCGTACCGACTTTACTGGCCAGCCCCGGAATGCGCCGCCCCAGCTGCTTGGCCACGCCTAATCCGCGGTTGATAGCTCGGCGCAAAAACGACAGGGCGGTTTTGCCGGGTATCAACCCGAGCAGAAAATCGGCGGTTTCCACCCCGAACATAAAGGCGTTTACCGCCGATTCGCGGAAAATTTGCGCATTGCTCCGTGAACGATAGTCGGCGTGCGCGAGTTGAAAACCCAGTTGCGCCGAATACAGGTATGCGTGGAAATTGCCGGTTATCGGCGTCAAGGTATAGCGGTACACACTGCGCGTATCGTTGAAGATCCGTGTGATCTCTTTCGTATCCTTAGTGGCCATCTGGGAAGTGAAATAGGCCTGCCATTCCGGTTTTGTTTTCAGCGTGTCCAGCTCCACCAGCCCCTTGGTCAGCTCCCGGAAGGCAACGCCATCTGGTGCATCCGGGGTATACAGCACACTGACCCCGTCAGGCTTGGTGCCTTTTCGATGAATGACCAGGACACGATGCATGACCTGCCCGCCTTGGCCCCTCTCTTGCGCGGCGCCCAATACCAGCAGGTTGACCTCTATCTCGAATTCGCTGACTCGGGGGCGGGTGGTTGAATCAGGGTGTTCAGTGACAGCTTTTATCCAGTCAAACCCACTGCCTGGCGTCTGGAACGTAAACAGTTTGGCTGCGTCAGGGTTGAGACGGTTCTCAAGCGCGTCCTTATTCATTTTTGCCGCGTTGGCGCGCTGCCAGACTGTAGCGAAGCTGCTTGTCCCGCTGCTCAGCGAGAAGGTTGACCGCAGATACGTATCGTATTTTTGGCCAATGTCAGCTTCTGTTGCGAGTGCGCGCAAATCATCGTTGCCAAGTTTTCCGTGAGGGTTGCCGGCTGTGTCAATAATGTTGGCGGTGGCACTGATCGTTCTATGTATGCCATGCACCGACCATGGGTCGACATTACGTTGGGTATAACTTCCCAGTGTGCGCAGATCCACCACGGTTTGGGTACGCCAGGTGCCCCACGTCAGTTTTTTGCCTGGCAGGCACTGCGGGATATTGATCTTGCGGTCTTCGCTGATGTAGACAATGGTGGCTTCCTCGTTACGATACCCGGTCATCTCGGCCGACCGGGAGGACGTTGTGACGCGCAGATGAACCAGGCTTCTATAAGGGTCAATATCAACGTTGGCATACACAGGTTTCTGTTTTTTCAGCACCTTGTCGGTCTCCTGTTGGGAGAACGCCTCCAGTGTCAAGATTCTCTCAAGATGAGGTGTGAGTTCCTCATTGCTGTCGATCAGTTCTTGTTCCAGTTGCCTGTACCGAGCCTGGTCTTGCTCGCCGGAGGTTTTCAACCATGCGGGTTCGGCCGTCAACAGGCGTAGATTGCGCACCATAAAAGCATTAGCGACATCCCACTGTGGCGTCAGGTCTGCGGCCAGGTCGAGCTCGCCTGTGGAGGGCAACGTCTCCCTGCGCAAGGCTTCGCGAACGGAGAAATGTTGCCTGACTCGCAATGCGCGGACACTGTCAGCAATCACGTCAGCGTCTATCTGGGACGGGGCCGTCGTCAGTACGGGCAAGCCGCTCAGCGCGGTACGAGCGGCTGTCGGCAGGCTTGCGATCAACAGCTTGCCTGGCGCTGCGCCGTCTTGTATGCGGGCTGCGACGGTGTCATTCAAACGCGCCAGGTTTTCAAACTCCTCAAACTCCTCGCTTGGGCTATAGAGCATCACTTTGCCCGTCAGAGGCGTCGTGCCCGTGGGGGTCAGAATGAATGCGCCGGCGAATTCACTGCCATTCTCCAGGGCCAGTCGGTACACCGTGGGCCTGTTGTCGACGGTAAACACCTGTTCACGTACCGCAGCACTTGGGTACTTGAGCACGTTCTGCGCCAGCGTCCGTGCATGCGCCGACAACGTGCCGTCCACCGAGCGCAATGCCAGTTGATGGGCTAGCACTTGTCGTCGCAGCGCGACCAATTGCTCCTCCGTGTTGGGTTGGGAGGGCTCGCCAGCCCCCCAGAATGTATTCAGGCTCAACGTGATGGCTATTTCCAGCCTGGCGGCCAGGGTTGTCGTCGAGGCATTGGCAGAGAGGATTTTATCGGTGTCCAGGGTGTTGCATTCGCGGTAGAAGGCGCCGCTCTCCTGGGTCAGATAAGACTCTGCGCCAGGCGCGCGTAAGGTGGCCAGCAGCGAGCCCAGTGGTTCGCAGGACAGCAGGTGCTTTTGTCCTTCCTGGTCTTCGCGATAGCGGCTATAAAAAATCTGGTTGGGATTGATGGGCAGATGTGCATCGGGAAACATCTCGGCCAATTGCTGCTGGTACACGCGGCCGACACTCGGCTGTCGCCTTACCAGTTCAGAGGTCTGTGCATTGAGTTTGTCGAGTTCACGGGTGAGGTAAGCCAGTTGTTCTTCGGCAGAAAGTGACGCCGGCGGCACGACCGCAAGCGTCATCGGTTGCACGGTAGGGGTTGACGTGCTGTCGGCCGGCAGCGGTTGTGGTTCGTCAGTGGATGATTCTTTGAGGGTGGGCAATGAATTGTGCATGAGTAAACTCTTATAAAAGAGCGCGGCGCACCGAGGTGCAGCGAGCCCTGCTGAATATGAGTTTGCGAGTTTAGGGTGGCCGAAACTGGACCCTGCGGTGTATGTATGTCGGAAAAAATCGCCCTGCACTCGCGAGTTGCGTGTGCAGAATGCGCGTGGGATCCTTGGCCGCTTTTCAATCCGAGAGAGGGCTTTCCATGTCCAAGACTATCCGCATTGCAGCCGCGCTGTTGGTCCGTGGCGACGGTCAAACCCTGCTTGTGCGCAAGCGCGATACCCTGGCTTTCATGCAACCGGGCGGCAAAATCGACGCCGGCGAGCAACCTGCCGAGGCGCTCGTCCGTGAGTTGCACGAGGAGCTGAACCTGCGCGTTGATCCGAGCCAAGCCGTCTATCTTGGCCAGTTCTCGGCACCCGCGGCCAACGAACCGGGTTTTACCGTAGAGGCGGAGTTGTTCAAGGTGCAGGTCGACGTCGCCGTCACCCCTGCAGCGGAGATTGAAGAGGTGTGCTGGATCGATCCCATGGGCGAAGGCGACTTGCATCTGGCGCCATTGACGCGCGATTTGATCCTGCCGTTCTATCGTGATTCGCTGGCAACCGCATGATGATTCGCCCGCTGGACGCCGACGATGCGCAAGCCTATCGGGCATTGATGCTCGAGGCCTATGGCGCGTACCCGCAAGCGTTCACGTCCAGTGTCGCGGAGCGCGCCTCGATGCCATTGAGCTGGTGGGAAAAGCGTCTCGACAGCCCGCTGGATTGCCTGTTGGGCGGCTTTGATGGGGCGCGACTGGCCGGCATCGTCGGCCTGGCCTACGAGCCTCGCGAAAAGGCGCGGCACAAGGTGACCTTGTTCGGCATGTACGTGACCGAGGCTTATCAGAAGAAGGGAATGGGGCGGCAACTGGTGCAAGCAGCGCTTGAGGAGGCTCGCCGGCATCCGCGCCTGAAACTGATCCAGCTGACCGTCACCGCCGGCAATGACGCGGCCTTTGCGCTCTACCAGCGCTGCGGTTTCATTCAGTACGGCCTGGAGCCACTGGCCGTGCGGGTAGGCGTCGAATACTTCGACAAGATCCACATGTGGCGCGAGCTACATTGATCGTTCCAACGCTCTGCGTGGGCACGCATCCCGTGACGCTCCGCGTCACCACGTGGACGCAGAGCGTCCTTGGCGGCATTCCCACGCAGAGCGTGGGAACGATCGGCACTCGCCCGCACACTCAGAGCCCGCTCAACGCACCGCGCTTACGCCATCCAAGGTGGAAAACGAGGTGTCCTTGGCCGTCAGCAAGAAGTCGCGCATATAAGGTGCATCCAGCATGTCGGCACGAATGCCCGCATACAAGGTGGCGAACAAACCCTTCTCACCCAACCGCTTGGCCTTCACATACCCGCGTGAGCTGTATTCATGCAGCGCCCAGTGGGGCATACCGCACACCCCACGGCCGCTGGCCACCAGTTGCATCATCATCACGGTCAGCTCCGAAGTCCGCACCTGGGCCGGTTCAACGTCGGCCGGTTCCAGGAAGCGGGTGAAGATGTCCAGGCGGTCACGTTCCACCGGGTAGGTGATCAGGGTTTCTGTCAGCAGGTCTTCCGGCACGATGTAGGACTTGTTCGCCAACGCGTGCTGGTTGGCCACCGCCAGCATGGCTTCGTAGGTGAACAGCGGCACGTAGGTGATACCCGGCAGTTCCAGCGGGTCGGAGGTCACCACCAGGTCCAGGTCGCCACGGGCCAGGGCCGGCAGCGGCGCGAAGGCAAAGCCCGAGGCCAGGTCCAGCTCGACTTCCGGCCAGGCATCGCGGAACTGGTCGATGGTCGGCATCAGCCACTGGAAACAACTGTGGCATTCGATCGCCATGTGCAAGCGCCCAGCGGTACCCCCGGCCAGCCGCGCAATATCGCGCTCGGCACCGCGCAACAACGGCAGGGTGGCGTCGGCCAATTGCAGCAGGCGTAGGCCGGCGCTGGTGAAGCGCACCGGTTTGGTCTTGCGCACGAACAGTGGCATGCCCAGGCGCTCTTCCAGTTCCTTGAACTGATGGGAGAGGGCGGACTGGGTCAGGTGCAGGCGTTCGGCGGCTTCCACCAGGCTGTCGGCTTCGCGCAAGGCGTGCAGGGTTTTCAAGTGACGGATTTCGAGCACAGGCGCTCCATGAAGAAAATTTGCGACGAAAACGGAATGCTTGATTTTGTCTCATGTTGTGGGGCGTGTCGACCATGACCACTGGGCGCTCTTCATCAAACTGTCATCGAACTGTGGCAGCGCGCTTGAACAAACTTCATCAGACTCGCGCTCTACTGGGGTTCTGCGTTTTGGTGTTTTTCATGCGTGCGTTGTTTTTAGTGGCCGCTCTACTGTTCGGCCTGCCGTCTTTTGCGGCGTCTCGATGTGATGTCAATGTCCCGACCCAAACGGTCGACCTGGCTCAGGTGAGCATCGCCTATCAAAGTATCGGCCGTGCGTCCGACCCTGCGTTGCTGCTGGTGATGGGCCTGGGCGGGCAGTTGATTCACTGGCCGGACGAAGTGGTGGTGGCCCTGTGCGAACAAGGCTTTCGGGTGATTCGCTACGACAACCGCGACGTCGGCCTGTCCACCTGGCGGCAGGCGCCGGCGAGCGCCAACCTGACCTTCGAAGTGCTGCGCTACAAGCTCGGCTTGCCGGTGGCTGCGCCTTATACGTTGACCGACATGGCCGACGACGCCCTGGGCTTGATGGACGCGCTGCAGGTGCAGCAATTTCACGTACTCGGCGCGAGCATGGGCGGCATGATCGCTCAACACCTGGCGGCCATGGCGCCACAGCGGGTGGAAAGCCTGACCCTGATCATGACCAGCTCCGGCGCCGAGGGCTTGCCCGCGCCGAACGCGGCGCTGGTGCAATTGCTCTCGCGGCGCAGCGCGCCCAATCGTGAGGTGGCGCTGGAGCAACAGGCGGATTTGCTCGCGGCGTTGGGCAGCCCGGATATCAAGGACGATCGCCAGGCGTTGTTGCACCAGGCGGCGCTGTCCTATGACCGCGCCTTCAACCCCGAAGGCGTGAAGCGCCAGATCATGGCAATCCTGGCCGAGCCAAGCCGTGTGCCCTTGCTCAACCAACTGCGCGTGCCGGCGTTGGTCGTCCACGGCACCGCCGACCCCTTGCTGCCGGTGATGCACGGCGTGCATCTGGCCGCGCATATCCAGGGCAGCCAGTTGAAATTGATTCCCGGCCTGGCCCACCGTTTTCAGGAAGCGTTCAAGGCGCCCTTGCTGGCGGCGGTGTTGCCCTATCTGCAAGCCCATCGCCAGGATGCCGCGCACTGGGCGCAGATCGATTTGAGCGAGCCTTCGAAGGTGCTGTGAAGGTGGTGTATCGTGCAACCTTTATGTATGCGCATGACTGCACGCGAGGTTGCCCACCATGAGTACTCCCCTGAAAATCGATTTCGTCAGCGACGTATCCTGCCCCTGGTGCATCATCGGCCTGCGCGGCCTGACCGAAGCCCTCGACCAGCTCGGCAGCGAAGTGCAGGCCGAGATTCATTTCCAGCCGTTCGAACTGAACCCGAACATGCCCGCCATCGGTCAGAACATCGTCGAGCACATCACTGAAAAATACGGCTCCACGGCTGAAGAGTCCCAGGCTAATCGTGCGCGTATCCGCGACATGGGCGCCGCATTGGGCTTTGCGTTCCGCACCGACGGCCAGAGCCGTATCTACAACACTTTCGATGCGCACCGCCTGTTGCATTGGGCCGGGTTGGAAGGTTTGCAATACAACCTCAAGGAAGCGCTGTTCAAGGCGTATTTCAGCGATGGCCAGGACCCTTCCGACCACGCGACCCTGGCGATCATCGCCGAGAGCGTAGGGCTGGACATTGCGCGCGCCGCCGAGATTCTTGCCAGCGATGAATACGCCGCCGAAGTCCGCGAGCAGGAACAGCTGTGGGTTTCTCGTGGAGTGAGTTCGGTGCCGACCATTGTCTTCAATGACCAATATGCGGTGAGCGGTGGGCAACCGGCGGAAGCCTTCGTCGGCGCGATTCGCCAGATCATCAACGAATCGAAATCCTGAGGCCGAGCACGCAGCAAAATGTGGGAGCTGGCTGTCAGTTGCAAATGAGTTGGCTGAAACACCGCCATCGCAGCATAGGTATCTACACAGCTTTGGTGTGACGCTGGACCTGTGGCGAGGGAGCTTGCTCCCGTGACGGACTGACAGCCGGCGCCTAGCTACCTGACACCCCGCGATTCAAATGTGGGAGCTGGCTTGCCTGCGATGGCGGCCTACCAGCCAATGCCTATCTACCTGACACCCCGCGATCAAACTGTGGGAGCGGGCTTGCTCGCGAAGGCGGCCTGACAGGCGACACAGTTGGACCGTGTACATATCCATTGCTGCGGTAACGGCCACTTAGGGTTCCGCTCTGACAGCGGCTCACTTTTGAAAATCGCAAAAGTAAGCAAAACGCTCTTGCCCCACCACTCGGCACCTCGCTTAGGCTCGGTGTGCCCGAACGCAGGCTTGAATCCGTGGGCCGCCGCCCCGCGCCATCCATGGCGCGGGGCGGCTAACCCGGCGTCCTGCCGGGTTACCCACGAATTCAAGCCTGCGTTCGGCCAGCGTGGTTTAACGGGGCGCTTAAGATCAAAAGCAGAGCAAGAGCAAGAGCGACTCGCTTCGCATCGTGGTTAGCGTCTGCTGTTACAACCCACAAAGTTGTGTAGAGGCCATCGCAGGCAAGCCAGCTCCCACATTTGATCTGTGTCGGCATTAAGAGAAGCGCTGGCCCATCCCTTGCATTACCCCCCTAAAGCCCAACCGGCCTGCGGTTGGGCACTGCCATTAGGGGTGAAACTTACCTTGAATATTCTTGACCTTGACCACAGCCTCACCGGCCAGGCACCGATTGCCCGGCGGTTGGCCAGCGGTCGGGCCACGCGCCTGGACCTGCTGGACCTGGGCCCGAAATTGCGTTTGTGGTCCACCGAAAAAACCTGGAAGCGTTTCGTCGAGCGCCTGGCCCAACGGCCACGGCCCCGTGACGCGCGCCCGGAAATCCTGTTTGTCGGCTCCGGCGATTATCACCACCTTACGCCAGCGTTTTTGGCCGACCTCAAAGAGCCCGTCAGCCTGATTCACTTTGACAACCACCCAGACTGGGTGCGCTTTGCGCCCAAGCGGCACTGTGGTTCGTGGGTCAACCGGGCGCTGAAGATGCCAGCGATCCAACGCATCGTCACCCTCGGCCCGTGCAGCGATGACCTGCATAACCCGCAACTGCGCGGCGGCAACCTTGGCGCCCTCAAGCGCGGGCGTTTGCAGCTGTTTCCCTGGCAGCATCCGCCGTCCAAGGTCTGGGGCCGGGTGGGGGACGGCGCCGGCCACCAGCAACAGGAAAACCTCCTGCACTGGCGCAACCTGGCGGACCTGGATTGGGGCGCCTTCCTCGACCAGATGATTGCCAGCCTGCCCACCGAGGCGATCTGGATCACCATCGACAAAGATGTGCTCGCCAGTGAAGACGCCGCCACCAACTGGGACCAGGGCGGCATGCGCCTGACCCATTTGCTCCAGGCCCTGCGGGCGTTGGCGGCGGGTAAACGCATCATTGGCATTGACGTCTGCGGTGAGTTCGCTACGCCGGCATTCAGCAACGCGTTCAAGCGCTGGGAAGCCAAGTCCGACCAGCCGCCACCGGAGCGCTGGAGCCCGCAAGACTTGCAGCGCAATGCCGCAACCAATGAAGCCTTGATCGACCTGTTTGAGGAGCTGTTCCCGTGACCCTGACCGTGGTGCTGTTACTGGCGTTTTCCATCGTCCTCGATGTGATTGGCCAGCTGTGTTTCAAATTGGGCGTGGACCGTTTGCCGCAACTCGATGGCGGTTTTCGCCTGCGTGCGTTCTGGGGCCAGGTGTTCAATGCGCCGCTGTTGTGGGCCGGCGTCGGCGCCTACGTGATTGAGTTTTTTGTGTGGCTCGAAGCGCTGTCCCGTGCGCCCTTGAGTCTGCTGTTTCCGCTGGCGGCGTTGGCCTATTGCCTGGTGGTACTGGCAGGCAGGGTGGTGCTCAAGGAGACCGTCAGTCGGCGTCGTTGGCTGGGCACGCTGGTGATTACTTTAGGTGTGATGTTGGTAGCGATCGCGGGGAATCAGGCATGACAACGCAAACAATCAATACCGGCTGGCTGCACGGGCGTGTTGGCACCCTGGTGCTATGGGCACTGCTGATCGCCACCGAAAGCGCCGGGCAGTTGTTCACCAAGGTGGCCGGCGATCAGTTGGGGCCGATGGACTTCAGTTGGCAATGGCTGGCGGACGTGGCGCGCAACCCGGGGATTCTGGCGGCGATTGCCAGCTATCTGGGTGCGTTTTTTGTGTGGATGCTGATCCTGCGGCGTAGCAGTTTGTCCCTGGCGTTTCCGCTGAGTTCGCTGGTGTTTGTGGCGGTGCTGCTGGGCTCTTGGCTGGGGTTGGGGGAGCACATCAGCGCGTTGCATTGGGTGGGCGTGGTGGTAATTATCGGTGGTATCGCACTGTTGGCTGAGGGCGAGGAACACTGAAGATAGAGCTATGAAACACAGGCCCATTGTGGGAGCGGGCGTGCTCGCGAATGCGGTGGATCAGTGAAGTATCGGGTGACTGACACACTGCTTTCGCGAGCAAGCCCGCTCCCACATTTTGCTCCCAGGTGATTCAGTCAAAGGTGTAGCTGATCGCCGTCTGCACCTGGCCCTGATTCACATGGCCAGCCTCCTTGACGATGCTGCTCTTGGCCGCCGACCCCACCAGGTGTACCCAGCTGGCGCTGGTCAGCAGCGACCAATGGGGCGCCAGGGGGAAGGCGAAGCTTTGGCTCAGCGTCACGTTCTGGAAGCCCCCGCTCGCGTTATAAGGCCGCAAGCCTGAAGCTACGGCTTCGTTGTTGTCCACGCCGAAGAAGGTGTTGGTCTGGCGCGCATCGGCAAAATGCGCAACCAGGCTATTGCTGCCGATAATCCCGCCACCCACGGGGTAACCCAGTTCGCCGCCGATTTTACCCAGGGCGCCGCTCTGGGAATGCCCGCCGCCCACGGCCTGGCCCAATTGCGCGTAGACCCGCCAGAAATTGGCCGGGGCATATTGGACGAAACCGCCCACCTCGGCCATGTCCGACACGTTGCGCAGGCCCTGCAATTCGCCGTTGGAGGTACGCCCCGGCAGGTAGTTGATATAGGGGCCAGCGGTAAGGCCGTGGGTATCCAGGGCGCTCCAGGTGAGGCCGTCATCGGTACTCAGGCTGACGTCGCCCCAATCCAGGTCCAGGTAAGGCACAGGCCGGGTTTCGTAGCGGCTGCCGCTGGGGTCGTGGGGCTGATAGCTGAGGCCCGCGCCCACGTCGCCCGTGATGCCTTCTGCCCACGCGGCGCTGCAAAGGCCCCACCCTCCAAGTAAACCGGTGAATACAGCAGCAGCGAGCTTGGACATGGGGACGTTTCCTGAAGGTGGGCAGGCGCGCATGAACGCGCAAACCGACGCGCCTGCGCAAGCACTCATGTTGTTTGTAGCAAGCTACAAAAATTGTAGCTCCCGCGACACCTATCACCGCGCATTTCGCCCTAACCCCCAGCCCTGCGGGGTTTTCGCCAGTTGGCACAGTCCCTGCTCTATCCCTTGGCAAGCGCATACAGCGCGCTCCTCCAAGGCCCTTTACCTAAAGGAAAGGCAGATGATCAACTGGCATATCGTGTGTGACTTCGACGGGACCATTACTCCCACGGATGTCATCGACAACGTCCTCCAACGCTTCGCCGGCCCCGAGTGGGAAACCATTGAGCAGGAATGGCTGGATGGGCATATCGGTTCACGCGAATGCCTGAGCCGCCAACTGGCGCTGATCAAGGCCACCCCGGCTGAACTGCTGGCGTACTTTGACAGCGTCGAGATCGACCCGGACTTCCCGGATTTTGTCGATCACGTCATGGGCCTGGGTGCTTCCATCGAAGTGGTCAGCGATGGCATCGAGCAGGGCATTGCCCGCATCCTTTCGCGCAACTACGTGACCCTGCTGCCGATCCTCGCCAACCGCCTGCGCCAGGTTGACCAGGACAGCTGGCGCATCGACTTCCCGTATGCCAGCGATGCCTGTCGCGCTGCTGCCGGCAACTGCAAGTGCAAATCCACGCCGCGCAACAAGCGCGTGCTGGTGATCGGCGACGGCAAGTCCGACATGTGCGTGGCCTCCACCGCCGACTTCGTGTTCGCCAAGGGCAGCCTCGCCGACTACTGCGTCGCCCACCAGATCCCTCATGCGCGCTTCGACACCTTTGCGCAAGTGCCGGCGTTGCTGGCCAAGCTGCCTCAAGGCCTCGCCGCCAACGCCACCACCTTCAACACCTCTTCTGACAATCAGGAACTCTTCCATCATGTCTGATATCCGTATCGCTACCGCCGAAGACCAGGTTCTCCTGGATAAAGAAGCCAAGTACTGCTCCTACGGCGACACCGTTCACTACATCGAGCCGCCGCGTATTTTCAGCCGCTGCGAAGGCTCTTATGTGTGGGACACCGAAGACCAGGCCTACCTCGACCTGCAAATGTGGTACTCGGCCGTCAACTTCGGCTATGCCAACCCGCGCTTGAACAACGCGCTGAAAAAGCAGATCGACACGCTGCCGCAAATCGCCAGCCAGTACCTGCACAAAGGCAAGATCGAGCTGTCGGAAATGATCGCGGTCGATGCCAAGAACAAGTTCGGCCTCGATGGCCGTGTGCACTTCAACGTCGGCGGTTCGCAGTCCATCGAAGATTCCCTGAAGGTGGTGCGTAACGCTACCAACGGCAAGAGCCTGATGTTCGCCTTCGAAGGCGGTTACCACGGGCGTACCCTTGGCGCCTCGTCGATCACCTCCAGCTACCGCTATCGTCGTCGTTACGGCCACTTTGGCGAACGTGCGCAGTTCATCCCGTTCCCGTACCACTTCCGTGGCCCTAAAGGCATGACCAAGGAAGAGTACGGCAGCCACTGCGTGCAGCAATTCGCCCGACTGTTCGAGACCGAATACAACGGCGTGTGGGACCCGAAAGTCGGCAGCAGCGAATACGCCGCGTTTTACGTAGAGCCGATCCAGGGCACTGGCGGCTATGTGATCCCGCCAATGAACTTCTACCGCGAGCTCAAGCACGTATTGGATCAGCACGGCATTTTGATGGTGTCGGATGAAATCCAGATGGGCTTCTACCGCACCGGCAAACTCTGGTCGATCGAACACTTCGACGTACAGCCGGACGTGATCGTGTTCGGCAAGGCGCTGACCAACGGCCTCAACCCACTGGGCGGCATCTGGGCCCGTGAAGAGTTGATCAACCCGAAGATCTTCCCGCCAGGTTCTACCCACTCCACCTTCGCCTCCAACCCCTTGGGCACGGCGGTGGGCCTGGAAATGTTCAAGATGACCAGCGAAGTCGACTACGGCGCCATGGTCATGGCCAAGGGCAAATACTTCCTGGAAGGCCTGCAAGACTTGCAAAAACGCTTCCCGATCATCGGCGATGTGGACGGCCTGGGCCTGGCGCTGCGCTGCGAAATCTGCGGCCCGGATGGCTTCACCCCGGACAAGGCGACCCTGGACTACATGGTCGAAGAAGGCATGAAAGGCGACATGCTGGTAGACGGCCAGAAACTCGGGCTGATCCTCGACGTAGGCGGTTACTACAAGAACGTGATCACCCTGGCGCCGTCGCTGGAAATCAGCTACCCGGAAATCGATCTGGGCCTGAAGTTGCTCGAGCAACTGCTGGTGCGAGCGACCACGCGGTGAATGCTCAAGGGATCGACCTCGGTGAAGGTACTGCCGGTTTCGTTCTCGGTGAAGGTCCGGTCGGGATCCTGTTGATCCACGGCCTGACCGGCACGCCGACCGAGTTGCGCCAGGTCGCGAAGGGCCTGGCCAAGGTGGGTAACTGCACGGTGTATGTGCCCACACTGGCGGGGCACTGCGGCGACAACAGCGACTTGCAGGCCACTGGCTGGCAGGACTGGTACGAAGGCGTGCGCAAGACCTTCGTACAGGTCAAGCAACGCCACGGGCAGGTGTTTGTCGGTGGCTTGTCCATGGGCGCGGTGATGTCGATGTATGTGGCGTCCGAACATCCTGGGCAAGTCGCCGGGTTGCTGATGTATTCCACCACCTTGAAGTACGACGGTTGGAGCATCAACAAGCTGGCGTTCCTCACGCCGTTGCTGATGAAGATTCCATTCGGCGTACACATTTGCAGCTTCGAAGAGAAGCCGCCCTACGGCATCAAGAACGAGCGCCTGCGGGCCATCGTCGAGCGGCAGATGAAGGAAGGCGAGAGCAGCGAGGCGGGGTTGCTGACCATGGAAGGCATCACCGTGCGCGAGCTGCACCGCATGAACGCCGTGGTCAAGAAGCGCATGCACCAGATCAAGGTGCCGGCGCTGGTGCTGCACTCCATCGAGGACGACATCACCAGCCGCTGGAACGCCGATTACGTGGAGCGCCACCTCGGCGGGCCGGTGACAAAGATCCTGTTGGACAACTGCTACCACATGATCACGGTCGATTTGCAGTACCGGCGGGTGATCGAGTTGAGTGCCAAGTTTGTCGAGCAGCACGCAGTGCAACTCAATCGTGTGGCGTGATTAGTTTACTTGTAGGAGCGAGCTTGCTGTGGCGAGCAAGCTTGCTTGCGCTGGGGTGCGAAGCACCCCCAAAAGCCTGCGACTGCTGCGCAGTCGAGCGGGAGCAAGCTCCCTCGCCACAGCAAGCTCGCTCCTACAGTAGAACGGTGTTGATAAGGAAAAACTGTGATAACCACCCAAGCCTTCCCGACCATCCGGGCTATCCAGCGCGATGCCTGGAACGACTGTTTTCCCGGTGCCCTGGAGGATTGGGACTATTACCTGGCCGTGGAAAACGCCGCGATCGATGACTTTCAGTGGCGTTACCTCGCGGTCTTCGAGGATCAAATGCTGGTGGCCGTGGCTGCCGCGTTCGTCACCCATTATCGCCTCGACACCACGGTGTCGGGGGCCGGCAAGCGCTTGACCGAGCGCCTGGAGCAGCTGTGGCCTGGCGTTTTGCAATTGGCGTTGTACGCCATCGGTTCGCCGGTGGCTGAACGCTGTGATGCCGGTGTCGCCAGCCATGTGCCCGAATCCCGGCGCCCGTTGCTGTTGCAGCAGTTACTGGAGGCTGCGCGCAGCGATGCCGACGCGCTCGGTATCGGCTTGCTGGCGGTCAAGGATGCGCCCACCAACGACCCGCATTGGACCCAGAGCTGCCTTGCCGCAGGTTTTCAAAGCATGCCCAGCTTGCCCACGGGGGTGTTGCCGCTGCCTTATGGCTCGGTGGATGCCTACCTGGGTTCGCTGGGCAAATCCACGCGCAAGGACCTGCGCCGAAAACTGCGCGCACCAGGGCCGCGGGTCGAGTGGCGGCGTAATATCGATGACGTGCTGCCCGAGGTCATGCGCCTGTATGAAGCCACGCTCGCGCGCGCAGACTTGCAGTTCGAACGCCTGCCCGCCGGTTACTTCACGGGCGTGCTCGAACACCTGCACGAGCGGGCGGTCTGTGTTCTGTACTGGGTGGACGAGCGCTTGGTGGCGTTCAACCTTATCCTGCTGGATGAGCATCGGCTGGTGGACAAGTTCTTTGGCCATGACCTTGAGTTCAGCCGCGAGTACAACCTGTACTTCCGCAGTTGGTTGACCAATGTCGACTATTGTATTGAACACCGTATTCCGGTGTACGAGTGTGGCCAGGCCGGGTATGCCAGTAAACTGCGCCTGGGGTGCGAGTTCGAGGGCAACAGCCTGTTCTTCCGCCACCGTAACCGGCTGGTCAACGGCCTGCTCAAGCTTGTAAAACTGTTTATTCGACCGGATCGTTCCGACCCTGCCATGGCTGCTGCGATAAGCGAAACCTGATGATTACCAAGACCCGCCAGAAAGCCCGCCCCTTTGCCATCTCGCGTTGGAGCGTCCAGCGCAAGCTGGTGCTGGCGTTCTGGCTGGTCAGCGTGATTCCCACCATGATCGCGGCTGAGCTGGCAGCCACCACGCTGTCGCAGATTTTCGACAGCAACGTGCGTATCTGGCTGCAAGAGTCGACCAAGATCGTCAAGGACGAAATCGGCGACATCCTTCACGACAACGCGCGCATGGCCAAGCTGTTCCTGCGCTATACCAGCCCGCCGTCGTCCAAAAATGCCGAGAAGCATGACCGGCTCACCGCCGACATTGCCGATGCCACCGATATCGACGTGGTCGCGCTGATCCGCACCAGCGACCGTAAAGTGATGTTCAGCACGGCCGCCGATGACATCGTCAGGCAGATCAACCTCACCAGCAACGCGGTGCTGCAAACCGTGCAAGTCGCCGGCGTGAGCACGGGCCTTGTGGTGTCCACCTTCGAAACCAGCCGTGACGGAGTTGATTACCTGTTGCTGGTCGCCACTTACCTGGACAGCAGTTTTCTCACCAGCGTGGCCGATGTGCATTCCCTCGACCTGCGTTTGTACCTGGCCAACCCTGCCGGTTTTTCCGAAATATTTTCCACCCAGCGCTTCGCCAATCACCCCTCGCGCATCCCCAAGAATGTCGAGGCCTACCTGCGCAGCACCAAGCAGCCCAGCGAGCAGTTCACTAACCAGTACAGCGGTTTGTATTGGCCGATTTTCAATGATGCCGGCGAGTTGCAAGGCGTGATCTTCAGCGGCCTGCTACGCCATACCAGCCTGGTGGGGTTGGTGAACCAGAGCAACTTGTTCGTGCTGATCTTCCTGGTCAGCTCGGCGCTGTCACTGGCGGCCGGGTTGTTGGTGTCGCGGCGCCTGACCAAGCCCCTGCGCGATTTGTCCCAAGGCGTGGATGCGGTGATCTCGGGCAGTTATGCGCACCGTGTGGTGGTCAGTGGCGGTGACGAACTGGCGCAATTGAGCAGCACCTTCAACCACATGACCGAACGCCTGGGCGAGTTGCATCACCTGGAAGCCCAACTGCGTCGGCGTGACCGCTTGCATGCCCTGGGTGAAGTCGCCATGGGCCTGGCTCACGAAATTCGCAACCCACTGGGCATCATCAAGACCGCCACCCAACTGTTGCATCGGCGCGCTGACCTTGCGGAAACCGACAAGCGTCACCTGGAATATGTCATCAGCGAAGTCAGCCGCATCAACGAGCTGATTACCGAGTTCCTCGATTTCGCCAAGCCCAACCCGCCGATACGCGTGCAGCAACCGGCACGCGCCCTGGTGGAAGAAATCCTCGGTTTCTGCGGCCCGGAGCTGAGTAGCCATCGCATTGACGCGCAGATCGACGACCAGGCGCCTGGCGCGACGATCTACGCCGATGCCAAGCAGCTCAAACAGGCCTGTCTCAACCTGATTCTCAACGCCGTCGACGCGATGCCCGACGGCGGGCGCCTGACCCTGGGCATTCGCAGCGTGGGCGACAACACTGTGATCAGCATCGCCGATACCGGCGAAGGCATCCCGGCGGACATGGTGGAGCGCATCTTCACGCCATTCGTCACCACCAAGGCCTCGGGCACAGGCCTGGGCCTGGCCAAAGTCTATTCGATCATGGAAAGTCACGACGGCAGCATCGAATGCGCCAGTGAGAAAGATGCCGGCGCGACCTTCAGCCTGTACATTCCGGCTGACGGTGAAGACGACGGTGAAGATGAGGACGGGCATGACGCATAACGTATTGGTGGTCGACGACGAGCCCAAGCTCTGTGATCTGCTGACCCAGGCCTTGAGCCAGAACGGCATCCAGGTGTTCAGCGCGGGCAATGGCCTGCATGCGCTCAAGGTGCTGGGGGAGGAGGACATCGACCTGGTCATCAGCGACTGGCGCATGCCGGGCATGGACGGGCCGGCGTTGCTGGCCGAGATCAAGGTGCGTTATCCGACTTTGCCGGTAATCGTGATGACGGCCTACAGCACGGTGAAAAACGCCGTGCAGTCGATGCGTAACGGTGCCTATGACTACATTGCCAAGCCGTTCGACATCGACGAGCTGGACATCACCGTGGCCAAGGCCCTGCAATTTCGCGACATCATGCGCGACAACGCGCGCATGCGCGCCGAGCTGGACGAGCATGCTCAGTTCGACAGCCTGGTGGGCGACAGTCCGGCGTTTCGCCAAGTGCTCCAGGCGGTGGATTCGGTGCGTGACAGCAACGCTACTATCCTGCTGACCGGCGAAAGCGGCACTGGCAAGGAAATGGTCGCCCGCGCCATCCACAAGCATGGCAGCCGTGCCGACCAACCCTTCGTGGCGGTCAATTGCGCAGCCATTCCTGAAGGCTTGTTGGAAAGCGAAATGTTCGGCCATCGCAAAGGCGCGTTCACCGGCGCCGTGGCTGACCGGGTAGGGCGCTTCATGCAGGCCGACAAGGGCACGCTGTTTCTGGATGAAGTCGGTGATATGCCCTTGGCGTTGCAGGCCAAGATTCTGCGCGCCTTGCAGGAGCGGGTTATCGAGCCGGTAGGCGACCCCCGCGAGCGCAAGGTGGATGTACGAGTAATTGCCGCCACCAACAAGAACCTGCTGGATGCGGTGGCGGCCAAGGAGTTTCGCGAAGACCTGTATTACCGCCTCAATGTCTTTCCGATTCCGTTGCCGTCGTTGCGCGAACGCGTGGAAGACATCGCGCCCCTGGCGCGCCACTTCGCTCACACTTTGAGCGCCACCACTGGCAAACGTATCACCGGTTTCAGCCCCGAGGCGTTGCAGGCCATGGCGGCGTATCACTGGCCGGGCAATATCCGCGAGCTGCAAAACTGCGTGGAGCGCGCAACCATCGTGGCGGCTTCATCGGTGATCGAGGATATTGATTTGCCGGGGTATCTGTTTGCTTCCACACCGAGCGAGGGTGATGTGACCGCGATCCTCAGCGACGGCCCAGGCGTGCCGCGGGATCTGGATGCGGCGCTGGCCGAAGTGGAGAAAGCCTATATTCTTGCGGCGCTGCAGGAGAGCAATGGGGTGCAGGCCGCGGCGGCGCAGCGGATCGGGATTTCCGAAAGGAGCTTCTGGTATCGCCTGAAGAAGCTGGGGATTCAGGTCGACAAGATCGTGCGCTGATCTGAGTGTGGTAACTCATGATCGCTCCCACGCTCCACGTGGGAGTGCCTCTGGTGACGCTCTGCGTCACGCGTGTGGACGCGGAGCGTCCTTGGCTGCATTCCCACGCGGGAGCGTGGGAACGATCTGCCGTGTTGCGTCAGGTGTGCAGGCGTACCCACACGCTGACCAACACCGTCGCGGCCATCAACCAGGCCACGGCGGCGACTGCCAGCGATGCCTCCAACCGCAGCCGATCGACCATCACATACAGCGTCGCCAAATACACAAAGTACGGAATGATCGACCACATCCCGAACAGGATCGTGGTCTTCAAGTCCGCAACCGTTCGGCCTTTGCCGACGATGTAATGG
Source organism: Pseudomonas sp. NFPP02 (assembly GCF_900119355.1). Classification (NCBI taxonomy): domain Bacteria; kingdom Pseudomonadati; phylum Pseudomonadota; class Gammaproteobacteria; order Pseudomonadales; family Pseudomonadaceae; genus Pseudomonas; species Pseudomonas sp. NFPP02. The sequence continues at coordinate 165,835 of NZ_FPJI01000009.1, forward strand.
GCGATCAGCGCAAAAGTGGGAAACAGCGGCACCAAGCCTGCGATGTAATAGTTTCTGGTCTTGGCCAGCGCCGCCAGGATCAGCACCACTGCGGCGCCAAGTGCAGCCTTCAGGAACAGATCCATCAGTGACTCAACCCGTATTTCTTGACCTTGTCGAACAGGGTGGTCTTGGCCATCCCCAGTTCCTGGCTGGCCTGGGTCAGGTTCCCGCCGCTGCGTTGCAGGGCATCGTTGAGCAGGTTGCGCTCAAAGGCTTCCACCGCCTCGGTAAAGGCAACCCCTTGGTTGCCGCTGCCGGCGCCGCTTTTCTTGAAGGCGGGCAGGCCGAGGGCGAAACGTTCGGCGACGTTGCGCAGCTCACGCACGTTGCCTGGCCAGTCGTGGCTCATCAGGCTGGACAGGGTCTGGTTGTCCAGCTCCGGCACCGCCCGGTCGAAGCGTAGCGACGATTGCTGCAGGAAGTGTTCGAACAGTTGCAGGATGTCTTCGCGCCGTTCGCGCAAAGGCGGCAGTTCCAGGGTGACGACGTTGAGGCGGTAGTACAGGTCGCTGCGGAACTGGCTGGCGCGGCTCAACTCGTCGAGGTCGGACTTGGTGGCAGCGATTACCCGGCAATCCACTGCCACGCTCTGGTTCGAACCCAGGCGTTCCAACGTACGTTCTTGCAGCACCCGCAGCAATTTGATCTGCAGGTTGATCGGCATGCTCTCTACTTCATCGAGGAACAGCGTGCCTTGATGGGCATGCTCGATCTTGCCGATGCGACGTTTGCCGGCGCCGGTGAAGGCGTTGGCCTCGTGGCCGAAAATCTCGCTTTCAAACAGGTTTTCCGGCAGGCCACCGCAGTTGAGGGCGACGAACTGGTGGGTATGGCGCCGGCTGAAATCATGCAGGCAGCGCGCGACCAGTTCCTTGCCGGTGCCGGTCTCGCCTTCGATCAGCACGTTGGCCGAGGTATCGGCGACATTGGCAATCAGTTCGCGCAGGTTTTGCATGGCCGGCGAGCGGCCGATGATGCGGCCTTCCAGCGAGTCGCGTTCGGCCAGTTGCCGGCGTAGCGACCAGACTTCCCGCGCCAGCCCGCGTTGTTCCAGGGCGCGGCGTGCCACGTCCACCAGGCGTTCGGGCGAGAAGGGTTTCTCCATGAAGTCGTAGGCGCCGTTACGCATGGCGCCCACCGCCATGGAGATATCGCCATGCCCGGTGATCAACACCACCGGCAGGCTTTTATCCAGGGCCTTGAGGCGGGTCAGCAGTTCCAGGCCATCGATGCCCGGCAGGCGGATATCGCTGATGACGATGCCGGCAAAGTTTTCGCCGATGCGCTTGAGCGCTTCTTCGGCGCTGCCCACGCCGACGCTGGTGATGTCTTCGAGCGCCAATGCTTGCTGGCAACCGAGCAGTACATGGGGGTCGTCTTCGACGATCAGGACGGTAAGGTCTTGGGCTTGTGTATTCATGTCGACTCAGCTCGTTGAGCGCCCACCAATGGCAGGTTCAGGACAAAGGCGGTACCACCATTGGCCGGATGTTCCACGGCAAGGCTACCGCCTGTGGCGGCCGCGAGGCTTGCGGAAAGGGTCAGGCCCAAGCCCAGGCCTTGTTCGCCGGGCTTGGTGGTAAAAAAGGGTTCGAACAAATGCTTGCGCGCCTCGGGGTCGATGCCGTGGCCATTGTCACGCACCAACAGGCGGTATTTGCCATCGCCGTTCTGGCCTTCCAGCCACAGTTGCGGCACTGCTTGGGCCTGCATCGCATCGAGCGCGTTACCGATCAGGTTGACCAGGATCTGCTCCAGGCGGGTCTGGTCGATCTGCAATTGGGCGTTGGCAAAGTCACGGTGCACGGTCAACGGCAGGCTGTCCAGGCGCGCGCCGAGCACCTGGAACGCGGCGTCCACGGCCTTGCCGAGGCTGGCTTCGCCCTGGTCGTCACCGCGCCGGGCAAAGGAACGCAAGCTGGCGGTGATGCGGCCCATGCGGTCGATCAGTTCGTTGATGGTCTTGAGGTTGGTGCTGGCAGTGTCCAGGGCGCCGCGCTCAAGGAAGCGTACGGTGTTGCCCGACAGCGTGCGCAGCGCCGCCAGCGGCTGATTCAGTTCATGGGCTATGCTGGTGGACATCTGGCCGATGGCCGCGAGTTTGCCGGCCTGCACCAGTTCGTCCTGGGCGTGGCGCAGGGTTTCTTCGGCCTGGCGTCGTTCGCGAATCTGGCCCTTGAGCCGTTCGTTGCTGGCGCGCAGGTCGGCGGTGCGTTCGGCAATCCGACGCTCAAGCTGGCTGTTGGCTTCCTGCAAGGCTTCCCGTGCGGCGAGGCGGGTGGCGATGACCTTGCGCCGTTCGTTCCAGGCGATTAGCAGGAAGGCGACCAGGCCAAAGGCGACGGCCACCAGGATGCCCTGGTTGATCGCGGCGCGGCGCAGGTCGTTGAGCGGGGTGAGCAGGGTGAAGTTCCACGGCGTGTCGTTGAGCGGGCGGGTCTGCGCCAGGTAGCTGACGGCGTGCTGGTCGTTGACCACTTCGGTGTTGGCCGGGAAGGTCAGTTTCTCGGTGCCTTCGTTCAGGCGCTCACGGGCCAGGGGTTGCAGTTCATTGAGCGTCGCCCAGTAATATTGCAGGCTGTGGGCCAGGCGGTCCTTGGTGTCATCGCTCAGCGGGCGTACAGCCTTGAGGCGACGCGCCGGGTCGCTGGAAAGAATAATGATGCCGTTCTCATCGCTCACGAAAGCTTCGAGGCGCGCACGTTGCCAGCGCTCTTCAAGGGCTTCGAGGCGCACCTTGACCACGGCGACGCCGATGATCTTGCCGTGCTCTTCCAGGCCGTGGGCCAGGTAATAGCCGGGTTCGCCGTTGGTGCTGCCGATGCCGTAGAAACGACCGGGCTGGCCGCGTACAGCGTTCTGGAAATAGGCGCGAAAGGACAGGTCCTCACCTTGGTAACTGTCGGCATCGCGCCAGTTACTGGTGGCCAGCACACGACCGGTGGTGTCCATTACATAGATGGCGCGGCTGCGACTGCGGCGGTTCAGGCCTTCGAGGTAGTCGTTGACCGTCTTGCGGGTTTCCTGGTTCGGGTCGGCGAGCAGTTGGGAAACACTGGACTCCAGTTCCAGCAGGCTGGGCAGGTAGGTGTACTTGCTCAGTTCGCTTTCGACGGTGCGGGCGTGCAGCTCCAACTGGCGTTCGCCGTTGTCGCTGAGGGTGCGGATGCCGTAGTAGTCACTGACCCAGAAGCCGATATAACCCAGGCCGACCATCAGGGCGATGATCAACGGCGGCAGGAACAGTTGGCGTATCAGACGAGGCTTCACGGCAAGTGATGGCGGCGCGGCGCGATATTGATTGGGGTCGCATTTCATCACAGATGCCTTGGGTCAGCTACTTCTCGCCAGTGTAAGAGCGGGCTTGTGTGGGAGCCGGGCTTGCCCGCGATGCAGGCGCCTCGGTGTAACAGTTGCACCGAGGCGATGCCATCGCAGGCAAGCCAGCTCCCACACAAGCCCGGCTCCTACAGGACGAACGGTGTTGCTTTTAGTGCTGCAGGATTTTCTCGAGGAAGTGCTGCGCACGCTCGGAGCGGGCGCTGATGTCGCCGAAGAACTCTTCTTTCGGGCAGTCTTCGATGATCTTGCCGGCGTCCATGAAGATCACGCGGTCGGCCACTTTGCGCGCAAAGCCCATTTCGTGGGTCACGCACATCATGGTCATGCCTTCGTGGGCCAGTTGCACCATCACGTCGAGCACTTCGTTGACCATTTCCGGGTCCAGCGCCGAGGTCGGTTCGTCGAACAGCATGACGATCGGGTCCATGGCCAGGGCGCGGGCAATCGCCACACGTTGTTGCTGGCCGCCGGAGAGCTGGCCTGGGTGCTTGTGGGCGTGTGCCGACAAGCCCACGCGGTCGAGCAGTTGCAGGCCCTTCTTGGTGGCCTCTTCCTTGCTGCGGCCCAGCACCTTGATCTGCGCGATGGTCAGGTTTTCGGTGATGGTCAGGTGCGGGAACAGCTCGAAGTGCTGGAACACCATGCCTACGCGCGAACGCAGTTTTGGCAGGTTGGTCTTCGGGTCGGCGATGGAGGTGCCGTCGACCACGATGTCGCCCTTCTGGAACGGTTCCAGTGCGTTGACGCACTTGATCAGGGTGGATTTGCCCGAGCCGGATGGCCCGCACACCACGATCACTTCGCCTTTTTTAACCTCGGTGCTGCAATCGGTCAGCACCTGGAAGTCGCCATACCACTTGTTGATGTTCTTGATAGAGATCATACGGCAAACCTTTTTTGCAGACGCTTGACCAGCAGCGAGGCGGAAAAGCTGATGATGAAGTAGACGACACCGGCAAAGATCAGGAACTCGTTGGAGCGGCCGATGATGTCGCCGTTGGAGCGGGCGGAGTTGAGGAAGTCCACCAGGCCCACGGTGTAGACCAGGGAGGTGTCCTGGAACAGGATGATCGACTGTTGCAGCAGCAACGGCGTCATCTTGCGGAACGCCTGGGGCAGGATGATCAGGCGCATGGTCTGGCCGTAGGTCATGCCCATGGCCTGTGCTGCCGCCATCTGGCCCTTGGGAATCGACTGCACGCCGGCTCGTACGATTTCGCAGAAGTACGCGGCCTCGAACATCATGAACGCCACGACGCAGGAGGTGAACGCGCCGATCGGGGTGTCTTCGCCGGTGATCCAGCGCAGCACGAACGGTACCGCCAGGTAGAACCAGGTGATCACCAGCAGCAGCGGGATCGAGCGGAAGTAGTTCACATAGGCGCCGGCCACGCGGGACAGCAGTTTGTTGGACGACAAGCGCATCAGGGCCAGAATGGTCCCGATGATGATGCCGCCGACCACACCCATGACCATCAGCTTCAAGGTCATGACCATGCCGTTCCACAGGCCCGGGATGGCGGGGATGATGCCGCTGAAATCGAAGTCCATTATTTGCCCCCCACGGAGATCAGGCCGGGCACTGCGACTTTCTTCTCGACCACGCGCATCAGCAGCATCAGGCTCATGTTCAGGGTGAAGTAGATCAGCGTGGCCAGGGTGAAGGCTTCAAACAGGTTGGCCGAGAACTCGGCGGTCTGTTTGGTTTGCGCCAGCAGTTCCATCAAGCCGATCAAGGACGCCACGGAGGAGTTCTTGAACACGTTGAGGAATTCCGAGGTAAGCGGCGGAATGATGATGCGGTAAGCCTGGGGCAGCAGCACGTTCCAGTAGATCTGCGGCAGCTTGAAGCCCATGGCGCGCGCCGCGGATTCCTGGCCCCGTGGCAGCGCCTGGATACCGGTACGCACTTGCTCGCACACACGGGCGGCAGTGAACAGGCCCAGGCACACTACGACACTCAGGTAGGCTGAAGTGGTCGGGTTCAGGTCTTGTTTGTACCAGTCCTGCAGGTTCTGCGGCAGCATGTCCGGTACCAGGAAGTACCAGATGAACAGCTGAACCAGCAGCGGCACGTTACGAAACAGTTCCACGTAGCAGGTCGCGATGCCCGATACGAGGCGGTTTGGCACCGTGCGCATGACCCCCAGAATGGAGCCCAGCAGCAAGGCGATAATCCATGCCACGACAGCGATGGCGATGGTCCAGCCCAGCCCGGAGAGGTACCAGTCGAGATAAGTCTCGCTGCCCACGCCGGTGGACTTGAAGAACACGCCCCAGTCCCAGTTGTAATTCATTAGGGTCTCCCCTCGAGATCGATCGATGTACAAGCACCCGCTTGGGGAAGATCCGTTCCCGCCTGACGTTGAACGCCAGGCACACACGATCGGCTCGAAAACCGCCAGGTCGAGTGTTCCAAGTTAAAACCAGCAGGTAATTACAGACGCCTGAGGGAGGGTTGGCTCCCTCAGGACATAAGCTTAGTCAGGTATCAGATTTTTACTTCTGGCGCTGGTTTGTCGCTAGGGTTAGCGATCAGCTCCTTGACCTTGTCGCTCATCGGGAAGTTAAGGTTCAGGCCTTTCGGTGGGATCGGGCTTTCGAACCATTTGGCGTAGATCTTGTTGATCTCGCCGGACTTGTACAGGGCGACAATGGCGTCATCCACGGCTTTCTTGAAGTCCGGGTCGCCTTTGCGAACCATGCAAGCGTAGGCTTCAAAGGACTGCGGAGTACCGGTAATGACCCAGTCGTCCGGCTTCTTGGCCTTGGCTTCTTCACCGGCCAGCAGGGCGTCGTCCATCATGAATGCAACGGCGCGGCCGCTTTCGAGCATCTGGAAGGATTCGCCGTGGTCTTTGGCGGAGATAACGTTCATGCCCATCTGCTTGTCGGCGTTCATCGCCTTGATGATGCGCTCGGACGTGGTACCGGCGGTGGTCACGACGTTTTTGCCTTTCAGGTCGGCAAAGTCAGCGTAGGACGGCTTGCCTTCCTTGTCTTTCTTGACCAGCAGGCGGGTGCCGATTTCGAAGATGTTGACGGTGAAATCAACTTGCTGGGCGCGTTCGGTGTTGTTGGTGGTGGAGCCGCACTCCAGATCCGCGGTGCCGTTCTGGATCAACGGGATACGGGTTTGCGAGGTCACCAGGTTGTACTTGGCTTTGAGGTCGGGTTTGTTCAGGTCTTTTTTCAGTTGCTCGACAACGGCCAACTGGATGTCGTGGGAGTAGCCCACGGGTTTGCCCGAGCCATCCGCGATGTAGGAAAACGGAATGGAGCTGTCGCGGTGAGCGAGAGTGATGGTGCCGGAGTCGTTGATTTTCTTCAGTGTGCCGGTGAGTTCGGCGGCAAAAACTGGAGTGCTGATCAGAGCAGCAGCGATAGCTGCGCCCAGGATATGGGGAACGATGCGCATCAATACTTCCTCGACATTTGTTTTTTTTATGAAGCCAGCTGAACGGCTCTCTTGTAAAGCGACTGCCCGTGACGGCTCCTAAGGCGCCTCAGGCAATCGTTGAAGAGTGTAGAGCATGAGTCGTGCCATACCGAAAACAAAAGGATAACTTCATGATTTATATGGAAATTAACTTTTTGTGTCGGCAGTATTTTCGGTCGGTAGTCCGGCAAACCGAATAGGGCAGAGGTGTGCGTTCGGAAAACCGAATAGTCCGTAGGAGCGAGCTTGCTTGCGAAAAACGCAAAAACGCAAAAACGCCGCGTTTATGCTGAATAAACGCGGCGCTCTCGGGTTTTTCGCGAGCAAGCTCGCTCCTACACTGGGGCGGTCAGGCGGCTTCGATCTTGCTGCGGTTCTGCTCGACCTTGGACAAGTAGCGCTGCAGGTTTTCCTGCTCTTGCGGCGTGGTGAACAGGCCAAGCTTGGTACGGCGCCACAGCACGTCCTGCGGTTGTGTTACCCACTCTTCGGCGCACAGGTAGTCGACTTCGCGGGTATAGAGGCCGCCACCCAAGTGGTCACCCAGATCGGCGAGCGATTGCACACCTTCCAGCAAGCGCCAAGTGCGGCTGCCGTAGGTGGTGGACCAGCGACGGGCGATCTCGCTCGGTACCCAGTCGAACTTGGCGCGGATGGCATCGGCCAGGGCTTCTGGGGTAGTCATGTGTTCGCCACCGGGCAGGCTGGCTGTGGCAGTCCAGCTTGGGCGCATCTGGGTGAAGTACGGCGACAGTTGGGCCATGGCCGACTCAGCCAGTTTGCGATAGGTGGTCAGCTTGCCGCCGAACACCGACAGGATCGGCGCTTCGCCGGTGCTGCCGGACAGCGACAGGGTGTAGTCACGCGTAATGGCCGACGGGTTGTCCGACTCGTCATTGCACAGTGGGCGCACGCCGGAGTAGGTGTGGACGATATCGTCGCGGCTCAGCTGTTTCTTGAAGTGCGCGTTGACCACTTTAAGCATGTAGTCGGTTTCACCTTCGGTGATCGCCACTGCAGCCGGGTCGCCGGTGTATTCGCGGTCGGTGGTGCCGATGATGGTCAGGTGGTTCAGGTACGGAATGGTGAAGACGATGCGTTGGTCTTCGTTTTGCAAAATATGCGCGTGAGCACCCTCGTACAGTCTCGGCACGATCAGGTGGCTGCCCTGGATCAGACGAATGCCGTACGGTGAATCCAGCTTCAGGTCGTCCCGGATGAATTTGGCCACCCATGGGCCGGCGGCATTCACCAAGGCGCGGGCGCGGATCGAGAACAGGCTGCCGTCGGCACGTTCCATGTTCATTTCCCACATGCCGTTGCTGCGCTTGGCGCTGACGCAACGGGTCTGGGTGTGGATGTGCGCGCCTTTCTCGCGGGCAGCCATGGCGTTGAGTACCACCAGGCGGGCGTCGTCGACCCAGCAGTCGGAGTATTCAAAGCCTTTGGTGATTTCGCTTTTCAGCGGGCTGTCGGCACCGAACTTGAGGCTTTTGGAACCCGCGAGCTTTTCGCGCTTGCCCAAGTGGTCATAAAGGAACAGACCAGCACGAATCATCCAGGCCGGGCGCAGGTGCGGGCGGTGCGGCAGTACGAAGCGCATTTGCTTGACGATGTGCGGTGCCTTGGCCAGCAGTACTTCGCGTTCGGCCAATGCTTCACGCACCAGACGGAATTCGTAATGCTCCAGGTAACGCAGTCCACCGTGGATCAGCTTGCTGCTGGCCGATGAGGTGTGGCTGGCCAAGTCATCCTTTTCGCAAAGGAATACCGACAAACCGCGACCGGCTGCGTCTGCTGCAATCCCGACGCCATTGATCCCGCCACCAATTACGGCAACGTCATAGACTTCGGCAAGCGGTGGAGCAGGCAAGGTGGAAGGGTTCATCGGCTGGCCTCGCGATCTTTTCGTCTTGGAATTCGAACATGAATGTTCATTTGCGAAAATGGTAGCTGATAATTGCGGGCACAGCCACCCGACTTCGATTGAAAAAACTCATCGAAGGGCGGAGAAAGGAAGAATTATGAACAAAGGTGAATGTATCGGTGTTGTTGAGGGCGTCATCGCGGGCAAGCCCGGCTCCCACATTTGATCGCATTTCAAATTGTGGGAGTCGGGCTTGCTCGCGAAGGCGGCGGTACAAGCGCTACACGACTTCCAGCCGCACCTTGTGCTCATTCAGCACTTGCACCAACGCCGGCACCGGCTGCTGGTCAGTCACCAGGCAGTCCACCAGGCTGATCGGCCCCAGGCGAATCATGGCATTGCGCCCGAATTTGCTGGAGTCCGCCGCCAGGATCACCTGCCGCGCATTGGCGATGATTGCCTGGGAAACCCGCACCTCCTGGTAATCGAAGTCCAGCAGGCTGCCGTCCTCGTCGATCCCGCTGATGCCCACCAGGGCAAAGTCGACCTTGAACTGGTTGATGAAGTCGACACTGGCCTGGCCCACCACACCACCGTCACGGCGCACATTGCCGCCGGTGAGCAACACATCGAAGTCGTCCTTGGCACTGAGCATGGTGGCGACGTTGAGGTTGTTGGTGATGATTTTCAGGTGGCTGTGATTGAGCAGCGCACGGGCGATGGATTCGGTGGTGGTGCCGATGTTGATGAACAGCGAGGCATGATCGGGAATCTGCGCGGCGATGGCTTCACCGATGCGTTGCTTCTCGTCGCGCATCTGGTCGGCACGCATGGCGTACGCGGTGTTCTCGACACTGGAGTCATAGGCTGCGCCGCCGTGGTAGCGGCGCAACAGGTTGGCGTCCGCCAGCTGGTTGATATCGCGGCGGATGGTTTGCGGGGTGACAACGAATAGCTGCGCCATTTCCTCGATACTGACGTACCCGCGTTCGCGGACCAGTTCGAGGATTTGTTGTTGGCGGGGAGGCAGATTCATGGGGCGTCCTTTGGGCTGCCATACAAAAGTGGCCCATGATGACGCAGGAATCCGCTCCCTGCCAGTTACAACCTGCCGTAAGCCAGCGCTTGGTTTATTCGGCGCCTTCGTGCGGCTCCCAGTCACGGGTGCGGCTCACAGCTTTTTGCCAGCCGGCGTAGAGTTTCTCTTTGGCCGCCTCGTCCAGCTGTGGCTCGAACTCGCGCTCGATTACCGCCTTGCCGCGCAACTCGTCCAGGCTGCCCCAGAAGCCACACGCCAGGCCCGCCAGGTAGGCCGCGCCGAGGGCAGTGGTCTCGCGCATTTGCGGGCGTTCTACCTGGGTGCCGAGGATGTCGGCCTGGAATTGCATCAGGAAGTTGTTGGCAACCGCGCCGCCGTCCACGCGCAGGGCCTTGAGGCGTTCGCCCGAGTCCTGTTGCATGGCGTCGAGGACGTCGCGGGTCTGGTAGGCAATCGACTCCAGGGCTGCGCGAATAATGTGGTCTACGCGTACGCCACGGGTCAGGCCGAACAGTGCGCCACGGGCATACGGGTCCCAGTAGGGCGCGCCGAGACCGGTGAAAGCGGGTACCAGGTACACGCCGTTGCTGTCCTTGACCTTGCCGGCAAAGTATTCGGTGTCGTGGGCATCGTTGATGATCTTCAGCTCGTCACGTAGCCATTGCACGGTGGAGCCACCGTTGAAGACCGCGCCTTCCAGGGCATAGGCCACCTCACCGCGCGGGCCGCAGGCAATGGTGGTGAGCATGCCGTGCTTGGATTTCACCGCCTTGTCGCCGGTGTTCATCAGCAGGAAGCAGCCGGTGCCGTAGGTGTTCTTGGCCTGGCCCGCTTCCACGCACATCTGGCCAAACAGGGCCGCTTGCTGGTCGCCGGCAATGCCACCGATAGCGATGCCGCTCTTGGTACGGCCATAGATTTCCGACGACGACTTCACTTCAGGGAGCATTTCCCGTGGGATGTCGAGAATCTCCAGCATCTTCGCATCCCACTCCAGGGTGTGGATGTTGAAGAGCATGGTGCGCGACGCGTTGGTGTAGTCGGTGACGTGGGTCTTGCCGCCGGTAAATTTCCAGATCAGCCAGCTGTCGACGGTGCCGAACAGCAGTTCGCCATTGCGCGCACGTTCGCGGCTGCCTTCGACGTTGTCGAGGATCCACTTGAGCTTGGTGCCGGAGAAGTACGGGTCGGTCACAAGGCCCGTGGTGTCGCTGATGTATTGCTCATGGCCGTCGCGCTTGAGCTGCTGGCAGATCTCGGTACTGCGGCGGCACTGCCAGACAATAGCGTTATAGATCGGGCGGCCGGTGATCTTGTCCCAGACCACCGTGGTTTCACGCTGGTTGGTGATACCGATGGCGGCCACCTGGTCATGGTGCAGGCCGGCCTGCGCCAGCGCTTCGACCATCACCGCGCTCTGGGTGGCGAAGATTTCCATCGGGTCATGTTCAACCCAGCCAGCCTGCGGGTAATGCTGGACGAATTCACGCTGGGCGGTACACACCACGTTGGCGTCACGATCGAAGATGATCGCCCGGGAACTGGTGGTGCCCTGATCAAGGGCAATGATGTAGTTCTTATTCTGAAGGTCGGTCATGTCAATTGCCTTGGACGAAATAAGGAAGTCAGAAATCAGCCTGGGCCGCGAAGGGCAGGGGACCAGGCTGGCGCTTTCAGGAAATACGAGTCTTGCCGTTGACAGCCGTGTCAGGTGTTTCTTCAGCGATAGCCGGTGCGGCGCTCGGCAGGTGGCGAGCAATCAGCCCGCGATAGGCCGCAGCGCCCAGGCATGCGCCGACAATCGGAGCGAAAATCGGCACCAGGAAATAAGGAATATCGCGACCGCCAGTAAAGGCCATTTCACCCCAACCGGCGAAAAAGGTCATCAGCTTGGGACCGAAATCCCGTGCCGGGTTCATCGCAAAGCCAGTCAACGGGCCCATGGCGCTGCCGATTACGGCGATCAGCAAACCGATCAGCAGGGGGGCCAGGGGGCCGCGTGGCAGGCCGTTGTTATCATCGGTCAGAGCCATGATCACGCCCATCAGGATGGCGGTGATGACCATCTCCACCAGGAATGCCTGGGCCGTGCTCAGCAGCGCATGGGGATAGGTGGAGAACACCGACGCCAATTCCAGGCTGGCTTGTGAGCCGCGGACCATGTGGTGGGTTTGTTCGTAATCGAAAAACAGATTGCTGTAGAGCGTGTACACCAGGGCGGCGGAGCAAAAGGCGCCGGCGACCTGGGCAAGAATATAGAAGGGCAGTTTGCGCTTTTCAAAATCGGCAAAGATGCACAGGGCGATACTGACCGCCGGGTTGAGGTGAGCCCCGGAAATACCGGCACTCAGGTAGATCGCCATGCTCACGCCGACCCCCCAGATGATACTGATTTCCCATAAGCCAAAGCTCGCACCCGCGACCTTGAGCGCGGCGACGCATCCTGTACCGAAGAAGATCAGCAGCGCGGTGCCCAGGAATTCGGCCATGCATTGGCTCGAAAGTGAAGGCTGTTGAAGAGCAGTTGTCATGGAAAACCTCAATTGTTGTTCTTGTCTTGCGCACGGCCTCAACGGGCAGTTGCGCGATATTCACCACGAGAAGGATCCCCATCCTGGATCGTGGCTCACTGCGGAGTACCAGAGAATTATTCCTACGGTATTCGGAAACGAAAAAATATAGACAAGAATGACCGCTGTCAAAGGTCGAAAGTGAACCATTGGTCATTTCCGAACTATTGGTGTGGTGAATGATCATGGCCAAGGCACGTTGCTTTTGCGGTGATAGGTCTGTGCTAGAGCGTTTTAGGTAGGCTTGGCCTAGAATTGGCCATCAGTTTGCCCGCCCGGAGCCGTTATGACCCCTGCATTGGACCTGTTGAAAAAAGTTCGCGCCGAACATCGTGTGCATAGTTATGAACATGATCCCAAGGCAGCCTCGTATGGGCTGGAGGCCGCGGAAAAATTGAGCCTGGACCCGGCCCAAGTGTTCAAGACGCTGCTGGCGAGCAGTGAGAAGGGTGAATTGTTGGTGGCGGTTGTGCCGGTCGTCGGAAGTCTGGACTTGAAAGCCCTGGCTCATGCTGCGGGTGTGAAGAAAGTCGAAATGGCTGACCCGGCAGCGGCGCAGCGTTCCACGGGTTATCTGTTGGGCGGCATCAGCCCGCTGGGTCAGAAGAAGCGGCTGCGCACGTTTATCGATGAAACGGCGCAACCCTTTGCAACGATTTTTGTCAGCGCGGGCAGAAGAGGATTGGAAGTTGAATTGCCAGCGGCGGTGTTGGCTGAACACACCCAGGCCAAATTCGCACCGATCGGGCGGGCCTGATATTCATTCTTTGAAGTCTATGAGGATCAAATGTGGGAGCTGGCTTGCCTGCGATAGCATCAACGCGGTGTAACAGATAACCCGAGTTGTCTGCATCGCAGGCAAGCCAGCTCCTACATCCCGACCCGGTTTTATCAGTGAGCGACGCTGTGGCGGCGCACGCCTGACTCAACAGCAGGAATTTGCGCCGCTGTGCTGCCGGATGCCTGGAACACCACCAAATGCTCAGCCGCCACACGAATCCCCACCTCCGCGCCCACTTGGTGATCGGCATGGCTGGGGAAAATCGACTCCAGCTGAGCGCCGGTCGGCAGCTGTAACCGGTACAGCGTTGAGGCGCCGAGGAAGGTCTTGCCGACGATCCGGGCTTTCAACGCGCTGTCCGGCGCATACACGATATCGTCCGGGCGCAGCAGCACGTCCACCGCAGCGCCGGTCGGCAAGGTGTAGGCACGGTTGCCGCGCAGGTCGCCCAGTTCAGTGCTGACCGATTCGGGCGAGTTCAGCCGACCACGGATGAAATACCCTTGGCCGATGAAACTGGCGACGTAAGGCGTCTGCGGTTCGTGATAGAGGTTGTAGGGCGTGTCCCACTGCTCAAGGCGGCCTTCCTTGAAGACCCCGACGTGATCGCTGACGGCGAAGGCCTCTTCCTGATCATGGGTTACCAGGATCGCGCTGGTGCCGCGAGCCTTGAGGATGTCGCGCACTTCATGGCTGAGCTTGCGGCGCAGTTCGCCATCGAGGTTGGAAAAGGGTTCATCCAGCAACAGCAGTTGCGGCTCCGGCGCCAGGGCCCGGGCGAGAGCGACGCGTTGTTGCTGACCACCGGAAAGCTCATGGGGGAAGCGCTTGCCCAGGTTCTTCAAGTTGACCAGTTCCAGCAACTCGGCAACTACGCGCTCTTTTTGCGGGTGCTTGCGAATGCCAAAGGCGATGTTGTCAGCCACGCTCAGGTGCGGGAACAACGCGTAGTCCTGGAACACCATGCCGATACGACGTTTTTCCGGGGCGAGGGTGAAACCGGCACGGGAGATGACTTCGCCCGCCAGGCTGATTTCGCCTTCATGCACTGGCTCAAAGCCAGCAATCGCGCGCAGGGTAGTGGTCTTGCCACACCCTGAAGAGCCGAGCAGGCAACCGATATCGCCGGCGTTGAGGTGCAGGTTGAGGTTCTGCACGACGCGCTGGTCTTGATAACCGCATGCCAGATTGCGCAGGTTCAGCAGTAATGACTGGCTCATGCGTGGTGGTACGACGGTGGTACGAGGAATTCGAGCAAGGCTTTTTGCGCATGCAGGCGGTTCTCGGCCTGATCCCACGCGACTGAGCGCGAATCGTCGAGCAGGTCCTGGCTGATTTCTTCGCCCCGGTGGGCGGGCAGGCAGTGCATGAACAGCACGTCTGGCGCGGCCAGGTCGAGCAACGCACGGGTCACCTGGAACGGCGCAAACTGGGCCAGGCGCTTGGCGGTTTCGTCTTCCTGGCCCATGGAGGTCCAGACGTCGGTGCTGACCAGGTGCGCGCCGACCACTGCGTCTTTCGGATCGCGCAGCAGTTGCACACGGCCATCGGCCTTGGCCATGAACTCGGCGCTGGGCTCGTAGCCTTCAGGGCAGGCGATGCGCAGGTGGAAGTCGAACTGGATCGCCGCTTCTATATAGCTGTTGCACATGTTGTTGCCATCGCCGATCCAGGCCACGGTCTTGCCTTGGATCGAGCCACGGTGCTCGAGGAAGGTTTGCATGTCGGCCAGCAACTGGCAGGGGTGCAGGTCATCGGACAGGCCGTTGATCACGGGCACACGGGAGTTGGCGGCAAATTCGGTCAAGGTGCTGTGGGCGAAGGTACGGATCATCACGGCATCGAGCATGCGCGACATCACGATGGCGCAATCGCTGATCGGCTCACCACGGCCCAGTTGGGTGTCGCGCGGTGACAGGAAGATGGCCTGGCCACCCAGCTGGATCATGCCGGCTTCGAACGACAGGCGTGTGCGGGTCGAGGACTTTTCGAAAATCATCCCGAGTACCCGGTTTTTCAACGGCTCAAACAGTACACCGCGGTTACGCAGGTCTTTAAGCTCAATGCCTCGACGGATCACGCTGACCAGCTCTTCGGGCGTGCAATCCATCAGGGAGAGAAAGTGCCTTGCGCTCATCATTAACTACCTTTTGCAACAGACCGCAGATACTCAAAGCCTTGTTTATTGCGACAACGGGCGAGACCTGCGGCGAAAGCCGCACGGGGCGACGAAATAGGGGAAGACGCGATATTGACATTAAATGTCGCGTTTTACCAATAGGGCTACGGCTTTAGGGGTGTTCAAGCAGGGCGCTGGCGCGCGTTTGAAGACGAATTCCTGACAGCAGCGAACCATTTGTACACTGGCGTCCAGGCCTTTTGCAATGCGCGGGGGCGGGCTTGGGCCAGGTCGCGTCGGTTTCAGCGCCTGCTGACAAGGTTTCTGAAACATTTGCTCATGCTTAGCCATGCCCTGGCCTATGCCCGTCGATTCACAACGCGAAGGTTGCTGGCGCGCCAAGTGGTCGCGGCCCATAGTTGAGTCAAAGCCCCTATAAAAGAGACTGGCCATGACCAAGACTCTCCACCACCGTGCCTGCCACCTGTGCGAAGCCATCTGCGGCCTCACCCTGGAAACCACCCAAGCCGAAGACGGTAGCCTGGCGATCACCTCGATCAAGGGCGACCCTCTGGACAGTTTCAGTCGCGGCCACATCTGCCCCAAGGCGGTGGCCCTGCAGGACATCCAGAATGACCCGGACCGCCTGCACCAACCCATGCGGCGGGTGGGCAGCGAATGGCAGCCGATTGGCTGGGATGAAGCCTTTGCCCTGGTGGCCGAGCGGCTTGCGGGTATCCAGACGCGGCATGGGCAGAACGCGGTGGCGGTGTATCAGGGCAACCCAAGCGTGCATAACTATGGGTTGATGACCCACAGCAACTACTTTCTAGGGCTGTTGAAGACGCGCAATCGTTTTTCCGCGACCTCGGTAGACCAACTGCCTCATCACCTCACCAGTCACCTGATGTACGGCCACGGCCTGTTGTTGCCCATACCCGATATCGACCAGACCGACTTCATGTTGATTCTCGGCGGCAACCCGCTGGCTTCCAATGGCAGCATCATGACTGTGCCCGATGTGGAGAAACGCCTCAAGGCCATCCAGGCGCGGGGCGGAAAAGTGGTGGTGGTCGACCCTCGGCGCAGCGAGACGGCAGCCATCGCGGACCAGCACGTGTTCGTACGCCCCGGCGGCGATGCGGCATTGTTGTTTGGGGTGCTCAACACTTTGTTCTCCGAAGGGCTGACACGCGACAGCCATTTGCCGGTGCAAGGCCTGGATGATGTACGCAAGGCGATTGCCGGCTTCGATGCCGAGGCCATGAGCCGCCAGTGTGCGGTGCCTGCCGAGCAGATTCGCCAGTTGGCCAGGGACTTCGCCGGCGCTGACAAGGCCGTTTGTTATGGCCGCATGGGGGTCTCGACCCAAGCGTTTGGCACGCTGTGCCATTGGCTGGTGCAACTGATCAACCTGGTGACCGGCAACCTGGACCGTGTCGGCGGCGCGCTCTGCACCAGCCCCGCGGTGGACCTGGTGGCCTCCACCAGCGGCGGCCATTTCAACCGCTGGCAGAGCCGCGTGTCCGGGCGGCCGGAGTACGGCGGAGAACTGCCGGTGTCAGCCCTGGCCGAAGAAATGCTGACCGAGGGTGAAGGGCAGATCCGCGCCCTGGTGACGGTGGCCGGCAACCCGGTACTGTCCACGCCTAACGGCCGCCAATTGGAACAAGCCCTGGACGGGTTGGAGTTCATGGTCAGCATCGACCTGTATATCAACGAGACCACGCGTTATGCCGACCTGATCTTGCCCTCCACCTCGGCGCTGGAAAACGATCACTACGACACTACCTTCAATTTGTTCGCGGTACGCAATGTCACACGCTTCAATCGCGCCATCCTGCCCAAGCCTGAGGGTGCATTGCATGACTGGGAGATCTTTGTCGGCTTGGCCAAGGCGTTTGCGGCGCACACTGGCGCGGTGCTCAAGCCCACCCTGCCACCGGCACAGATGATCGACTTTGGCCTGCGTGCGGGTGCCTATGGTGACGCATCCAGTCATAAACTGTCGGTGGCGATGCTGGCGGATCATCCCCATGGCGTCGACTTGGGGCCGCTCAAGCCCAACCTCGCGGCACGTTTGAAAACCGCGGATGGCAAGGTGCAAGCGGCACCGGCCGTGATACTGGCAGACCTGGCGCGTTTCGCCGCGCAGCCGGTGCCGGTGGCCGACGAACTGCTATTGATTGGCAGGCGGCATGTGCGCAGCAATAATTCCTGGATGCATAACTATCACCGGCTGGTGAAGGGTAAGCCACGCCATCAACTGCTGATGCACCCCGATGATCTGGCTAGCCGTCAGTTGAGCGATGGTCAGCGGGTGCGGGTGAGTTCGCGTATCGGTATGGTCGAGGTGGAAGTAGCGGCCAGCACGGACATGATGCCGGGTGTGGTCAGCCTGCCTCACGGCTGGGGCCACGGTCGTCCGGGCGTGCAGATGAGCATTGCGAGCGGCCAGCCGGGGGCGAGTGCCAATGACTTGACCGACGAGCGGCAATTGGACGAGTTGTCGGGTAATGCGGCGCTCAACGGCGTACCGGTGAAGGTGGTGGCGGCCTGAGCATCCTGCTGGATTTTTGCGTTACAATGCGCCACCGTGCCGACCCGTGAGTCGCAAAGTTCCTGCAGAGGTGTTCCATGGATATCATCGAAACGATCAAAGAGCAGATTGCCAACAACACCATTCTGCTTTACATGAAAGGTGCACCTAACGCGCCTCAGTGCGGTTTCTCCGCGAAAGCGTCCCAGGCTGTGATGGCATGTGGCGAGAAGTTCGCTTACGTGGATATCCTGCAAAACCCTGAAATCCGCGCCAACCTGCCAAAGTACGCCAACTGGCCGACTTTCCCGCAGTTGTGGGTAGCCGGTGAGCTGGTTGGCGGTAGCGACATCATCACTGAAATGGCAGCTGATGGTTCGCTGCAAGCGCTGATCAAAGACGCAGCGCAAAAAGCAGCAGTCAAGACTGACGCCTAATTGGCGAGCAATAAAAAGCCCCGCTTCTCTGGTGAGAGCGGGGCTTTTTTGTGCCTGAACGCTACGGGTTATTCACCCATCTGCGATTGCAGGTAATTCTCCAGGCTGACCTTGTCGATCAGGCCCAACTGGGTTTCAAGCCAGTCGATATGCTCTTCCTGATCTTCCAGGATATCTTCCAACAGTTCACGGCTGCCGAAATCGCCCTTGGTTTCGCAGTGAGCGATACCAGCCTTCAGGTCGCTGTGGCTCTTGCGCTCAAAGCCCAGGTCGCTGCTGATCATTTCCTGGGTGTGCTCGCCGATGTTCAGCTTGCCCAGGTCCTGCACGTTCGGCAGGCCTTCCAGGAAGAGGATGCGCTTGATCAGCGCGTCGGCGTCCTTCATGGCCTTGATCGATTCTTTGTATTCACGCTTGCCGAGCTTTTCCAGGCCCCAGTCATCGTACATGCGCGCATGCAGGAAGTACTGATTGATCGCGACCAGTTCATTGGCAAGGATTTTGTTGAGTTGCTGGATGACTGAGATGTCGCCTTTCATGACTGGGGTCCTGCCCTGTAATAGCTGTGTATAGGGAGGAGTCTGAGCGGTGAAAATCCTAGTGTCAAACCTAAGTTATTGAATAATAAATGAAAATTAATCGGAATAAGAATGTTTGTGTTCCGCGTCTTGGCGCTAACTAATTGAATTACAGGCATAAAAAAACCGGACACAAGGTCCGGTTCTTTAAAACATGCCTATCAGGCGTGTGTAAATTCTGTCGAGTAGGGGAGTGCGGCCTGGGCTGTTTGCAGCTGCGTCAGGGTTTCCCGTACCACTTGCTTGGCCAGGCAAGCACATTTGCCGCACTGGCTGGCAACGCCGGTGGTTTCACGCACTTCTTTGTAGCTGCAGCAACCTTCATAGATTGCTTCGCGGATTTGTCCGTCGGTGACGCCAGTGCAGAGGCAGACATACATAAGTGAGAACCGTCGCGGGTTTATGGCTTAAGTGCGATGGATCTTAATGTTAACGAGAATGATTGTCAAAATAGTTTCAGCAGCAATCCGGGGGGAATTGCCCGTGCGCTGACGAACGGTTTTTTCGGTGTATGATGGTCGGTCTTCACGAAGCGTGATTGCGTCATATTTCTGTCTGTTTCCACAGGCAGACTCGACCGGTCCTTTTACTTCAATCGTCACCCCTATATCAGGAGATATCCAATGAGCGTACTCGTCGGTAAACAAGCCCCGGATTTCGACGTACCAGCCGTCCTCGGCAATGGCGAAATCGTAGACAGCTTCAAGCTGTCTGAAGCCATCAAAGGCAAATACGGCCTGGTGTTCTTCTACCCGCTGGACTTCACCTTCGTCTGCCCTTCAGAGCTGATCGCCCTGGACCACCGCATGGACGATTTCAAAGCGCGCAATGTTGAAGTGGTCGCGGTTTCCATCGACTCCCATTTCACCCACAACGCCTGGCGCAACACCGCCATCAACGACGGCGGCATCGGCAAAGTCAAATACACCATGGCTGCCGACATGAAGCACGACATCGCCAAGGCCTACGACGTTGAGTCCGAAGGCGGCGTGGCGTTCCGTGGCGCGTTCCTGATCGACGACAAGGGCGTTGTGCGCTCGCAGATCATCAACGACCTGCCGCTGGGCCGTAACATGGAAGAGCTGATCCGCCTGGTCGACGCGCTGCAATTCCACGAAGAGCACGGCGAAGTCTGCCCTGCCAACTGGAAAAAAGGCGACAAAGGCATGAACGCTTCGCCAGAAGGCGTCGCGGCTTACCTGACCGAGAACGCTGGCAAGCTGTAAGCCAACGTCACGGTACAAAAAAACCGGCCTGAAAAGGCCGGTTTTTTTATGCGTGGGATTTGCCTTCAGTCGTTGAAGTCTTCCCAGCCGCCCATCTGTTTCCACCGATTGACGATGCCGCAGAACAGCTCGGCGGTCTTCTCGGTGTCGTAGCGGGCCGAGTGGGCTTCACGCCCGTCAAAGTCGATACCGGCCGCCTGGCAGGCTTTGGCCAGAACGGTCTGACCGTAGGCCAGGCCGGCAAGCGTTGCGGTGTCGAAACTGGAGAACGGATGAAACGGGTTGCGCTTCATGTCCAGCCGCGCCACGGCGGCGTTCAGGAAGCCCAGGTCGAAACTGCTGTTGTGGCCGACCAGGATCGCACGTTTGCAGCCATTGGCCTTCAACGCCTTGCGCACGCCACGGAAGATATCGGTCAGCGCCGCTTCTTCACTTACCGCCATACGCAGTGGGTGGTCGAGCTTGATCCCGGTGAATTCCAGGGCAGCGGCTTCGATATTGGCGCCTTCAAACGGCTCGACGCGGAAGAAATGGGTGTGTTCCGGGTACACAAAGCCCTGTTCGTCCATGCCGATGGTGGTTGCGGCGATTTCCAGCAAGGCGTCGGTGGCGCAGTTGAAACCACCGGTTTCTACGTCGATGACAACCGGAAGATAACCGCGAAAACGCTCGGCCATCGGATGGCGCGAGCCGCCACCGCCGTGCTCTTGTTCGTCGTCGTAATGGTCTTCACTCACTTGCTTTCCTCCAGCAGGCGCCAGCGCAGTGTTTCACCGGCGCGCAGCGGGATAACGGTCAGCTCGCCAAACGGCAGGCTGGCAGGGGCGGTCCAGTCTTCACGGACCAGGGTAATGCGGTCGGTATTCGCCGGCAGGCCGTAGAAACGCGGGCCGTTGAGGCTGGCGAAACCTTCGAGTTTGTCCAGCGCGTTACGCTGTTCGAAAGCTTCGGCGTACAACTCGATGGCGGCAAACGCGGTGTAGCAGCCGGCGCAGCCGCATGCGGCTTCCTTGGCGTGCTGGGCGTGTGGCGCAGAGTCGGTGCCGAGAAAGAACTTCGGGCTGCCGCTGGTGGCGGCATCCAGCAGTGCCACCTGGTGGGTATTGCGCTTGAGAATAGGCAGGCAATAGAAATGCGGCCGAATCCCGCCCACCAGCATGTGGTTGCGGTTGTAGAGCAGGTGATGAGCGGTGATGGTCGCGCCAACGTTGGCCGACGCTTCGCTGACGAACTGCACCGCATCGGCGGTGGTGATGTGTTCAAACACCACTTTGAGCGTAGGGAACAACTCGACCACACGACGCATGTGTTCATCGATGAAGATTTTTTCGCGATCGAACACATCCACGTCGCCACGGGTGACTTCCCCGTGGATCAGCAATGGCATGCCGACCTCCGCCATGGCTTCGATCGCCGGCAGGATCTTGTCGATACTGGTTACACCGGAATCGGAGTTGGTGGTCGCACCTGCCGGGTACAGCTTGGCGGCGTGCACATAACCGCTGGCCTTGGCTTCACGAATTTCTTCAGGCTGGGTGCGGTCGGTCAGGTAGAGCACCATCAACGGTTCGAAGCGGCTGCCGGCCGGTCGTGCAGCGAGGATGCGCTGGCGATAGGCGTCGGCTTCTGCGGCATTGCGCACCGGAGGTACCAGGTTAGGCATGATGATGGCACGGCCAAACGTGCGGGCCACATCGGCCACGGTTTGGGGTAACGCAGCACCATCGCGAAGATGAATATGCCAGTCGTCGGGACGCAGCAGGGTCAGGCGGTCGGACATTGGGGATTCCAGGCGGGTCAATCTGGTGGGAATGCTACCGGAAAAGACTCTTGCAGGCACTCGCTATCAAGTTTTGCCGGATGCTACCGATATCTCCGGGTATGCCTTAACGATGTATGACGCTTTGAAGTGTTGTAGAAACCAGTGGAGCCTCCCGTGCGCCAGTATTGTCTAGCCCTGCTCAGTGTGTTCGCCAGCCTGCCTGCGGCGGCCCTCACGTTCCAGACACGTCTGGAGAATATTGAGTGGAAGGTAGAGGGCGATCAGTTCGAGTGCC
The DNA here is from genome assembly GCF_900119355.1 of Pseudomonas sp. NFPP02. Taxonomy (NCBI): domain Bacteria; kingdom Pseudomonadati; phylum Pseudomonadota; class Gammaproteobacteria; order Pseudomonadales; family Pseudomonadaceae; genus Pseudomonas; species Pseudomonas sp. NFPP02. Next base: position 187,871 of record NZ_FPJI01000009.1, read on the forward strand.
GCCTGACCCAGCCGATCACCGATTTCGGTTCCGGTGAGTTCGTGCGCCGGGCCGGCGAGCAGGCAACGTTTCGTCTGAAAACCTATGGCGGCACCCTCGGCGCCGGCTCGGCAACCTTATTGGCCGCGGCCGCGCCGTGGCAGCCGGGCCGAGGTGATATCAACCTTGGGGCCGTGCGTGTCGGCAGCGGCGACGTCCTGTTCAATAGCTCCCAGGCCCAGGCCGGCCGCCTGTTCACGGGTTTGCTTGAAGGGCGCAGCCCGACCGTGCGGCATTACGGGCGTCAAGGCGGCTACTCGGAAATTCGCCTGCTGCCTGTGAAGTTCAACAAGGCGTACAACGATTATCAGGTGTGCACCACCAAGCTGCTGCCCATGAATTACGACCAGGTCAAACAGACTGAAGTGGGCTTCCCCGGTGGTGGTATTGAGCTGGACGCGGCGGCCAAGAAGAAGTTGTCGGTGATCCTGGCATTCATGAAAGCCGATCCCACGGTCAATCATGTCGAGTTGAACGGTCATTCCGATAACAGTGGCAATCGCCTGACCAACCGTGACGTCTCACGGCGCCGCGCCCTGGCGGTGATGGACTACTTCAAGGCCAACGGCATTCAGGAATCGCAAATCACGATGCGCTTCCATGGCGAAAGCTACCCCTTGGCGCCCAACACTAATGCCACCAACCGTGCGCGTAACCGCCGTGTAAATATTCAGCTTGAGCGGGTGGCTGCCCCAGAGAAACCGGCGCCTCAGGCCACTGCGCCGAGCAACCCGGCGGCTACCTCATAAGAGGCGACCATCGGTCGCCCACTCGACATAATCTGTCGCTTTATCTTCATTTGCTGTCGCGCCCCTGTAATTTCACGGTTTTGATCGGTAGAATCGTCGCCTTTCCGTACAACCCCGTGGAGTGATGGCATGGCCGACGTAAACAAGGTCGTTCTCGCGTATTCCGGCGGCCTGGACACTTCGGTGATCCTCAAGTGGCTGCAGGATACTTATAACTGTGAAGTGGTGACCTTCACCGCTGACCTGGGTCAGGGTGAAGAGGTCGAACCTGCACGTGCCAAGGCGCAAGCCATGGGCGTGAAAGAGATCTACATTGACGACCTGCGCGAAGAGTTCGTCCGCGATTTCGTTTTCCCGATGTTTCGCGCCAACACTGTCTACGAAGGTGAGTACCTGCTGGGTACCTCCATCGCACGTCCGCTGATCGCCAAGCGCCTGATCGAGATCGCCAACGAAACGGGCGCCGACGCCATTTCTCACGGCGCCACCGGCAAGGGCAACGACCAGGTACGTTTCGAACTGGGTGCCTATGCACTCAAGCCAGGCGTTAAAGTCATTGCGCCGTGGCGTGAATGGGACCTGCTGTCCCGTGAAAAGCTGATGGATTACGCTGAAAAGCACGCTATTCCGATCGAGCGGCATGGCAAGAAGAAGTCGCCGTACTCGATGGACGCCAACCTGCTGCACATTTCCTATGAAGGCGGCGTGCTGGAAGACACCTGGACCGAGCACGAAGAAGATATGTGGAAATGGACGGTCTCCCCGGAGAACGCTCCAGACAAGGCGCAGTACCTGGAACTGACTTACCGCAACGGCGACATCGTTGCGCTGGACGGCGTTGAAATGACCCCGGCCACCGTACTGGCGACCCTGAACCGCATCGGCGGTCAGCATGGTATCGGCCGTCTCGACATCGTCGAGAACCGTTATGTGGGCATGAAGTCTCGCGGTTGCTACGAAACCCCGGGCGGCACCATCATGCTGCGTGCCCACCGCGCCATCGAGTCCATCACCCTGGACCGTGAAGTCGCCCACCTTAAAGACGAGCTGATGCCCAAGTATGCCAGCCTGATCTACACCGGTTACTGGTGGAGCCCTGAGCGTCTGATGCTGCAACAGATGATCGACGCTTCCCAGGCCCACGTGAACGGTGTCGTGCGCCTGAAGCTGTACAAGGGCAACGTGATCGTCACCGGCCGCAAGTCCGATGAGTCGCTGTTCGACTCCAACATCGCCACCTTCGAAGAAGACGGCGGCGCCTACAATCAGGCGGACGCGGCAGGCTTCATCAAGTTGAACGCACTGCGCATGCGCATCGCTGCCAACAAGGGCCGCTCGTTGTTCTGAACCGTGCGCCCGTCGTGAAAAATGGCCCCTTTTGCAAGGGGTCATTTTTTTTGCCTGGATTTTAGATGCGGCGCTGTTTATTAGCGTTTAGCGTGTGTTTAAGGATTTTCCCTAACTTGCGCAATTATTATCCAGTTTATCTTTATGTTTTTAAGGTTGAATGATTTTTTACATCTGAGGAGGAACTATGTCTGACAGAAAATTCACTCATGTAGCTGCAATGGATATGTGAGTTGTTGAATTTTCTGTAGGAATTATGGAAGTGTCGAAATATGTTAAATGGAACTAATGCGAATAGTTTTTTCGGGGCGGTTTGCTGGCGCCATTGCGACAAACAAGGGGTATTTCCTGAAAGACTTGTGCGGCACGTTTACTTTTACGGGCTGATGGTCATGATCTTTCACTCAAAATATGTACGCGTCGAGAAAGGTCTGAAAGCAACCATAAAGCTCTATGCATCTAAGTTGGCGAATTTTTGTAGGCTAATTCCTATCTTCTTGTGGGTTGGGTCTCTGCCTGCTCTTGCTCGGGGGGGAATGCTATGCCAACTAGTAATCGACTAGGCTATTGTGTTTGCTCTAAATAATTCGAACAGCGAAATTGGACTTTCTCATGAATAAAGTGCTGATCGTGGATGATCATCCCGTCATTCGTCTTGCTGTGCGCATGCTAATGGAGAGTCATGGTTATGAGGTCGTTGCCGAGACTGATAACGGTGTCGATGCGTTGCAACTTGCACGGGAACATATGCCGGATATTGTGATACTGGATATCGGAATCCCCAAGCTCGACGGCCTGGAAGTTATTTGTCGGCTGGCTTCGACCAAGCAAGCCGTCTCGTTCAAGGTGCTGGTGCTGACGTCCCAGGCGCCTGGCCATTTTTCCATGCGCTGCATGCAGGCGGGTGCCGCCGGCTATGTGTGCAAGCAGCAGGATCTGACAGAGTTGCTCAGTGCCATCAAGGCGGTGCTTTCCGGCTATAGCTATTTCCCGAACCAGGCGCTCAACTCAGTGCGGTCAACCATGGGCAATGCCAGTGAAGCCGACATGGTCGAACGCTTATCGGGACGGGAGATGATGGTGCTGCAGCAACTGGCCCGTGGCAAAACCAACAAGGAAATTGCCGATGGCATGTTCCTCAGCAACAAAACCGTCAGTACCTACAAGACGCGCTTGCTGCTCAAGCTCAATGCCAGGTCCCTCGTGGACCTGATCGAACTGGCCCAGCGCAACGGCTTGGTCTAGGAGGATATTGCCCCCCTTGAATACCCGTGTAACCGGCAGAAAAAAGCCTCCGGCAGGGAGGCTTCCGGCCGTCAACGGCTCGATCAGAGATCGAAGTCGTAATCGGCCAGCTGTTTTTGCAAGCGTCGCTCTTCCAGAAGATTGTCGATAGTGCGGCGTTTGCTTAAATTGGTCTTGGCCACCTCTGCCACAGGTGCCTCTACCACATCGTCATCCGACTCAACGAGGTCGTCTTCCACTTCCAGTTGTTCGTTGCCAGCGCTCATAAGGTCAACTCCAGGCTAAGACTGCCGTTGGGGCTCCTTATAGCGATAATCCGCGAACGGGTAAAAAAGATTTTTTCAATCGTCTGATCACAAAAACCAATGATCGCTCAATCGTCGGAGGTCTTGTCCTTGTATTCGCACAACTCTTCGATACGGCAGCTGCCGCAGCGCGGCTTGCGGGCCTGGCAAACGTAGCGTCCGTGCAGGATCAGCCAATGGTGGGAGTCGAGCAGATAGGGCTTGGGCACGAACTTCATCAATTGCTTTTCCACCTCAACCACATTCTTGCCCCGTGCAATGCCGGTTCGGTTGCTGACGCGGAAAATGTGCGTGTCCACCGCCATGGTCAACTGCCGAAACGCCGTATTGAGCACCACGTTTGCCGTTTTGCGGCCCACGCCAGGCAAGGCTTCGAGGGCTTCGCGGGTTTGTGGTACCTCGCCTCCATGCAGCTCCAACAGCAGGCGGCACGTTTCGATCACATTCTTGGCCTTGCTGTTATACAGGCCGATGGTCTTGATGTATTCGGACAGGCCTTCCACACCCAGAGCGTAAATCGCGGCGGGTGTATTGGCCACGGGGTACAGCTTCGCCGTGGCCTTGTTAACGCCAACGTCCGTGGATTGAGCCGAAAGGATCACCGCAATCAGTAATTCGAACGGTGAGGAGTAGGCCAGTTCGGTTTTCGGTTCCGGATTGTCTTCGTGAAACCTGCGGAAGATTTCCAGGCGTTTTGCGGCATTCATAGGGACAGACGTTTCCTTGCAGGCGGTCGGCGTGATGTTAGTAATACACAGCGCAGTGGGTCAGCCGTTGGCCTCGGCATCTTGCAGCGTTTGCTCGGCGTCATTCAATGCAGCTTTCAAGGTTGCCAATTGATGCTCGTCAGCATGGTGATCCTGAGCCTTTTTCAACGCTGCACGGCGCATGGCCAGCTGGATTTTTGCGCGCTTGAACTCGGCGCTTTTAGTGGTCGTCTTTGGTGGCTGCGGTGAGCTGTTGGCCTCCAGTGCGGCAAGCGCCTGCTCGGATGCCTCAAACTGTCGCTGCAGCATAATCAATTGCGACTGTTGCTCAAAGGTCGGCGGATGCCCAAACGCTTTCAAGGATTTGTGCAACTGAGCGCGACTCATGGCTACGCTGCTTTTGGCCTGCTTGATCGCAGCGTCCTGAGCGGCCTGAGTGTTATCGACCGGTGCAACCTCCATCGGCGCTGCGCGCTTGGCTCGTGCCAGGCGTTCGGCGAGCTTGCAGGCTTCTTCACGTTGCAGGCGGGCGTTACGTTGTTCGAAGCGTCGCCGCGTCCGGTTGCGTTTGAGGTCGCGTGCACGCCGTTCATCATCGTTGCTGGCCAAGTCACCGACGATAGGCACAACGTCAGCAAGCGGGCGCATCTCGATACAGTCGACAGGGCAGGGCGCAACACACAGGTCGCAACCGGTGCACTCGTCGACAATCACGGTGTGCATCAACTTGGCGGCACCCACAATGGCGTCCACCGGGCAGGCCTGGATGCATTTGGTACAGCCGATGCATTCGCCCTCGCGGATATAGGCGACTTGCGCAGGCGCATCTCCACGGCTGGTGTCCAGCTCCAGTACCGGCAGGCGCAGCAGTTGCGCGAGCCCCTCAATGGTTTCCTGCCCACCGGGCGGGCACTTGTTGATGGCTTCGCCTTTAGCGATGCTTTCTGCGTAAGGCTTGCAACCCGGGTGCCCGCACTTGCCGCATTGAGTCTGCGGCAGCAGCGCGTCGATACGTTGAATGAGGTTCATGCTGTGATCATAGCGTTGACGCCCGGCCCAGGGAGGAGGGCAAGCTGAGAAGCCCCGCCGTTAGCAACAGCGGGGCATTTTGCAGAGGTTACTTGATGCGTTGACCCGGCTTGGCACCGCTGTCCGGGCTCAGCAGGTAGATTTCTTCGCCGCCAGGGCCCGCAGCCATCACCATGCCTTCGGAAATGCCGAACTTCATTTTCCGTGGCTTGAGGTTGGCGATCATCATGGTCAGGCGGCCATCGAGCTTGGACGGGTCCGGGTAAGCGCTCTTGATGCCGGAAAACACGTTGCGCTGCTCGTCGCCGATATCCAGCGTCAGGCGCAGCAGCTTGTCGGCACCTTCCACGGCTTCGGCCTTGATGATCAGCGCCACGCGCAGATCCACGGCGGCAAAGGCGTCGAAATCGATTTCCGGGGAAATCGGGTCCTTGGCCAGCTCGCCATTGCCCGCCGGCGTGGATTGGCCGGTATCAGTCTGGCTGGCGACCAGGTCTTCTTTCGAAGCGTCGGTCATTGCCTGGACTTTCACCGGGTCAATTCGGGTCATCAAGGGCTTGAACGCGTTCAACTGATGATTGCCGAGCAAGGTGGTGTGATCGTTCCAGCTCAACGGCGGTACGTTGAGGAACGCCTCGGCATCGGCGGCCAGCAATGGCAGCACCGGCTTGAGGAAGATCACCAACTGACGGAACAGGTTGACTCCGGTGGCGCAGATCGCCTGGACTTCAGCTTCCTTGCCTTCCTGCTTGTTCAGTGACCACGGCGCCTTGTCGGCGATCCAGGCGTTGGCGCGGTCGGCCAGGCCCATGATCTCGCGCATGGCGCGGGCAAAGTCGCGGGCTTCATAAGCGTCGGCGATGCTCGGCGCGGCGGCCAGGAAGGCGTCGGTCAGTTCCGGTGCGGCGTTCTCGGCTACCAGTACACCGGCGTTGCCCTTGTGGATAAACCCGGCGCAACGGCTGGCGATGTTGACGACTTTACCCACCAGGTCCGAGTTGACCTTCTGTACGAAGTCTTCCAGATTCAGGTCCAGGTCGTCGACGCCACGGCCCAGCTTGGACGCGTAGTAATAGCGCAGGTATTCCGGCGACAGGTGGTCCAGGTAGGTGCGCGCCTTGATAAAGGTGCCACGGGACTTGGACATTTTCTGGCCGTTGACCGTCAGGTAGCCGTGCACGGCAATACCGGTCGGCTTGCGATAGCCCGAGCCTTCAAGCATCGCTGGCCAGAACAGCGCGTGGAAGTTGACGATGTCCTTGCCGATGAAGTGGTACAGCTCGGCGGTGGAGTCCTTGCCCCAGAACGCGTCGAAGTCCAGCTCCGGGGTGCGGTCGCACAGGTTCTTGAAGCTGGCCATGTAGCCGATCGGCGCGTCCAGCCATACATAGAAGTACTTGCCCGGCTCGCCCGGGATCTCGAAGCCGAAGTACGGCGCGTCGCGGGAGATGTCCCACTGCTGCAGGCCACTGTCGAGCCATTCGGAGAGTTTGTTGGCCACGGCGTCCTGCAAGGTGCCGCTGCGCGTCCAGGTTTGCAGCATTTGCTGGAAATCCGGGAGCTTGAAGAAGAAGTGCTGCGAGTCCTTGAGCACCGGAGTGGCGCCGGAGATCGCTGACTTGGGATCCTTCAAGTCGGTCGGTGCGTAGGTCGCGCCGCATTTTTCGCAGTTGTCGCCGTACTGGTCTTCGGTGCCGCATTTCGGGCAGGTGCCCTTGATGAAACGGTCGGCCAGGAACATCTTCTTTTCCGGGTCGAAATACTGGGTCACCGAACGTTGGTCGATGTGCCCGGCTTCTTTCAGCCGCAGGTAGATCTGGCTCGACAGCTCGCGGTTTTCGTCCGAGTGGGTCGAATGGAAGTTATCGAAGTCCACCAGAAACTCGGCAAAGTCGGCGCTGTGTTCAGCCTGCACGTTGGCGATCAGTTGTTTCGGGGTGATGCCTTCCTTTTCGGCGCGCAACATGATGGCCGAACCGTGGGCGTCGTCCGCGCAGACATAAATGCATTGATTGCCGCGATGCTTCTGGAAGCGCACCCACATATCGGTCTGGATGTACTCAAGCATATGGCCAAGATGGATCGAACCATTGGCATAGGGCAGGGCGCTGGTAACGAGGATCTTGCGTGGCTCGGACATGGGGCTCGGCTACTTGATGAAACGGAGGTCGGCCACTATAAAGCGCCGGGAAATTTATTTCACCCCGTGACGCTGTTTCAGTGTCTTGCGCACCTTCGAAAGCATGCCGTTCGGCGGCTGGAACGGTTAGGATAGCCGCCTGTTTCAGTCAGTCTTTTTTCGGGAGTAGCCCATGAGCGCCGTCAATCGCGCAGCGGTGGAAGCCGTTCTTCGCCAGTACACCGACCCTTATTTGAACCAGGACCCGGTCAGTGCCGGTTGTGTGCGTGCCATCGAGGTCCAGGGCGACCAGGTGTCGGTGCAGTTGCAACTGGGTTATGCCGCGGGTTTGTTCAAAAGCGGTTGGGCGCAGATGTTGCAAATGGCCATCGAGGGCCTGGACGGCGTGGGTTCGGCCAAGGTCGATATCCAATGTGTGATCGCGCCGCACAAGGCCCAAGCGCAGATCCCGGGCCTGGCCAACGTCAAGAACGTGGTGGCGGTGGCGTCCGGCAAGGGCGGTGTGGGTAAATCGACCACGGCGGCCAACCTGGCCCTGGCCCTGGCGCGGGAAGGTGCGCGCGTGGGCATTCTCGATGCCGACATCTACGGGCCGAGCCAGGGCGTGATGTTCGGCATCGCCGAAGGCACGCGGCCGAAGGTGAAGGATCAAAAATGGTTTGTGCCCATCGAGTCGCTGGGTGTGGAAGTGATGTCCATGGCGTTTCTCACCGATGACAACACGCCGATGGTCTGGCGCGGGCCGATGGTCTCCGGTGCGTTGCTGCAACTGGTCACACAAACGGCTTGGGGCGACCTCGACTACCTGGTGATCGACATGCCGCCAGGCACCGGCGACATTCAGTTGACCCTTGCGCAGAAAGTTCCGGTGGCCGGTGCAGTGATTGTCACCACGCCTCAGGACCTGGCGCTGCTCGACGCCAGGAAAGGTGTGGAGATGTTCCGCAAGGTCAACATCCCGGTGCTGGGTGTTGTGGAAAACATGGCGGTGCACATCTGTTCCAACTGCGGGCATGCCGAGCATCTGTTCGGTGAAGGTGGGGGCGAGAAGCTCGCTACCCAGTATGGCGTTGAACTGTTGGCATCGTTGCCATTGGCGATGGAGATTCGCGAGCAGGCCGATGGTGGCAAACCTACCGTAGCGGCAGAGGCTGATGGGCAGATCGCGATGATCTATCAGGAATTGGCCCGTCACGTCGGTGCGCGGATTGTTTTGCAGGAAGCGACGACGCCGGCGATGCCGACCATTACCGTGAGCGACGATTGATTAGGCTTTAACGGTTACGCGAAAAGCCTGACGATCCGTGGTGCTCTCAGGTTTTTCGCGAGCGAGCTCGCTCCTACAGGTGGGGCGCCAATAGGGCTTGCTGCTACTTTGCGTAATGCGCGTGTAAGCATTCGCTTACTTTTCCGTAAGTGTTTGGTTTTTTTAGCGGTTACGTACGTCTTGAATCGACGAAGCTATTATCTAAGCTTTTGAAAAATAAAGATTATTTTAATTCTGGCGAGCGGAAAAGTTTGTCAGCCCGCCGTGGGGATCGCGTTGAACTTCTCTGGGAACGCTCTAACATCAGCCCCGTGTCCACGGATTGGCACAGCCATCAAGGAACGATGGTTTGAAGGAACGTCGCAGGATGCGATTCATCAGGATGATGAAAAGGAATACAGGGACTAGGGAAAAAATGTGGGCGGGTCATACCGCCCCTTTTTTTTGCCTGTAGAAAAGTGAATGCAGGCACCCGAACGCAAAAAAGGCCCTCAAGGGGCCTTTTTTTGTTGGGCAGCGGCGCTTTAGCGCTCTAGTTGCTCAATTTTGTTGGGCTTGCCATCCCATTCAGCGGCATCCGGCATCGGATCTTTGCGCTCGGTGATGTTTGGCCACACTTCGGCCAGCTCGACGTTCAATTGAATGAATTGCTCCATGCCCGCAGGCACTTCGTCCTCGGAGAAAATCGCGACGGCCGGGCATTCTGGTTCACACAGGGCGCAGTCGATGCACTCATCCGGGTGGATAACCAGGAAATTCGGGCCTTCGTAGAAGCAGTCCACCGGACAGACTTCTACGCAGTCGGTGTACTTGCACTTGATGCAGTTGTCGGTGACGACGAAGGTCATTTCTAATTTTCTCCTCAGGCGGCGGCAGCGAAACCCCTTGTGGTGGGGTTCGCGAGGTTTGAGAGCGATAGTCTGCGGACCAGGCTAAAAGCCCGCAGCATCCCAAACCGCGCGAGATTCTATCAGCTTGCAAGCGTCTGCGTTATATCCGAGTCTTCAGTGCATATAACATTTCGAGCGCTTTACGCGGCGTCAAGTCATCCAGGTCAAGTTTTGCCAACTCATCCAGCACTGGATGGGGCAAGCTGGCGAACATATCGCTCTGGTGCGGCGCGGCAGGTTTCTTGCTGGCCTTGGCAGGGCTGGCGACCACCGTTTCATGGGGCAGCGCCGTTGTTTCCAGCCGGCTGAGGTGTTCGCGGGCACGAGTGATCACCTCGTTCGGCACACCGGCCAACTGCGCCACGGCCAGACCATAACTCTGGCTCGCCGGCCCTGGCAGCACATGGTGCAGGAACACGATGCGCTCGTTGTGCTCGGTGGCATTGAGATGCACGTTGGCCACCAGCGGCTCGCTTTCCGGCAACACCGTCAGCTCGAAGTAGTGCGTGGCGAACAGCGTGTACGCACGCAGATGCGCCAAGCGTTCGGCCGCGGCCCAGGCCAGGGACAGGCCGTCGAAGGTGCTGGTGCCGCGGCCCACTTCGTCCATCAGCACCAGGCTGCGTTCGGTGGCGTTGTGCAGAATGTTGGCGGTTTCGCTCATTTCCACCATAAAGGTCGAACGGCCGCCGGCCAGGTCATCGCTGGAGCCGATCCGCGTGAAAATGCGGTCTACCAGGGACAATTCGCAACTGGCTGCCGGTACGAAGCTGCCGATATGCGCCAACAACACGATAAGCGCGGTCTGGCGCATGTAAGTGGATTTACCACCCATGTTCGGACCGGTGATCACCAACATGCGGGTATCGTCGTCCAGCGACAGGTCATTGGCGACGAACGGCGTGGTCAGCACCTGCTCTACCACCGGGTGACGACCTTGCACGATACGCATGCACGGTTCGCTGACAAACCGTGGGCAATTGAGGTCCAGGTTCAACGCACGTTCGGCGAGGTTGCTCAATACATCCAGCTCCGCCAGGGCGGCGGCGGTGTCTTGCAACGGCGCCAGGCGGCTGATCAAGTCCTCGAGCAAGGCTTCGTAGAGCATTTTTTCCCGCGCCAGGGCGCGGCTTTTGGCTGACAGCGCCTTGTCTTCGAACTCTTTGAGCTCAGGGGTGATAAAACGCTCGGCGCCTTTGAGGGTCTGGCGACGTTGATAGTCGATAGGCGCCGACTCGGCCTGCTTGCTCGGCAGCTCGATAAAGTAACCATGCACGCGGTTGTAGCCGACCTTCAGGTTGGCCAGGCCCGTACGGGCTTTTTCGCGGGCTTCCAGGTCGATCAGGAACTGCCCGGCGTTTTCGCTCAGGGATTGCAGCTCATCCAGCTCGCTGTCGTAGCCGGTTTTCAACACGCCGCCGTCACGAATGATCGCCGGCGGGTTGTCGATAATGGCCTTTTCCAGCAGCGCCGCGAGGTCCGGGTAAGTGCCAGCGGTGACGGCAAGCTGTTGCAGGTGCGGCGTGTCCAGTTCGGTCATCGCGACTTGCAACTGCGGCAGGGCGCTCAAGGCATCGCGCAGGCGCGCCAAGTCGCGGGGCCGCGCATTGCGCAGGCCGATCCGCGCCAGGATGCGCTCGATATCGCCAATCTCTTTCAGTTGCGGCTGCAGTTTTTCAAAGCGATAGCCGTCGAGCAGGCAGGTAATGGAAGACTGGCGCGCTTGCAGCACCGTCAAATCCCGCAGCGGACGGTTCAACCAACGGGTCAGCAAACGGCTGCCCATCGCGGTCTGGCAACGGTCCACCACCGATTGCAGGGTGTTATCACGCCCACCGGCCAGGTTGGTGTCCAGTTCCAGGTTGCGACGGCTGGCGCCATCGAGCACCACGGTATCGTCCAGACGCTCATGGCGCAGGCTGCGCAAGTGAGGCAGAGCAGTGCGCTGGGTTTCCTTGGCGTAGCTGAGCAAGCAGCCTGCGGCACCGATGGCCAGGGTCAGGGTTTCGCAACCGAAGCCTTTAAGGTCCTGCACCGAGAACTGCTGGCACAGACTTTTCAGCGCAGAGTCGCGCTCGAAATCCCACGGTGCACGACGCTTGGTCCCACGACGTTTCTCTGCCGGCAAGTCCTTGGGCCAATCATCCGGAATCAACAACTCCACCGGATTGATACGCTCAAGTTCCGCCAACAGGTTCTCCCAGCCCTTGATCTCCAGCACGCTGAAGTTGCCGCTGGTGATATCCAGCACCGACAGGCCGAACAAACGCTCATCGCCCAACACCGCCGCAATCAGGTTGTCGCGACGCTCATCCAGCAACGCCTCATCACTCACCGTGCCCGGCGTAATAATGCGTACTACCTGACGCTCCACCGGCCCTTTACTGGTGGCCGGGTCGCCGATCTGCTCACAGATCACCACCGACTCACCCAGCTTCACCAGCTTGACCAGGTAGCCTTCCAACGAGTGGTAAGGAATCCCACACATCGGAATCGACTGCCCCGCCGACTGCCCGCGCGCGGTCAGGGTGATGTCCAGCAGCTTGGCGGCCTTCTTCGCGTCTTCATAGAAGATCTCGTAAAAGTCGCCCATGCGATAGAACATCAACTGATCAGGGTGCTGGTTTTTCAGGCGCCAGTACTGCTGCATCATCGGGGTGTGGGAGGACAGATCTGAGGAGTTTTTACTCATTGGGTAATAGGCAAATTCGTTGAAAGTGATGGGGCAAAGGGGGCGCTTGGCCCAGCATTTTTTGCGATGGCGGCAAGGTTAACACGCGAGGTCGGACCTTCGCAGGTCGCAAGCGGCCAGGTAAACCACGAAAGCGGTGCCGCCTCAAGAAACACCAACATAACCGTGGCGAGGGAGCTTGCTCCCGGTGGAGCGCGCAGCGTCCCTGGAAAATGGCTGCTACGCAGCCGAGCGGGAGCAAGCGCCCTCGCCACAGGTTAGCGGTTCAATCAGGCATTGCAGCAGCGTTAGACAATCCGGTCAGAGCCCTGAAAATCAGGGGCTGACTCACGCGCATTCATATCTCAATACGAGATAGAAACGCAGGTCGTGAATACGATCAGACTATTTGGATCTACGCCCACTGGCCGGAAACAACCCTCTGATCACCCCAAGAAACGCAGCAAACAAATTGATTGAAGTCGCCGTAGTGATGGCAATCAATACATTGTCCGAGAACGGCGCTTTACCCGAGTAATACGTCGACCACCCATTCCAAACCAAAAGAACCGCCCAGAAGATCACACCGCAGGCGGCAAACCAGAATGCACGTCCCGCATACTTCTTGCGCAGTTGCCGTTCGGCCTTCTGGTCTTTTAGGTTCTGGTTTCTTTCATCGTCGGTGCCTATGGCTTGCTCGCCACCGGCTTGGGTGTCCTGGTCAGGCCCTGCCGCGGGGGGCAGGGTGAGTTCCAGGTTGTCGAGTTCTTCACTCACGGATGCGGCTCTTTGGGTGAATGAGTGTTGCCATGTCTTCCCAGTCGATGGCGGAACCGTCGGCACCCTTGAGGGCCCAGGCTGTGCCGTCCTCGTGGGACAGGTTGGACAGTTGGGTGCCGGACCATTTGCCATATTTGTTAATGATCCGGTCAATCAAACGATGGGTGTAGGTATCGCTCTCAGGAACCCTCGGTGTCACGAAGACAATGTCTTCGGCGTCGGGCTTCAGGTTGCTGAGCAGCGCGGTCACCGGGCGATTACCGTAGGATTTCAACTCATGGTAAAGCGACGGGATGACCGGGCCATATTGCCAGCGGGCGAAGTGGTCATCCATCAGGGGCTGGTCCCGTTCGCGCAAATGCCAGGACTGTGTATAGAACAGCAGTTTCTGCAGCTTCATCGGGGTCAGGCCCGAAACCTTGCCTTCCTTCGCGCGTTCAATGAAGGCGTTAGCAACAGCTAGCGCTGAATAAGCCATGAGCACCTCCGTCGTTGCTGGCTACGTTGTCAAAGAGTTTTATACATAGGCCTTGAGTTGTCGACATGCAAGGTGTTGATCGGCAGCAATACCAAGCTGGCAGAATAGTAGAATGCCGATAACTGGGTGTATGTACAGTATTTTGATTCGAATTAATTGAAAGTCGGATGTTTAATGCATAAATATGCAAATTAGCATTTGCCAACCTCAGAAACTCCCGTCACTATCCGCGTTATGCAAAAACGCAACGTTTCTATCGTCTTAAGAGAACTGCTGGATCGCGACCGGATCTCCCCCACGGAGCTCCATCGGCGCACCGGCGTGCCTCAATCCACACTGTCCCGGATCCTCAGCGGCAAGATCGTTGATCCGTCGGATAAACACATCTCGCGCATCGCCGAGTATTTTCGCGTCAGTACTGATTACCTGCGCGGGCGCGCAGCAGTGGGCGTTGTGCGCGACGATGGGCGCGACCCGATGCATTCGGAACTCAAGGACATAAGCCTGTGGGACGACGACACCCCCGTTAATGATGACGAGGTGTCGATCCCCTTTCTGCGCGAGGTTGAATTGGCTGCTGGATCAGGAAGATTCGTCATCGAGGAAAGTGAGAAGGCCAGTCTGCGGTTCGGCAAGCGCAGCCTGCGGCATAATGGTGTGCAGTTCGACCAGGCCAAATGCGTGACGGTACGTGGCAACAGTATGTTGCCGGTATTGCGCGACGGCGCCACGGTAGGGGTGAATGCCGGCAAGAGCGGCATTGGCGATATCGTGGATGGTGACCTGTATGCCATCAATCACAACGGCCAGTTGCGGGTTAAACAGCTCTACCGCCTACCTTCCGGTATTCGCCTGCGCAGCTTCAACCGTGATGAACACCCCGATGAGGACTACAGCTTCCAGGATATCCAGGATGAGCAGATCAGCATCCTCGGTCATGTTTTCTGGTGGGGCATGTACGCCCGCTAACCTCCACGCGTAAGAAGAAACCCGCCCATGTGCGGGTTTTTTTTCGTCCATAGAAAACCGGCAAAACCCAAGCCCGCCAGGCTTCGAATGCATCCGTGCATTCCTGTAGCAAAAATAAATGCATTTGTGCATTGACTGTATATGCATACATGCATATTCTTCATCTCAAGCCAGCCAACAAGGCCTGGTGGAGGCGGCAAGGATGCTGCCAAGGAAGACAAGGAAGGCACGCAACATCGGCAAGGACGCCATCGAAGCGATGACAGGGATGCCAGGCAACACCGGCAAGGATGCCGACGCTCTTTAGTTTCAACGCTTCAACAACAGGCAGCGATGAACCGGCCTTAACGGTTCAGAGGGTTGGCAACTGACCCGGGTGTGCAGCGTAAAGCACCAAAAGCAGTTATCCGGCAGACAGGGATCGTGGTCGGAAAAACATCGAGGAAAGGACCGTACCGCGCCAGTAGCGCCGAAAGTCCGAGGACATCATTACTGAAAAGCCCGGGCGACCGGGCTTTTTGGAATGCCTACCTACTCAAGCATTTGTAAATGAAATACGGACTATTTATTGCTCAGCCAGGAGGCGTGACATGACAAGTGAACAGCAAGCGTTAGCGGAGATGCCTATCTGGCTGGTCATCGTACTGGCAGTGATCGGCGGTGTATCCGGCGAGATGTGGCGGGCCGACAAGGAGGGCGCCCGCGGTTGGTCGTTGATCCGCCGCCTGGCCCTGCGTTCCGGGGCGTGCATGGTTTGCGGGGTTTCGGCTTTGATGCTGTGCTACGCCGCCGGCATGTCGATCTGGACCGCCGGCGCCATTGGTTGCCTGACCGCCATGGCCGGTGCCGACGTGGCTATCGGCCTTTACGAGCGGTGGGCGGCCAAGCGCATCGGGATCAACCAAGGCTCCCGCCAGGACCCGCAGTAATTGTTGCAAGGACGCTACTAAAATGACGCTTATCGAAAAGCCATCGCAACTGCCCCAGGGCATTGGCGCGGCGCTGCATGCAGCCCTTCCGGGCCTCAAGGTGGGGAGCCACCAGGATTTCCAGGGCGACGCTGAAAAAAACGGCGTAATGGTTACGGTCGAAGGTAATGGCCCTGGCATTCGCTCTCGCGAGGGGCGCAAAGCCCACGTCTTGGCCATTTCACTCAGGGCCATGGTTGCTCCCGGTGCATTGGCGTTCGATGCCTGCGACCTGGCCAGCCAACTGATGGACCTGGTGCTGGATAACCGATGGGACCTGCCCTCGGCACAGTGCGATTTGCCAGCGAATATCGTCGCTGCGCCCGCTTTGCGCACTTCCGTAGAAACGGACTACGACACCTGGACGGTTTCCTTCACGCAAACCCTCTATTTGGGGCCGGCGTTACTCGACGATCCCACAGGCCAACCGCTATTTGCCTGTACCTGGGACGTCTCCAACATCGACGACCCAACCCAATACAAGCCACTGGCGGAGTAGCCCATGTTCGACGCGCTGTTACGCATGCAATTGGGACCGATCGTCGAACGCCTGGCCGAGATGGAGTCCCAGCTCGAGGACCTCTACCGCCGCGCCGAGAGCTTCTGCCGGATCGGCATCTGCCAGCAGGTCGACGCGGCCAGCAACACCTGCAAGGTCAGCCATGGTGACTTGCTCACCCCGGCGATCCGTTTTTTCAACCCCAGCGCCGGTGCGCAAACCGAAACCCGTATCCCCACGGTGGGTGAACAATGCCTGCTGCTCAACTACGGCGGGGGCGAGGGCGGTGTGCAATCCGTGGCTCTGTTCGGCCTTAACAGTGATCGCTTTCCGCCGGTTTCCAGCGTTGCGACGCTGACCCGGCGTCGACACCAGGACGGCACCCAAAGCGACTACGACGATGCCAGCCATACCTTCAACTGGGTCAACGGCCCAACCACCGTCAGCGGCTCCCGTGAACAGGTCGACATTAAAGTCGGCGCTGCCAGCCTGACCATGAATGCCCAGAGCATCACCCTGCAAATCGGCGGTACCAGCCTGTTGCTGGATGCCGGCGGCGCGCACTTCAGCGGCCCGGTGGTGGACCATCAAGGACGCGTCATCAGCCCCCGATAAGGACACCCTATGCTCGGAATCGATAGGAACACCGGGGCAGCCGTCGATGACTGGCTGCAATTTGTGCAGCGCGCCACCCGAGCGCTGACCACTCCCATTGGAACGCGGCAAAAACGCCCGCTGTACGGCTCGCTGATCCCGCAGTTGCTCGGCCAGAACCTCGGTGACGACCTCTTGATCCTCGCCCAAAGCCACGCCGCCCAAGCGTTCTACAACATCCATAACGGCATTGGTGACTTTGACCCTCAGGTCATCGTCGCCACTCGCCAAGACGCCGGCCTGCTGTTGCGGTTTGCCGGCACCTGGAAAAACCGCCAACAATCCTTCGAGGTCGTGACATGAGCATGCTGATCCCCGGCCAGAACCAACTGGCGGAACCGGCCATCATTAAGGTCGATGAGTTCGAACCGTTGCTGGCCGAATTCAAAGCGTTTGTCATCGACTATGTCGCCACCCGTGCGCCGCAAAGCGCGGCCAAACTTCAGGTCAGCCTCGACAACGAAAGCGAACTGCTGACCCTGGCCCTGGAAGCCTTTTGCGTGCGCCTGCAAACCCACGAACGCAAATACAACGCCCGCATCAAACAGATGCTGGCGTGGTGGGCCACCGGTAGCAACCTGGATGCGCGCCTGGCCGATATGGGCCTGGAACGCCAAGTGCTCGACCCCGGCGACCCGGCCGCGTTCCCGCCGGTGCCGCCCACCTTGGAAAGCGACGACGACGCCCGCCTGCGTTACTACCTGGCACCCCACGCTCCAGCAGCAGGCTCGCGGATGCAGTATCGCCGTGAAGTGTTCACCCTTGGCGAGCGTCCAGTGGTGAAAGTACAGAGCGCGACGCCGGGGGTGGTCACGGTCACCTACACCTTCGACCCGGACGGCTATGCGGCCCAGATCAAGGACGGCAACGCCCGACGCACCGCACCGGGGGAAGTCATGGTCACCGTGCTTTCCAGGGAGGGTGACGGCACGCCATCTGCCGACTTGCTTGACGGTGTACGTCGACATTTCGCACGGCCGGATGTACGGCCCGAAACCGACCTGGTCAGCGTCCAAGGCGCGCAGATTCAACCCTACAAAATTCGCGTGGTGGCCAAGATCAACGCCGGTCCGGACTCGGGCCTGACCCAAGTGGCGGCGCAGAAACTGCTGCAAGACTACGCAGAGTCCTGCCATCGCCTGGAAGGGCGGGTCGACCCCAGTTGGATCGACTACGCCATCCACAGCGCCGGCGCTGCGCAACTGCACATCCTGGAACCGCTGGCGCCGATTGTCAGCACCGCGTTCCAGGCCCCGTATTGCACGGGCGTCGAGGTGGAGGTGCGCACCCTATGAGTGAACCCAAAGCGAGTTTGCTGCCTGCCAACAGTTCACCGCTGGAAAAGGCCCTGGACCTGGGCTTCGGCACATTGATTGAGCGTGTCACGCCGCCGTTTCCGGCACTGATGAACCCGCTGCACACCCCCAGCGAATTCCTGCCTTACCTGGCCGCCGACCGTGGCGTCAGCGAATGGGATGCCGAGGCCAGCGAGGCGGAAAAGCGTCTGACCGTAGCGTTGTCCTGGCAGATCCAGCGCCAGGCCGGCACACCCAAGGCGCTGAGTCATGCGGTGGAGTCATTGGGCTTCACGCCCAATATCAGCGCCTGGTACCAGCAACGTCCGCTGGGCGTGCCTTACACCTTCGACGTGCAGGCGATCATCGGGCGCAGCTGGTCCAGCGGCGATCACAACCGGCTGATCCGCCGCATCAACGCGGCAAAAAGTGAGCGTGATCAGGCGACGATTACCATCGTGCATGAGACCGAAGGCCAGCTCGCGCTCACGCAAGTGCTCGACGCGCCTTTAAGCGACGGCGAGTTCTATCTGAACGGCGCGCTGCCGGACCTGGCGCTGGTGGCCCGACTAAACAGTGCCGGGGTTGCCCAGCACTACACCATTAACGATTACGACCTCAGGGCGCAGCCATGACAGATGAAATCACGCGCCTGGTGCGCTTCACCTCCAAAGGTTTGGATGAAGTGCTGCAGGCAAAGAACCAGGGCCTCAAAGGCGAAATCACCCACATCGGCGCCGGCACCGCACGCTACAACCCCGACGGCAGCGAAGTGGCCTTGCGTGACGAGCGCCAACGGGTGGCCATCGTTGATTACGAAGACCTGGGCGAGCGCCAACTCAGGATGGCCGCGCTGTTCGATGGCGATGGTGAGTATGAGATTGGCGAGTTCGGGTTTTACCTCGCCAGCGGGACGTTGTTGGCGGTGTATTCCGTGGCGGGGAAGTTGCTGACGTATAAAGCGGCGGCGGCGCGGGTGCTGCAGAAGTTTACGCTGGATGTCTCGCCGTTGCCGGCGGATAGCGTTACGGTGGTAGTGGGGTCTGAAAACCTCAATATTTTGCTGGTCGAAGAGCTTGCTTCTCTTTCGGCGGCAAGCGTCGACAACATGGCCCGAGGTGTAGGGGTTCTATTTCGGGTAATGGCTTTGGAAAAGAATGCGACTTAGCGACAGAGCCATTTTACTTGTCACCATGAAGCCGCTCTTTGGGCTTGATTGAAAACTCAGGGGAAATATTAATGGAATACAGGGAGTTCAAACAGTGAGTACTGAACAGCAATTGGCCGCTGTTGTAAGCGCGGCAAATAATTTGACGAACATCGTTACGAGCAAGGTCGATGATATTGATAAGGCGCTTGAAGCTTCGCGTCGAAAATATGAGGCACAGCTTGTAAGCCTGGAGCAGAGGTTGCCTAGGCTGGCGCTTACGCGAAACTTCAATATGACAGCGGATGCCACGGGAACCCTGATTGATGGGTGGGCTGTTCATCAACAGGTAACTGCTACAAAACTGCGGACGGTGACCGCGGCGGCGCACACTGCGGGGCGGCCTCAGGCGGACGTCGACTTTATGCTTCAGGTACAGGCGGATGTGCGTGAGCAATATCCAGATTTCGACATAAGCTCGACTGGATATTGGCGCACCAGTATTAACGTCTGGCAAATGAAATGGTCGGACAATCAAGGCACCCCGCAGAGCGGCATGTGGCTTGCGTTTCCTTATTCTGTTGACAGCGACAGGGCAAGCGGAGGGACGCCCGTGAGTCTGAATTCGTGTATGACTTTCGGAGCTTTTGTTCGAGTGATTGAGGGCGCTGTTTCAGGTTTTTGGAGTACACAGAGCGAAAAGGGTAAGTGGCGTTGGTGTTCTGAGGTGGTATTGCCGGCCCAGCGTTTTGGGTATTACGCGCATCTTCATCCAATGCGCAACTCCGAGGGTGGAGTTGTTGAAGTAATGCTGGCGGGCGCTTGTACGGGCGTAGTTGCCCACCCCGCTGACTGGGGAACCATGTTGGCTTTGGGTTAAGGAGAATATTGATGAAACCTGAATTTGTACCTGCTGAGCTTCACCCTTTGATCAAGTGGACGCTCATTCGTAAGTCCCGGGACGCCGACCTGGCATCTAGCGACTATGCGGCCATGCCTGATTACCCAATGGCCGACGAAGATCGCTCAGTGTTCGTGGCCTACCGTAAAGCTCTGCGCGACATCCCCGATCAGGGTGCCGACCCGGACGCGGTGGTATGGCCTGAAAAGCCCCGCTTCCTGAAGTAAGCCCCCCACCGCGAAAGCGGTTTTTTCGCCCCCCGAAAGCCC
Organism: Pseudomonas sp. NFPP02; assembly: GCF_900119355.1. Classification (NCBI taxonomy): domain Bacteria; kingdom Pseudomonadati; phylum Pseudomonadota; class Gammaproteobacteria; order Pseudomonadales; family Pseudomonadaceae; genus Pseudomonas; species Pseudomonas sp. NFPP02. Next base: position 208,220 of record NZ_FPJI01000009.1, read on the forward strand.
CTCCTGCAGGGGCTTTAACATTTTCCATCCCGGAGATCTCCACCCATGCCCACCCGCCAAACCTACACCGTCCTCATCCCATTCCCCACCGGCAACGGCCATTGGTCTACCGCCGGTGAGGAGCTGGAACTGCTCGACGTCGAAGCATCCGCCCTGCGCACCGCTGGCCGCCTGGAACTGACCAGCGCCCTCAACTCCACCCCCAAGAAGGCTGAATAACCATGGCAGAAGTCCTGAACTTCGAGCACAACGGCATCACTGTAAATGCCACTGAATCCCCCGAGGCCATGGGTGGCCTTGGCGATAACGTCATCGGCCTGGTCGGCACTGCACCGAATGCCCATGCGTCGATCCCGAAAAACGCGCCGTTTCGCATCAACAGCTTTACCACTCAGGCGTTGCTGGACCCTACCGGCACTGAGTCGGGAACCTTGTTCCAAGCGGTGTACCAGATCCTCAAAGTGGTGAAGGTGCCGGTCTATGTGGTCATCGTCGAAGAAGGCGCTACCCCGGCCGATACGATCAACAATGTGATCGGCGGCAACGACCCGGCCACCGGTCGCAAGCTGGGCCTGGCGGCCCTGAGCAGCGTGCCTGAAGACCTGACCATCATCGGCGCTCCAGGCTTTACCGGCACCAAGGCAGTGGCCGGTGAGTTCGCCTCCTTCGGCAAGCGCATCAAGGCCCGTGTGGTGCTGGATGGCAAGGACGCGTCCGTTGCCGATCAAGTGACCTACAGCGGCGAACTGGGCGGGGCCGACCTGGGCTTCGACCGTTGCCTGTTGGTGCACAACATGCCGTCGGTGTACTCCAAGGCCGCGAAGAAGAACGTGTTCCTGTCGCCATCCTCGCTGGCCATCGCCGCATTGGCCAAGGTCAAGCAGTGGGAAAGCCCAGGTAACCAGGTGACCTTCGCCGAGGACGTTTCCCGCGTGGTCGAGTACAACATCCTCGACACCTCCACCGAAGGCGACCTGCTCAACCGCTACGGCGTGAGCTACTACGCTCGCACCATCCTCGGCGGCTTCTCGCTGCTGGGTAACCGCTCCATCACCGGTAAGTTCATCAGCTACGTTGGCCTGGAAGATGCCATCAGCCGCAAGCTGGTCAAGGCTGGCCAGAAAGCCATGGCCAAGAACCTCACCAAGTCCTTCATGGACCAGGAGGTCAAGCGCATCAACGACTGGCTGCAAACCCTGGTGGCCGACGAAACCATCCCCGGCGGCAGCGTGTACCTGCACCCGGAGCTGAACAGCGTCGAGAAGTACAAAAACGGCACCTGGTTCATCGTCATCGACTACGGCCGCTACGCGCCGAACGAACACATGGTTTATCAACTCAACGCCCGCGATGAAATCATCGAGCAGTTCCTGGAGGACGTTCTCTAATGTTTACCAACCGAGTCAGACAGGCCATTGCGGCCACCCTTCAAGGCCTGCCGTTGTCCGCAACCGTGGAAGAGTTCACCCCGCCGAAGATCGAGTTCGACATGGAGCTTATGTCCGGCGGGCGCTTTATTGCCGAGGAAATGGCCAAGAGCGGCAAGGTGCTCAACGCCAAGCTGGTGCTGCAAGGTGCCGGCCCGGAAATCATGCTGGCCCTGGGCGTGCGCACGGGCGACGACATCTTGCTGAACGTGCGTGAAGCCGGCCAAGACCAGGACGGCAAGACCTACTTCACCTACCACACCGTGGGCGGCAAGCTCAAATCCCTGGAGGAGGCGAAGCTGAAAATGGGCGACAAGGCTACCACCACGCTGGAACTGTCCTGCCGTACCTACAACCGTCTGGAAAATGGCATTTCGGTGATCGACATCGATGTGCGCACCCAGAAGTTCGTGCTCAACGGCGTCGACATTCTTGGCGATGCCCGCCGCGCCGTGCTGATGCCTTAAGGGCCGGCGCAATCTGAAGCGAGCACGGTCAAGGTGGGAGCTGGCTTGCCTGCGATGTAGGCGACTCGGTATCCCTGGTGTATCGAGTGGATGCCATCGCAGGCAAGCCAGCTCCCACAGGGGCCATGCTCAGGTTTAGATTTTTCGCACTTTTCAACACCGCTCAACAAGGAATTCCCCATGGCCTGGATGCCACCGTTGCACATCCTGCTGTCCCCGATCACCGCCGACACCGGTGCAATGATCGAGCAGGTTCAACTCAAACCGTTGTTCTACGCCGCGCAAAAAGACGCGCTGGCCCGGGCCGGTGATGACGAGGACGACCAGTTCTTCGAACTGGCGAAACTCGCCACCGGCCTGTCGGAAAAAGAGCTCGACCAACTCAAGCGCCCGGACTACGTAAGCATTGCGCAGTACGTACACGAAATGTCGACGCGCCCGGCCTCGTTCTTCCTGAACGAACAGGACGTGACGACCCACGACCAGCCTGTCCACCTGCTATTACCCCTGGAAGCCGCCGGCCGAACCCTGACCGAACTGCCTCTGGAAATGCCCGCTCTGCGCGCTACCAAGGTGATGAAAAAGCTCGCTACCAACAAAGACCGTGCCGAGTTCATCACCGCCCACTGCACCGGCCTGATGATTCCCGATCTTGCCGGCCTGACCGTGCCCGACTGGACCGAGCTGCAGGAGCGCATCGACGATTTTTTAAACAAACCGGCGGACTTCTTTCGGAGCGCGACATCGAAGTGATCCTCGATGTAGTGCCGCTGGTTTACTCGGTAAACGAAGCGGAAATCCTCGATTGGGAAGCCGGCAAAGCATTGCGCCGCTACGACATCGCAATCAGTCGTCTTGGCGTCAAACAGGAGTAGAGCGCAATGGCAGATAGTAATAATGGAGCAGGGTCAGCCATTGCCAAGGACGGCGTGATGACTCAGGGCGCACTTCAGGTGACAGGAATGCAGGCCAGTCTCAAACCTATCACCCAAGCGCTGCCGAGCCCGCTTGAGGTGGCACCGGGGAGTGCGGCGAGTTTGGCCCTGGCATTGGCCGATGCCAGCTTGCAGATCAAGCATCTGGCGGACGGGCAGGTACGGTTGGTCGATACGCTGGAGCTGTTCAACGTCTCGTTGCTCAAGGTGATGGACGCCCGGCAAGCTCAAACTGCCGGGAACGCAGAGGCTACGAAGACCGTCGCGGCTACAGACAAGCGCACACCCTCGCAGGCGCTGGACGCCGCGATGACCGATATTGATCAACTGTTGATGCTTGCCCGGCATGAGCGCAAGGCATTGCGTGAAGCCAACCTTGCCATGGCGTCCGAGCCGGTGGTGGCTGCCAGTGGTGCCAGTGCCGTCGACCTCGCAAAGGTCGAGTATGCCGCCGCCCGTTCCGGTATCGGCAGTGATCGCAAGGACGCTTCGGGCAATATCGACCCCGTTGGGCGCCGGGCAGACCTGCAGCAGTTCGCTCGCGACGCTGCGATCCTGGCGACGGCGTTCAAGATCGACGTCAAAAATGCCGGCGAAATCATGGGCGGCTGGCGCGAGTCAATGCACCTTGATCGCGCACAAGCCTTGGACCTTGCCGACGCAACAAACGTGCTGGGCACCCAGGTATCGCTCAAGGCCGAATCGGCGGATATCGGCGCTGTTGTGCAACTCCAAGGCGCTGCCGCGAAGGCTGCGGGCATGAGTCCCGAACAGGCTGCAGCGCTTTCGGCGGCGTTGTTGAGCGCAGGTAACAGCAAGGTTGTTGCTGGTGCCGGGCTGGAAAAAATCAGCGCCGTCCTGGCTAAAGGCGACAACGCCTCTGCAGGGCAACGCAGTGCCTGGGCAGAGCTCAAGCTTGATCCAAAAGTACTCGCGGCGGGCATGAAACAGGACGCCCCACAGGCCGTGCTTACGGTGCTGGAGGCGCTCAAGTCGCAACCTGCCGAAAGGCAGGCGGTGCTGGCGACGCAGTTGTTCGACGGCAACCAGACGATTCTGAGCCTGGTACCGGTGATCGACAGCGTGAAACAGGCCTTTTCGCTGGTCGCAGAAAAATCCACCTACGCCACTTCGACGCTGGGCGACCAAGGTTCGGTGCTGCGTTCGGCCGCGGTTCGTGCGGACTCTACTTACGCACGTCGGCAAGCCTACGAGGCCAGTACCACACGCTTGAGCACCGCCTCTGATACAGCGCTGGCCCCCGTTGTGGATGCCTCGCTGACCGCAATGAACGGCCTGGTCAGTGGCGTGGCTTGGCTCGCGGAAGGCCTGCCCAAGGCTGCCGCTGCCGTCACCCTGGCGGGGGCGGTGCTGATCCCGGTGGTTTCCGGTGTTTTCGGTGCCGTGAAGGACAAGATTTTCGAAAAGGTCGCAGGGAAAGTGCTCGGAGAGGGGCCGGCAGCCGGGAATAAAACCACACCGCCGGACAGCCAGCGCAACGCCCCGAGTAATGACGGGCACAACGGTAATCGCCCGTCTGCTTCCGGCCCTGGCATCTCTGGCAAGGCGGCGAAGGTGAGCAAGCTGGCCAAAGGGGTCCCCCTGGGTTTGGTGGTGGCCCAGGCCGGTGTCGAGATGACGCAAGGCGCGATGACCGGAAACCTGGGTCAAGCGGTTGGCACTAGCGTGGGCTCCATCGGCGGCGGTGTTGCCGGCGGTGTCGTCGGTGATGTGGCCGGGATGGCGATAGGCCGAGCGGTCGGCACGCTGGCGGGAGCTGTTATCGGTTCGGTTGTTCCGGGTGCCGGCACAGTGTTGGGCGGTGTGATGGGCGGCGTCGCCGGGGGCGCAATCGGTAAGGTAGTCGGTGGCGCCGTGGGCACTTTCGTGGGCAGTGACGTCGGTGCGTGGCTGGCTGAAAAAGTGATGGGGACGGGCGATCGCCTGCCATCCCCCACGGAGGTCAGCAAAAACCTCAACGCCCCTCAGGCCGACAACCGCCAAATCAACTTCGCCCCGCAAATCACCATCACCGCGCCTGAGCAAGCCAGCCATCAACAACTGGCGGCGCTCGTGGTGCAACAGATCGAAGCGCAATTTACCCCGCTGTCGATGGACAACCTGCTGGCGACCCGACGCGGCGCAGCACTCACCGATGGAGCTGTGTGATGCGACAACAGATGGTCTTGGGTACTTTTATTTTCGGGCTGTCCCGTGGGTTCGCCTACGACACGCTTGATCGTGGTAGCAGCGGGGGCTGGGTCAGTCTCGACATCATTGCCGGCAAACCTAAATCCAGCCAGGTCGGCCAGGGGCTCGAAACGCTGGCATTGGGCGGCAAGGCTGCGCGTGCCGATGGCATGGCGCGCCTGGATGAGTTGCGCACCCTGCAGGCCCTGCGGGCGCCGTTGCCTTTGGTGGACGGGTTGGGGCGTAACTGGGGGCTATGGACCATCCAGTCGATCAGTGAAAAACAAGCCAGCGTGATCGACGACGGGACGGCCATGGTGATCAATTGGACATTGTTACTGGAGGAGTTCGTCAATGCGTAGGGTTCGAAGTATTGCCGGCGACTCGGTGAACCTGTTGCTCTACCGCGAACTGGGGCGCAGTGATGATGCCGCAGAAGAAGCGTTGTGGCGCTTGAACCCGGAGTTGGCCGAACAGTGCGCGGTACTGCCGGCGGGCGTCAGCGTGCTGGTGCCCGAATTGGACGCGCAACCGGTTGCGAGTCGGCCGGTTTCCGCCTGGGATTAAGGAGCCATCATGGCACTCGGATTTACACCTGTAGTGGAGCTATACGGAGCCAATGCCGCGTTATTCAACGAGAGGCTCTTGGAGTGGGAGCATACCGACGCAGCGGGGTTTGTATCTGATCAACTGAAGTTGACCCTCGATATCGAGGGGCTTGAAGGGCTGCCCGATCTGGGCGGCAAAATTGGCCTGCGTATTGGCTATCTGGAATCGGGCCTGGTGGATAAGGGCGTGTTCAAGATCACCCAGCGCACGCCGTCGATGTTCCCATTGCGACTGGTGCTGGTGGCCACGGCGGCACCGTTCGACGAGCACGAATTCAAACAGCGCCGCACCGCCAGCCATGGGCCGATAACCCTGGGTGCGCTGTTTCGCCAACTGACCACCCGATATGGTTTTTCACCGCGTGTGGCGCCTGAACTCGACAGTGAGCCGATCGCGCACATCGATCAGACCAATGAAAGCGACATGGCCTTTCTGACGCGCTTGGCCAAGCGCTTCGATGCGGTGGCCAAGCCTGTCGATGAGCTGTATGTACTGGGGCGCAAAGGCCAGATCAAGACGCTGTCGGGCAAGGCATTGCCGGATGTACGGTTGTCGATCACCCATGACAATCGTCCAGGTGACCGCGCGTTCATCAGCGCCAGTTTCACCGAGACCAGCCGTGCCAAATACAACGGTGCGCAAACGTCATGGTGGGACGCGGCAGCCGGAAAACAGCGTGTCGTCAAGGTGGGCATCGCACCCTTCAAAATGGTGACACCGCGATACCAGAGCGAGGACGAAGCACGCTCGGCGGCGCAGGGAGAGATGCGGCGGGTGGGGCGCGAAGGGTTGCAGATCGATGTGGTCTGCCCGGGTAATCCTTCGTTGGCTGCTGAAGGCCTGTTGCTGCTGGATGAGTCGTGGCCGGGGTTCATGCAAGGGCGCTGGTCGATTAAAACGGTGAAATCCAGGGGCGAGCGAAAAGGTGGCTATCGGAGTACGGTCCAGGCCAGCGGTTTGTCGGTGTAGATCCTTCCTTAGAGTAAAACCCATGGTAATCACACATGCTCAGCTTCTGGGTGTAATGCCTGGAGCCCGCCTTCGCGCGGGCATTTTTTTAACCTTTCTAAATGCGGCCTTTGCGGGGCATCAGATCAATACGGCCCGTCGCGCCGCCGCCTTCCTCGCCCAAATCGGTCACGAGTCTGCCCAGTTACAGTACGTGCGCGAATTGGGTAGCGATCAATACCTGAGCAAGTACGACACCGGCAGCTTGGCCGCGCGGCTGGGCAACACCCCTGAGGCGGACGGTGATGGGCAAATGTATCGGGGCAGGGGGCTGATCCAGATCACCGGGCGCCGTAATTACATGGCGTGCAGCCAAGCTCTGTTTGGTGACGATCGTCTGCTGCGACAACCAAAATTGCTGGAGCAGCCACAGTGGGCCTGCGAATCTGCCGCCTGGTTCTGGCAAAGCAACGGCCTCAATGAGCTCGCCGACAAAGACCAGTTCACCACCATCACTCGCCGTATCAATGGTGGGCTCAACGGTCTGGACGATCGTTTGCGGTTGTGGGTGCGAGCGAAGGCGGTGCTATGCGTTTCCTAGGTGCGTTTCGCTTGGTCGGTGTGTGCCTGCTCATGGCGCTTGTTTGGCAGGTGCAGGCGTGGCGATACGGGGCGCAGCTGGAGCTGCAATCGGTCCGACATACACAGGCGCTCAGCCAACAAAGCCAGGCAATTCTTCAGCAACAACAGGCTGAACAGGCCAAACGCCTGGCCCTTGAACAGCAAATCTCTACTAGCGATCACCAACACATTCAGGAATTGAACGATGCCCTGCGTAATCAAGCGGCTCTGCGCGATCGCCTGGCCACTGCTGATGTGCGGCTGTCAGTCCTTCTCGCCACCGTCACCACTGGCTGCACAGTGCCTGCCGCCCCCAGCCCCGGCGGCGTGGTTCATGCAACCTCGCGAGCCCGACTTGACCCGGCGCATGCTCAGCGAATTATCCGCATCACCGACGACGGCGATAACGCCCTGATCGCCTTGCGTGCTTGCCAGGCCTACGTGCAGGCCGTCGCGCATTAGCGTCTTGATGCACTCTGTACCTTGCATGGTCGATGGGCTCCTGTAGGGTAGGCAAACCCCCGCCCATTCCTGGAGACGACCGTGAAGGAAATCACTCAACTGGCTGCCGAACTGGGTCGCCGTTTGCAGGTGCTCAGTGCCCACGTCACCACTGCCGAGTCCTGTACCGGCGGCGGCATCGCCGAAGCCATCACGCGGATCCCGGGCAGTTCGGCCTGGTTCGAGGCGGGCTATGTCACTTATTCCAACCGACAGAAGACCCGGCAGTTGAATGTACCGGAAAAACTGTTCGCCAAAGTCGGGGCCGTCAGCCAGGAAGTGGTGGAGGCGATGGCCCGCGGCGCGCAGGAAAAAAGCCTGGCGCGGTTTGCCGTGGCGGTCAGCGGTGTTGCCGGCCCCGATGGCGGTTCGCCGGACAAGCCGGTGGGCACCGTTTGGCTGGCTTTTGCCGTGGGCGAAGAGGTGACGGCTGAGCTTGCGCACTTCACCGGCAACCGCGACGAGGTCCGCCGACAAACGGTAAAAGCCGCGCTGGAGGGCTTGTTGCGACGAGCTGCAGCAGAAATAGACAATCAGGGGTAGGCGATCTTGGATCTTTGTGGAACAATACTGTCTACTTATACAGGTGTTGGCCGTCAGGCCTTATTGATTACGTGAGGACTTTAATGGACGACAACAAGAAGAAAGCCTTGGCTGCGGCCCTGGGTCAGATCGAACGTCAATTCGGCAAGGGTGCCGTAATGCGTATGGGCGATCACGACCGTCAGGCGATCCCGGCTATTTCCACTGGCTCTCTGGGTCTGGACATCGCGCTCGGCATTGGCGGCCTGCCAAAAGGCCGTATCGTTGAAATCTACGGTCCTGAATCTTCCGGTAAAACCACCCTGACCCTGTCGGTGATTGCCCAGGCGCAGAAAATGGGCGCCACCTGTGCGTTCGTCGACGCCGAGCACGCCCTGGATCCTGAATACGCCGGCAAGCTGGGCGTCAACGTTGATGACCTGCTGGTTTCCCAGCCGGACACCGGCGAGCAAGCCCTGGAAATCACCGACATGCTGGTGCGCTCCAACGCCATCGACGTGATCGTGGTCGACTCCGTGGCTGCCCTGGTACCCAAGGCTGAAATCGAAGGCGAAATGGGCGACATGCACGTGGGCCTGCAAGCCCGCCTGATGTCCCAGGCGCTGCGTAAAATTACCGGTAACATCAAGAACGCCAACTGCCTGGTGATCTTCATCAACCAGATCCGTATGAAGATCGGCGTGATGTTCGGCAGCCCGGAAACCACCACCGGTGGTAACGCGCTGAAGTTCTACGCTTCGGTCCGTCTGGATATCCGCCGTACGGGCGCGGTGAAGGAAGGTGACGAGGTTGTTGGTAGCGAAACCCGCGTCAAGGTCGTGAAGAACAAAGTGGCCCCGCCATTCCGTCAGGCTGAGTTCCAGATTCTCTACGGTAAGGGTATCTACCTGAACGGCGAGATGATCGACCTGGGCGTACTGCACGGTTTCGTCGAGAAGTCCGGTGCCTGGTATGCCTACAACGGCAGCAAGATCGGTCAGGGCAAGGCCAACTCGGCCAAGTTCCTGGCGGATAACCCGGATATCGCTGCCACGCTTGAGAAGCAGATCCGCGACAAGCTGTTGACCGCAGCGCCGGACGTGAAGGCGGCTGCCAACCGCGAGCCGGTAGATGAAATGGAAGAAGCCGATACTGACGTCTGAAGCAAGCGATGACTGTTGTACTGGATACACTCGTCGCCGTTCGGCGCACTGCGATGGACCTGCTCGCTCGCCGCGAGCATGGTCGAGTCGAGCTGACACGTAAGTTGCGTCAGCGCGGCGCAGAGCCTGAGATGATCGAAACAGCCCTCGACCGGTTGACGGAAGAAGGGCTGTTGTCGGAAGCCCGTTACCTCGAAAGCTTTGTGTCTTACCGCGCACGCTCCGGTTATGGACCTGCGCGGATTCGCGAAGAGTTGAGCCAGCGTGGACTGCAACGTGCCGATATTGACCTTGCGCTACGTGAGTGCGGTATCAGTTGGCAGTCGCAGTTGGAGGAAACCTGGCGTCGCAAGTTTGCTGGGCATCTTCCTATTGATGCCAAGGAGCGTGCGAAGCAAGGTCGCTTCTTGAGTTATCGCGGGTTTTCGATGGACATGATCAGCCGTTTATTGAGCGGTCGGGATATGGACGACTGAGCAAAAAACAAAAGGCCCACTATGAAAATAGTGGGCCTTTTTTTTGCCTGCAAAAAATCACGCTGTTTCTGGTGTCATCCGTTGCTGTGCCTTGCCCTGGGCCTGTGCCCAGTTCTCCGGCAGGTTGATGTAATCCACCAACTCCCGCAATCGCCCCTGGTCGCGACCGTTGAAATTGAACACCAAACGCGTCAAATGGCTGAACCTCGGTTCGTCATGGTCTTCGCCCGTATAGGCGAGTTGCTGGAACTCGCCACTGAGCCGCAAGCTGGCAAACGCTTGCTGCATATGGGCTAGGGCGCGGTCACTCAGTGGATGATTCATGCGCACCACAAACTCACGCTTAAGCCAACGGGTGGAGTGGAAGTTGGCGTAGAACTGGTTGATTTCGTCCACCGCCTCTTCGGCGCTGTAGACCAGGCGGACCAGTTTGAGGTCGGTGGGCAGGATGTAGCGATTGGCTTCCAGCTGGCTGCGGATGAAATCCAGGGCGCCTTGCCAGAATCCACCGCCCGGCGCATCCAGTAGCACTACCGGCACCAGCGGGCTCTTGCCGGTCTGGATCAGGGTCAGCACTTCCAATGCCTCGTCGAGGGTGCCGAAGCCGCCAGGGCACAACACCAGCGCGTCGGCTTCTTTGACGAAGAACAGCTTACGGGTAAAGAAGAAGTGGAATGACAGCAGGTTGTCGGTGCCATCAATGGTTGGGTTGGCATGCTGTTCAAAGGGCAGGGTGATATTGAACCCCAGGCTGTGCTCCAGGCCCGCTCCTTCGTGGGCTGCGGCCATGATCCCGCCACCGCCACCGGTGATGACCATCAGGTCGGAACGTGCCAACGCCGCACCCACCTCTCGGGCCAGCGCATACAGCGGGCTTTCCACTGGCGTACGCGCCGAGCCGAATACCGTGACTTTGCGCCGGCCCTTGAATTGTTCGAGCACCCGAAAGGCATGGTCCAGTTCGCGGATGGCACGCAGGGTGATCTTGGCGTTCCAGCGATCACGGTCGTCCTGGGCCATGCGCAGGACGGTGAGGATCATGTCTCGATAAAGAGGGATATTCGGGCTGTTGGGGGCGATCAACTGAATTTGTGCGTCGACCTGCTGAGTGAGGTCGGTCCCGTTTTCTTCAAAATGACGAAGCAGCAAATCATTCGATTCATAAGGCATTCAATTTCTCCTTCTTTACAGGGCCTGGGTAGTCGACGAGAACGTCGCCTGGGCCACGACACTGCTTGTGTCGCGGCATGCCGCAGGAGGGCAGGCCTTTTTTTGCCCTGAAAATATGACAGAACAGCATTAAAAACTGTGGTGGGCGGGCATCTGGGATGAACTGATCATGGGCCGAAAAACCCTTGGCTGGCAACCGCTTATTGGGGGTTCATTACGCAGTTTAGTCGTTGGTGGCAAACGCAGAGGAAGCGTGCGCGCCGCTGGGAAGCAGCGCGGGAGGGTCAAGCAGAGGTTACTTTTTCTTTTTCGCCGGAGCCGGGCAATCGGCCTCTGCGAACTTGACGGAAGCCACCGGGCGATTGGTCTTGTTCTCGGTAATTTCGTAGCGCATCACTGCGCCCTTGGCCATCAGCTCGCGGTAGCCCGGGTTGGTGCACACACTGCGGCCCAGCTGGAAATACACAGCCTTGGGGTTGGCGCGCATCTGTTCGGCACGGTCAGGCAGCACGCTGAGGTGATCGATCAGTTGCATCCCTTCAACGGTGTAGGCGACTTCCAGGGTTTTTTCATCGATTTCCCGGGGCAGGTCCTTGTTGCTTTCGGCCGCGACGCTTTGCAGCTTCTTGTTCATTTGAGCCTCCAGCAGCGAGGCCGCGTGGGCGCCCATAGGCAAGACCAGCGCAAGGGCGACGGATGGGGCAACAAGGCGCAGCATGGAACGCAGCATGAAACTCTCCTGATTCGGTTACTGTTGCATAGACCAGCCACTGGGCTGTGCGTTCAGTGGCGCGCAATTATAGGTGAGCCCTTGCCACTACAGCCAGGCGTATCGCTGGTAAACTGCGGGACTTCTGTTTTTCACGAGTTTGTTCCGTGTCGATTTCTTCTACTGCGCCGCGTGCCCGATGAGTCACGCCGTCTCCCGTTTGCGTACCCAGCGTCTGGCGCGTGCCGTCAGGCCGTTTCTCAATCGGGGTTCCCGTGCTGAGCGCTGTCCCGGCTGTCGGGTCATTCCTGAGTACTGCCTGTGTGCCTGGCGGCCTCAGGTAAAAGCCAAGTCCGCCATGTGCCTATTGATGCATGACGTTGAACCGATGAAGCCCAGTAACACGGGCTGGCTGATCGCCGATGTCATACACGACACCACCGCATTCGCCTGGTCGCGTACCGAAGTCGACCCCGAGTTGCTCAGGTTGCTGGCCGACCCGCAGTGGCAACCCTACATCGTATTTCCCGGTGAATTCGTGGCGCCGCAACGGGTGGTCAGTGAAGTGCGCGTGGAGGAGGGCAAGCGCCCACTGTTCATCCTGCTGGACGGCACCTGGAGCGAAGCGCGCAAGATGTTTCGCAAAAGTCCCTATCTGGAACATTTGCCGGTGCTGAGCCTGGCGCCCGAGCAGTTGTCGCGTTACAAGCTACGGCGCTCCAAGCGCGATGACCATTTCTGCACGGCCGAGGTGGCGGCGCTATGCCTGGAACTGGCCGAGGACCTGGCCGCCAGCGAAGTGCTGGATGCCTACCTCGATGTGTTCAGCACCCATTACCTGGCTGCCAAGTTCCAACTGCCACTGGATGCGGCAGACACCGTGCATACCCGCCTTGCACCCTACATCCCGGCGGTATAGCCAGACGACGTTTGCATGATGGCACTGTAAGCCCGCAACCCGCTAAAATCCCCACGGGCGTAGTGCTTGACCCTCCAGGCTACGCTGGGCATGCTGTGCGCCGATTGGGCGCAACCGTGAATTATCGACGTCGTTTCATGTGTTTTTGACGTTGAGCGGGCCCTGTGGCGATCGCTGCCCGGCCGTCGCCTCGTGTATTGGTGAACCCTGAACCCATCAGGGCTCCCATAAAAAACAGGATCATTTAACCAATGGCCACATACGAAATCCTGATTGCCGATGACCACCCGCTGTTTCGCAGCGCACTGCATCAGGCCGTAACCCTGGGCCTTGGCCCCGATGTACGTTTGGTCGAAGTAGCCAGCATTGCCGAACTGGAAGCCCGCCTGACTGAAAAATCCGACTGGGACCTGGTGTTGCTCGACCTGAACATGCCGGGCGCCTACGGTTTTTCAGGGCTGGTGCTGCTGCGTGGCCAATACCCGCAGATCCCCGTGGTGATGGTGTCGGCCCAGGAAGAAGCCGACGTGGTGGTGCGCTCCAAGGAGTTTGGCGCCAGCGGTTTCATTCCCAAGTCCAGCGCGATGGAAGATATCCAGAAAGCCGTGCGCACGGTGTTGGACGGCGATGTGTCCTGGCCACCCCAGGCGTTTGAAGAAATCAATGTGTCCGACGAAGCCAAGGCTGCCCGCGATGGACTGGCCAGCTTGACGCCCCAGCAGTTCCGGGTATTGACCATGGTTTGCGAAGGTTTGTTGAACAAGCAGATTGCCTACGAGTTGAGTGTGTCGGAAGCGACCATCAAGGCCCACGTTACGGCGATTTTCCGTAAGTTGGGCGTGCGTACGCGCACTCAGGCGGCGTTGCTTTTGCAGCAACTTGAGTCAATCTCGCAACATTAAGTTACAGCCGCTTCACGCTTTTTTGACTTTGCGTGATCTAGCTTCCCCACTTCTTTGGTTCAGTTGCCTACATCTATGTCGCCTTTCAAGGGTCAAACCGGTATCAAACGTATCTTCAACGCAGGGGGCTATTCCCTGGATGGCCTGCGTGCGGCTTTCACTGGCGAGGCGGCATTCCGCCAGTTGGTGTTGCTGAACGTCATCCTGATCCCCTTGAGCTTTTTCCTGCAGGTCAGCCGGGTTGAACGGGCGCTGCTGATTGCAGTGTGTTTGTTGGCGCTGATCGTCGAATTGCTCAACTCAGCGGTAGAAGCGGCCATTGACCGTATTTCCCTGGACCGCCACCCGCTGTCAAAAAACGCCAAGGACATGGGCAGCGCCGCGCAATTCGTGGCACTGACCATGATCACCCTGGTATGGGCGGTGATCCTGATCTGAGGATCACGCGATACTCGGCAGTACGATCTCGTCGCTGCGCTGCACCCCAGCGGTGAAAGCGCGGCATAGTTCGAGAAACTCGCGCATCGCCGAGGTCTGGTACTTCTGCTTGTGCCAGATGAAGTAGAACTGCCGGGCCAGGTCCAGGTCCGGGGTTTCTACCGGCACCAGGCTGCCACGGCGGAAGGCATCACGCAGCGCCAGCCGCGAAATGCAGCCAATCCCCAAGCCTGACTCCACAGCTCGCTTGATTGCCTCGGTGTGTTCCAACTCCAGGCGGATATTCAGTGCGCTACGGTGGTGACGCATAGCCTGGTCGAAGGTCAGGCGCGTGCCCGAGCCTTGTTCTCGCAGGATCCACGCTTCGTGGGTCAACTCGTCCATGGTGGCCACGCCACGCTTGGCCAAATGATGCTGGGGCGCACAGAACACCACCAGCTCATCTTCTACCCACGTCTGCACCTCGATATCCGGGTGGCTGCAGTCGCCTTCGATTAGACCCAGGTCAATTTCGTAGTGCGCCACCTGATGCACGATATGCGCAGTGTTCTGCACATGCAGTTTCACCTGGCTCTCGGGATGCTGCTGCATAAAGCTGCCAATCAGCAGCGTCGCCAGGTAATTGCCGATGGTCAGCGTGGCGCCGACCGCCAGGGAACCGAAGCCGGACTTGCCGTTGAGCAGGTCTTCGATCTCCTTGGCTTGGTCCAGCAATGCCACGGCCTGGGGTAACAGCTGGTGACCGAGGGCGTTGAGGCTCAGGCGTTTGCCGGCGCGGTCGAATAATTGGCAGCTGGATTGACGCTCCAGCTCGGTAATCGAGGTGCTGGCGGCGGATTGAGATAAGGCCAGAAGGCCAGCAGCGCGCGAGACGCTTTCCTGCTGGGCGACGGCGACGAAAACTTGCAGTTGACGGAGAGTAAATCGCATATCGATATAACCGATAACCCTTATCTTAATAATCCAGTTAACAGATATTGTCGCCGCCATTAGAATGCTGTGCAATTGCGCATCCATACCTTTGGCGCAGACCCATTTCCAGGAGTCCCCCGTACATGAGCAACATGAACCACGAGCGTGTCCTCAGTGTTCATCACTGGAACGACACTCTGTTCAGCTTCAAGTGCACCCGCGATCCGGGCCTGCGCTTCGAGAACGGTCAGTTCGTGATGATCGGCCTGCAACAACCCAACGGCCGCCCGCTCATGCGCGCTTACTCCATTGCCAGCCCGAACTGGGAAGAGCATCTGGAGTTCTTCAGCATCAAGGTGCCCGATGGCCCGCTGACTTCCCAATTGCAGCATTTGAAGGAAGGCGACGAGATCATCATCAGCAAAAAACCGACGGGCACTCTGGTGCTTGACGATTTGAAGCCGGGCAAACACCTGTACCTGCTCAGCACCGGTACTGGCCTCGCTCCATTCATGAGCGTGATCCAGGACCCGGAGACCTATGAGCGTTTCGAAAAAGTGATCCTGTGCCACGGCGTGCGCTACGTCAACGAAGTCGCCTACCGCGAATTCATCACCGAGCACCTGCCGCAGAACGAGTTCTTCGGTGAGGCCCTGCGTGACAAGTTGATCTACTACCCGACCGTGACCCGCGAGCCGTTCGAAAACGAAGGCCGCCTGACCGACCTGATGCGCAGCGGCAAGCTGTTCAGCGACATCGGCCTGCCGCCAATCAATCCCGAGGACGACCGCGCCATGCTGTGCGGCAGCCCAAGCATGTTGGACGAGACCAGCGAAGTGTTGAACAGCTTTGGCCTCAAGGTTTCGCCACGGATGCGTGAGCCGGGTGACTACCTGATCGAGCGTGCGTTCGTCGAGAAGTGACTTCGGGTCACTTGTAGGAGCGAGCTTGCTCGCGAAGAACGCCAACGATAACGCTGGCATCTTGACTGAACGCGGTGCCTGCTCGTTTTTCGCGAGCAAGCTCGCTCCTACAGTCGAATGCGTTGCAAAGAAAAGCCCGCGTTGCCTGTGAAGGCAGCGCGGGCTTTTGCGTTTCTGCGATTTACTGCGCCGAAACCACTTCCAGCACACAAATCATCCCCGGCTCCGGGTAGTGCCAGCGCACATCCACATCCCAGAACCGCACACCGTATTCGCGTTCCGACGTCGGAATCTGATACGCCGGCCGCGGGTCCTGTGCCAGGCACTGTTCAATCAGCTCCACCAACGGTTCACCAAGGCGCTGTGCATGGCCTTGCGCCTGTTGCAGTGCAGCCTTGAGCCATTGCACGCCGATCAGCGCGGGCGCATCGCTGGCGATGTCGTTGGTGGCGGCATCCACGATATCGGCATAAGGCACATACGGCTTGATATCCAACACCGGCGTGCCATCGAGCAAATCTATGCCGGAAATCCACAGGCGCCCCGGTTCCACCTTGTCCAGCTTCACCACCGACTGGCCGATGCCATTGGGGCGATGGGTTGCGCGGGTGGCAAACACGCCCATGGACGTATTGCCGCCCAGGCGTGGCGGGCGCACTTTCAGGCGTGGCTTGTCTTCCAGGGCCTGATGAAACAGAAACAGCAGCCACACATGGCTGACCTGCTCCAGCCCCTGCACCGCCTCACCCTGGTCGAACGGCGCCACCAGCTCCAGCACGCCACGGGCAGCCGGTGCCAGTTGCGGTTGGCGCGGGATGGCGAACTTCTCCTTGAAACAGGAGCGTACGAAGCCGACGGGCGAGACCTGGTAACTCATGGCTTAGGCACGGACCCGCAAGGTCAGGCCCTTGAGGAAGTTGCGCAGCAACTGATCGCCACAGGTGCGGTAGTTGGTATGACCAAACTTGCGGAACAGCGCGCTCAGCTCTGGCTTGGACACCGGGAACTCCGCCGCCTTGAGGATTGCATGCATGTCGTCTTCCTTCAGTTCGAAGGCCACGCGCAGCTTTTTCAGGATGATGTTGTTGGTCACCGGGGTTTCGATCGGCTGCGGCGGGCGGCTTTCGTCCTTGCCGCGCTTGAAAATCACCAAGCCATCGAGGAAGTGAGCCATGACTTCATCCGGGCAGAACACGAAGCCTTCTTCCTCATCTTTCTTGAGGTAGGTCAGCAGGTCTTCCTTGGTCACGTCCATGCCGCCGAGCTTGATGATCTCGACCATCTTGTTGTCGCTGATGTCGAGCATGTAGCGCACGCTGCGCAGTACGTCGTTGTGAATCATGATGGGCAATCCTGGTATTCAACTGATGACACCGCCGGAATCAGGCGGTGTCGGGAAAAGGGAACGGCTTAAAACTTTTCTTTGCCGGACAGGTAACGCCATTGGCCGACTGGCACCTTGCCAATGGACACGCCGCCGATGCGGATGCGGCGGATGGCGATGACTTTCAGGCCAACGGCTTCGCAGAACAGCGCGATCACGCCGGGTTGCGGGTTTTTCATCGCAAAGCGCAGGCGGTTCTCGTTCTGCCAGCTGGCTTTGACGGCAGGCAGCTCTTTGCCTTTGTAGGTCAGGCCGTGGTTCAAGCGGTTAAGGCCGTGGGCAACCATGTCGCCTTCGACTTCCACCACGTATTCCTGCTCGATCTTGGCGGCATCGGCGGTCAACTTGCGCAGAATCTTCCAGTCTTGGGTGAACACTAGCAGGCCACTGGCCTTGGCTTGCAGGTCGGCGCTGGCGCTCAGGCGCAGAAAGTGCCCCTTGAGCGGGCGCTTGCCGAAGCGGTGCTCTTCAGAAAGGGTTTCGGCGCTGATCGAGGCCATGGCGGTTTCAGCATCCATGCCTGCGGGGGCGTGCATCAGGATGGTCACCGGCTCTGGCGCGGTGGCTTTAGCTTCCGGGTCCAGCTCGACCTTCTCGTCAGTGACCTTGAACTGCGGCTCGTCGATCACTTCGCCGTCCACCGAGACCCAGCCGCCTTCGATAAACAACTCAGCCTCCCGACGGGAGCAACCGACCAGTTCGATAAGGCGTTTGGAGAGGCGTATGGGGTCAGTCATGACAAGGGCCGTAACAAAAGGGGGCCACTATTGTACCTGCCTGGCGCCGGTTAATCCCGGCCCCATTTCAGCACATGGGCCATAACAATTACTTAACTGACACAACACGGGTTAAATGTGGGAGCTGGCTTGCCTGCGATGGCGGTATACCAGCACCGGATGGGTAGACTGACCCGACGCCTTCGCAGGCAAGCCAGCTCCCACAGTTCAGGCATTACGGGCCTGTTGCTGCTGGCGCAGACGCAGGTGCAACAACGGATAAGGCTGCCCAAGCCCATCATGGTCCGTTCGCCCGATCACCTCGAAGCCTTGCTTGAGGTAAAAACCCAGGGCCTGGGGGTTCTGTTCGTTGACGTCCAGTTCATCGGCGTTCATGTGTTCGATCGCGTAGCCCAGCAATTGCCGGCCCAGCCCCTGGCCACGGTAGCGCGGGTCGATAAACAGCATTTCCACCTTGCCCGCCGACACCCCGGCGAAGCCGGTAATGTGCTGGCGCACGTCCTTGGTGCAGATCAGCATGACCGCATCGAGATAGCGGCTCAGCACCAGGTTTTTCAACATGTCGATATAGCTGTCCGGGAGGAAGTCGTGGGTGGCGCGTACCGAGTCCTCCCAGATCTGCACCAGGCGTGCGTAGTCGCTGGTTTTAGGTGTGTGAATCACCGAATGCTGACGCATGCCCGCTGTCCCTTGCTGTATTCGGGGTTGATGGACAATACGATAGACCTAAAAAAGCCCCGCATCTTCTCAGAGGCGAGGCTTTTTTATCACCGTGCGATCAGTCGCGCTTTTCAGCCCACAAGTCGTACTCGTCGGCGTCGGTCACGGTGCACCAGACTTTGTCACCCGGCTTCAGGCCGCTGGCATCGTCGATAAATACGTTACCGTCGATTTCTGGGGCGTCGAAGAAGCAACGACCTACCGCGCCTTGCTCGTCGACTTCATCGATCAGCACTTCGATTTCCTTGCCGATGCGCAGTTGCAGGCGTGCCGAGCTGATGGCCTGCTGGTGCGCCATGAAGCGCTCCCAACGGTCTTGCTTGACGTCGTCCGGTACCACGGCCAAGTCCAGCAGGTTGGCCGGTGCACCTTCCACCGGCGAGTACTGGAAGCAACCGACGCGGTCTAGCTGCGCTTCGGTCAGCCAGTCCAACAGGTACTGGAAGTCTTCCTCGGTCTCGCCGGGGAAACCGACGATGAAGGTGGAGCGGATGATCAGCTCCGGGCAGATTTCGCGCCAGTTCTTGATGCGTGCCAGGGTCTTGTCTTCGAACGCCGGGCGTTTCATCGCCTTGAGCACTTTCGGGCTGGCGTGCTGGAACGGGATGTCCAGGTACGGCAGGATCTTGCCGGCGGCCATCAACGGGATCAATTCGTCCACGTGCGGGTACGGGTAAACATAGTGCAGGCGCACCCACACGCCCAGGCTGCTGAGGGCTTCGCACAGCTCGGTCATGCGGGTTTTCACCGGCGCGCCGTTCCAGAAACCGGTGCGGTATTTCACATCGACGCCGTAGGCGCTGGTGTCCTGGGAGATCACCAGCAGCTCCTTGACGCCGGACTTGACCAGGCGCTGGGCCTCGTCGAGCACATCACCCACCGGGCGGCTTACCAGTTTGCCGCGCATCGACGGGATGATGCAGAAGCTGCAGCTGTGGTTGCAGCCTTCAGAAATCTTCAGGTACGCGTAGTGACGCGGGGTCAGCTTGATGCCCTGGGGCGGCACCAGGTCGATCAGCGGGTTGTGGTCCTGACGTGGCGGCACCACTTCGTGCACGGCGTTGACCACCTGCTCGTACTGCTGCGGGCCGGTCACGGCCAGCACGCTCGGGTGCACGTTGCGGATATTGCCTTCTTCCACCCCCATGCAACCGGTCACGATGACCTTGCCGTTTTCCTTGATGGCTTCGCCGATCACTTCCAGCGATTCGGCCTTGGCCGAGTCGATGAAGCCGCAGGTGTTGACCACCACCACATCGGCGTCCTGGTAAGTGGACACGACGTCGTAGCCTTCCATACGCAATTGCGTGAGGATGCGCTCGGAGTCGACAAGCGCCTTCGGGCAACCCAGGGAAACAAAGCCAACCTTGGGGTTGGCTTTTGCGATGGTGGTGGACATGTCTAACCTCGGTATTGAATGACGCTGCCGGTCGTGCACGACAAGGCAACGGATGGGCGCTTGGTGCGCCTCTGATCAAAAAGTGCGCAATTCTATCGACGGGCAGCGCACTTGACCAGCTTTATGCAGGGAAATGCGACGAGTGCTGCGCCGGGTAATCCCCATAGCTACTGGCGCGCGCTTAAGCCTGGACGTCTTGTTCTGTTCGGTGCGATACCACTTTAGACATGCCCACACCTAACGCCTGGAGGACTTTGAGCAAAGTAGAGAGCTTAGGATCGCCGCCGACGCCGATGGACCTGTAAAGGTTTGCTCGATTGAGTCCTGTGTTCTGCGACAAGCTGAGCATCCCACCACGGGCTTCCGCCACTCGACGGACAGCAACAAGGAAAGCGTCCTCGCCACCGGCTTCATCTATTTCCTCAAGCGCGACAGACAAATATTCGAGGGCAAATGCCTCGTCGTTGCGAAGCATTTCCAGAACGCTATCTTCGTGCGGGCGGGTACGAATGGTCATTTTTGCTGCACCTTGTAAGATTTCCAGAGAGCCTTGGCCTGATCGATATCGTTCTGCTGTCTGGCCTTCGAACCACCGCCCAATAGAAAAATGATTTTTCGATCCTGGACTGCGTAATACACGCGAAACCCCGGGCCGAAGTCGAGCTTCATCTCAAAGACCCCATCACCCACTGGCTCGGTAACGCCAAAGTGACCAAGGGACGCCCCATCCACTCTGGTGGTGATTCTTGCTTTCGAACGCGTGTCCTGCACTGTATCCAGCCAAGCCTGGTAGATATCCACGCCGTTGATTGACAGTACGTGTTTCACTTCGTACATGAGGAGTGTACCTTAAAAGAGACAGTCCGATAGTTGAGTTTTTGTATCGACTGCGCGCCATGCGAATGCACGAATGACTGATCAGGTAATCCGGCCAAGGCGCTCCTGCTCACACCACCCACGCAGCACGACTGAGCCGGGCCAGGAATATACGGTTGGCCGTAAATGTGATCAATGCAGGCAAAAAGGCGCCAAAGTGCTGCTGTGCCCGCTATGACTGATTGCCTAAAACGACACCCCGTTCACTTGAACGGGGAAATACGACGAGTGCTGCGCTATGCTTCGCGCCGTTGCGCACGGGTAAAGCCCTTGGGTCAATAAAACGTCTGTTACGAGAAGTAAAACAGCGCATGCTAGGGTCAGCTTAGAAGCGCTGTTTATAAAAGACCTCAGGTCAAAGGGCAGGAGTGGTTGATGGGTCAGGCAAGTAGTCAGGCAGCAGGTGCCGAGCATTCAAAAGCCAAGCCGATTGGCATGCTGGTGGCGGCGGTCGGGGTGGTTTATGGCGATATCGGGACCAGCCCGCTCTACACCCTTAAAGAGGTGTTCAACGGCGGTTATGGGGTGCAGGTCAACCATGACGGTGTCTTGGGGATCCTGGCGCTGATCTTCTGGTCGCTGATCTGGGTGGTGTCGATCAAGTACGTATTGTTCGTGCTGCGTGCCGACAACCAGGGCGAGGGCGGCATCATGGCCCTCACCGCGTTGGCCCGGCGAGCTGCCGGGAAGCACACGAAATTGCGCAGTTTCCTGGTGGTGTGTGGCCTGTGTGGCGCGGCGTTGTTCTACGGCGACAGTATGATCACCCCGGCAATTTCGGTGTTGTCGGCCATCGAAGGCTTGGAACTGGCGTTCGACGGCCTGGAAAAATGGGTAGTGCCCATTGCCCTGGTGGTGCTGGTGGCGCTGTTCCTGATCCAGAAACACGGCACCGACCGCATCGGCAAGCTGTTTGGCCCGGTGATGGTTACCTGGTTCCTGGTATTGGGCGGCCTGGGGGTGTACGGCATTCTGCAGCAACCCGAAGTGCTCAATGCGCTGAACCCGGCATGGGGCGTGCGCTTCTTCATGGTTCACCCCGGTATTGGCGTGGCGATCCTCGGCGCGGTGGTGCTGGCATTGACCGGCGCTGAAGCGTTGTACGCCGACATGGGCCACTTTGGCCGCAAACCCATCGCCCGCGCCTGGTTCCTGCTGGTGCTGCCGGCGCTGGTGCTGAACTATTTTGGCCAGGGCGCGATGCTGCTGGGCGATCCGGAGGCGGCGCGCAACCCGTTCTACCTGCTGGCGCCGAGCTGGGCACTGGTCCCGTTGGTGGGCTTGTCCACCATGGCCACGGTGATTGCTTCCCAGGCGGTGATTTCCGGCGCGTTCTCGTTGACCCGCCAGGCAATCCAGCTGGGTTACATCCCGCGCATGCATATCCAGCACACCTCCAGTGCCGAACAGGGCCAGATCTACATTGGTGCAGTGAACTGGTCGTTGATGGTCGGCGTGATACTGCTGGTGCTGGGTTTCGAATCCTCCGGCGCTCTGGCCTCGGCCTACGGTGTGGCGGTGACCGGCACCATGCTGATGACCACCATCCTGGTATCAGCGGTGATGCTGCTGCTGTGGAAATGGCCACCGGTGCTGGCCGTGCCGCTGTTGCTCTGCTGCCTGTTGGTGGATGGCCTGTTCTTCGCCGCCAACGCGCCGAAGATCCTCCAGGGCGGCGCCTTCCCGGTACTGGCGGGGATCGTGCTGTTCGTGCTGATGACCACCTGGAAGCGCGGCAAGCAATTGCTGGTCGGCCGTCTCGACGAGGGTGGCCTGCCGTTGCCGATCTTTATCAGCAGTATCCGCGTACAGCCGCCCCATCGCGTTCAGGGCACGGCGGTGTTCCTCACCGCGCGGCCCGACGCCGTGCCCCATGCGCTGTTGCACAACCTGCTGCATAACCAGGTGCTGCATGAGCAGGTGGTGCTGTTGACCGTGGTCTACGAAGACATTCCACGGGTGCCTGCGGCGCGACGCTTCGAGGTGGATGCCTATGGCGAAGGCTTCTTCCGGGTGATCCTGCACTTCGGGTTCACCGATGAACCGGACGTGCCTGAAGCGCTGAAACTGTGCCATCTGGATGACCTGGACTTCAGCCCGATGCGCACCACCTACTTCCTCAGCCGTGAAACGGTAATTGCCTCGCGCATCAAAGGCATGGCCCGTTGGCGTGAAGTGTTGTTTGCCTTCATGTTGAAAAACGCCAACGGCAACCTGCGGTTCTTCAAACTGCCGGTCAACCGTGTGATCGAGTTGGGCACCCAGGTCGAGATGTAAGGCGCTGCCTACCGGGAGCCGGCAATCGGCTCCCGCTTTCCTTTCTGAACCCTGTGCAAACGATGGTTGTCGACTAGGCTCTATGCACTGTTGAACAGTGCCCACAGAACCCAGAAGAGGTGCGCCATGAGTCAGCTGCTCGAACCTTATACCCTGCGCCAATTGACCCTGCTCAACCGCATCGCGGTTTCACCCATGTGCCAATACTCCAGCGACGATGGCCTGGCCAATGACTGGCACCTGGTGCACCTCGGCAGCCGGGCCGTGGGTGGCGCCGGGCTGATTTTTACCGAGGCCACGGCGGTGACCGCCGATGGCCGTATCACCGCCCAGGACCTGGGCCTGTGGAACGACACCCAGATCGAACCATTGCGGCGCATCACCCGTTTTATCGCGGCCCAGGGCGCGGTGGCTGGGATCCAGCTGGCCCATGCCGGGCGCAAGGCCAGCACCCACCGGCCATGGATCGGCAAACACGGCAGCGTCAAGCCGGAGGAGGGCGGCTGGGTGCCGGTGGGGCCCTCGCCGATTGCCTTCGACCCCAATCACACCCAGCCCAAGCCACTGGACGAAGCACAGATCCAGCAAGTAATCGCCGACTTTGTCGCCGCCGCCAGGCGCGCCTTGACCGCAGGCTTTGAGGTGGTGGAAATCCATGCCGCCCACGGGTACCTGCTGCACCAGTTTCTCTCGCCGATCAGCAACCAGCGTCAGGACCACTACGGCGGCTCCTTCGAAAACCGCATTCGCCTGGTGCTGGAAGTCACCAAGGCCGTGCGCGCCGTGTGGCCTGAGGAGTTGCCGCTGTTTGTGCGCGTGTCGGCCACCGATTGGGTGGAAGACGGTTGGAACCCGGATGAAACCGTGGAGTTGGCGCGCCGCCTGAAAGACCTCGGGGTGGATCTGATCGACGTGTCGTCCGGTGGTACCGCCGCCAATGCCGAGATTCCCACTGGCCCCGGCTACCAGACGCGCTTCGCCGAGCGCGTGCGCAAGGAATCGGGCATCGCCACCGGCACGGTCGGCATGATTACCGAACCGGCCCAGGCCGAGCACATCCTGCGTACCTGCCAGGCTGACATTATTTTTCTGGCCCGTGAACTGCTGCGCGACCCGTACTGGCCGTTGCATGCCGACGATGACCTGGGCGGACGCAAAGCCATCTGGCCGGCGCAGTACCAGCGGGCAACCCATCGGGACCAGCCGATCCATGAGTCGGATCTGCGGGATTGACCCTACTTACCTCTGTGCCAAACCCACCCTGATACGGTGGGTTTTTTCTTGCTCGCGTTTATAGGAGGGCTGATCCTTGGCGGTTGTTAAGCAGGAGAAGCTTATGCTGGTGGAACGCGCGTTAACCGAAGACGATATCCCTTTGCTGGCAACCATCGATCGTACGGAGCTGATCCCGGCGTGCTATCGCATGGACTGCGGCGAACTGGTGTTGTATGCCACGCATCATGATATGCGCGGCTGGCCCGAAGGCGAGGCTGAACAGGATGCGGTGGCGCTGCGTGCCTGCCTCCAGCGCGGCGGGTGGTTGTGGGGTGTATTCGACGGCCAGGTGCTGGTTGCCGCAGTGGTGGTGGACAATCGGTCCTTCCATCACCAGGGCTTGCTGATGCGGCAGCTGAAATTCCTGCATGTCAGCCACAGTGCCCGCGGTTCTGGCCTGGGCGGTCGGTTGTTGGCGCTGGCTTGCGAGCACGGCCGGCAAGTGGGGGCCCAGGCGCTCTATATCTCGGCGACGGAGTCGCGTAACACTGTGGACTTTTACCTGCGCCATGGTTGCCGTCTTTTGCAGCAACCCCACGCTGAGCTTTATGCGCAAGAACCGCTAGACATTCACCTGTATCGACCCCTGCGTGAGTAATGGCTGTAGGTTTTTATTACCGCCGTTATTTTTTAAGTTAATACTCTAAAAAAATCCCACGAATGATGAGATAGTTTCTACGCTAAGGGTAAGCCCGACTCCTGGCCCAGAGAGACAGGCGGTTGGTCCGCGAAGCCGTTGCGCTTCCCGGGAGTTTGGAAATGGGCACCAGGAGTGTTTGACTGATATCAGGAGTAGCGGTCCATGGCCAAGTCCTATGGCGTAGCGGGTGCGGTGGCGTCTTTTCTGAGCCGTCGGATGTCCTTGCGGGGTCGAAGGTTGAGTTCAGATGAGATGGAGTTGCTGGTGCAATACCGGGCGCTGACCGAGAGCGATCAGGTGGCGATGCGGTATCTGATTGGTGCGATGAAAAGCGTGTCGCGGTTCTAAGCCACCTGTGATCATTCCCACGCTGCGGCGTGGGAATGATCAGGCGGTTAATTTCAGGTGTACTTGCGCTGCTCCGGTGCTGGCGGGAAGTACTGATACAGCCAGGTTTCACTCAGGGTGCGGTCCTGGGTTCGTATAAACAGGCGCAATTCGACGGGTTCCACGCTGTCGCTGGTGGGGTACCAGTCGAACAGGATGCGATAGCCCTTGATGTTATCCAGCACCAGCACGCTGAAATCCTTCACCTCACCATGGGAACAAGTCACCACCGGCTCGATGCCGGTGCCCGCTGGCAGGCGATCCAGGCCGCCGCCCTTGAAGTCTACGGCGAAACGCCGCGCCCATACCTTCGGATAATGCTCGCCGGGTGCCCAGCCTTCGGTAAAACCGCCCATGCCCGAACGGGTCGCGTCGACCTGTGCCAGCGGCGTGCTCACCGGCGGCAGTGCGCTCCAGTACAGCTTGTAGCCGTAGTTGAGCGAATCACCCGCGGCCACGGGCTTTTTCGGGGTCCAGAAGGCCACGATATTGTCCAGGGTTTCGCCAGTGGTGGGGATTTCCAGCAAGTCGATGGAGCCTTCGCCCCAGGCCGTGGTCGGTTCAACCCACAGGCTTGGGCGTTTGCTGTACCAGTCGACGGTGTCCTGGTAGCTGGCGAACTCATGGTCGGTCTGCACCAGGCCGAAGCCTTTGGGGTTGGTGTCGGCGAACGCGTTGAATTGCAGCTTGGCCGGGTTGTTCAGGGGCCGGCAGATCCACTCGCCGTTGCCGCGCCACATGGCCAGGCGGTCCGAGTCGTGGATTTGCGGGTGGATGGTGTCGCACATGCGGCGCTCATGGGTGCCGCAGCTGAACATACTGGTCATGGGCGCGATGCCCAGTTGCTCGATGGCGG
This sequence comes from Pseudomonas sp. NFPP02, assembly GCF_900119355.1. Lineage (NCBI taxonomy): Bacteria > Pseudomonadati > Pseudomonadota > Gammaproteobacteria > Pseudomonadales > Pseudomonadaceae > Pseudomonas > Pseudomonas sp. NFPP02. Next base: position 234,603 of record NZ_FPJI01000009.1, read on the forward strand.
TGCGCGCATTGATGTGCGCGTCGATCGCCATCACCACTTGGTTGGCCTGGCAGTCGATATCGAAGCGGTAGGCGCCGGTGGCACTTGGCGAGTCGAGCAGGGCGTAGACCACAAAGCGCGTGGCGTTCTTGTCCGGAGTTTCGAACCAGAACTGCGTGAAATCGGGGAATTCCTCGCGTTTTTTCGCGTAGGTATCAATCGCCAGGCCACGCGCCGAGAGGCCGTACTGGCCGGTGGAATCCACCGCACGGAAGTAGCTGGCGCCGAGAAACGACAGCACGTCATGGCGGTCCAACTCCGGCGCCTTGAACAGCTTGAAGCCGGAGAAACCCAGGTCCCCGGTCAGTTGCTGGGTGTCCACCGTGGTTTTTTCATAGTTGAACAGTGAAGGGCGAAAATGCACTTCGCGGGCTTCACGGGTCTTTGGGTCGACGCTGTGCATACGCACCGGCGTCTTGAAGCCCATGCCGACGTGGAAGAACTGCACGTCCAGTTGGCCGTTCAACTCCTTCCACAGCGAATGGTTACGGTCATAGCCGATGGCGTTGAAATTCTGCGGGGTCATGGTGGCCAGGGTCGGCGGCAGCACCTGCTTAGTGTCCTGGTAGCCACGGGTGGCCAATTGCTTGGCCTGGGCCTTGAGCGATTCGAAATCGAACGCCACGGCCTTGCCATCGGCAGCCCGATTCCCGGCCCAGGCCTGCGCGGCCAGCAGGCCACTGGCCGACAAACCGGTGTAAGCCGCAATGGCCATGGATGCTTTGAGCAAATTCCTGCGGTGCATAGAGACAACCTGTCGTGAGCAAATCCCGCGCCGTTCCTGGCACGTATCGGATCAGAAATAACGGTTCGGACATGCCTTCGGCCAAACGCAACGGACAATAAACAGACGCCGGATAGCTTAAGCGGTTCGATGAACAAGGCAAATTGATTGATGGCGGGATGATGGCGTTGCATGTGCAACAAGACATTTCCAGCATCGCAGGAGGACGTTACATCTGGAAGCACTCTAGATCGCGGCTTTTTGGCACTTAGTTTTACGCTGGAGGCCTATTGGTCCTACGAACCCAAGTGTCTGGAGGCTACGAATGAATACCCGTGGATTGCTCGATCAGTTGCTCAAGTCTGGCCAGGACATGTTGCAAAACAAGGCCGGCGGCCAACGCAAATCCAATGACAAGGGCGCCCTCGACGGCTTGCTCAGCGGTGGCGGGCTCGGCAGCATGCTCGGCGGTGCCGGCGGCGGCGCCCTGGCGGCGGGGGCCATGGGCTTGCTGCTGGGCAACAAGAAGGCGCGTAAATTCGGCGGCAAGGCGCTCACTTACGGCGGCCTGGCCGCACTGGGTGTGATTGCCTACAAGGCTTACGGCAACTGGCAAGCCCAGCAGGTCAACGCGCCCCAAGGCGAGCCTCAAACCATCGACCGCCTGCCGGCTGACCAGGTGGAGCAACACAGCCAGGGCATTCTCAAGGCACTGGTGGCCGCGGCCAAGGCTGATGGGCATGTGGATGAGCGCGAGCGCGCCTTGATCGAAGGCGAATTTACCAAGCTGGACAACGACCACGAGCTGCAACACTGGCTGCACGCCGAACTCAACAAGCCCCTGGACCCAACCGACGTTGCCCGCGCCGCCAGCACCCCGGAAATGGCCGCCGAAATGTACATCGCCAGCGTGATGCTGGTGGACGAAGAAAACTTCATGGAAAAAGCCTACCTGGACGAACTGGCACGCCAACTGAAACTTGAACCAGGCTTGAAGCTTGAGCTGGAAAAACAAGTACGGCTAAACGCATAAATAGGGCCACACGCCAGTCAAACCTGTGGGAGCGGGCTTGCCCGCGAATGCGGTGGGCCAGTCACTCTATTTCTGACTGACTGACTGACTGACTCACGCCATCGCGGCATAGGCACCAACACCGTAACCACGATGCGAAGCGAGCCGCTCTTGATCTTGCTTTTGATCTGCTTGTGATCTTGATCTCAGGCGCCCCGTTAAACCACGCTGGCCGGAATTCGACAGGGATTTGGGGGGTAAACCGGCAGGGATGCCGGTTTAGCCGCCCCGCGCCATGGATGGCGCGTGGCGGCGGCCCCCCAAATCACTGGCGGATTACGGGCACACCGAGCCTAGGCGAGGTGCCGAGTGGTGGGGCAAGAGCGTTTTGCTTACTTTTGCGCTTTTCAAAAGTGAGCCGCCGTCAGGGCGGAACCCTAAGCGGCCATTGCCGCAGGAATGGATATGTACACAATCCAGCTGTGTTGACTGTCAGGCCGCCATCGCAGGCAAGTCAGCTCCCACATTCAGATCGTGGGGGGGGCAGGTGGGTAGGCGTCGGCTGTCAGGCCGTCACGGGAGCAAGCTCCCTCGCCACAGGTCCAGCGCCGTACCAAAATTGTGTAGATAGCTGTGGCCAACGCGAGCACATCTGCATTCTGTGCACTGCACATCAAAAGCCTTGATAAAAGCGCGCAGCCGCTCAGCTATACTCCCCTCCATTTGAATGGCCCTGCGAGGAATTACTGTGAAGAACTGGACCCTGCGCCAAAGGATTTTGGCGAGCTTTGCGGTAATTATCGCGATCATGCTGCTGATGGTCGTGGTCTCGTATTCGCGCCTGCTGAAAATCGAAATCAGCGAAAACTCAGTGCGGGACGATGCGGTGCCCGGGGTGTTTTTCAGCTCCATGATTCGTAGCGCCTGGGTCGACAGCTACCTGCAGACCCAGGAGTTGGTCGGGATCCACGAGAACCAGGGCATTTCCGAAACCGACAAACAGGACTACAAGTCTTTCGAGGCTCGGCTTGAGCAACATATGGCCAGCTACGCAGGGACGATCAATATCACCCAGGATCGCACCGAATTCGATGCCTTCGAAAAACTGCACCAGAGCTACAACCAGATTCTCGCCCAGGTCTTGGCGGCCCATCAGAGCAATAACGCCGCCGAAGCACTGAGGTTGTTCAACGAGCAACTGACCCCCGCCTGGACCGCAGGCCGCATGAAGCTCAATGACATTATCAACGAAAACAAGCAGGTCGCCGACAACGCCACCGCCGCCATCGATGATGCGGTAGCGGCCGCGAAGATCAGCATGGGCGTCTCGCTGTTGCTGGCGATTCTCGCCGCCGCGCTGTGTGGCCTGTTGCTGATGCGCGCGATCATGGCGCCGATGCAGCGCATCGTTCAAATCCTCGAAGTCATGCGCACCGGCGACCTGAGCAAGCGCCTGAATCTGGAGCGCAAGGATGAATTCAACGCGGTTGAAACCGGCTTCAACGACATGATGACCGAGCTGACTGCTCTGGTGTCCCAGGCGCAGCGTTCATCGGTACAGGTCACTACCTCGGTCACCGAAATTGCCGCGACCTCCAAGCAGCAACAGGCGACCGCTACCGAAACAGCGGCCACGACCACAGAAATCGGCGCCACTTCCCGCGAAATTGCCGCCACGTCCAAGGACTTGGTCCGCACCATGACCGAGGTGTCTACCGCCGCCGACCAGGCCTCGGTGGCTGCCGGTTCTGGCCAGCAGGGCCTGGCCCGCATGGAAGAAACCATGCACTCGGTGATGGGCGCCGCCGACCTGGTCAACGCCAAGCTGGCGATCCTCAATGAGAAGGCCGGCAACATCAACCAGGTGGTAGTCACCATCGTCAAGGTGGCCGACCAGACCAACCTGTTGTCCCTCAATGCTGCGATCGAGGCTGAGAAAGCCGGTGAGTACGGGCGCGGCTTTGCCGTGGTTGCCACCGAAGTGCGCCGCCTGGCCGACCAGACCGCTGTGGCGACCTACGACATTGAGCAGATGGTGCGTGAGATCCAGTCGGCGGTGTCGGCAGGGGTGATGGGCATGGACAAATTCTCCGAGGAGGTGCGCCGCGGCATGTCTGAGGTGCAGCAAGTGGGCGAGCAACTGTCGCAGATCATCCATCAGGTACAGGCCCTGGCGCCGCGGGTGCTGATGGTCAACGAAGGCATGCAGGCCCAGGCCACCGGTGCCGAGCAGATCAACCACGCGCTGGTGCAATTGGGCGATGCCAGCAGCCAGACCGTCGAATCCCTGCGCCAGGCCAGCTTTGCCATTGATGAACTGAGCCAGGTTGCGGTCGGTCTGCGCAGCGGCGTCTCGCGTTTCAAAGTCTGATGAGCGAACTCGCGGCTAAACGCGGTGCCGTCCCGGCAGCGAAAAAGGCGTTGTTTCTGGTGTTTCGCATCGGCAACGAACGCTTTGCCCTCAAGGCTACGGAAGTGGCCGAGGTGCTGCCGCGCCTGGCGCTCAAACCTATCGCCCAAGCGCCCTTGTGGGTGGCGGGTATCTTCGCCCATCGTGGGGTGCTGGTGCCGGTCATCGACTTGAGCGCCCTGACGTTCGGCACTTCGGCCCAGGCGCGTACCAGCACGCGCCTGGTGCTGGTCAATTACCAGCCGCAGCCCTGGAGTGAGGCGCGTTGGCTGGGGCTGATTTTGGAACAGGCCACCGACACCCTGCGTTGCGACCCCGCCGAATTCCAGCCCTATGGCCTGGACAACCGGCAGGCGCCGTACCTGGGGCCGGTGCGTGAAGATGCCCAGGGCTTGATGCAGTGGATTGGCGTTGCGGATCTGTTGACCGCGCCAGTGCGCGCCTTGCTGTTTTCCGCCGAGTTGAGCCTATGAGCAATGACCCGCGGTTTTTCGCGTTTTTGAAAGAACGCATCGGCCTGGACGTCGCTTCGGTGGGCGAGGCGATTATCGAACGCGCGGTGCGCCAGCGCTGCCAGTCGTCCCAGTCGCAGTCGGCGGAGGCTTACTGGCAACACCTGCAAACCTCCCATGACGAGCAGCAGGCGCTGATCGAAGCGGTGATCGTCCCCGAGACCTGGTTTTTCCGCTATCCCGAATCCTTTGCAACCCTGGCTCGCCTGGCCCAGGCACGCTTGGCCGAGATCAACCAGATGCGCGCCCTGCGTATTCTCAGCCTGCCGTGTTCGACCGGCGAAGAACCCTATTCGATTGCCATGGCCTTGCTCGATGCGGGGTTGGCGCCCCACCAGTTCAAAGTGCAGGGCATGGATGTCAGCCCGCTGTCGGTGGAGCGCGCGCGGCGGGGCGTGTACGGCAAGAACTCGTTTCGCGGCGCCGACCTTGAGTTTCGTGACCGTCACTTCACTGAAGACGCAGGTAATTACCGCATCGCCGACCGGGTGCGCGAACAAGTGCGCCTGCAAGTCGGCAACTTGCTGGACCCGGCACTGCTGGCGAATGAGCCAACCTACGATTTTGTGTTCTGCCGCAACTTGCTGATCTACTTCGACCAGCCGACCCAGAAACAGGTCTTTGATGTGCTCAAGGCATTGACTCACGTAGACGGTGTGCTGTTTATCGGCCCGGCCGAGGGCAGCCTGCTGGGGCGTCACGGCATGCGCTCCATCGGTGTGCCGCAGTCCTTTGCCTTCAGTCGGCATGTAGAACCGGCCCCGCCGGTTGCACCTGTGGTCAAACCGACGCCCGCGCCGCTACCGCAGCGCAGGGCGGTGCCGATACCGCTCAAGCCGCGGCCGTTCAGCACCGTCAGCCCCAACGTGCCACCGGTCAAAGTGGTGACTACCGATGCCGGGGATTTGCTCAGCCAGATCGCAACCCTGGCCAACGAGGGCAAAAGTGCCGAGGCCCGAGCGGCCTGCGAACGGTATTTGAGCAGTCACCCGCCGGCCGCCCAGGTGTTTTACTGGTTGGGGCTGCTCAGCGATGTGGCTGGCAGTGCCCTGGAGGCCCAAGGGTATTACCGAAAAGCCCTGTATCTGGAACCGCAGCATCCCCAGGCCCTGATGCACCTGGCCGCGTTGCTCGAGTCCCAGGGTGACAGTGCCGGCGCGCGCCGTCTTCAGGCACGCGCCGCCCGTAGCGAGCGAGCTGACAGTGAGTCCAAACGATGAGTAGTCCTGACGCGCTCGACACCGCAGGCCTGGACCTGACGCTGACCGATATCCAAGCCATTGACGACTGTTGGAACCGCATCGGTATTCATGGCGACAAGTCCTGCCCGTTGTTGGCCGAGCATATCCACTGCCGCAATTGCTCGGTGTATTCCGCCGCCGCCACACGCCTGCTCGACCGCTACGCACTGCAACAGGACGACCATCACGCGCAGGCAACTGCCGAAGCGGATAACGAGGTGGTCACCCGTTCGCTGTTGATGTTCCGCCTCGGCGAAGAATGGCTCGGTATCGCCACCCGTTGCCTGGTGGAAGTGGCGCCGTTGCAGCCGATCCACTCGCTGCCGCACCAGCGTTCCCGAGCGCTGCTGGGCGTGGCCAACGTACGCGGGGCGCTGGTGGCGTGCCTGTCACTGGTGGAACTGTTGGGCCTGGACAGCACCAGTGCCGGCTCCAGCGGCGGGCGGATCATGCCGCGCATGCTGATCATCGCTGCCCAGGACGGCCCGGTCGTGGTGCCGGTGGATGAAGTAGACGGTATCCATGCCATCGATGAGCGCACCTTGAAGGCCGCATCGGTGTCCGGCACCCAGGCCAGCGCACGCTACACCCAAGGCGTGTTGCAGTGGAAAGGCCGCAGCCTGCGTTGGCTGGACGAAGCGCAATTGTTGTCCGCCGTGACCCGGAGCCTCGCATGACCCCCGACCAGATGCGCGATGCCTCGCTGTTGGAACTGTTCAGCCTGGAGGCTGATGCGCAGACCCAAGTGTTGAGCGCGGGCCTGCTGGCGCTGGAACGCAACCCGACCCAGGCCGACCAGCTCGAAGCCTGCATGCGCGCCGCGCATTCACTTAAAGGGGCGGCGCGGATTGTCGGTGTGGATGCCGGCGTCAGCGTGGCCCACGTCATGGAAGATTGCCTGGTCAGCGCCCAGGAAGGCCGTCTGTATCTGCAACCTGAACATATCGACGCATTACTGCAAGGCACTGATCTGTTGATGCGTATCGCCACCCCGGGCAACGATGTGGGGCCGGCGGATATCGAGGCGTACGTAGCGCTGATGGAGCGCTTGCTCGATCCCTCGCAGCCGATTGCGACGCCCGCGCCAAAACCCGAGCCCATCCCCGCGCCGCGGGTTGACGCGCTGCTGCTGGAGCCCGAGCTGGAGCCTGCGCCACCGCTCGGCAGTGACGCGCCGCGCCAGAACAAGCGCATGACCGAAGGCGGCGAGCGTGTGCTGCGGGTGACGGCTGAGCGCTTGAACAGTCTGTTGGACTTGTCCAGCAAATCCCTGGTGGAAACCCAGCGGCTCAAGCCGTACCTGGCCAGCCTGCAACGCCTCAAGCGCATTCAAAGTAACAGCTTGCGTGCGCTGGATGCCCTGGACGGCCAGCTCAAGTCGCTGGATCTGAACCTGGAAGCCCAGGAGGCCCTGGCCGATACCCGTCGCCTGCTGAGTGAAGCCCAGGCCCTGCTGGCGGAAAAAAACGCCGAGCTGGATGAGTTCGGCTGGCAGGCCGGCCAGCGCGCCCAGGTGCTCTACGACACCGCATTGGCCTGCCGCATGCGGCCGTTTGCCGATGTGCTGGCCGGGCAGGTGCGCATGGTGCGTGACTTAGGTCGCAGCCTGGGCAAGCAAGTGCGCCTGGAGATTGAGGGCGAAAAGACCCAGGTCGACCGGGACGTGCTGGAAAAACTCGAAGCGCCGCTCACCCATCTATTACGCAATGCGGTCGATCACGGCATCGAACCCCCTGAGCAACGCGTGCTGGCGGGCAAGCCGGCGGAAGGCTTGATTCGCCTGCGTGCGTCCCATCAGGCCGGGTTGTTGGTGCTGGAATTGAGCGATGACGGCAACGGTGTCGACCTCGAGCGCCTGCGCGGCACCATCGTCGACCGCCATCTGTCGCCGGTTGAAACGGCCCTGCGTCTGAGTGAAGAGGAACTGCTCACGTTCCTCTTCTTGCCAGGGTTCAGCCTGCGCGACAAAGTCACCGAAGTGTCCGGGCGCGGGGTCGGCCTGGACGCGGTGCAACATATGGTTCGTCAACTGCGCGGCGCGGTGGTGCTGGAGCAGACGGCGGGGCAGGGCAGCCGCTTCCATCTTGAGGTGCCGTTGACCCTGTCGGTGGTGCGCAGCCTGGTGGTGGAAGTCGGCGAAGAAGCCTATGCCTTTCCCCTGGCGCATATCGAACGCATGTGCGACCTGGCGCCCGACGACATCGTGCAGTTGGAAGGCCGCCAGCATTTCTGGCATGAGGGCCGGCACGTCGGCCTGGTTGCCGCCAGCCAGTTGCTGCAGCGCCCGCCGGGGCAGAACCCGTCAGATACCTTGAAGGTGGTGGTGATCCGCGAGCGCGATGCCGTATACGGGATTGCCGTGGAGCGTTTTATCGGCGAGCGCACCCTGGTGGTGTTGCCGCTGGATGATCGTCTGGGGAAAGTCCAGGACATTTCCGCCGGGGCCTTGCTCGATGACGGCTCGGTGGTGTTGATCGTCGATGTCGAAGACATGCTGCGTTCGGTGGATAAATTGCTCAACACCGGTCGCCTGGAGCGCATTGCCCGGCGCAGCCAGCAGGCCACCGAAGCGCCGCGCAAGCGTGTGCTGGTGGTGGACGACTCACTGACGGTGCGCGAGCTGCAACGCAAATTATTACTCAATCGTGGTTATGAAGTCGCTGTTGCGGTCGATGGCATGGATGGCTGGAACGCATTGCGCTCCGAGGACTTCGACCTGCTTATCACTGATATTGATATGCCTCGCATGGACGGTATTGAATTGGTCACACTTTTGCGCCGTGACAGTCGCCTGCAATCGTTGCCGGTGATGGTGGTTTCCTACAAGGATCGTGAAGAAGACCGCCGCCGTGGCCTCGACGCCGGGGCCGACTATTATCTAGCCAAAGCCAGTTTCCATGACGACGCCTTGCTCGACGCCGTGGTTGAACTGATTGGAGGCGCCCGGGCATGAGGATTGCGATCGTCAATGACATGCCCCTGGCGGTGGAGGCCTTGCGCCGCGCCCTGAGTTACGAGCCCGCCCACGAGGTGGTATGGGTGGCCAGCAATGGCCTGGAAGCGGTACAGCGTTGCGCCGAGCTGACCCCGGACCTGATCCTGATGGACCTGATCATGCCGGTGATGGATGGGGTGGAGGCCACCCGGCAGATCATGGCCGACACGCCTTGCCCGATTGTGATCGTCACTGTCGACCGCCAGGCCAACGTCAGCCGCGTATTCGAAGCCATGGGCCACGGCGCCCTGGATGTGGTGGACACCCCGGCACTGGGCGTTGGCAACCCTAAGGATGCGGCCGCGCCCCTGCTGCGCAAGATCCTCAATATTGGTTGGCTGATCGGCCAGCGCGGCACGCGGGTGCGTGCCGAAACCCCGCCGCAGCGGGTCACCGGCAAGCGTCAACGGCTGGTGGCCATTGGTTCTTCGGCTGGTGGGCCGGCGGCACTGGAAGTTCTGCTCAAGGGTTTGCCCCGGGATTTTCCCGCCGCCATCGTGCTGGTACAGCATGTGGACCAGGTCTTCGCCGCCGGCATGGCCGAGTGGCTGAGCAGCGCTTCCGGCCTGCCGGTGCGCCTGGCCTGTGAGGGCGAGCCGCCTCAACCCGGCGTGGTATTGCTGGCCGGAACCAACCACCATATTCGCTTGTTGAAAAATGGCACGTTAGCCTATACCGCAGAGCCGGTGAACGAGATTTACCGGCCCTCCATCGACGTGTTTTTCGAAAGCGTCGCCAGTTACTGGAACGGTGACGCCGTTGGCGTCTTGCTCACCGGCATGGGGCGCGACGGCGCCCAGGGCCTCAAGCTGATGCGTGAACAAGGATATTTGACCATCGCCCAGGACCAGCAGAGCTCGGCGGTGTATGGCATGCCCAAAGCGGCGGCGGCGATTGATGCTGCTGTTGAAATTCGCCCACTGGATAGAATTGCGCCCCGATTGCTGGAGGTCTTTGCAAAATGAACAAAAATCTCCCGCCGTGCTGGCTTGCAGGTAGTAATTCAGGTGATTGCACATGAATGATTTACAGCTCGACGACTTCAAGACCGACGAAAACGCCGCCATGGTGCTGCTGGTCGACGACCAGGCCATGATCGGTGAAGCCGTGCGGCGTGGCCTGGCCCATGAAGAGAACATCGACTTCCACTTTTGCGCCGACCCGCACCAGGCGATTGCCCAGGCGATCCGCATCAAGCCCACGGTGATCCTGCAAGACCTGGTGATGCCGGGCCTGGACGGCCTGACCCTGGTGCGTGAGTACCGCAATCACCCGGCCACCGCGAATATCCCGATCATCGTGCTGTCCACCAAAGAGGACCCACTGATCAAAAGCGCGGCCTTTGCGGCCGGGGCCAATGATTACCTGGTCAAGCTGCCGGACAACATCGAACTGGTAGCACGCATCCGCTATCACTCGCGCTCCTACATGACCCTGTTGCAGCGCGACGCGGCCTACCGCGCGTTGCGGGTCAGCCAGCAACAGTTGCTGGACACCAACCTGGTGCTGCAACGCCTGATGAACTCCGACGGCCTGACCGGGCTGTCCAACCGCCGTCACTTCGACGAATACCTGGAGCTGGAATGGCGCCGCGCCATGCGCGACCAGACCCAACTCTCGTTGCTGATGATCGATGTGGACTTCTTCAAGACCTACAACGACAGCTTCGGCCACGTCGAGGGCGACGAAGCCTTGCGCAAAGTCGCAGCCACCATTCGCGATGCCAGCAGCCGCCCTTCGGACTTGCCGGCGCGCTACGGTGGCGAAGAGTTCGCACTGGTCCTGCCCAACACCTCGCCGGGCGGCGCACGCCTGGTCGCGGAAAAACTGCGCATGGCGGTGGCGGCGTTGAAAATCCCGCACATCGCCCCGGCTGAAGGTGCCAGCCTGACCATCAGTATCGGGCTGTCGACGTTGACGCCGGCTCAGGGTACGGACTGTCGGCAGTTGATCATGGCGGCGGACAAGGGGTTGTACACGGCCAAGAACAATGGGCGTAATCAGGTTGGTATCGAGTAATTAGAGGCCAACTTCAATGTGCGAGGGGGACTTCCCCCTTGCACTCCTGAGTTTCGTACTCATCCGAATTGATTACATATGAAAGTTTTTGAGCTAAGAAATCTGCCATCGTTGTAGAGCCGATGGCAGGGGGCAGGACGGCGTTATTCTATTCTGAATCCAGGCTTGCCATTATTCGCGCGCCACTCTTTGACCTCTTTTACAATGCCTTCTGGACTGTCTTCTCTACCCTTTCTTGGATAATAGACGAGATCTGACCCATCAGGATGCTCCGTAAGTCGCTTGAATTCTAATAGCATTTCGTCATCTTCTTCCTCAGAGCGAGCACTCGCATCACAAAGAGAAATTACAAATTTTAAAAATTCGCTTTCTGTGTGCTCGGAAATTGAGGTTTTCATCTTAATTACCTTTGCCGTGAATACGCTTATGAAGTTTTGGAGTGACTATGTGGATATTGTCGATGTCGAAAATTTCTCCGCCTTGGGAAATGAATATTTTATGGTGAAGTTCGAATTTACTAGATTTTCCAGCATGTTCTAGTTCGCTAGTATAGGGCGCCTTGCCGTTTAGTATTCTTCTTAGGTTTTGACGGTTTAACTGACTAGCCAGTTCCGAGTCGCTAGCAACCGTTTTCCAGAAGGCTTCACGAAATGCCTTGAAGTTTTTAAATTCTTGACCTCTCAGTTTTGCGGCAATTTGCGATGGTATAGGGACTCCTTCACCCTGGGAGGCCGCTCCCAGCCAAGAGCCGGTTATAGATTGCCCATTGCCTGTCACGATTCCGGGATCTTCACGCCGATCCCTGAACATGACATAGATTGGAGGCAGGCCAGAATCGACCGGGAAAACGATGATGAAGTCGTCAAATCCAGCTTCAACAACGGCTGGAAAACTGTCAACCCTACCCTCGACTGGAATTGTGTCGGCGCCTGCATAGACGGGCGTTTCAGGCGGGGCCGGTGGCAGCGTTGTTGAGCTATCTCCAGGAGCGGAAATAGGTGTCCAAATCAACGTTCTTGGTGGAATGTCACTTGTCGTGACGGTGTATACCTTCTGCCCAGGATCATAGGTCGCAGTAACCACTTTGACCCTGGAAGGCACGCTTGCACCATCGGTGTTGACCACAAAAACTTCTGACCGCCCATCTGCGGCCGTCCTCGAACTCATTCGAACCGGCAGGTCGATTGTGCCGTTGACTGCCGAACTTATCGTCGACTCGTCGAGGCCTGGTACCAAGGTTGAGATCGGTGTGCCAAGCGCATAACGCTCTGGAAGTTCTCCGTTCGCGAGTTTGGGAGAATAGATCAGCGCTGAAACACCGACCATCAAGCCACTCGCGGTACTGGCGGCCAATTCCGTCAATGCGGCCACTGCTGCCCCAATAGCGGCTCGCAGCGTGACGGTAACCCCCTCTGCTGTAGCGATAGTTCCGACTGAGGTCATGACTATCGCTTGAGTCGCAGCAGCAGTGCCCGACAGTCGATAGGTATTGGCTACTCTTACCGCTTCAATACGCGCTTGGGCCGTTGCGACCTGCTGCGCACGTTCTGCGAGGTCGCTGATTGCATTGGAGGCGTTGGCAAGAAACCGCGCGGACTCTGACTTCAGCACAAAATCATGGTGGCTGAGCCATCTCACCCCAAGCGCGGTGTTCTGCTGCAGATAAATAAGCTGTTTGAGTCCCTCAAGCTCGGGTTTGCTGAGTGGCGGTGTAACCTGTGGGTTGGCTGCGGGATAGTAAATCATCAACCCGTTCCGGTTTATGGCTAACGGTGGGTCAATAGGTTTGATCGCAGCCATCGTTTTTTCGATCATTTTGTCCAGCGTGTTTTTGTAACGCATGAGGGTCTGGTCGGGTGTCAATCCAACGACCGAACCGGCAAGAGAGGCGAGTTCCACCTGCAGGTATTCCGGCAGCAACTGCACTTGAATTTCCAACTCATCTGCAATGACCTTCAGATACTCATTGTGTAAATTTGCCCAGCCAGGATCCTGTTCGGCTAAATTGGCCTCCAGCGTTTGCCGGGCCTTTGCCAACCCTGAAAGTTTTTTAGTCAGAATGTCTATGGAGAGCGAGAGAGCCTTGAGTTCTTGTGCGGCCCTCCAGACGTTGTCGTAAAGTGTGTAGGCATCGCCCAGATTTTTTATCGGGTCAGAAGAGGCAAGCGTTTCACGTAGCTTTGTATAAGTTAAGTTTTCCATCAGGTAAAAAGGGCTTTGATCATAGAGCCCATAGATGAGTGGCGCAGTACTGGCGTATTTGGATTTTTTCGCGTCGATGATTTCAAATGCGATTTTTTGATCGAGAATGGCTGAGGCTGTCTCTGTGAGTGCCTGTGAAGCTTTCGCGGCTTGCTGTTTCTCTGCGAGTTCGCGTTCAGTGTCAGTAGTGAGGGTTGCGAACCGTGCGCTGTACTCCGCGTCAATCAAGGATTGATTGTACTTTTGCTCTCCAATGAAATCGGCGGTGGTGCTAGGGAAGTCAAACTGCTTGAAGCGGCTACGGTCTCCTTCACCCCGACGTGGCCCTTCTTGAAGGCCCCAGCCATCTCCACTTCCTACGTAGCCTCCGCCTTCACCACCCCAATAAGTGTTTCGTCTCCCTGCGGTAATTATCGTCGGCTTGAGTTCTAAAGGTTGTCCTGGCTGCCACCCTTGTTGTGCCATAGGGCCTCTCCATTTTTATGAGAGTGATCGTTAGAGTTTGTGCGTCCTGAAGAAAAAAACTCAGGCGCTTTGATCAAACTTATTTGAGAGGGAAGAAAGAAAAAACTGATGGCGTTTTGATTTGATTTTATGCGTGTAGGAGACTCTGTAAGACGGTTCTGAAACTGATGTATTTATATTCTTGTATGTTTATCACTTGAGTCTTGGGATGATTTGGCTAGAAACCTAATTGTTTGTTTTTATTGGAGTGGGTTGGTTTGTGGTCTTTTAGGCAGGCTCTGATTTGGATTTTCAAATTATTTGTATAAACAGATGAACGGTCTGGTTTTAGCGAGTAGTAGGTCGGGTTTTCTAACGCGCGGCATCGTCAATCTATAGGAAATGCTCTGATGGTCGCGTATCCGTCACCGAAGCAAGCGTGACGAGAGGGAAGCGCTGTCTTGGCAGAATCGACCAAGCGGGCTGCCGTTTCCAGCCGTTTGCCGTTATACTCGCCGGCTTTCAAAAGTTCGCCAACGAGTGCTGCCCGCCATGGAAATCAACCCGATCCTTAACACCATCAAGGACCTGTCCGAGCGCTCCGAAACTATTCGGGGGTATCTTTGACTACGATCAAAAGCATGAGCGTCTGACCGAGGTCAATCGCGAGCTTGAAGATCCGAGTGTCTGGAACAAACCTGAATACGCCCAGGAGCTGGGGCGCGAGCGCGCTGCGCTGGCACAGATTGTCGATACCCTCGACGAACTGAACACCGGCCTGGGTGATTGCCGCGACCTGCTGGACATGGCCGTCGAAGAAAACGACGAAGGCGCAGTGGGCGATGTTGTCGCCGAGCTGGCCCGTCTCGAGGAAAACCTCGCCAAGCTTGAATTCCGCCGCATGTTCAGCCACGAAATGGACCCGAACAACGCCTACCTGGATATCCAGGCCGGTTCCGGTGGCACCGAAGCCCAGGACTGGGCCAACATCCTGCTGCGCATGTACCTGCGCTGGGCCGACAAGCGCGGTTTCGACGCGACCATCATGGAACTGTCCGCCGGTGAAGTGGCCGGTATCAAGGGTGCGACCGTACACATCAAGGGCGAATACGCCTTTGGCTGGCTGCGCACCGAGATCGGCGTGCACCGCCTGGTGCGCAAGAGCCCGTTCGACTCCGGCAACCGTCGCCACACCTCATTCTCTGCGGTGTTCGTCTCGCCAGAGATCGACGACAAAGTGGAAATCGAGATCAACCCGGCCGACCTGCGGATCGACACCTACCGTTCCTCCGGCGCCGGTGGTCAGCACGTAAACACCACTGACTCGGCCGTACGTATCACCCACGTACCGACCAACACCGTGGTCAGCTGCCAGAACGAACGTTCCCAGCACGCCAACAAGGACACCGCCATGAAAATGCTGCGGGCCAAGTTGTACGAGCAGGAAATGCAGAAGCGCAACGCCGCTTCCCAGGCGCTGGAAGACACCAAGTCGGATATCGGCTGGGGTCACCAGATCCGTTCGTACGTGCTCGATGCCTCGCGGATCAAGGATCTGCGCACTAACATCGAACGCAGCGACTGCGACAAGGTACTCGACGGCGATATCGACGAATACCTGGAAGCCAGCCTGAAATCCGGCCTCTAATACCCTCTGTGGGAGCGGGCTTGCCCGCGATCCCCCGCCGAAGGCTGGGGGCAACGAACCTGATGGAATATTTAAAGACATGAGCGACCAACAACTCGACCCGCAAGCCCTGCAACAGGAAGAAAACTCCCTGATCGCCCTGCGCAAGGAAAAGCTTGCTGCCGAGCGCGCCAAGGGTAACGCCTTCCCCAATGACTTCCGTCGCGACAACTACTGCGATGCCTTGCAGAAGCAATACGCGGACAAGACCAAGGAAGAACTGGCTGAGGCTGCGATCCCGGTCAAGGTGGCAGGTCGCATCATGCTCAACCGTGGCTCGTTCATGGTGATCCAGGACATGACCGGTCGCATCCAGGTCTACGTCAACCGCAAGACCCTGTCCGAAGAAACCCTGGCCTCGGTGAAAACCTGGGACATGGGCGACATCATCGCCGCCGAAGGCACCCTGGCCCGTTCCGGCAAGGGCGACCTGTACGTCGAGATGACCAATGTACGCCTGCTGACCAAGTCCCTGCGCCCGCTGCCAGACAAGCACCACGGCCTGACCGACACCGAACAGCGCTATCGCCAGCGCTACGTTGACCTGATCGTCAACGAAGACGTGCGCCAGACCTTCCGCGTACGCTCGCAAGTCATTGCTCACATCCGCAGCTTCCTGATGCAGCGTGACTTCCTGGAAGTGGAAACCCCGATGCTGCAGACCATCCCGGGTGGTGCCGCAGCCAAGCCGTTCGAGACCCACCACAACGCGCTGGACATGGAAATGTTCCTGCGTATTGCGCCTGAGCTGTACCTCAAGCGGCTTGTTGTTGGCGGCTTTGAAAAGGTGTTCGAGATCAACCGCAACTTCCGTAACGAAGGCGTCTCGACCCGTCACAACCCTGAATTCACCATGTTGGAGTTCTACCAGGCCTACGCCGACTACGAAGACAACATGGACCTGACCGAAGAGCTGTTCCGCGAGCTGGCACAGCTGGTGCTGGGCAGCACAGACGTGCCGTACGGCGACAAGGTGTTCCACTTCGGCGAGCCATTCGTGCGCTTGTCGGTGTTCGACTCGATCCTCAAGTACAACCCCGAGCTGACCGCTGACGACCTCAACGACATCGACAAGGCCCGTGCCATTGCCAAGAAAGCCGGCGCCAAGGTGCTGGGCTTCGAAGGCCTGGGCAAGCTGCAGGTGATGATTTTCGAAGAACTGGTGGAGCACAAGCTGGAACAGCCGCACTTCATTACCCAATACCCGTTCGAAGTGTCGCCGCTGGCCCGTCGCAACGACGACAACCCGAACGTCACCGACCGTTTCGAGCTGTTCATCGGTGGCCGCGAAATCGCCAACGCCTATTCCGAGCTTAACGATGCGGAAGACCAGGCCGAGCGCTTCATGGCCCAGGTGGCCGACAAGGACGCCGGTGACGACGAAGCCATGCACTACGATGCCGACTTCGTTCGGGCCCTGGAGTACGGCATGCCGCCGACTGCCGGTGAAGGTATCGGCATTGACCGTCTGGTGATGTTGTTGACCAACTCGCCGTCGATCCGCGACGTGATCCTGTTCCCGCACATGCGGCCACAAGCGTAACCGTAGCGAAATCCGAAGCCGCCTTTTATAAGGCGGCTTTTTTATGTGGCCTGTTCAAGTGGTGCTCGTCATTGATCGTTCCCACGCTCCGCATGGGAATGCACCCTGTGACGCTCCGCGTCACCTCTAAAGGAAGAAGTGTGGTGAACCGCGTAATGGCTCAAGAAGGTGCCGCCGGCATTGCTGCTGCCGTGGCTGAAAGCGTTCAGTACCAGGGCCGCAAGGCCAGCCGGCGGGGCAGCGAGCAGCGCCGGCAAGACATTCTCGATGCGGCCATGCGTATCGTCGTGCGCGATGGCGTGCGGGCCGTACGTCATCGGGCAGTGGCGGCAGAGGCGGGGGTGCCGCTGTCGGCCACCACCTATTACTTCAAAGACATCGACGACCTGCTCACCGACACCTTCGCCCAATACGTGGAGCGCAGCGCCGCTTTCATGGGCAAGCTGTGGGTGCGCAACGAAGGCCTGTTGCGCGAGATGGTCGCCTATGGTGACGGCAGCCCGCAGTCGCGCTCGCAACTGGCCGATGATATCGCCCGCCTGACCGCCGACTATGTGCTGCGCCAGCTGACCAACCGCCGCGAATACCTGATGGCCGAGCAGGCTTTTCGCCAGGAAGCCCTGCTCAACCCGCGCCTGGCCGAACTGGTACGCTCCCACCAACAGATCCTGTTGCAGGGCACCGGGCAGTTTTTCCAGGTATTGGGTTCCCGTGAGCCACAGCAGGATGCCAAGGTGTTGACGGCTATCATCAGTCGGATGGAATATCAGGGCCTGTTGGGCGGCGCAGAGCCTTTGACGGGTGACGAGATGCTTGAAATCCTCAAGCGTCACATGCACCTGGTATTGGCCTCGGCCTAGCCCTGTGCGCAATCTGCTTTGGGTGGGGGCAGGCAAGCCAGCTCCTACCTCTGATGGGCCTGCTGCTCAGATGTGAAGCCGTGCGCTAACTGCGTGTGGGCCAATAACGTTTAAAGAGGAAGCACCGGGTGGACGATTACCAGCAGACGATACGCACCTTGTCCGATCGCATTGTGCTGGCGCAAACACCGATCCGCGTCCTTGATGCGGTGAAATGGGACGAGAACATTCGTCAGGGATTTCTCAAGGCCAAGGGCAAGGCGATGCCTGCCGTAGACCGTGATTACTACCTGAACCGGCCGCTGTCGTTCGATTCCAGTGCGGTGAAGCTGGAGTTTCAGAACATCGAGCGCGACATCACCCGTCGCCTTGGGCAATTCAGTCCGGTGGGGCAGATCATGCGGCGCATGTGCCGTGAATACCGCATGGTGGTGCGCATGCTTGAAGCGCGCGGCACCGAGGACTTCGGTCTGATTTCCCAAGAGCTTTACGGCGCCGCCTCCGATGCGTTCCACGCCGGCGACCCGACCCTGGCCGACCTTGGCCTGATGCTCTCCGACTACCTGAACAACATCGATGGCCGGGGTGACCTCAAGGACGAAGCCAAGACCCTCACCGCCAAGGACGCGGTCAGCCTGCTGCAAACGCGGCTGAACAAGGTGTTTGGCGAAGCCGAAGAGACCATCCGCGTGTTCGAGTCCGACGGCATCGTCGCCGATGCGGCAGCGGGCGCCGACTACATCAAGATCCGCGCCGATGCGATGTTCAATGACCGCGACGTGCGCGCCCTCGAAGTGCATGAAGGGTTGGTGCATGTGGGCACCACCCTTAACGGCCAGAACCAGCCGATCTGCACGTTTCTGTCCAAGGGCCCGCCGTCGTCCACCGTCACCCAGGAAGGCCTGGCGATCCTGATGGAAATCATCACGTTTGCCTCCTACCCCAGCCGCCTGCGCAAACTCACCAACCGGACCCGCGCCATCCATATGGTGGAGGAGGGCGCCGACTTCCTGCAGGTGTTCGAGTTCTTCCGTGAGCAAGGCTTTGAAATGGCCGAAAGCTATGGGAATGCCAGCCGGGTATTTCGTGGTTCGGTGCCCACCGGCCTGCCATTTACCAAGGATTTGTCCTACCTCAAGGGCTTTATCATGGTCTACAACTACATCCAGCTCGCCGTGCGCAAAGGCAAGCTGGAGCAAGTGCCGCTGCTGTTCTGCGGCAAGACCACCCTTGAAGACATGCGTACCCTGCGCCAGTTGGTCGACGAAGGCCTGGTGGTGCCGCCCAAGTACCTACCGGAGCAGTTTCGTGACATGAACGCGCTGGCGGCCTGGATGTGCTTCTCCAACTTCCTCAACCACTTGAGCCTGGACCGGATCGAGGCGGATTACTCCAATATCCTGTAACTGACGAAACCGAATCAAAAAATGTGGGAGCTGGCTTACCTGCGATAGCGCTGGGTCAGCCAGCACTCAGTCACTGATAGACCGCTATCGCAGGCAAGCCAGCTCCCACATTTGATCTTTACTGGTCTTCAGAACTTTCGCGAGGTTTCAACGGATGAGAATCCTCGGCATTTTATGCCTGCTACTCACATTGAACGGCTGCAGCTCCTTGCTGTTCTACCCCGAGCCCGGCCTACCCTTCACCCCGGAAAAAGCCCACCTGCAATACCGCGACGTCACGCTCACCACCGCAGATGGCGTGAAACTGCACGCCTGGTGGCTGCCGGCAAAACCCGGTGTCCCGCTCAAGGGCACAGTCCTGCATTTGCACGGCAACGGCGGCAACCTCGCCTGGCACCTGGGGGGCAGTTGGTGGTTGCCGGAGCAGGGTTATCAAGTGCTGTTGCTGGACTATCGCGGCTATGGGCTGTCGGAAGGCAAGCCGTCGTTGCCGGCGATCTACCAGGATATCGACGCCGCATTCGGCTGGATCGACAAGGCGCCTGAAACCCAGGGGCAACCGTTGGTTATTCTCGGCCAAAGCCTGGGCGGTGCATTGGCGGTGCATTACCTGGCAGCCCACCCGGAGCGTCAAGCCCAGCTAAAAGCCTTGGTACTGGACGGCGTGCCAGCCAGTTATCGTGACGTAGGACAATTCGCCCTGAGCACTTCCTGGTTAACCTGGCCGTTGCAGGTGCCGCTGTCGTGGCTGGTGCCCGACGCCGACAGTGCGATCAATGCCATTCCCCGGTTGACCGGTGTGCCCAAGCTGCTGTTCCACAGTCTGGATGACCCGATCGTGCCGGTGGCCAATGGGATCCGCCTGTATCAAGCGGCGCCACCGCCCAGGGTGTTGCAACTGACCCGTGGCGGCCATGTGCAGACCTTTGCCGACAAAACCTGGCAGACCGTCATGCTGCGTTATCTGGACGACCCTCAGCACTTCAACGGCTTGCGTCGCCTGGGGGAAATTCCGAATTACCCTATTCCTAAAGTTGACTCATCAGAGAGCCCGCAATGAGCGAAGAACGCAACATGATCCCGCTGATCCTCACCGGCATCGGTACCATCATCGGCACCGTTGGCTGCCTGTGGTACTACGGCTATCTGCACTTCGCCAAGCCGGAAGATGCGTTGCTGCTCAGCGATTTCACCATGCTCAAGACCATACCGGGCGAAGATTACAAAGTCTCCCTGACCCCGGCCGCGCAAGTGGCGCAGTGTGTTGACGGCGTGTTGGTGATGTTTGATACCGAGCAGAAAGGCTTGAGCGGCGTGCTGGTGAACAACAAGAAGCAGGCCGTACGTTGTATAGGTCAAGAAACGCCGAAACTGGAGCAGTAGGACAGGCAGTGTGGGGAAAGCTGGAACCATTTTGAGTGAGTTGCCACTGATTTGGGACCGAGCAGCAACGCTGATTCGGTTAACTCTTTAACTTGATTTGGAGTCACATATGTCTATAAGTGGAGTTGGTCCTTCCCAAGGTGGTTTTGGCGCTCAAGATGCAGGTCAACAATCCGGTGACGTAGGCAGCCTCAAGAAAGAGATTGAGGATCTGAAGAAGCAAATAGGTCAGATGCAATCTCAAGGTGCCGGTGGTTCAGAGGGCGGCGGCGGTTCGGGAGGCGCTGTGGATGACCTTAAAAAACTGCTGAAAGAACTCGAGGAAAAGCTTAAAGCTATGGAAGGCCAAGAGGGTAAAGGCGCTGATGGCGAAGGCAGCAAGTCTGGTGGCGAAGGTAGCGCAAAGATTTCCATTGATTTCCAGCAGTAACATGAATAACGGGAACCGTCTTGCGTCAGAAGCCACAAAAGCGTCATGACTCATAAAGATTGGGGCCGAGACAGTGGCGATTACTATTGCTGCGATACGCAATATGTTGAATATGGCGAGAGGGCATGAAGAACTGGAGCGCAAAGCTGCCCAGACGCATGAGCTTAGCCAGCTGATGGACAAGCTATCGAGCGCGAAGATAGAAATGCCGCTCGAAGATACACATCGTCCAGTCGGGTTCGACGAACCCAAAAAAAACCCACCGTAAGGTGGGTTTTTTATCCAGCATCAATCAGTTAGCAACGGAAGACCGTGGCTTGACCGGCTGGTTGTCGTTGGAAATGGTCACTTCCACGCGACGGTTCATGGCGCGGCCGGAGACGCTGCCGTTATCGGCAACCGGGTATTCCTTGCCATAACCCTGGGTCACGATACGCGAGATATCCACGCCTTGTTGAGCCAGTGCACGCTGAACAGAAGCGGCACGACGCTCAGACAGGCTCTGGTTGTACGAGTCGGAACCGGTGCTGTCGGTATAGCCTTCGACGATCACTTTACGGTCTGGGTTATCGCGCAGGAACTGAGCCAGCTTGGTGATGTTCACCAGGCCGCTGGATTTCAGATCGGACTTGTTGGTGGCGAACAGCACGTCACCGAAAGTCACCAGGGTGCCGCGATCGGTTTGTTTGGCGTTCAAGCTGTTTTGCAGTTGCTTGATTTGTGCGTCACGCGCGTCCAGCAGGGCGCGGGCACGTTCGTCACCAGCGTTTTTCAGCTTGGCCTCGGATTCGCGCAGGACGATGGTGTCCTTGGCCACTTCAACGCGCTGGTTGGTCAGGTAGGCCAACTGGTCGACTTTCTTCTCGTCTTCCTTGTCGCGGTAGGCCTTGTCAGCCTTGTCCAGCCATTCGCTGGCGTCTTTGGTTTCCAGCGCCGCCAGCTTGGTGGCTTGCGGGTTGGTTTGCAGGGACGAGAAATTGGTCCGCGCATTTTCCAGGTTCGCGTTCGGCGGGGTGGAGCAGGCCGCCAAGGCAACGCTCATCGCCAGCAGGGCAGGGATCATCAATTGTTTACGCATAGTCGTGTCGTCCTTTCAATTCGATATCAGGTGCGATGCAGTCAAGGGGCTGCGGCTTACTTCTGCATGATTGCAGCTGGGCGCATGCCTTCCTTACGCAGTTCTTCAACAGCCTTCTGGGAATCCTTCACAGCCTGTTGAGCCTTGGCAGCCTGGGCCTTACGCTCAGCGACGCGGGCATCCCACTCGGCTTGTTCAGCCAATTGGCGAGCCTTGTCGTAGTTCTTGTCGTGCATGGCAATCTCAGCTTCTTTGAGCTTGTCCTGGGCCGACTTCATTTCCACCGCCGCATACTCGGTACCGCCGGCGCTGACTGCGCTGTTGACGGCCGATTGGGTTACGGCGTACTGCTCGGTTGGAGGGTTGCCGGCGCAGCCAGCCAGAACGAAGCTGGTGCCGATTGCCAGCGCGGCCAATTTGAGCCCGCGCAGGTGGTTAAACGAGGATTTGGCAGTGCTGGTGTTCATCGTCTTCAACTCCATTGGATAACTCCTGAAAAACATCAAAATCCATCGGGGCGTATCGATTTCGGGCCCGTCGGTAAAGCACATGGCGTCCGTTCAAACGACCGTTCCACAAGTGATGGCTACTGGCTGTGACCGGAGGCTTTTTTCAAAAGTTCAGCGGATATGGCGATTTGCCTAAAAAAATATCTGACTGATTGGTCAGTGTTTGAAAAATGGAACTTTCGCGGCGTGCGGCGGTACCTCCGGGCCTGTAAAAGGCCCGGAATACGTGGGTTTAATTGACGTCAATAAATGTTTATCAGTGTTTTTGTTCGTCAGTGCCGGCCGACAAATCATGTAGGTGGCGACGGGATAAAGTAAGAAAGCGTGGCGTGGGGCCGACGTCTTCATACAACGGGTCACCCTCTTCGTCGGTGGCAATTACCTGCTGGCCCTGGATGTAGGGAAAGCTGGCTTCCAGCTCTTCAAGGGCGGCACCGATCAACTCGCCGAGCAGTTCTTCGACATGGCGCTTGGGGTACATTTCGGCAATGGCCGCCAGCCGTGCAGCGGCTTCTACATCCAGATGAATGGCGTATTCAGACTTGGTCAAACGACCCTTGGCGGTTTCTTCCCAATGCTGGGCCAGTTCTCGAATTTTCATGGCTACCTCAATAAAGCCTGCGATGGCAGGCGGTGATGAGCGACCAGCCGCCTGCGCGGATGACGCGGCGACTCACCGTTGAGACTAGCTGCAAGCGCCAAGGTTTAAAGTCGTTTGCGTTCGGCCTTGTCAGAAACCGACGTCGGCGGCACTCTGAAGCACCTGCGCGTCCCGGATTTCTGGCTGGAGATTGGCTGATGAGTGATATCGATGCACGCTTGCGTGAGGATGTTCACCTGCTGGGTGAGCTGTTGGGCAACACCATTCGAGAGCAGTACGGCGAGGCTTTCCTCGAGAAGATCGAGCAGATCCGCAAAGGCGCCAAGGCCGACCGTCGCGGAGCCGTTTCAGAGAAAGCCGCTGGCGATGAGTTGAGCGCCAGCCTCAACCAGTTGCAGGAGGACGAACTGCTGCCGGTGGCCCGAGCCTTCAACCAGTTCCTCAACCTGGCCAACATTGCCGAACAATATCAATTGATTCATCGGCGCGATGAATCGCAACCCGCGCCGTTCGAATCCCGGGTTTTGCCGGAGTTGCTGGCCCGTCTGCAAAGCGAAGGTCACAGCAATGAATCCCTGGCCCGGCAGTTGGCGCGGCTGGACATCGAGCTGGTGCTCACCGCCCACCCCACCGAAGTGGCCCGCCGCACGCTGATCCAGAAATACGATGCCATTGCTGCGCAACTGGCCTTGCAGGATCACCGCGACCTCACCACCGCCGAGCGCGAGCAGATTCGCGAGCGCTTGCAACGCTTGATCGCCGAAGCCTGGCACACCGAAGAAATCCGTCGGGTGCGGCCCACCCCGGTGGACGAAGCCAAATGGGGCTTTGCGGTGATCGAGCATTCGCTGTGGCACGCCATCCCCAATTACCTGCGCAAGGCCGACCAGGCCCTGCACGCCGCCACCGGCCTGCGCCTGCCCCTGGAGGCTGCGCCGATTCGCTTTGCTTCGTGGATGGGTGGCGACCGTGACGGCAACCCGAATGTCACCGCACCGGTCACCCGCGAAGTGCTGTTGCTGGCGCGCTGGATGGCGGCGGATTTGTATCTGCGTGACATTGATCAGCTGGCCTCCGAGCTGTCGATGCAACAGGCCAGCCCGGCGTTGCAAGCCAAAGTCGGCGACAGCGTCGAACCTTATCGTGCCTTGCTAAAGCAACTGCGTGAACGCCTGCGCGCCACGCGCCAGTGGGCCCACACCTCGTTGACCAGCACCACCCCGGCGCCGGCCGAGGTGTTGCAGAACAACCGCGACCTGCTGGACCCGCTACAACTGTGCTACCAGTCCCTGCACGAATGCGGCATGGGCGTGATCGCCGATGGCCCGCTGCTCGACTGCCTGCGCCGTGCCGTGACGTTCGGCCTGTTCCTGGTGCGCTTGGATGTGCGCCAGGACTCCAGCCGTCACTCGGCGGCCATGACCGAAATCACCGATTACCTGGGCCTGGGGCGTTATGAGGACTGGGATGAGGATGCGCGTATCAGCTTCCT
Organism: Pseudomonas sp. NFPP02; assembly: GCF_900119355.1. Lineage (NCBI taxonomy): Bacteria > Pseudomonadati > Pseudomonadota > Gammaproteobacteria > Pseudomonadales > Pseudomonadaceae > Pseudomonas > Pseudomonas sp. NFPP02. Next base: position 259,190 of record NZ_FPJI01000009.1, read on the forward strand.
CACCCAGGAACTGACCAATCGGCGGCCATTGCTGCCGGGTTACTTCAAACCCTCGGCGGACACTGCCGAGGTGCTCAATACCTGCAAGGAAATCGCCGCCGCACCAGCCGCATCATTAGGTTCGTATGTCATCTCCATGGCCGGCGCCGCGTCGGATGTGCTGGCGGTGCAACTGCTGTTGAAGGAATCCGGTGTACAGCGGCCAATGCGCGTAGTGCCATTGTTCGAGACCCTGGCCGACCTGGACAACGCCGGGCCGGTGATGGAGCGCCTGTTGCAACTACCGGGTTACCGCGCGCGCTTGCAGGGCCCGCAGGAAGTGATGATTGGCTACTCGGACTCGGCCAAGGACGCCGGCACCACGGCAGCCGCCTGGGCACAGTACCGCGCCCAGGAGCGCCTGGTGGACATCTGCCGCGAGCAACAGGTGGAGCTGTTGTTGTTCCACGGTCGCGGCGGCACTGTTGGTCGTGGCGGTGGCCCGGCGCACGCTGCCATCCTGTCGCAGCCACCGGGCTCGGTAGCGGGGCGGTTCCGCACCACTGAGCAGGGAGAGATGATTCGCTTCAAATTCGGCCTGCCGGATATCGCTGAGCAGAACCTCAATCTCTACCTGGCCGCGGTACTGGAAGCGACCCTGTTACCGCCGCCGCCTCCCGAGCCTGCCTGGCGTCATCTGATGGACGAACTGGCGGCAGACGGTGTCAGCGCATACCGTGCCGTGGTGCGGGAAAATCCGCAGTTCGTCGAGTACTTCCGCCAGTCCACGCCGGAGCAGGAGTTGGGCCGTTTGCCTTTGGGCAGTCGCCCGGCCAAGCGTCGTGCGGGCGGGATTGAGAGCTTGCGCGCCATCCCATGGATCTTTGGCTGGACCCAGACGCGCCTGATGCTGCCCGCCTGGCTCGGCTGGGAAGCGGCACTGAGCAAGGCGCTGGAGCGCGGTGAAGGTCAATTGCTGGGGCAGATGCGCGAGCAGTGGCCGTTCTTTCGCACGCGCATCGACATGCTGGAAATGGTCCTGGCCAAGGCCGATGCCGATATCGCCCGTCTTTATGATGAGCGCCTGGTGCAGCCGGACCTGCTGGCATTGGGTGCGCACTTACGCGACCTATTGTCGCAGGCGTGTGACGTGGTGCTTGGCCTGACCGGCCAGTCGCAGCTGCTGGCCCATAGCCCCGACACCCTGGAGTTCATCCGCCTGCGCAACACCTACCTCGACCCCTTGCACCTGTTGCAGGCCGAGTTGCTGGCACGTTCCCGTCAGCAGGAGGCTGCCCAAGACAGCCCTCTGGAACAGGCGCTGCTGGTGTCCGTGGCCGGTATCGCGGCCGGTTTGCGCAACACCGGCTGAGGTTTTTTGCGTGTACTCAATGGCTTGCGGATAAACCGCGACGACCGCCCGGAAACGGGCGGTCGTCGTTTGAGAGGGTGGGTTGCGCTCAGGCACACCCTGGCGCTGACGCATGTGCGGCGCGGGTTTCTCCGACTTTTGGCGGCTTGTATGGTGAGGGCCCGCTGTGTATCTTGATCAGCCTTTGGCCGTTTGATCGGCCTAGAACCACATTTTTACGAGATTGGCCCCACGCGGCGAATCCGAGCGTCATCTCTATAAAAAATTGAGGAGCACATCGATGCGCGTCATTCTGCTGGGAGCTCCCGGGGCCGGTAAAGGTACTCAGGCAAAGTTCATCACTGAAAAATTCGGCATTCCACAAATCTCCACCGGCGACATGCTGCGTGCGGCCGTCAAGGCTGGCACCGAACTGGGCCTGATCGCCAAGAGCGTGATGGACAGCGGCGGCCTGGTCTCCGATGACCTGATCATCAACCTGGTCAAGGAACGCATCAGCCAGGAAGACTGCAAGAACGGTTTCCTGTTCGACGGCTTCCCACGCACCATTCCCCAGGCTGAAGCCTTGGTGAAGGCGGGCGTGGAGTTGGACGCCGTGGTCGAAATCGCGGTTGAAGACGAAGAGATCGTCCAGCGTATCGCTGGCCGTCGTGTTCACGAAGGCTCTGGCCGCGTGTACCACATCGTCTACAACCCGCCGAAAGTGGAAGGCAAGGACGATGTCACCGGCGAAGACCTGGTGCAGCGTAAAGACGACACCGAAGAAACCGTGCGTCATCGCCTGTCGGTCTACCATTCCCAGACCAAGCCCCTGGTGGACTTCTACCAGAAGCTGTCCGCAGCCCAAGGCAAGCCGAAATACAGCCACATCCCTGGTGTGGGCTCGGTAGAGGCCATCACCGCCAAGGTGCTGCAAGCACTGAGCTGATCCCTTGATCAGCGGCACAGACAACGGCCCGCTTGCGGGTCGTTGTTGTTTATACTGGCGCACTTTTTTCCGACTTGGACACCCACACCGATGAGTACCCTGCTGGCCCTGGACACCGCGACTGAAGCTTGCTCCGTTGCCTTGCTGCACGATGGCAAGGTCACGAGCCACTACGAGGTGATCCCGCGCCTGCACGCGCAGAAATTGTTGCCGATGATCAAGCAATTGCTTGAAGACGCCGGGACCACCCTAGCGGCGGTGGATGCCATCGCGTTCGGCCGTGGCCCCGGTGCATTCACTGGCGTGCGCATCGCCATCGGCGTGGTGCAGGGCCTGGCCTTTGCGCTGGAGCGCCCGGTGTTGCCGGTGTCCAACCTGGCGGTACTGGCCCAGCGTGCGTTGCGTGAGCACGGGGCATCGCAGGTGGCAGCGGCAATTGATGCGCGCATGGATGAGGTTTACTGGGGTTGCTACCGTGAGACCGCAGGCGAAATGCGCCTGGTCGGTGCGGAAGCGGTGCTGGCCCCCGAAGCGGCGCAGTTGCCCGCTGACGCCAGCGGTGATTGGTTCGGTGCCGGCACGGGCTGGGGTTATGGCGAACGCATCAACGTGACGTGTGCCGAGCAGGACGCAGCGATGTTGCCGCACGCCGAAGACCTGCTGGCGTTGGCACGTTTCGCATTCGAGCGCGGCGAGGCGATTGCGGCGGACCAGGCAGCACCGGTGTACCTGCGCGATAAAGTCGCGCAGACCAAGGCCGAACGCGGGATTATTTGACGCCAAAAATGTGGGTGTTACGCGGCAAATTTCGCCAATCGTCAGAATTTGCCTGGGTTTTTAAACCTTTTACAAATTATGTGTTCTAGTTATCACCAGAGCATTTGCGCGCCATGGAAAGTGCCGCTAAATTGCCATCATTGATACCGAGTCTGCATGTATGCGTATAGACGGTTTTTCCTCACAGTCGTACCCCCTCAAGCGTAAGCCGCGCAAGGCGAGCGTGACGGTAGACGAGTCCGTCGAGGATTCACCGGACTTCATCGAAGTACACACCGATACGCCTTCCAAAGCTCAAGGCGCCTCGAGCGCACGCATAAGCGGCGTTCCTGCCCGTCAGCAAGACATGGTCTTTCCCCGTTCCATGAGCAAAAGCGTTGCCACCGCCTTGGCCAGCTACCTGACCACTGCCGGCTTTGTCGAATGGGATATGGAAGTGCTGGGTCTCGATATCCATATCTGATGCGTTTGCCTTATTACATCGGCTGCCCGTCCTGGAGTGAAAACGCCTGGCGCGAGTACCTGTATCCCGTTGAGGCACGTTCCAGCGATTACCTCGGGCTCTATTCCCAGGTCTTCAACGCCGTTGAGGGCAATACCACTTTTTATGCTCGCCCCTCGGCCGCCACTGTGCAGCGCTGGGCCGAAATCATGCCTGATGATTTTCGCTTCACCGCCAAATTCCCCGGCGATATCAGCCATGCTGGCGATTTGCGTGAACAGTTGCCGGCGGCAGAAAGTTTTGTCGGCTTGATGAGCCCTTTGGGTGAGCGCGTTTCACCGCTGTGGCTGCAGCTCTCGAAGAGCTTTACGCCGCCACGCCTGGCGGAGCTGGCTGGATTTCTCGATGGCATTGATCGGCCGCTGGCCGTGGAGGTGCGTCATGAACAGTTCTTCGCCAAGGGTGATGCTGAGCGCATGCTCAACCGCCTGTTGCGCGATCGCGGTGTCGAGCGCATCTGCCTCGATCCACGTGCCCTGTTCAGTTGTACCTCCACCTCGGAAGCGGTGCTGCATGCCCAGTCCAAAAAGCCCCGGGTGCCACCGCGCCCAGCGGCCCTGACGCAGTTTCCGCAGGTGCGCTTCATCGGGCATCCGGACCTTGAGGCCAATGACCCGTTCCTGTTTCCATGGGTGGAAAAGATCGCCAGTTGGATCGAAGAGGGCCGCACGCCCTATATGTTCCTGCACACGTCGGACAATCGTCTCGCGGCACAACTGGCGCTGCGCTTCCACGCCAAGCTGATGGTGCGCCTGCCAGGGCTACCGCCGCTGCCTGCCTTGCATCGAGAACCCGTGGCGGAGCAGCTCGGGCTACTTTGAGGGTCGAGCCGTGGGTGTGGTCAAGACATTGAGTGTGTTGCTGGTGTTGGTGGGCGCATTTGCGTTGGCCGTCTGGCGGGGTTGGGTGCCGATGCCGGCCGAGTGGAACCCCTGGGCGCCCTTGGATGTGCGGGCCAGCCCCAACCTGTTGACGCGCTACAAGCTCAGTCGTTTGCAGGACGATCCGGCGCTGTGTGACCAGGTGTTGAACACCTCTGGTCTGCGCGTGAGCCGCCAGGCCGATACACCGGCTGATGCGGCGTGCCCCTTGCGCAATATTCTGCGTGTGCAGGGCGCTGACGTGGCCTTGAGCAGCAGCTTTCTCGCCAGTTGCCCGCTGGCGGTGGCGTTCGCCTTGTTCGAGCGCCATAGCCTGCAACCGGCGGCCCAGGCCGTGTTTGGCCAAGCGGTGAGCCGCGTCGAGCATTTGGGCAGTTTTGCCTGCCGTAATATCTACAACCGTGCCGACGGTCGACTCAGCCAGCATGCCTCGGCCAATGCCCTGGATATCGCCGGTTTTCGCCTGGCGGATGGGCGCAGCATCAGCGTGCTCAAGGATTGGCCGGGGCAGAGCGACAGTGCGCGTTTCCTGCGTTTGGTACGCGATGGCGCCTGTGATGATTTCAACGTGGTGTTGAGCCCGGACTACAACGCGGCTCATCGCAACCATTTCCATCTGGACATGGGGCGTTGGTGGGTGTGTCGCTAGGGTTCAGGCGGCCAGGCGCAGGTTGTGGGTCACCAGCGGGCGTGCCCAGTAGTAATCGAAATCCAGGGCCTTTTGCTGCGCCAGCAGTTCTTCTTCAGGGTACGGCGTGGCGGCCGGTGGCAGCAGGTCCAGCTCGAATTCGGCAATCGGCAGGTGCAGTGGCCGTGGTTGTGGCGCGGGGCCTGGCCCGGGTAGCGGTTGGCCGGCGTTCAGCACGATGGGGCGCACCCACTCGCTCTCAAACGCTTGTTGGCGTTGCTGGGCGATGACTTCTTCTTCCGGGAACGGCGTCGCGGCCGGTGGCAGCAGCTCGGTTTCGAACTCGGCAATCGGCAGGAAGAGCGGCTCCGGCGGGGCGATCTCGGTGTCTTTCACATCGCACTCACGCTGGGTGAGGATCTGCGCCAGCAGGTCGGCGCCTTCGCGGGGTTCAACTGCCGGGTCTGCCGGGGCGGGCGCCTTGGCGGCGAGCGCGTCCGGCGTTTCACCGAGCTGCTCGGCCAACGCGCGGGCGAAGAAGTCCTGCCACACATGACTCACCCCGGCCAGCGCTTGGGTATTGCGCAGGCCGTAATGGTTGTGGGTCGGCAGTACACCGATGGAAAGGGGAAGAATGTCTGACATTTTTCTCGGTCGACGCTCAGCTCTGGCAAAATACCTGACTGTGATTTTTATCGGCCGTTGTTTGCCGATCCTTAATATTTTTGAGCGTGGCGATTGATGAACGAACAACCAGCGGCCAGCCGCATCCAGGTCCGAGCCTTGGCTGACAGCTTCCAGGCCCGCGCTGAACAGTGGGCTTCGCTGCTGGGGTTGCCTCTGCAGGTGGCCGATGCGGATTTTTCCCTGCAAGTGGGGGAGCACGGCTTGCAGTTGCAACAGCTTGGGCCTGATGCGCCAGGGCCGGTGCGGGTCGACTTTGTCGAAGGCGGCGCGGCGCATCGGCGATTGTATGGTGGTGGCAGCGGGCAGATGATCGCCAAGGCGGTGGGCATCGCCCAGGGCGTGCGCCCGCGAGTGCTGGATGCCACGGCTGGCTTGGGCAAGGACGCGTTCGTGCTGGCCAGCCTCGGGTGTGAGATGAGCCTGATCGAGCGCCAGCCGTTGATCGGCGCCTTGCTCGAAGATGGCCTGGCACGCGCTGCCGAAGATTTTGACGTGGCGCCGATTGTGGCGCGCATGAAGCTACTCAAGGGCAACTCCATCGACGTGATGCTCAATTGGCAGGGCGAGCCGCCTCAGGTGATCTACCTGGACCCAATGTTTCCGCACCGTGAGAAAACTGCCCTGGTGAAGAAGGAAATGCGCCTGTTCCGGCCGTTGGTGGGCGATGACCCGGATGCACCGGCGTTGCTTGCGGCCGCTCTGGCTTTGGCCAGCCATCGGGTGGTGGTCAAGCGGCCGCGCAAGGCACCCTGTATTGAGGGGCCGAAGCCAAGCCATGCGCTGGATGGCAAGTCCAGCCGCTACGACATTTATCCCAAGAAAGCGCTCAAGCCGTAAGCTGCAAACAGCAGCCCTTATCTCCCAGGTGCGGCGAGATCCAACTGTGGGAGCTGGCTTGCCTGCGAAGACGGCCTGACAGCCGATGCCTATCTCTCTGGCGCGCCGCAATCCCAATGTGGGAGATTCTATGGTTGGGGGGAAGCCCCTAAACCCGCTTTTGATTGGTACTCGCTCTGGTTTTTCATGAGCGAAAAGGCGATACGCGCTAACTTGCGGGCGATGATGACCAGGGCTTGAGTTGTTTTCAGGCCCCTGGTCAGATAGCCCTCGTATAAAGGCTTCCAGGCTTCTGACCTAATACCGGCTGACGCCGCGTTATGCAGCAACCTGCGGATCTCTGAGTCTCCTTTTTTGCTTAACGAACGACGTCCGTTCATTTGCCCTGAGTCGGACACCCTCAAGTCCATTCCCAGAAATGCGATGTAAGCGTCAGCACTTTCAAACGCTCCTCGTTGAAATGCCATGGTCAGGGCAACTGCCGTAAGAAAACCAATGCCCTCTACGGCTTGGCAGCGCCTGACTTGATGCAAGACACCCGCTTCAGTGACAGCAGCTAATATCCGTTTTTCAATGAGCGCTTCATGTCTATCAAGACAAGCTGAAATGCTCTTGGACGAGGCTTTGAGCAACGGCTCACCTGCCCAGCTCTGGTTCAGAGCAACACGCATCTTCACCAGTGCGGCACGTCGGCGAAGCGAACACACCTTCCTGACGCAACCGCCGAAGGACCAGCCCGTTTTGCGAAACCTCGGCTGTAGTTTACGACTTCAGCCTCAGCCGGGCCGGCGAGCATGCGCGTAACTTCCTACAAGACTGGAAGGGCAAGCTGGTCTGCGATGATTTCGGCGATTACAAGGCCAGCTTCGAACTCGGCGTGACTGAAATCGGCTGCATGGCTCATGCCCGGCGCAAGTTCTTCGAACTGCATGCGACTCACAAGAGCGCGCTGGCTGAGCAAGCCTTGCGTTACATGCATGCGCTGTACGAGATCGAGGGGGAAATCGAGGATCTAGAACCGGACATACGCCGCCGAATACTGCAGGAAAAGGCGGTACCCGTGATGGATGCGTTGCATGCCTGGATGGTTGCCCAGCGCGACATCGTGCATAACGGTTCGGCCATTGGCAAAGCCTTGGATTACAGCTTGAAACGCTGGACGGCGCTGTCGCGCTACCTTGATGACGGGGCCGTGCCTATTGATAATAATTGGTGTGAGAACCAGATGCGGCCTTGGGCGCTGGGGCGCAAGAACTGGCTCTTTGCTGGGTCGCTACGCAGCGGCAAACGCGCCGCTGCGATCATGAGTTTGATTCAGTCGGCCCGGAACAATGGGCACGATCCCTATGCCTACCTGAAGGATGTGCTGACGCGCCTGCCTACGCAGCGGGCAAGTGAGATTGCAGAGTTGCTGCCGCATAGGTGGCGTCCGGCTTAGTCGTGCAAGACGGTTTGCCCGTACGCTTACAAAGAAAGCCCAGCTTGAGCTGGGCTTTCTTTTGCAGACCTACATATCACTCAAGCGTATACTTATTCTCAGCCATAAAGGCTGGCTCTTTCCAATTAGGACCTTTTTTAATTCCCCCATCAGAGTTATCAATCAGCCCTTCCAGTCTCATGTTATGAACAAGCTTTAATAGTTCAAGATTATTACCAATATTTACCCAGCCATTCCTGTTATATAGTCGATCCAGCATCGGATATGAAATTGACTTATTTCTTACTATAAAAAGAACGACATCTCTTGGGGATTCAGAGTTTACGATATCATTGATGTTGCTCATGTTATTCTCCGTATATTTGTTTGTTTTCTGCGACTATAGCTTCTGGCGTATAGAGTAATTCGTCAGCATCTTTAAGCTTGAAATCCTCTAAAGTCGCGGCATGAGTATTATTCCAAGTGGCGCCATCGTCGTTCGGTTTCACTCCATCCGCTATACCTAGAGCCCTATACCGCTCTAGCTCACGAATCTCATGGGTGTAAAATCGCTTATCGACATCGGTAATGGCCAATTCGCCAGTTAGGATTTTTTCCAGACGGTCAATCATCACAACATTTGCGTCCGATGGGTCGAATCTGCTCGTATGCAGCTTAACGAGGTCAATACCTTCCTGAGTCACCGCTGCGGTTGTCCAGTCTAGACTCTGAATGGGTCCGCCCGCCTTATCAGGATTGTACATCCGACCGCTGTGCTCACCTTTGGTGGTAGCCCCTTCGTACGGACTACTAAATACCGCATAAATCGGCGGTAAACCCGAATCTGCGGGGTAAACGTAAATAGCGTCCCGAATATCCAACTGGCCGACTACCGGAAACGGCTCAGCTTTGACCTCAATCGGTGTCAGTGTAATCCCGGTATACACCGGGGTTTCGACAGGCTGCGCAGGCGTCGCCGTCGAGCTATTACCTAGTACTGCGATTGGGAACGTCAGGGTGATCGGTGGTGAGTCAGTTGTAGTGAACGTATAGGCATTGGCCACAGGATCAAGCACTAGCGCTCTTACCGGGACGTTAGGTGCTAACCCTCCAGTGGGCTGGGTGGCCACTACCGAGTATTTGGACTGATCGCCATAAATTCGGTAGGGCACATCCACAGTTCCTCCCGCCGCGGCGATCTCGGCAAGATTTTCGGGAAGATTAGGCGCTAAATCCTTGGCCGGCGTGTTAAGCATGGTCGAAGGTAGCTCACCATTACCCAGTGATGGTGAATAGACCAGCGCGCCAATGCCCACTGCCGTGGCAGCACTTACAACAGTGCCTAAGGCTACCTTTGCAGCCTGAATAGCCGCATCCAGCGTAAGACCTGAACCGGCAGTAATGGCGATAGAGCCAGCCGCAGTACTTAACTGACTCGCACCGTCAGCGGGCAGCCTATACGTATTAGCGGCTTTAAGTGCTGCAGCTTCAGCAGCAATTCTTGCTGCCTCTGCAGCGGCCGCTTCATCAGCAATGCGCTTGGCTTCAGCTTCGGCGGCTAACCTGGCAGCTTCTGCTGCAGCGGCCTCATCAGCGATACGCTTAGCTTCTGCCTCTGCCGCGACTCGCGCCGCTTCAGCAGCGGCTGCCTCATCAGCCACGCGTTTGGCAAACCTTGCGGCTTCCGCAGCTGCCGCCTCATCGGCAATACGTTTAGCCTCGGCGTCTGCACGTGCTTGATTAGCCTGTGCCTGAAGGTTCTGCTTCAGGGCATTCAAATAGTCGATCTCGCGGTTGCTATATTTTGCAGCATACGAAGCCTCAAGTGAGGCGTACCATTCTTTATAATTTTTATCCGGAGGGTAATTTGTCTTGCTTCCGCTGATTGCATCTTTAATAAACTGCATCGTCGGATAATAAAAGAAGTCTCCATAGTAGTACTTATCAGCAATCACTTTTTGAGCAGCAGCAGCCTGTGCTTTTTGAGCAGTTAGCGTATCTACCGAACGAATATGCTGTTCGATTTTCTCGACTTCGCTCGCGGGACTGCCTTCATTTTGTTCTATTGCAGTAATGCTTTGTGCAATAGATTCAGGCATCGACTGAAGATTCGCTGCAAAGCTTGCTTCCTGGTCCTTAACATTCTGGGAAATGATGGGAGGGTATGTGTTAAGCACATAAGTACGCGTTGCAACGTTAATGAGCTGTCCGGTGTGACTATGTGAAAAATCACTGTCACCACCACCCCCTCCGAATGTCTGAGGTTCATATTTATTAATAGCATTGATTTCAATTTCTGGCAGATGAATCGTATCGCCATTAGCCATAGTGAATTCTCCTTTTCGCTAGGTACAGCATAAGAGCTTTGTACATCTCAGTAGGATGGACGGATGGTTCTCTCGTTGCCTTACTACTCTCTGATGAACGGCTTCGCCTCTTGGGTTGTCAGTTTTTGAGAAGCTCAACGAACGAGAATCCCCGTCTTCTCCACTTTTCACCATATCGCATTAATACTGTATGGGTGTCCAGTGTCGAGGGGTAACAAAAAATGCACTTATGCATATCGTGACCGACAAACGGTAGTGGTCACTATTCCTTACGATACGGCTCTGAGCTTGACGGTGGGGGGAGCGCACCTCTGTGACCGCAACCACTGCCGGTCATTTGCAGATAATGTGAGCCCGTCACAATGGAACGCGAGTCTACGGCGTCGAATGCAAGCCCATTTGCAATTAATGTGAGCCGGAGCCTTTGGCTGGTTGCAGTTAATGTGAGCCAGAAATGCCGCTGAATGCGAGCCCGCGTGTTTTCAAACGCGAGCCGCTACACTTAGGGTTCCGCCCTGACGGCGGCTCACTTTGCAAAAGCCGGGATGCCGGCCCAGGCCAAAGTAAGCAAAACGCTCTTGCCCCACCACTCGGCACCTCGCTTAGGCTCGGTGTGCCCGTAATCCGCCAGTGATTTGGGGGGCCGCCGCCACGCGCCATCCATGGCGCGGGGCGGCTAAACCGGCATCCCTGCCGGTTTACCCCCCAAATCCCTGTCGAATTCCGGCCAGCGTGGTTTGACGGGGCGCTTAAGATCAAAATCAAAAGCAGATCAAGAGCAGATCAAGAGCGACTCGCTTCGCATCGTGGTTACCGTCGGTTGCTACCGCCTATGCAGTGCTGTCGAGCCCCGTGCTGCGATAGGCCCGCATAAACAACTTCACCACGTCCTGCACATGCTCCTCGGCCTCTTGCGCACTCAATTGCCCGCCACACCCGTACAACAAACGAAAGTTCGCCGTGCCCTTGAGCAAGCAAAAGAAGTGCTCCGCGGCTTTGAACGGTGTGTCGATGCTCAGGGCGCCGCCCTGGTGAATCTTGCCGAGCAGGCGCTCCATGCCTTGCAGCATGCGCATGGGGCCGGCGTTGAAGAAGATCTGGGAGAGTTTCACGTCCTGATTGCCGGTGGTCATCATCAGGCGATGCAGGTTTACCGACTCCTCGCTGTTGATCAGCCGATGAAAGCCGCGTGCGATGTTGAGCAACACCGTCTCGACGGGCATGCCTTCGGGAAGCTCGAAGTACATCACCGGCAACTGCTCTTCACATTTGGCCACCACCGCAGCGGTGAACAGCGTCTCCTTGTCGGTGAAGTGACTGTAGACCGTGAGCTTCGATACGCCGGCCGCCAGGGCAACGGCGTCCATGCTGGTGTTCGCATAACCCTTGTCCAGGAACAGCGATTTCGCCGATTCGAGGATTGCCTGGCGTTTTGCCATGTCCTTGGGACGCCCGGGGCTTGCGGTGTTCAGAGGATTGTCGGACATTTTCACCTTTAATACTGGACTGGTGAGTTTGGTATTAATAACATACCGGCCAGTATAATTATTCCAAGCTCTATTTGCGAAAGGTCCTTCAGCATGCGCAGCGCTTTCCTGCCCCTTGCTTTGCCTGTCAGCCTGGTCTTCCTGTTGGCCGCGTGCGGCCATGAAGAAGCGGCCCAGACCACCGTACGTCCGGCCATGGTGGTGCAACCGCAGCCTTCGGCACAGGCGATGGACAGCTACCCCGGTGAGGTGCGTGCCCGTTATGAGCCGGACCTGGCCTTTCGCATCGGCGGTAAAGTCAGCAAGCGCCTGGTGGAGGAGGGCGAGCGGGTCAAGGCCAACCAGCCGCTGGCCGAACTCGACCCCCAGGACGTGCGCCTGCAACTGGAAGCGACCCGCGCTCAAGTAGCCGCTGCAGAGGCCAATCTCAGCCTGGTGCGTGCGGAGCGAGATCGCTACAAGACCTTGATGGACCGGCAGATGGTCAGTCGGTCGCAGTACGACAATTCCGAAAACCTCTACCGGGCCGGTGAAGCACGCCTCAAGCAGATCAAGGCCGAGTTCGATGTGTCGAGCAACCAGGCCGGCTACGCCGTGCTGCGTGCGCCTCAGGACGGGGTGGTCGCCAAGCGTGCGGTCGAAGTGGGGCAAGTGGTTTCCGCTGGCCAGACCGTGTTCACCCTGGCCACCGATGGCGAGCGTGAAGTGTTGATCAGCCTGCCTGAACAGGGCTTTGGCCGCTTCAAGGTCGGCCAGCCAGTGTCGGTGGAGTTATGGAGCCAGCCAGAGCAACGTTTTGCCGGGCGCATTCGTGAGCTGTCTCCCGCGGCCGATCCCAAATCCCGCACTTTCGCGGCGCGTGTGGCCTTCACCGGCGGCAAAGTGCCCGCCGAACTGGGCCAAAGTGCGCGGGTTTTCATCCAGGCCGACGGTGTCATTGCGCTGTCGGTACCCTTGTCCGCCCTGAGTGCCGAAAACGGCGCGTCCTACGTCTGGCGCGTACAACCGGACAACACCCTTGAACGCACTCCCGTGCGCATTGGTGCCTTTGGCGAAAACACCGTACCGATACTGGAAGGATTGGCCGCCACCGACTGGGTGGTTGCCGCAGGCGTGCATGTACTTCATGAGGGCCAGTCAGTGCGCCCGGTGGACCGCTCCAACCGTGTGGTTAATCTGGCGGCCAAGGAGTAGTCCCCATGGGTTTCAATCTTTCCGAATGGGCGTTGCGTAATCGCCAGATCGTACTGTTCCTGATGATCCTGCTGGCCGTGGTTGGCACCTTGTCCTACACCAAGCTGGGGCAAAGCGAAGACCCGCCCTTTACCTTCAAGGCCATGGTGATCAAGACCAACTGGCCCGGGGCCACGGCCCAGGAGGTATCGCGCCAGGTCACCGAGCGAATCGAGAAAAAACTCATGGAGACTGGTGAGTACGAACGCATCGTGTCGTTCTCCCGCCCCGGTGAATCCCAGGTCACCTTTATTGCCCGTGATTCGATGCGTTCGGCGCAGATTCCCGAGCTGTGGTATCAGGTGCGCAAGAAAATCAGCGACATCCGCCACACCTTGCCGCCGGATATCCAGGGGCCGTTTTTCAACGATGAGTTCGGCACCACGTTCGGCAATATCTACGCCCTGACCGGCGACGGATTCGACTACGCCGTGCTCAAGGACTACGCCGACCGTATCCAGATCCAACTGCAACGCGTCCCGGATGTGGGCAAGGTCGAGCTGCTCGGCTTGCAGGACGAGAAGATCTGGATCGAGCTGTCCAATCTCAAGCTCGCCACCCTCGGCTTGCCTTTGGCCGCGGTCCAGCAGGCGTTGCAGGAACAAAATGCGGTCTCCACCGCCGGCTTCTTTGAAACCCCTACCGAGCGCGTGCAATTGCGCGTTTCTGGCAACTTCAAGACGGTGGAAGAGATCCGCAACTTTCCGATACGTGTGGGGGATCGCACTTTCCGCATCGGTGACGTGGCTGACATCCATCGAGGTTTCAACGACCCACCGGCACCGCGTATGCGCTACATGGGCGCAGATGCCATCGGCCTGGCCGTGGCCATGCGCGACGGTGGCGACATCCTCGTATTGGGCAAGGCCCTTGAAACGCAATTCGCACGCCTGCAAAAGAACCTTCCGGCAGGGATGGAGCTGCGCAAAGTGTCGGACCAACCAGCAGCGGTAAAGACCAGCGTCGGCGAGTTTGTCCAGGTATTGGCTGAAGCGTTGGCGATTGTTTTGCTGGTGAGCTTTTTCTCCCTCGGCGTGCGCACCGGCATGGTCGTTGCCCTGACGATTCCGCTGGTACTGGCGATGACCTTTGCCAGCATGTATTACCTGGGCATCGGCCTGCACAAGATTTCCCTTGGCGCCTTGGTCCTGGCCCTGGGCTTGTTGGTAGATGACGCGATCATCGCCGTGGAAATGATGGCGATCAAAATGGAGCAGGGCTACGACCGGCTCAAGGCTGCGAGTTTCGCCTGGACCAGCACCGCGTTCCCTATGCTCACCGGCACCCTGATCACGGCGGCGGGCTTCTTGCCAATTGCCACCGCGCAATCGAGCACCGGGGAATACACCCGCTCGATCTTCCAGGTGGTGACCATCGCACTGCTGGCCTCCTGGGTGGCAGCCGTGGTGTTTGTGCCGTACCTGGGGGAAAAACTCCTGCCCGACCTGGCGAAGATTCACGCCGCCAAACACGGTACCGACGGCCCGGACCCTTACGGCACGCCCTTCTATCAGCGTGTAAGACGTCTGGTGGAGTGGTGCGTGCAACGGCGTAAAACCGTGATCGTGCTGACCTTGCTGCTGTTTATCGGCTCGGTTGCACTGTTCCGCTTCGTGCCGCAACAGTTCTTCCCGGCTTCCGGTCGCCTGGAGTTGATGGTCGACCTGAAACTGGCCGAGGGCGCTTCGCTCAGCAACACCGCCGAACAGGTCAAACGCCTGGAGGCGTTGCTCAAGGAGCATGCCGGCATCAACAACTATGTCGCCTACGCGGGCACCGGTTCGCCGCGGTTTTACCTGCCACTGGACCAGCAATTGCCCGCTGCCAGCTTCGCCCAGTTTGTGGTGTTGGCTAACACCATCGAGGAGCGAGAAAGCCTGCGCACCTGGCTGATCGAAACCCTCAACGAGCAATTTCCCGACCTGCGTTCGCGTGTCACACGGCTGGAGAACGGCCCACCCGTAGGCTACCCGATGCAGTTTCGCGTGACCGGCGAGCACATCGAAGAGGTGCGCGCGCTGGCGCGCAAAGTGGCGGCCAAGGTTCGCGAAAATACCCATGTGGTCAATGTGCACTTGGACTGGGAAGAGCCGAGCAAAATCGTCTACCTGAATATCGACCAGGACCGTGCCCGCGCCCTCGGCGTGAGCACCGCCAACCTGGCGAAATTCCTGCAGAGTTCCCTCACCGGCTCCAGCGTCAGCCAGTACCGTGAGGACAACGAATTGATCGAGATCCTCCTGTGCGGCACGGTGCATGAGCGTAGCGAACTGTCGCGCCTGCCGAGCCTTGCCGTGCCCACCGACAATGGTAAAAGCGTGGCGCTGTCGCAAATTGCCACCCTTGAATATGGCTTCGAAGAAGGCATCATCTGGCATCGCAACCGCTTGCCCACGGTGACTGTGCGGGCCGATATCTATGGCAAGGAACAGCCGGCGACCCTCGTGCAGCAGATCTTGCCGACGCTCGCCGATGTACGTGCCGAACTGCCGGATGGCTACCTGCTGGAAGTGGGCGGCACGGTTGAAGATTCAGCGCGTGGGCAAAACTCGGTGAAGGCCGGCGTACCGCTGTTTATCGTGGTGGTGCTGACCTTGCTGATGCTGCAACTGCGCAGCTTTTCGCGCACGGCGATGGTCTTTCTCACCGCACCGTTGGGGCTGATCGGCGTGACCCTGTTCCTGCTGGTATTCCACCAACCCTTCGGCTTCGTCGCCATGCTTGGCACCATCGCGTTGTCGGGAATGATCATGCGGAACTCGGTGATTTTGGTGGACCAGATCGAGCAAGACATCAAGGCCGGCCTGACACCTTGGCAGGCAATTATCGAAGCTACGGTTCGACGCTTTCGCCCGATTGTTCTGACGGCACTGGCGGCGGTGCTGGCGATGATTCCGCTGTCGCGCAGTGTGTTCTTCGGGCCGATGGCCGTTGCGATCATGGGAGGGTTGATCGTGGCTACGGCATTGACCTTGCTCTTTCTTCCGGCGCTTTATGCCGCGTGGTTTCGCGTCAAAAAGGACGCTGGATAATCAGGCTGTCATCTCGGTTGTCGGGGCGTAGAGCGTACGCGCCCCCTCACCGTTGGCATGCGGCAGAATGAGCAATTTTCCTATGTGAGAGATAGGAAGCTCACTACACGGGGCTAGGAACCTTTCCTTATTGATTGCCACTCAATGTTACCTGGTTGGCAGGTACCTACTGCTCTTGCTCGTCGGCACAAACAGTAGTGATTGGAATGAATTTAAGGAGTTCGCCATGTGTATAGCTAGTTTGAAGGCTTTTCTGCGTCCGCCCAGCAGGCCAAAACCTCCTGAACAGTGTAAACCCAGCCCTCCTGAACGTTGTAAGCCCAAGCGCCCTGGGTATTGCAAACCCAAGCCCCTTGAGAGTTTCAGACCCAAACCTCCTGAGGAATGCAGACCCAAGCCTCCTGAGGAATGCAAACCCAAACCCCCTGAGTATTGCATGCCCAAACCTCCTGAAGAGTGCAATCCCGAGCCCCCTCCGAAGTGTTGCTACATAAAAACCGTTGAGCTGACGATTGTCATGAAGGCGGCCATAAATTACTGACTTTGAGGCTCTTTTTTGCGCAAACGCCTCGAGAATACGAGGCGCTTGTGGGGGGGCAGGGCAGATCGGCAGGTTTTACAGCGCGCCAAATACCTTCTTGGCCAAGCTGGTAGCCGCAGCCGCTGGATTCTTGCGAATCGTTTCTTCCTGCTGCGCAATCATCTTGAACAAACCATCCAGGGCCTGCTCGGTCACGTAGTTCTCAACGTTGGCGCTCTTGGCATCCACCGCGCCAAAGGCCGCGGCCTTGCCGGCCAGGGCGTTGTACTGCTGGGCCACGCCGACTTTGTCGGTGGCGGCCTTGACGATAGGCAGGAACTTGGCGCGAATCTCTTCACGGCTGCTTTTGTTCAGGTACTGGGTGGCGGAGTCCTGGCCACCGCTGAGAATGCCCTTGGCGTCGGTCACACTCATGTTCTTCACAGCGTTGACCAGGATCGGCTGGGCCTGGGTCACGGCGGTTTCTGCTGCTTTGTTCATACTGGTTTCCAGCTGCGTGACCTGGTCACCCATGCCGAACATTTTCAACTTGTCGGCGACTTTGCCGAGTTTGCCCGGCAGGCCGATCTTCACGTCCGGGTTGTTGCTGAAACCACCGGGCTTCCCGAGTTGTTTCACAGCAATCTGTGCACCTTGGGTCAAGGCATCCTTGAGGCCGCCGCTGGCGTCACCCTGGGACAGGCTGCCGAGATCCAGGGCCATGGCGCTGGCGCCGAATAGCAAGCCAGCACACAGGGCGGTGAGGCGAAGAGATTTGCGGAGCATGGGCGCTTCCTTATGAAGTGGGAATGATCAGTGTGCAGCCGCATCCACGCGCAGGCGCAGCGGTTGTGGGTCCTGGCCGTTGAGCTGCACGGTGTGCCGCTCTGTGGTGATAAACAGTAGCTTGCCGTCCAGCTCGATGCGAGCGCTGACCGAGTATGTGTGGCCTGGCTTAACTTGGGCCGGGTCATAGCTCAGGTGAAACGGCAGCGGCACCTGGCCTTTGACCGGGCCTTTCTGTTCGGCGAGGGCCACGGCCGGGGCGTCCATCAGGGACACGTCCTGCAGGCTGACACTCAAGGTGGCGGCTGGCGGCAGGGCGATGCGTTGCAGGTAGAACACTTCGCCGTCGAGGCTGGCCTTCGGGGTTGGGGTCATCGAGTGGCAGGCTCCGAGCAGGGCGGTCAGGCCCAGGAAGATGAGTTTTTTCAAGGTGCGGCTCCTTTTCAACGGCGCCGGAATCCGCCCGGCGCCTCATTCAGTCTAGCGCTTTGCTTCAGGGTTGACGGCAACCGGTTCGGCCGCAGCCTCGGCTGCGCCGTCCACGCGGTGCAAGGCAACCTGGCGGATCGACAGGCGAATATCCGCCGGCAGTACGCGTTTGGCGGCGCCTTCGGCCAGTTCGCCGAGCAGGTCGTGATAGCCCAGCTTGCCGGCTTCATCGCGGCGCAGCACATCTTGCTCCAGCAACGTCTGGATAAAATGTCGGAAAAGACTCTTGTCGAAGAATTCCGGGGCATTGAGGCCGTGCAGGATCGACAGGCGCTGGGCCATGATCGTGCACAGGTCTTCCAGCTCTTCGGCGCTGATGCTGTTCTGGCCGCTGTTGAGCAGTAACGAGATCGCCATGTAGAAACGTTGCAGGGTCTGGGCGATGCTCTTGGACAGCAGCGTCAGCAGCACAAAGTGCCGCGAACTCGGCGCCGGGCGCAGGTATACGGCGTTTTCGAAACGCAGCAGGCCTTGTTCGACAAACGCGTCCAGCCACTGGTCGACCACGCTGTCCAGATCCTCCAGCGACCAACGGATAAACAGCTCCGATTGCAGGTACGGGTAGAGCGCGTGGGTGTAGCGCAGGATCTGTTCGCGGGTCATGCGCGAACTGCTCTGGAAGAAGCTCGCCAGCAACGCTGGCAGGGCGAAGATGTGCAGCACATTGTTGCGGTAGTAGGTCATCAGGACGGCATTCTGCTCATCCAGATAAACGATTTTGCCCAGGGCGTCGCTCTGTTCGGACAACAGGTTCATGTCCTTGACGTGCTTGATCAGCGCCAGGCCATCGCCCTCCGGCAAAGTGGTATGGGGCGAGTAGGGCACACGACGCAACAGCGCCAGGTACAGGTCCAGCTGGCGGGCCATGGCCTGTTCATCCAGGGCCAGGCGGGTGGTGGACAGCAGGGCCAGCGCCACCAGGTTCACCGGGTTCACCGCAGCGGCTTCGTTCAAATGACGCGCCACCTGTTCGCCGAGGCGATTGGTGGTTTCGTTGAGCCAGGCCGGTTTGTAGTTCGGCCCCAGTTCCTGGGCGCGCCAGTCCGGTTGCTCGGCGTCGAGGAACTCCGCCAGCTTGATCGGCTCACCGAAGTTGACCGCCACTTGGCCGAAGCGCTGCTTGAGCGCGCCGACCACTTTGAAAATATCGAAGATCGACTCTTTCTTCTTGCTCGCGCCACGCAGTTCGCCCAGGTAAGTGCGGCCTTCGAGCACGCGCTCATAGCCGATATACACCGGCACGAACACGATGGGCATGCGCGAGGAACGCAGGAAGCTGCGCAAGGTGATCGCCAGCATGCCGGTTTTCGGTTGCAGCATGCGCCCGGTGCGCGAGCGGCCGCCTTCGACGAAGTATTCCACCGGGAAACCCTTGGTAAACAGGGTGTGCAGGTATTCGTTGAACACCGAGGTGTACAAAGGGTTGCCCTTGAAGGTGCGGCGCATGAAAAACGCACCGCCACGGCGCAGCAGGCTGCCGATCACCGGCATGTTGAGGTTGATGCCGGCGGCGATGTGCGGTGGGGTCAGGCCGTTCTTGAACAGCAGGTAGGACAGCAGCAGATAGTCGATGTGGCTGCGGTGGCAAGGCACGTAGATCACCTCGTAGCCTTGGGCCACCTTTTGCACGCCCTCGATGTTATTGACCTTGATACCGTCGTAGATCTTGTTCCAGAACCAGCTCAATACCACTTCCAGGAAGCGGATCGCGGTGTAGGTGTAATCCGAGGCAATCTCGTTGCCATAGCGCAGGGCCAGGGCCTTGGCTTTTTCCGGGGCGATCTTTTCGCGTTCGGCTTCATCCGCAATGGCTTGGCGTACCAGCGGCATATTGACCAGGCCCTTGACCAGATTACGGCGGTGGGACAGGTCGGGGCCGATCACTGCCGTCTTCAGGTTACGGAAGTGCACACGCAGGATGCGCTGGGCCATGCGTACGGTGCGTTCGTGACCTTTATTGTGCTCGATCAATTCACGCAGGTTGATAGGCGCGGAGAATTGCACGCGAGTCTTGCGCCCCAGGATCAGGATGCTCAACAACCGGCGTAGACGCCCGGTGACCGCCCAGCTGTCGGCGAACAACAGCTTCCACGGGCTGGACTCGCTTTCGGGGGATTGGCCCCAGAACACACTGACCGGAATGATTTGTGCATTCTCTTCGGCGTGGTCGGTGAGGGTGTTGACCAAGCGCGT
Source organism: Pseudomonas sp. NFPP02 (assembly GCF_900119355.1). Lineage (NCBI taxonomy): Bacteria > Pseudomonadati > Pseudomonadota > Gammaproteobacteria > Pseudomonadales > Pseudomonadaceae > Pseudomonas > Pseudomonas sp. NFPP02. The sequence goes on from NZ_FPJI01000009.1 coordinate 279,265, forward strand.
CAGGGTGGGCGGCGCACCGCGCTTGTCCTGGCGGCCGAGCCAATCCGGATCCGGCGTGAGGTAGAAGAACGCCGCAGGCTCCATCAACGGCCCCACCGACACCGGCAGCACCGGACGTGGCAGGCCAGCCTTGGTGCACTCGGCATCGACCACCGCCAACTCGGTCAGGGAGGGTGATTGCAGGACGTAGAAAACCGGCCGGCTGCGGTCCAGGTTGAGGGTTAGGGACGACTGGTTGATCGTCTCTGAGCGAACCCAGAGGTACAACAGTCGGCGCAAGGTGCCAAACACCAGACGGCGGAACGGGGAGCGGGTCATAGGCGAGCTGCTTCAAGTGGAAAAAACCGAGCAGGCGCTCGGGCGGGTAGTGTGCCGTATTCGCCGAAAATCGGCAAAAAAGCAGCGATGTAAAGTTGAGTTGATGGTTTTTGAGCCTGTCTTATACTCGGCAGTTCAATGCGAGCGACTCAACAATAAAAAACCAGTGGGAGTGAACAGATGTCAACGCGCGAAACCGGCAATGTGAAGTGGTTCAACGATGCAAAGGGCTACGGCTTTATCCAGCGTGAAGATGGCAAGGATGTGTTTGTGCACTACCGCGCCATTCGCGGTGAAGGCCACCGCTCGTTGGCAGAAGGCCAGCAGGTGGAATACGCCGTGGTGACCGGCGAGAAGGGCTTGCAGGCGGAGGATGTGGTCGGCCTGTAACAACTTTGTTTGATCGTTCCCACGCTCTGCGTGGGAACGCCTCTTGTGACGCTCCGCGTCACGCTTTGGGACGCAGAGCGTCCCAGGCTACTTTCCCACGCAGAGCGTAGGAACGATCTTCAGGCGGTCTTCCAGGTGATCTGTTCTTCACCGTCTACGCTGATGCGAATCCAGGTGTCGGCACTTTCTTCACCTTCTTCCTCAACCCAGGTGCCCGGTGCGCAACGCACTTCGACGTTCAGCGCGGCAAACGCGGCGCGGGCGCAGGCGATGTCGTCGTCCCACGGGGTCTGGTCGCTTTCCAGGTACAGGCTGTTCCATTTGCCCACCGCCTTGGGCAGCCAGGTCACCGGCACGCTGCCGGCCTTGCACTTGTAGGTCTGGCCTTTCTGGACCCAATCGGTGCACGGGCCCAGGGCGGCACCCAGCCAGGCGGCGATGGCCTTGTGATCGACGTCGGCGTCCTTCAGGTAAATCTCAATATCGGGTTGGCGCATGGATGTTCCTCGTTGCGGGATTCGAAAATCCATTCGCGGGTGGGTGAACGTCAGTCATTGAAGCACGAAATAATCGTAACGCATCGACACCGTGACCTGCAGCGGCTCGGCCGCCTCGATCACCTCGTGGCGGCGCTCGGCACTGGCCCGCCAGCCGTGGGGCGTCATCGCCAGCAGGTTGGCGCGGTCCTGGGCTTCGGCCAGGCTCAGGGTGAATTCCAGGGTTTCACTGTGAGCAAGGCTCATACCGTCCGGCACCAGGGCCAGGTGTTTGTCGTCGGTGTACTCGCGTACCTCGTCGTAAAGACGCTCGCGCAGTTCCATCAAGTGGCCGCTGGTCGGGCCGACCTTCATCAAACCACCGCCGGGACTGAGCAGGCGCTTGGCCTCTTGCCAGTCCAACGGGCTGAACACGCTGGCGAGGAACTGGCAGCTGGCATCGGCCAATGGCACGCGGGCCATGCTGGCGATCAACCAGGTCAGCGCCGGGTTGCGTTTGCACGCGCGCTTGACCGCTTCCTTGGAGATATCCAGGGCATAGCCATCGGCGTGGGGTAGGGCCTGGGCAATTTGCGCGGTGTAGTAACCCTCGCCACACCCAATGTCGACCCAGCGCTGCGGTGCACGCTCGGCGGCCAGTTCGGCCAGGCGCTTGGCCACTGGCGCATAGTGGCCAGCGTTGAGGAAGTCGCGGCGCGCCTCGACCATGGCCAGGTTGTCGCCTGGGTCGCGGCTGTTCTTGTGCTGCACCGGCAACAGGTTCAAATAACCCTGGCGCGCGCGGTCGAAGCGGTGCCCGGCCGGGCACGCCACGCCGTTGTCCACGGTATTGAGCGGTGCACTGCAAATGGGGCAGGCAAGCATCAGGCGAGCAACTTGATCAGGGTCTGGTAGTAGATTTCGGTCAGCACGTCGAGGTCGCTGGCCAGGATGCGTTCATTGACCTGGTGGATCGTCGCGTTCACCGGGCCCAGTTCGACCACCTGGGTGCCCAACGTTGCAATGAAGCGCCCATCGGAAGTACCGCCACTGGTAGACGCCTGGGTCTCGCGCCCGGTGATCGCCAGGATGCTGGCCGACACTGCATCCAACAGAGCGCCTGGCTCGGTGAGGAACGGCAGGCCCGACAGCGCCCACTCCACGTGCCAGTCCAGGCCATGTTTGTCGAGAATGGCCGCGACGCGTTGTTGCAGGCCCTCGACGGTGGACTCGGTGGAAAAACGGAAGTTGAACACCGCCGTCAGGTCACCCGGGATCACGTTGGTGGCGCCGGTACCGGAGTTGAGGTTGGAAATCTGGAAGCTGGTTGGCGGGAAGAACGTGTTGCCGTCATCCCAATGCTCGGCAGCGAGTTCGGCCAGCGCCGGTGCGGCCAGGTGGATCGGGTTCTTTGCCAGATGCGGGTAAGCCACATGGCCCTGTACACCGCGCACTGTCAAGGTGGCGCCGAGGGAGCCACGGCGGCCGTTCTTGACCACGTCGCCCACCAGGCTGGTGCTCGACGGTTCGCCGACGATGCACCAGTCCAGGCGCTCGTTGCGTGCGGCCAGGCGTTCGATCACGGCCTTGGTGCCGTGGTGCGCCGGGCCTTCTTCGTCGCTGGTGATCAGGAAGGCGACCGAACCCTTGTGGTCCGGGTAGTCGCTGACGAAACGTTCCGCCGCCACCAGCATCGCCGCCAGGCTGCCTTTCATGTCCGCCGCCCCACGGCCGCAGAGCATGCCGTTGTCATCGATCAACGCATCGAACGGGTCGTTCTGCCAGGCCTGTACCGGGCCGGTCGGCACCACGTCGGTGTGACCGGCAAAGCACAGCACCGGGCCTTCGTGCTTGCCGTGGGTGGCCCAGAAGTTATCCACATCTTCGATGCGCATCGGTTCAAGCGCAAAACCGGCGTCGCCCAGGCGCTGCATCATCAGCTTCTGGCAATCGGCATCGATCGGCGTGACCGACGGGCGACGGATCAGGTCGATGGCAAGTTGAAGGGTCGGCGAAAGGTCGGCATGGGCCGTCATGGGGGGAACTCCGGAAATCGAGGCGGCGACGTTCTAACTGTAGGAGCGAGCTCGCTCGCGAAAAACTCAAGGGCACCGCGTGCATTCAGGATGCCCGCGTTATCGTTAACGATTTTCGCGAGCAAGCTCGCTCCTACAGTGATGGGTGTAAGGCACGCAAAAGGGCCGTTATCTTATAGCAAAACGGCGGCCAAGGGCCGCCGTTTAGTGCATCGCGTGACTTTTTACGCCGCCGGCGCAGCCTCAGGCGCCGTCGAAGGTTTGGGCAGCGACGACAAGAACGCCATGATCAGCGCCGCCACATACGGCAGCGACTGCACCAGCAACATCACCACCCAGAAGCGAATGTCATTGCTCGGCAGGCCTTGCACCAGGTAGATCCCCAGCGCCGCGCCCCATAGCAGCAGCATGATGAACATTTCTTCGCGGGCTTCGGAAATCGCCACCCAGAAGCCGTGGTTATCCGCGTTTTTCGGTGTACGAAAGAACGGAATGCTGCTGGTGAAGAAGCCGTACAACACCGCTTTGGCGATGGTATGAGACAGCGCCAACCCGGCCAGTGCCGCGCAGAACGCATCTTTCAAGTTCACACCTACCGCACGACGATAGAGGAAGATGATCTTGCCGACTTTGAACACAAACAACGCCAACGGCGGGATCGCGAAAATCAGCAATGGCGGGTCGACCCGAGTCGGCACGATGATCATCGCCGCAGACCACAACAGGGCGCCGACGGTAAAGAAGATGTTCATGCCGTCGGCCACCCACGGCAACCAGCCCGCAAGGAAGTGGTAGCGCTGGCCACGGGTCAGTTCGGTGTCTTTACCGCGCAACAGGCTGGCGGTGTGGCGCTTGATGATCTGGATCGCGCCATAGGCCCAGCGGAAACGCTGTTTCTTGAAGTCGATAAAGGTATCCGGCATCAAGCCCTTGCCGTAGCTGTCGTGGTAGTACGCCGCCGACAAGCCTTTTTCGAACACGCGCAGGCCCAGTTCGGCGTCTTCACAGATGCACCAGTCGGCCCAGCCCAGCTCTTCGAGCACCGAGCGGCGGGTCATGGTCATGGTGCCGTGCTGGATGATCGCGTCACGGTCGTTACGGGTGACCATGCCGATATGGAAGAAGCCTTTGTATTCGGCGTAGCAGAGCTTCTTGAAGGTGCTTTCGTTCTGGTCGCGGTAATCCTGGGGCGACTGCACTACCGCGATTTTCGGGTCGGCGAAGTGCGGCACCATGTGCTTGAGCCAGTTCGGCGATACGCAGTAGTCCGAGTCGATCACTGCGATCACTTCGGCATCCTTGGCGGTGTGCGGGATCAGGTAGTTCAGCGCGCCGCCCTTGAAACCGGCCAGGGGCGCGACGTGGAAGAACTTGAAGCGCGGGCCGAGGGTTTCGCAGTAGTCGCGCACCGGCTCCCACACCGCCGGGTCCTTGGTGTTGTTGTCGATGATCAGGACTTCGTAGTCCGGATAGTCGAGGGCGGCAAGGGCGTCGAGGGTCTGCTTGACCATTTCCGGTGGCTCGTTGTAGCACGGCACGTGGATCGACACTTTCGGGCGGTAGTCCGAGTCGCCTTCCACGGGCAGGAATTCACGCCGACGCTTGTGGGTCCACACCGCTTCTGCCAGCTCATGGGCTTCGGTCAGCAACACAATGAACACGCCCAGGGCGCCGAGTGCCAGCAACACCCCGACCGTCACGCTGAACCACGTGCTGTATTGCTGGCTGTAGTCGTAGCCGATCCAGACCAGCACCGACCCGCACAGGAACGCAATGAAGGTCAGGAAGGTACGGCCCCGCTGGCGCAGGGCCGAGCCGTCGATCATCAACAGGGTCAGGGACAGCAGCGCAAGCACCACCGAACCGATGGCCAGTACCCGCCATTGCGGAATCGCCACCACCGGGCCGTCAAAATTGAATTTCTGCTGGCGCGCGGCATTGAATACACCCCAATACGCACCCGCCGACCCTTCGTCGCTGACCTTCCACGGCTGGTCGAAGGCCTCGATCACAAAGTAGTTGTAACCCTGGCGGTTGAGCTTGTTGACCAGCGTACGCAGGTAAATCGCCTGGTCGGCCGGCGACGACTCATTGCCACCGCGCATACGGCCGTTGCTCGGCCAGCCCACTTCCGATAGCAGCAGTGGCTTTTTCGGGAAGGCTTTCTTCAGGTCCTTGGCGCGGTCGAGAACGTACTGGCCGGCCTTGTCCATTGGGATGTATTCCCAGAACGGCAGGATGTGCGCGGCGATCAGGTCGACGTGCTTGGCCAGTTGCGGGTTCTTTTCCCAGATGTGCCATTGCTCGGAGGTGGTCACCGGGACTTTCACGGCGGCGCGCACGCGGTCGAGCAGCACGATCAGGGCTTCGGGGGTGATTTCTTCACGGAACAACGCTTCGTTGCCCACCACTACGCGCACGACGCTGCGCGAGGTGTTGGCGATCTCGATAGCGCGCTGGATCTCCCGCTCGTTACGCTCAAGGTCCGGGCTGATCCAGATCCCCAGGGTCACGCGCAGGCCAAACTCTTCGGCCAGCTTGGGTATATCCCCCAGGGGGCCGTCCACCGAGTAGGTACGGATGTTGTCCGTCAGCTTGCTCATGATCGCAAGGTCCTGACGCATCTGTTCGTCGGTAGGGTACTGGCCTTTCTGCGGGTACTGGCCTTGCTGGAACGGCGAGTAGGAAAAACCGGAGATCTGATCGGGCCAGTTGGGAGCGGTGACCGGGCGGTTGATCAGCGCCCAGAAACCGGTGAACAGCGCGGCAATTGCCAGCACCACCACCAGGTTGAGTCCAAATTTACGCGATGCCATGGTTATGTCGGGTTCCAAAGGGTGCGGAACGAAAGAGGTGTCGGCCTGCGCCGAACGGCGCGCATCCTACACTGGCGCTTCCCTGAGCGTACAGCAGACAGAGAAAAGCCGGACGTTAGTCTGCGAAACTCCATCTAAGTTCTTCACTTGTAACTTGTAGCTTAAAACTTGCCGCTCCGTAGCCCTATAATGCGCGCCGGTTTTTGGGGTAATGATGATGAGTACAGAAGATCCGCGGTTTGCAGGCGTCGCCCGCTTGTACGGGCTTGAGGGCCTGGAGCGCTTGAAAGCGGCCCATGTGGCGATTGTCGGCGTCGGCGGCGTGGGTTCCTGGGCGGCGGAAGCGATTGCCCGCTGCGGGGTGGGCGAGATTTCGCTGTTTGACCTGGACGATGTCTGCGTCAGCAACAGCAACCGCCAGTTGCATGCCTTGGACAGCACCGTGGGCAAGCCCAAGGTCGAAGTGATGGCCGAGCGTTTGCGCGGTATTAATCCTGAGTGCACCGTGCACGCGGTGGCAGACTTCGTCACCCGCGACACCATGGCCGAGTACATCACCCCGACTATCGACTGCGTGATCGACTGCATCGACGCGGTCAACGCCAAGGCGGCGCTGATTGCCTGGTGCAAGCGTCGCAAGATCCAGATCATCACTACTGGCGGTGCCGGCGGGCAGATTGACCCCACGCTGATCCAGGTGTGCGACCTGAACCGCACCTTCAATGATCCGCTGGCGTCGAAAGTACGCTCTACCTTGCGCCGCGATTATGGCTTCTCGCGCACGGTGACCCGCCATTACAGCGTGCCCTGCGTGTTTTCCACCGAGCAACTGCGCTATCCCAAGCCCGATGGCAGCATCTGTTTGCAGAAGAGTTTTGTCGGTGATGGCGTGAAGCTGGACTGCGCCGGAGGGTTTGGCGCAGTGATGATGGTCACGGCCACGTTCGGCATGGTGGCGGCGACCAAGGCGGTGGACAAGATTGTGGCGGGAGTGCGCAGGCCGTCGGAGCGCATCAAACCCAGCTAAATCTCATTGCCGAATATAGATCCAAATTGTGGGAGCTGGCTTGCCTGCGATAGCGGTGTGTCAGCCACTGAAAATACTGACTGATTCGCCGCTATCGCAGCATAGGTATCTACACAACTTCGGCACGACGCTAAATCTGTGGCGAGGGAGCTTGCTCCCGTGACGGCCTGGCAGCCGACACAGATATAACTGATG
>NZ_FPJI01000007.1:0-319223 GCF_900119355.1 Pseudomonas sp. NFPP02
GTCATCAAACAGTAGGCGTATATTTTTATGCCAAATGCGTCCTTAAGCTCTCGAAGGTCTCTCACGTAGCGCTGGTAGTCCTCCTCGGCAGCAAAGACCACCTGGCGGTTGTGACCACGCTGTACAACATGATGAGGATAGTTGGGCAAAACGACACGTCCCACTCTGGGCATAGGTAACCTCCTTCCTTAGAGAGTTACAGCCTAGCAAATGGAAAAAAATAAATCTGTCCCCTTTTTTCTATCAGAAAAAAATAAATCTGTCCCCTTTTTTCTGTCATCAAACAGTAGGCGTATATTTTTATGCCAAATGCGTCCTTAAGCTCTCGAAGGTCTCTCACGTAGCGCTGGTAGTCCTCCTCGGCAGCAAAGATCACCTGGCGGTTGTGACCACGCTGTACAACATGATGAGGATAGTTGGGCAAAACGACATGTCCCACTCTGGGCATAGGTAACCTCCTTCCTTAGAGAATTACAGCCTAGCAAATGGGGAAAAAATAAATCTGTCCCCTTTTATCCAGTCCCCTTTTATCCAAAACCTTACCCGATGCTGATGCAAACGCGTTCGGCGGCAAGGGCCGAGGTCAGGAGAAATGGACAACCAAAGAAGGTTAAGTAAGTGCCATTCAAATCTGTCCCCTTTTTTCTATCAGAAAAAAATAAATCTGTCCCCTTTTTTCTGTCATCAAACAGTAGGCGTATATTTTTATGCCAAATGCGTCCTTAAGCTCTCGAAGGTCTCTCACGTAGCGCTGGTAGTCCTCCTCGGCAGCAAAGATCACCTGGCGGTTGTGACCACGCTGTACAACATGATGAGGATAGTTGGGCAAAACGACACGTCCCACTCTGGGCATAGGTAACCTCCTTCCTTAGAGAATTACAGCCTAGCAAATGGGGAAAAAATAAATCTGTCCCCTTTTTTCTCAATGCGAGTGAGCTTTTGGCTTCGGCATCAGCAATGGCGAATGAACAGGCGTTTTCCTCAAACGGATCACAGCGACTTCAAACCTTCGGGTTGGCCCAGCTGATCGAAAGCGCGCACCTTCTAGTAAACGATGCTCTGAAAAAAACGAGTCCAGTAACCCTCTGATTTTTAATGGAGAAAAATAGATGAGGATAGGTTACGCAGTTTTATTCGAAATATCGTGGCCTACCCCATCTATCACTTATATTTAAACAATTGAATACTTACAAAAAAATGGTGCCTTATAGACATCCATTTTGGCTAACTATAAAGCTAGCAGGTACCAAAAAATAAAACCACGTTATTAAACAGCAAACCGCCAATAGAGCAATCAAATAAATCTGCCCCTTTTCCACTCCAACTAGACTGAAAATTTTTTTGAGTAACGCTCTTCTAATCTTTCAGCAGACCTTAGAACGCCATCCCCATCATCAGGAAAGAAAGCAGAATAAACATCTGCTGCAATTTTCATCAGGGAAACGTAGTCAGGCACTGGGATACTTGAAGTTTCCACTTCGCCCAAAAAGAAACTAACCTCATTGAAACTTTCTGGATCGTCCCAGTCCTGATCAAGGGCGTAAAAAAAACCTTCACTCACAGAGAAGCCAAATCCCTGCGAAGCGTCATAGATGAACGCTGGAAAATTAGTCCTTCCCCTCGCCATAGAAGCCTCTATCAATTCGTAAAGATCTTCATAGTCCAGACCAGTTGAAGCAAATGACTCCTTGAACCTCTTAAGCCAAGCCAAGCTATCCATTAGTTTGTCCTCGGGGGCATAGTGATAAAGGAATTTGTTATTTCTCCTGTCTTGCTATTACGTGTCACTTGGAAGTGATAGCCATCAACTTTAATACTAGCTTCTCTCAACGCTGGGTTGGTTTTAAACAAAGACTCGGCTTGGACTGCCGCTCGACTAGACATATCAGCCACCCTGCTATCCGGCAGAACCTTTGGATCGTAAGTCGTTTTCGTGGATGTAGGCTTATACTCACCCATTTTGCCACCTGTCAGCGAAAACGCGTAACCAGAGGGCCTAACATTTCGCCAGTAAAGTACCGAGTTCCTAAGTCTTTAGCAGGCTCCATCCCTCCGTAATACTCCTTCATACGAACTCTATCAGAAATCTCTTTCAGATATTTCTGCAGTAGAAGCATAACTTTATCAACATCACTAAAAACAGAATCGTCAAAACACAGCTCTACGTCAACACCGCCCCCACATTTTACAACTCTAAGTAATACAAAAAAATCGGAGGAAGCAGATACAATATCAAAACCATACAACTTAGCAGACACACAAACATCACCTTCAAAACGACAAAGCTCCGCAACCATACTTTGATCAAGGCCCAAGCAACTCGCAATACCGAGCACTTCTGAAGCTGTCACATCGTCGACGCGCTCCGAATGACTCTCCAAATCCTTCAGAAGAATAATAATATCGTCTTCAACCACACCACCTAGAACAACCTCATATAACTCTTTCATAAATTAGTCGACAAACCCTTTAAATGCCCCATCTAAATTCAACCGTATGCCACGCCCGTCGCCAAGACGTTTCTCTATAAATGGAATTCCTTTTTCTGTTGTCACCGACTTAAACTCGCCGGGAGCACGTATTATTTCACGTAACTGCTTCATAGCCTGCTCGTTCCAAGTAGCCATAGACCCTGTAGTCTTACCCCAAATATCAGGATTTCTACCCGCGTGCTTCGATAGTGCATGACCGATAACGGTGGAACCTTTGTAAGGTAATTGAACGAAAAAAAATGGACAGATTTATTTTTTCAGAGACTCATCCGCTACGTCTCAAGATCTTCACAAAGCCCAAACCTCAAAAAACCTGCCCCCTTTTCTTGTCAAGTAAGTGACGCTCAAATTTGCCCCATTTTTTCTTCTAGCCTCACCCCGACTCAACAATGAAATCTTTCGCTAGAATCATCGCCTCAAAAAAACCAGAGAATGGAACTCTCAAAGTCGCGCTACTTAAGTCAGCAAAGATCTCCACCTCTAAAGCGTCCACCCCTTTATCCTGATTAACTTGAGCAATTGGTTCGCCTTTATATTGAATCTCCGCAGTCAGCCTTTTATAGCGATTATCACTAAAGCCCAGAACTTCAAAATCCGAATTACTTTCAAGTTTCATGGTTTCGCCTTAGGGTCCAAAAACCCAGAAAATGAGCCATCATTATTGTAGCGCAGACCTCTTCCATCGGGAGCCCGGACCTCTAGCCCACCGCGACTCAAATTTGAGAATGTTGAATTTGGATTCTTGAGAACGTCATCAATAATACCGAGTGCAGTTGCATTTTGCTTTTCAATTCCACCTGTGAGTTTTGGGAACGTTCCAGTAGCTCGCTGGCCAGAAGCATGCTTTGTGAGCGCCCTAGCAGCCTCTGTCAGACCTTCCTTATTGATAGGATTTGAAGCTGCGGCAGATAGATCATCGAAAGTGCGGCCGCCGAAATTTTGCAGGGCGGAAGGCAATCCTTTTGCACCTCCCATCACAAGCCGACCTAATACTGCCGCCAGCCCAGCACCTGTGAGTTCACCGGCCATAAAATAGCCCCAAGCCTTGACGAACTCGTTAGCCGGTTGAACCCCTTCAAAACCTTGTCCTTGGGCCAGCTCCAGCTGTGCTTGGGCAATTTGGTCGTTAGTGGCACCTTTTTCCAGCATGTCCTTTGCCAGAGTAGTCGCCGCTGATCCGTATTCACTTAAGCCTGGTGGCAGATGCTCCAGAAAATTGTATTGCGTCAGGTTTTGCGCAACCCAAGCCCCTTTCTCGATCTTGGCAGCGTCCGCATCTTTCTGCCCCGCAGCCGCCAACACACCCACGATCTGCGAACTCATCGTCAGCAACTCTTCGTTGCCGTTAACCAGCGTATTCAGATGAGTAACCAGCGCCTCATTCGCCCCCGCTGCCAACGCACCGGTTTTAAAATCGCCGCCCGTAGCCTCAGCCAGCAAACCACCTACCATCGCGTGAATCGCAATCTTGGGTGCCGACCCATCGGCAACTACACCTTGGGTGTAATTTCCCACCAGATTGAAACTAGCTGCCGCCAACGTATTGAACAGCGCACTTTTTAATGCATCGCTGGCGCTACCGCCCTGCCCGAGTGCCTTGCTCAGCAGCATGGATGTGCCGCTTTGCAACGTCTGGTTGGCGGCAAATTTACCGACACCGCTCCATGTATTCAGTAGACCTGGCGTCGTGACTTTCCCAGTGATTGTGTTTGTTTGAGTCCCCGTCCAATCACCAAAATATGCAGCGGTCATGCCAGCCGTGACGCCAGCAATCACATACCCCTTCATCGCATCCGAAGAAGTCACGTCCTTGAGTACCGCGCCCAAGTTGCCACGGTTGTTAACGACACTGACCGTAGCGTTGGTCGCTGCTCCTGCAGCCACTGCTCCAGCTCCAGCTGCCACGCCAACGCCCGCCCCTGCGCTGGCAGCCGCACCCGCAGCCAACGGCCCAACCACCGCCGCCATCACAATCGCAATAATGATCTGCGACGCAGGCCCCAACCCTGAGTTGCTGTACTTGAAGCTGTCATGAATCTCCTTGACCTGCCTCCAGTCCACATCCCCACGAGCCTCTGCATCCTTAATCCAGGCCAGTTGCGGATCGGCCTTGACCATCGCCTCAATCGATTGGCTGACGGTCTGTTGATTGACCTGATTGACGTCGATCTTCAGGCCTTCCACCGCCTTGATCGCGATGTTGCCCTCGGCAACCATCTGGGTCTGGCGCAGTGTTTCGTCGGTGTTGCCTTTGCCTTTGGAGGACACCCAGAAGGCATTGTTATTGCTCTTCTCATGACTCTCCTGATGCAGATCCTTCACCGCCTCAAACGTCACCGCCCCTCCACTGACAATCGCAATATCCCCACCACTCTCAAGCTTCGCCGCCTGATACTTCTGATCCCCACCGCTCTCCAGCGTCAGGTCTCCACCCGTCTTGACCTCACTCCCGACATTCTTCACATCGGTCACTTCATCACGCTGGGTCTTCTTGCTGCCCCAACTGCCCTTCTTGCTCATGTCATACAGCGAGTAATGACTGTCCTGCGCCGCCAACATTTGCAGTTCGTTATCCGCATGCACATAGGCTTCATTGCCCGCGCTGATTTTGCTGGCGACTAGCGTGAGGTCGGTGCCGGCGATGGCGATCAGGTCGCCGCCGGCTTTGAGTTCGGCGCTTTGTTGGGTGACGTCGTCCAGTTGAGTAGTGGTTTTGGTGCCGCCTTTTTTACCTTTGGAGTAGTCGTGTTGTTCGTTGGCGGCAGCAGCCAGGGTCAGGTTTTCGCCGGCTTTGACGCTGAGGTCTTTGGCCGCGCTTACGGTGCTGGCGACCACGGCGATGTCGCGGCGGGCGTCGATGGCGAGGTTGCCGCCGACGTCCACGGCGGAGGTATGTTGCAGGATGGTTTGCTCGGTGCCGCTGATGCGACGGCGTTGGTAGGCGTAGTCGTCCTGTTCGGTCTGGCTGGCGATCAGTACGTCGCGCCCTGCGGTTACGCTGGCGTTGCCACCGGCCTTGAGGTTGCTGCCGAGGTTAAGCACGTCGCGCCCGGCGTTCAGTTTGAGCGTGTCGGTGGCTTCGAAACGGGAGGCTTCGCTGGCCACGTCGTTGCGCAGTTGGTAGCCCTGGCCTTCCTGTTTGAAGGTGGTGACGGTGCGTTCGTTGATGATATCGCCGGTCACGGCGGTGGCGCTGATGTCGCGGCCATTGATGATGCCGCCACGGCTGTTGCGGATCGAGTCGGTGGCGAGCATTTCCAGGCGGTTGCCGGCTTGCATCAGGCCGCTGTTGTCGATGTTGTTGGCAACCATGTTCAGGTTGTTGGTGGCACGCAGGGTGCCGCTGTTGTGCAGGTCGCCGCCGGTGACCAGGCTCACGTCCTGGCCTTGGATCAGCGCGCCGTTGGGGGCCAGGCGGTTGTCGGCCTGGGCCAGGTAGAGCACCGGGGTGAGGACTTTCTGGCCGTTGATCTCGGCTTCTTCCATCCAAACGATGTCGTGGGTCAGTGCCGCGACTTGCTCGGCGGTGAGGGACACGCCGAGTTGCAGGTTGAGCGAGTCCTTGTAGGAGATGGCGTTGTCCATCAGGTAGCGGAACAGTGCGTCGTCGCTGGCGAGGCCGTTGATGTAGCGTTGGCCGGTACGAGCCACAACGGCTTCGCGGATCAGACGTTGCTCGTACAGGCCGTCGCCCAAGCGCTTCCAGCTGGTATCGGGGTTGTAGCCGAGTTTGCCGAGCAGGTAGTCGGAGCTCATGAACTGCTTGAGGTCGGTGAGCGCCGGGTTGGTTTCGATCAGATATTTGTGGCTGTTATCCGCCGGGGTGATGTCCGGCATTCCTTGAACACGGATGACGGAGGGCGCGCGGTTGTCCAAGGCCAGCGGGCCCTGGCCGTTGACTGCACCGCTGACGGGCTGGCCATCGAGGCTGAAACCGCGTTCTTGCACGGCGTTGTAGTCGAGGGTTTTCTCGCGCTCGGCGGCGCTGATTACACGTCCACTCACGCTGAAGTCACCGCTACCGGTAGCCGCGTTACCCGCTGCACCACCCTTCGCGGCCTGGCCGCTGAGACGGAACAGGCCGTTCTGGCTGGTCGGCAAACTGAAGCCGGGCAAGGTCACCGGGTTGACCTGGCGTTGGGCCAGATCTGGCGGTAGCTGTGCGGTGATCGCCGGCTTAACGGTGGAGGCAAATACCTCGGAATTGGTGTTGCGGTTGGCCGCCGGGGTGTCGATGTGGGTAGCGTTGGGGCGGATGACGCTGTTGTCGATCCTGGAGGTCGCATTGACCGTCACCGCACCTGCGGCCTGAATCACCGCCTGTGCAATCACGCTGCCGGTGGTGGGCACTACATAGCTACTGCTTTCATAGAAATTGCCAACGCCTGCCCTGACCTGGTCCATCGTCATCTGGCCCGGGCGGTAGTCGCCTGAGTTGGGATTGTTGTAGATGTTGAACTGGTTCTGGCGCTCCATGAAGGTGTTGTAGATGCCACGGTCGCGGGTATAGAGCCCGGAATTGAAGTGACGCTCTTCGCCGCCTGCCGCGCCGCGGTTGGTCAGCACATCGGTGTTGATCAGGATATTCCCGGCGGCGGATACCGAGCTGTAAAGGTTATCGAAGGTCTGGCTGCCCACAGTCAGGTCGCCACCGGCGTTGATGAACGCAGAGGCCGAGCTGCCGGTGATGACATCTTCGTATTTCTCCACCGAGTTGAAGTACAGCTCGCAGCCTTTGCCTTTGCAGTAGTCGTTCCAATAGATATTGAGGTTGCCCGACACCAGCTTCATTTCAGTGGTGAACTGGTCACGACGGTTGCTCAGGGTGTCTGCCAGCAAGCGCATGCCGGTGCCACTTTCCAGGCTGCCGGAGACGTTCTCGATCAGGCTGCTGCGCGCGCTCGCATCATCCCGGGCGATGTCCAGGGCGCCGAGGCTGTAGACGTCGCCATAGCGGTTGCTGAAATCATTGACGCGCAACGCCATGTCGTTGCCGCTGAAGAGCAAGCCCTTGTCATTGACCAGGTGCGTGGCGTTCAGCCGGACTTTTCCGGCGCCGCCCAGGGTGCCGTAGTTGTTCAGGGTGGTGGCATTGACTGTCAGGTCGCCGATGGCAGTCAGGCGCCCGTGGTTATTCAGGCTCGTGCTAGTGACCTGGTTGAGTGCGCCGCCGGCAATGCGGGCGTTCTCGCCCAGGTCCATGCTGGCGCTGGTGAGGCTCATGTTGCCCAGGCTGCTGACGCGGCCGTTGCCGCTGTAGCCACCGGTGAGCGTCACACTGAGGGTGCCATCACTGGCCAGAAGGCCGTCGTTGGTCCAGGTGTCGCCAATGCCGACCAGGCTTTGTGCACCGAGCAACTGGCCGCTGGCGGTCTGGGTGAACTGGCCGATGTCGAGGTTCAGGCGCCCGGCCTGGATCACGCTGCTGTTGGTCCAACTGGCAGCCTTGATGTCCAACTGGCCGTTGGTGACGAAGCTGCCGCCGGCCCGGGTGACTTGGTCGGAGGTCAGGTCGAACGTACCGGTGCCGGTGTGTACGATGCGCCCGCCGTTATTGTCCAGGCCGGCGGCTTGCAGGTTCAGGTGTTCGTTGGCGCTTTCAAGCACGCCGAAGCGGTTATCGAACAGGCCGGAAACATCGATGTCGGTCGTGCCCGTACGGCCCATGGCCCGCAGGTTACCGCCGACGTTGTTGATGGTTTGCGCAGCAAGGCGCAGGACGTCGTCGCTTTCAATCAGGCCATAGCCATTGCTCAGGGCGCCAGTGAGGCCGAAGTCGATATTGCGTGCACCGACCTTGCCGCCCTTACCGGCCGCCGTGCCCTGGTTATCGAAAGCCTGGGCAGTGACCTTGAGCAAGGTATCGGCGTAGACACCGCCGCCCTGGTTATTGAAGGTCGTGGTGACGATGCGGCTTTCACCGCCGAGTGCGGACAAATGCCCCATTTGGTTGAGCAGCCCGCCCTTGGCTTGGATATCCAGCGACTGCGCCTGAGTGATGCCGTTGCTGTTAGTGAACAACCCAGTGACCAGTTTGACCCAGCCCTTGCTGCTGTTGAGTACGCCACCGGCCGTGTTGGCTACACTGGCGGTTTCCAGGTCCAGGTTGCCACTGAGGCTGTCGACGCGGCCGCCCTGGTTACTCAGGGCGCCGCTGAGGCGCAGGCGGTTATCGGTCTGGCTTTGCAGCGTGCCTTGATCGTTGGTGAGGGCGCGGGCGGTAAGGTCGAGCTTGCCCTTCTGGCTGAACATCAGGCCGTCTTGCTGGTTTTGAACGTCACCGGCCAACAGCTTGATCACCAGGTCTTTCTGGCTGGCAAGCGTGCCTTTGGCGCTGTTGTCCAGGTCGCCATTGGCGAGGGTCAGGTCAAGGCGATCCTGGCTGACCAGTTGGCCGCCTCGGTTGCCCAGGCTGGCGGCGTTCAGCAACAGGGCTGCGCCACTGGCCAGGCGCGCATTGTTGGCATTGATCAGCGCGCCACTGAGGGTGCCGTCCAAGGTGCCCTGGCTGATCAGTTGGCCAGCACTGTTGTCGAGACTCTCGCCGATAAAGGTGATGTTGGCGGCGTTGATACGCCCACCACGGTTGAGAATTTGACTCTGGGCATTATTGAAGCCCAGGTGTTGAGCTGCGGAAATCAGGCCGTTGTTGCTGTTATCCAGGCGACCGGCAACGTTGAGGTCGACATCGGCCTGGCCGGAGATGATCCCCTGATCATTGTTCAGGCTGCCCGCGATGAGCGTTTGTTTGCCCATGCTGACCAGGGCACCCGCCGCGTGGTTATCCAATACACCGGTGAGGTCAGTGTGCAGGGTGCCACTCTTGCTCGACAACGTGCCCTCGGCGCTGTTGTCGAGGCCATTGCCGACCACCGTCAGACCGTTCCAGCCGGAGATCAAGCCCTTGTTGGTGTTGACCACGGTATCCGCTTCAAGGCGCAATTGATCGGCACTGAGGATGACCCCGCGATCACCGTTATCGATGCGTTTGGCGGCGATGGTGAACGCCGTCTGGCTGGAGATTTCGCCTTGTTCTCGGTTGGTCAGGTTAGCCAGGCGCGCGAAGGTCAGCGGACCTTTGGCGCTGATCAAGCCTGCGCTGTTTTCGAGATTTCCGCCTTGCAGATCGAGGCTCACAGCGCGTTCGCCGATCAAGCGACCCTGGCGCTGGATCAGCTGTTGGACGATGAGTTTCAAGTCGCCCTTGGCTGAGATTTCGCCATCCAGGCTTGAGTCGACTGTTTGCCCGGTCAGAGTCAAATCAGCCTGGCTGTTGATCAACCCGGCAGTGTTATCGAGGTTGGCAGTGGTCAGGTTCAACGCCTGTTGACTGCCGATCACACCCGCGCGGTTATCCACATTGGCGGCGGTGACCGTCTGGCTACCATCGCTGACGATTCGCCCGCCCTGGTGATTGTCCAGCGCGCCAGTGTTGAGCGTCTGGAGCGTGCCGGCCGAAAGGCTGCCTTTGTCGCTGTTGTTCAAGGAGCCTGAGGTGGTCGTCAAAACCGTAGCGGCGGTGATCTGCCCTTGGTTATGGTTATCCAGCGCGCCGGTGACCTTCAGCTCCAGCGCACCACGGCTGGCGAGCGCGCCACCGGCCTGGTTGTCCAGGCTGTCGGCTACCACCTGCAGAACGCTCCCGGCGGACAGTACACCTTCCACACTGTTATCCAGCGCCTTGGCGATACGTACCTGCAGGCTGTCGCCACTGATGACTTTACCGCCGCGGTTATTCAGCGCATCGGCCATCAACAGGAATGATTGGGTGCTGGAGATTTCACCGCCCTGACTGTTGTCGACGGTGCCCAGGTTGTTCAGCAGCAGTTGGCCCGGTGTCGCGATCAGGCCGTGGTCACGGTTGATCAGTTGCCCATGGCTCAAGTCCAGGTCGATGCTGGTATTGCTGATCAGTTCGCCACGATCATGTTGGTCCAGCCCGGTCAGGGTTGCCTTGACCGTGGACTTGGCGAAGATCGAACCTTGTTGGCTGTTGTCCAGTCGCCCTGTGTTGAGGGTGATGCCAGCGTCACTGCTGATGCCGCCGCGCTGGCTGTTGTCCAGGCCGGCGCTGCGCACGTCCACCTGTTGCTTGGCGCTGATCACGCCGCCCTGGCTGTTGTTCAGCGCCGTGCTGGCCAGCGTGGCGATGCCATCAGCCAGCAGCTTGCCAGCCTGATTGTTCAGTTGGCCCTGAGTGGTGATCGACAGCGCATTGGCCGCAGAAAGAATACCGCCCCGGCTGTTATCCAGGGTGCCAGCCCTGACGGTCAGTCCGCCCTCGCTCAGCAGCGTGCCCTGCCCTTGGTTGAGCAAGTCTCCGGTCAGGCTAATGGTCAGGTCTTTTTGGCTGGTAACGCGGCCACCCAGGCTGTTATCCAGTTGGTCGCCATTCAATGCCAGGCTCTCACGCCCCGCCAGCAAGCCGTTGCTCTGGTTGAGCAGGCGCTGCACCGTGAGCGTCAGGCCGCTGTCGCCGATGACCTTGCCGGTGGTGTTGTTCAGTTGATCGGCGACCACCAGCACCTTGGCCTGGCTGGAGATCTCGCCTTGCTGATTGAGGATGGTCTGGCTGCGCAGGTCCACGCCCTTGGTGGCAGCGATAAGGCCGCCGTTGCGGTTATCCAGGGACGCGCCGGTCAGGTTCAGCGCACCGTCGCTGACGAGTTCGCCCGCTTGTTGATTGAGCACACCGACGGTTGCCTGCAGGTCGCCCTTGGCGCTGATGCGACCGGCGCCGTTTTCGAGCTGGTTGGCGTTGAGGGTCAGCGCACCATCGCTGCCCAACTTGCCGCCATTGATGTTGTTCAACTGGTTCAGTTGCACGTGCGCGGCGGCCTTGGTGCTGATCACGCCCGCTTGGCTGTTATCCAGATCGCCGCCGGTGAGGGTCAGCGCGCCGTCGGCAATGACCAGGCCACCGTGGTTGATCAGGCTGTCGCCGTGCAACGCCAGGGTGGTTTTGCTGGACACCAGGCCGCCCTGGCTGTTGTTCAACTGCCCTGCGGTTATTTGTTGAGCCCCCTGGCTGACGAGGTTGCCTTCATTGCGATTGTCCAGCAGCCCGGCGACGGTCAGGTTCATCACGCCTTGGGCGGCGATGGAACCTTTGTCGCGGTTATCCAGGCTGGCCGCCTGTACTGTCAGGCTGGACGCAGAGAAAATCCCCAGGCGGTTATCGATGGTACCGCTGGCGGTTACGTTGAGGTTGCTGCCCAGCAATTTGCCTGAACGGTTATCCAGGTTCGTGGCAATCACGGTTGTGTGGCTGGCAGAGATTTCACCCGCCTGGTTACTCAGTTGCCCTGCGGTTACACGGGCCTGCGCCTGGCTGGCGACCAGGCCGTTATCGTTAGTCAGTTGGCCAGCGTTGAGCGTCAGGTTCTTGAGGCCGATCACGCGACCGTTCTGGTTATCCAGCGCGGCGGTCACCGTAACGTCGGTGCTGTTTTCACTGTGCAGCAGACCGTTGGTGCGGTTATCCAGACCGGTGGCCGTGACCTTGAGCGAGTCCTTACCCAGTACACGACCGCCACGGTTGTCGAGTTGACCGGCGTTAATCACGGCGGTGGTACCGCTCAGAGTGCCGCCTTGATTGTTCAAGGTTTGGTTGGCCGTGGCGGTAAGGGTTCGGCTGGCAACCACGCTGCCGCTATTGCTCAGGTTTGCCGCGCGCAGACTGACATCGCCACCGGCATTGCGGCTTTCATCGGCGTTGACACCGGCTTCGATGATGCCGCTGTTGACCAGCGCCCCACCGCTGGTCACGGTGATGCTGTCGCGGGCCGCCAGGCTTTTCTGGTTGCTCAGGCCTGTCGTGGTTTGTACATCGACTCGCGTGCCGGCATACACCGCACCCGCAGCGTCCAATTGACCGGCCTTGATCACCACCGCTTCGCTGGCTTTGGCATTAGCCAAACTCAGTCGTCCAGTGGCATCGAGCTGAATATCACCGCCACTGGCCATTAACGTACCGTCGAGCTTCACGCCCACCCCGGCCTCGGTGCCCACCAGTTTGATCGCCCCGGCATACATCCCACCCAACGCCGTCGAATCAATCGCGAGCTCGGGCTTAGCGCTGCCGTCGTCGGCGCGGGCAGTGGCTTGCAGGCTTTTAGCATCGACGTCATTGCGCCCGGCAACCACACTCAAGTTGCGCGCATTGATCTGTGCGTTAATCCTGGCCGAGCGGGTGATGATTTCAAAGCGGTCGACGTTATCGGCGTTCAAGCCCTGGCCGTCGATGGTCACGGCGCCGCCATCAACCTGGTAACGTTGCAGTTGGCCGCTTGCGTCGAGTATCGGTTTGCCGGTGGTCAGGGTGACGTTGGGGGTGTTGATGAAGCCGCAGCCGCTGCAAGTAATGCCATAGGGGTTGGCGACGATGACCTTGGCCGACTGGCCCGCCACTTCGGTGTAGCCGCGCAGTTGGCTGGGACTGCCGCCGTTGACTTCGTTGAGGATGATGTTGGCGGCGCGGCCTTGCAGGTTCGGGTTGCCGAGGATGATGCCGCCCAGTTGCGTCGATTGGGTACGGTCGGTGGCGTTGTTGAGTATCACGCCGTTGGCGCCGACGTTGTAGTCCTTGAACTGGTTGTGGGACAGGCCACTGCCATTGGGGGCGGCGATGTTTACCACCGGCACGCCATTGCCCGCCTGGCCGACCGTGGTGCCCGGCGCGCTGACCACGATGCCTTCGGCCTGGGCCAGCAGCGGTTGCCAGAACAGCGCGTTGGCCAGGATCAGCGCCACGCCACGTTTGGGCAGGCCCAGGAACGCGTCACGGCTTTTCAGGGCAGCAGAAGGCTGGCGAACCAGGAAGGCAAATTGGCGAACATCCATTTCAAATTCTCGTTGCAACTGGGCGTTGAATTACAGGAAGAAATCCATGCGGAAGTAGATCGGTGCTTCGCGCTCAAGCAGCGCGGCCGGTCGTTCCAGCGAGTGGGCAAAGGTCACGCTGGTGCTCACGTGTTGGCCGCGGGCGAACAGCTCAAGGGAGTTGCTCGAGACGCGGCCGTGCACTTCGCCGTTGTAGCGACCATTGCGGATCACGCCTTGGTCGTAGCCCACGCTGGCACCGTACTCGCCGAACACCGGGCGCAGCCAACCGAGGGTCACCGGGCGGCTCCAGCGCAGGTCATTGCGCCAGTAACCGCCGCTGTCGCCGGTCAGTTGCTGATCCTTGTAGCCGCGTACCGACGCCGAGCCACCGAGGCTCATGCGCTGGGGGCTGAACAGCACGTCTTCGCTGCGTTGGCCGGTGGCCAGGCTGGTGAAACTGAACGACTCTCCCCACAGCGTGAAGGGTTGCAGGTAGCTGACGGTGGCGGTGTATTTGCGGTAGCGCGCATCCGGCACGCCAGGCATGGGGTTGTGATTGCCTTGGGCGTCGAAGGCGCCGGTGCCGTTTTGCATGCCCACATCGACGTTGACGAACGCACTGCCGATACGACGACCATGGTTGATGCCCAACTGCAGTTCACTGAGGCGGTTGCTGCTCTCTTTGAGGCGGCTGCTATCGATGTAGTTGTTGGTGCGCAGGTGGGACAGGCCGACGTTGAGCGACGTCTTGCTCACGGCATCACGGTGGATCACCCGCTCAGCGCGTAACTGATGGTTTTCACTGTCACCGGTTTGCTTGAAGTCGAAACCGTCGCCCTGGACGACCGAACGGTAGTCGCTCTGGTTGTAGCTGTAGCTGAAGTTCCACCAGCCCCAGGGCACGTTGTAGTAGAGCATCGCGTTCTTGGAAGTTTTCTGATGGTCGCTGACCGCGTCATGGCCGCCGCGCAGAATCAGCTGATCGGCCAGGCCCAGCGGGCTGTCCCATTCAAAGCCGGTGCCCCACTGCTGTTCGCCGGTGCTTTTCTGGCCGTCGTTGTTACGTGAAAGGCTGGCGCGCCATGGCTTTTGCGGGTTGTTTTTGACCAATACCGAGCTGCCGCCCACGGCCTCGCCCGGGGTCAGCTCCATCTGGGCTTGATTGGACGGCAAGCGATTGAGTTGGTCGACGGCCTGCTCGATTTCTCGCAGGTTCAATATCTCGCCGCTTTTGCCGGGAAAGGCCATGGCCAGCTCGCGGTCCGTCAACTTGCTGTTGTCGGCGCCCTTCAAGCCTTCGAGTTTGCCCTCCACCACCAGCACTTGCAGATGCCCCTTGGACATGTCCTGTTGCGGCAAGTAGGCGCGACTCGTCATCAGGCCTTTGTCGATGTAGAAGTCGGTGAGGTCTTTGAGCAGGGCGTTGAGTTGTGAGACGCCCAGGCATTGACCGATGTACGGTTTGAGCAGACGCTCGCGTTCAGGGGCAGGCAGGTGGTCGGCCCCCTGGAGTTCAATGGTTTGGATCGGGAAGCAACGGCTGTCCACCGGGGCTGCTGGCGCTTCGGGCCTGGCCTCTTTGCCGGGCAGTTCCTTGAGTTGTTCAAGGCGGCGTTGCTGATCTTCCAACAGGCGGTTTTGCCGGTCGCGGATCAGGTCCTGATCACCCGGAAGGGTTGCCGCCATCACGCTGGGGGAGGCGAGGCAGACAAGCAGGGCAATGCTCAGTGAATACCGAGTCCGTGGCGGTTGGGAATTCATGTTCGATCCATCGAATTTACGAAGGGTGGCAAACTAACATCGACCGCCTTTCTCGCCAATAATCTGACCCACCTTTGGGTAACACCCTAAAAAAACTGTAACTAGCTGACAAATAAAGAAAATAATCGAATAAGAATGGATATTGCTTGAAGTTATTGGTTATTTTCCGACCAGCGGTATCAGATTTGATACACATCGAGCACCCACACGAACGCCCGGACTATTGGGTCAGCACCGGTCCGCATATGAATATTTGAATTTAAGGAATTTTTGGACGACAACGGAAATTTGCGCAGACGTTGACCCAACGTCGACTCGGGCAGGCCAAATCACAGGCAAAAAAAAACCCGGAAATCCTCACTTGCGTGGGCCTTCCGGATTTTCTAAACCGCCAAAAATGGTGGGTCGTGTGGGATTCGAACCTACGACCAATTGGTTAAAAGCCAACTGCTCTACCAACTGAGCTAACGACCCGCTGTGTGGTGGCGCGTATAATACTGATTTCTAAGGATTATTCAACACCTTATTTTAAATAAATCAGAAAAAACGCATTTGAACGGTAATTCGGTGGGTAGAACGCCTATCGCAGCAGCCGGATCAGCGCCCCGGCTCGTCGTTCCACAGGTACTTGTGCAGCTGCAATTGCAGGCGTACCGGCAGGTTGTCCGCCACTACCCAATCCGCCAGGTCACGGGCATTCAGGTCGTGATGGCTTGGCGAGAACAGCACCTCGCCCGCTCGACGCTCCAGGCCATACTGGATCAGCTTGGAGGTGGCCCAGTCATAATCGTCACGGGAACAGATGACGAACTTGACCTGATCGTTGGCCGTCAGCAAGTCCATGTTCTCGTAGCGATTGCGGTGGGCTTCCTTGGAGTCCGGGGTCTTGAGGTCAACCACTCGGCTGACGCGCGGGTCGACCGCGGAGATGTCCAGGGCGCCACTGGTTTCCAGGGAGACCTCGTAACCGGCATCACACAGCTGTTTGAGCAACGGAATGGCGTTGGGTTGCGCCAGAGGCTCACCGCCCGTCACGCAGACGTAGCGCGGCCGGTAACCGGCAACCTGCTCCAGGATGTCGTCGAGGGTGCGCACAGTGCCGCCGCTGAAGGCGTAGGCGCTGTCACAGTATTGGCAACGCAACGGGCAGCCGGTCAACCGTACAAAGACAGTGGGCAGGCCAGCAGTGCGCGTTTCACCCTGCAACGAGTAAAAGACTTCGGTAATACGTAATGTGTCTTGCATAGTCGCCACGGGCGTAACAGCTAAACAGGCTGTCCGCCTCCGTCAGGCACTTCAAGGGATTGCGCCAACGCGTCAACCCCAGGAAGCGTGTTTCATAAAAGGGCGTGGATTCTAACGAAAAAACCCGCGACAAGCGCGGGTTTCTTCTGAACGGGCTGCATTGCTTACAAGCGTTGCAGGTCCCGCTGGGCCAACTGCGCCGCGGAGGTACCCGGATACTGGGCAACCACCTGCTGCAGAATACCTTTGACCTTGTCGGTGTGACCCAGGCGGCGTTCTACGTCAGCTAGTTTGTACAGCGAATCCGGAACCTTGGCGTGCTTGGGGTACAGCTGGCTGACCTTGGCAAAAGCCTGGCCCGCGCCCTGCAAATCACCCTTTGCCAGGTTGACCTCACCCAACCAGTACTGGGCATTGCCCGCGTACTGGCTGTTGGGGTACTTGCGCAGGAAAGCGGTGAAGGCCTGACTGGCCTTATCGAAATCCTTGGCCTTGATCAGGTCGAAGGCTGCATCGTAATACAGTTTTTCCTTCGCCGGATCACCCGGTTCACTGCTGGCGGCAGGGGCAGCCGCGGCGGCCCCCGCTGCTGCGCCACCGGCAGCGGCACTGGGTGCGCCACCGGTAGAAGAATTATCAGGAGTAGCGGCAGGTGCAACACCGGCTCCAATACGACGGTCAAGATCCTGGTAACGCTCCAGGCCTTCTTGCTTCAGCTGGTTCACTTGGTTCTGCAGAACTTCAATGGCGCCTTGTTGCTGGGCCAACTGATCCTGCATGCGTTGCAGCTGGTTGAACAGTTCGCCCTGTGCCGAGGGAGCGGACGTAGCCGCTCCCCCCGCATAGGCGCCGTTCGTGCCATAACCCGCTGGCGGATAACTGCTCCCGCTATTGTTATAGCCTGAGTTGCTATCCGTTACAGGAACCGCAGCCCACACCGCAAGCGGTGCGAAGCTGAGAGCCAATACAGTTAGAGCACGACGGCACGTTCGCATGACGAATTACTTACGCAGTTCGACGCGACGGTTCTGAGCCCACGACTGTTCGTCGTTGCCAGTTGCAACTGGACGCTCTTTACCGTAGGAAACCAGTTCCAGTTGGCCTGGAGCAACACCTTGCAGTACCAGGTAGCGCTGAACGGCTTTCGCACGACGCTCGCCCAGTGCCATGTTGTACTCACGAGTACCACGGGCGTCAGTGTTACCTTCCAGAACAACGCGAGCGCCGTTAGCTTTCAGGTCCTTGGCGTGAACGTCCAGAGCGCGCATGGCTTCTGGCTTCAGGTCCGAACTGTCGTATTCGAAGTAGAAAGTGGTGATAGCGCGCAGAGCAGCTTCTTCGCTCAGGGAGCCGTCGACCGCACCAGTGTTGGCGCCGTAACCAGCGTTTGGATCAACAGCTGCGCCTTCACCGGCATTGTCGCCGCCTTTAGAGGAGCAACCAACGGCTACGGACAGAGCCAGAGCCAGAGCAGCAAACTTACCAAACTTCAGCATTTCCATCGTGAAACTCCTAATGAACCCCAGTGTGTTAAGTACTTCTTTTTGTAGCGCCGCGTCAGTTCAGGTAAGGGGACCAGGATGGTTCTCTGACTTCGCCTTGTGCGGTAGGAAGTGGGAGCCTTACGCGTCCGTTGATGGACACGAGCATCAAGACTCCCCGGCCCTGCTGGCGGGTGGCGTAGATTACCATGGTGCCGTTGGGCGCAACAGTGGCTGACTCATCAAGGTTGGTATCTGTAAGGATTTTTACGGTTCCGCGCTGCAAATCCTGGGCCGCAACCCGGAAATTAGTGAAACCATCCTGACGGTGAATCATCACCAACGTCTTTTCATCGGCCGAAAGCTTGGGGTTGGCGTTGTAGTTACCAATAAAGGTCACACGTTCCGCACCGCCGCCGTTCACATTTGCCTTGTAGACCTGAGGCTTGCCGCCACGGTCGGAGGTGAAGTAGATGGTCGAGCCATCCTTGCCCCAGAACGGTTCGGTGTTGATGCCCGGGCCGCTGGTCACACGCGAGAGTTGACGCGAGGCCATGTTCATCACGTAGATATCCGGGTTGCCGTCCTTGGACAGCACGAAAGCCAGGCGCGAACCGTCCGGCGACCAGGCTGGCGCACCGTTGAGGCCTTCGAAGTTGGTGATCTGCTCACGACGGCCAGTATCGATGTGCTGCACAAAGATACGCGGGCGACGCTGTTCGAACGATACGTAGGCAATACGCTTGCCGTCCGGCGCGAAGCGCGGCGACAGGATTGGCTCACGGGACTGCAGCAAGGTCACTGCACGAGCACCGTCGTAGTCCGAACGCTGCAGGGTGTAGCGGGTATTGTCTACAGAGAAACGCTCAGCCGTGACATACAGTAGGCGCGTCGAGAACGCCCCCTTGATACCGGTGAGTTTTTCAAACGACTGGTCCGAGATGTAGTGAGCCATGTCGCGCAGTTGTTCGGCGGTACCCGATACGCTGCCGGTCAAGACCTGCTGTTCGGTGGCCACGTTGAACAACGTGTACTGGATCTGCAGGCGACCGCCGGCCGGCGTGATGCTGCCGACCATCAGGTACTGGGCACCCACCGCCTTCCAGTCACGGAAGATGACTTCGCTGGCCTGGGTTGGCTGGCTGATCATGTTGCCTTTTGGAATCGGCGCGTAGTAACCGGAGTTACGCAGGTCGTCGCTGACGATCTGGGCCATGTCGTCCGGCAGCACGCTGCCGCCCTGCCAACCGAACGGCACGACTGCAATCGGGGTGGCCCGATCACTGCCGCTGGTTACCAGGATGTTCTTTTCATCCGCCGCCGCTATCCCTGCCATACAGCAAATAACGACAAGCATTCCTCGAAGAAGGTTTCTCACAAGGCTAGATCCTCAGGTGTGAATGTCATCTTGAATGAACGATAGGGAGCGAAGTCACTTGGTTTCATTCCCTGCATCTCGGTCAACCGGCCAATATTCTTGACCGCGGCAACCGCCGAACTGTCGAACGAACCGTCACCACTGGACTTGGCCACGCTGACCGAAGTCACCGTACCGTCCGGCAACATGCCGATCTGCAGCACTACTGTCATGCCTTTACGTGCCGAAGGTGGACGTGTCCAACCTTCCGCTGCCCGCGCCCGAATCAGGTCGTCGAAACTGCCCGCGACTTCATCGCCACGCTCATCGGCCAAGGCTTGCTGACGCTGCGGCGTGTCGGAAAGCAAATCTGCCAGGGCCTGGGCCTTTTTCTCTTCGGCGGATTTGCGTGCTGCTTCCTGGGCCTTTTTCTTGGAGGCGTCGGCGGCAGCTTTCTTCTTCGCTTCGTCGGCGACTTTCTTCTTCGCCTCGTCTGCTTCAGCTTTTTTCTTGGCGTCTTCGGCGGCTTTCTTTTTCGCGTCTTCGACTATCTTTTTCTTGGCTTCTTCAGCGGCCTTTTTCTTGGCCTCTTCTTCGGCAGCCTTTTTGGCTTCTTCTTCCGATTTCTTCTTGGCTATATCAGCCAATTGTTTCTCTTCGGCCTTTTTCGCTTCGGCAGCTTTCTCGGCTTTCTTGGCTTCATCAGCCTTTTTAGCCTCGTCGGCCTTCTTGGCTTCGTCAGCCTTTTTCGATTCCTCGGCCTTTTGAGCCGCCTCTTCTTTCTTTTGTTCCGCAGCAGCCTTCACCGCTTCCTGCTCGACCTTCTTCTGTTCCATCTGCTCGACTTCAGTCTGGCGCGCGGCCGACTTCTGGGCCTCACCCGCAATCTTCTGATTGGTCTGGGTGGTGGCCTGACTTTTCGATTTCAGCTGATACAGGGTCGCCTGCACGATCGGCTTGGCTGGCGGCAGGTCCGGGGTCATGGCAAAGCTGACGAACAGCATGCCGAACACCAGGACGTGCAGGGCAATTGCCCACACGCCAGGCCAGAAGTAGCTTTCCGAGGCGGACGGCTCTCGCTGTTGCTGCATCAGGGCGCCTCGGTAATCAAGCCAACGTTACCGACGCCGGCCTTCTGCAGCCCGCCCATGGCGCCCATGACGGAGCCGTAGTCGACCGATTTGTCACCCCGGATAAACACCTGGGTGTGCTTGCCGCCTTCGTTGCCGGAGCGAATGATCTTGGTCACCGCATCGGTCATTGCAGGCAAGGTCAGGGCCTTGTCCTGCTGCTTTTGCGTATCGACTTCGCTGCCAAGGTTCCAGTAATAGGTCTTGTCAGCCTTGATCGAAATGGTCAGGACCTGAGTGTTGTTGTCCTGCGGCAAGGCTTCACTGGAAACCTTGGGCAGATCAACTTTCACGCCCTGGTTGAGCATCGGCGCGGTCACCATGAAGATCACCAGCAGCACCAGCATCACGTCGATGTAGGGCACTACGTTCATCTCGGCGACCGGCTTGCGCTTTTTGCGAGCTCGAGCGATTAAAGCCATTGGGAATTACCTGCTTATTCTTCGCTGGTGTGCACTTTACGGTGCAGGATCGCCTGGAATTCATCGGCGAAGGTGTAGTAACGGCCGATCAAGGTTTCGCTGGTTGCGGCAAAACGGTTGTAGGCGATTACTGCGGGGATAGCGGCGAACAGGCCGATCGCGGTGGCGATCAGGGCTTCGGCAATACCCGGGGCCACGGTGGCCAGTGTGGCTTGTTGCGCCTGGGCCAGGCCGCGGAAGGAGTTCATGATGCCCCATACGGTACCGAACAGGCCGATGTACGGGCTGACAGAACCCACGGTGGCAAGGAACGGCAGGCCCTGCTCGAGTTTCTCTTCTTCGCGGGAGATGGCCACGCGCATGGCACGGGCCACACCTTCCATCACCGCTTCAGGATCGACACCTGGCTGCTGGCGCAGGCGCGAGAACTCCTTGAAGCCAGCACGGAAGATCTGCTCGACGCCCGAATCCGGATCCGGGTTGCTGCCTGCCTGGCGGTACAGTTTGGACAGGTCGATACCCGACCAGAAGCGCTCTTCAAAGCTCTCCAGGGCACGTCGACCGGCGCGCAACATGTTGCTGCGCTGAAAAATCATGACCCAAGAGGTAACCGATGCGGCTACCAGGGTCAGCATGACCAGTTGAACCACGACACTGGCATTGCTGACCAGGCTCCACATGGAGGAATGGTCGACGACGGTAGGTTCCACGCTAAATCTCCTGCTTTGATTGTTGACCCGCGCCGCTCACGGCGGCAAAGGCCGCGCGTAGAGTTTCGGGAATGGCCCGAGGTTTCAAGCTGTTGGTGCGCACACACGCCACCAGGAACTGCCCCTCACAGAGCAGCGTTGCATCCGTGGCCCGCCTGACCTGCTGCTTGAAACGCAGGCTGGCACGGTTCAATTCGATGACTTCAGCGCTGACCAGCAACTCATCGTCCAGTCGCGCCGGCGCGTAATACCGCGCCTCGCTGGAATGCACGACGAATAACAGGTCGTCGCCTACCAGCTCGGACTGGGCAAAACCCAACTCCCGCAGCCGCTCGGTTCGAGCCCGTTCCATGAATTTCAGGTAATTGACGTAATAAACGATGCCGCCGGCATCGGTGTCCTCGTAATAAACGCGACAGCGATGTGCGAACGACTGATCCCCGTTTTGCGCGCGCATACTCTAGTGCTTACTCCTCAGGTTGCCAATTGGCTGGGCAACTGTTTTTTCATTCCTGAACGCTTTCAAATGACGACGCCAGACACTGGGACAGCACAAAGCTCGGATAAATCACCCCACATGACAAATACCCTGTAGGAGCGAGCTTGCTCGCGAAGAACCTGAGCACGCCGCGTATAACCAGACATACCGCGTTATCGTTGGCGTTTTTCGCGAGCAAGCTCGCTCCTGCAATTTTTTAATCGTCCACTGCATCGAGGAATTCGTCTACCACGGGCATCTCTCCCAATCGTGACGGAATGTTTAGCCCGAAGTGCAAATAGGCATGACGCGTCACCACCCTGCCCCGCGGGGTACGCATGATATAGCCCTGCTGGATCAGGTACGGTTCCAGCACATCCTCAATGGTATGGCGCTCCTCACTGATGGCTGCGGCCAGGCTGTCCACGCCGACCGGGCCACCGTCGAATTTCTCGATCATGGTCAAAAGTAGGCGTCGATCCTGGTGATCAAAACCATGTTCGTCCACATCCAGCAGGTTCAAGGCAAGGTCCGCCACGGCCTTGGTGATGTGGCCCTTGGCACGCACCTCGGCAAAGTCTCGCACGCGGCGCAGCAAACGGTTGGCAATTCGTGGCGTACCGCGAGCGCGTCGAGCGATTTCAAAGGCGCCTTCCGGGTCCAGGGGCAAGCCGAGGATACTCGCCGACCGGCTGACAATGGTCGCCAGATCGGCGGTGCTATAGAACTCTAGACGTTGAACAATGCCGAAACGGTCTCGCAGCGGGTTGGTCAACATGCCCGCGCGGGTGGTCGCGCCCACCAGGGTAAAGGGCGGCAGGTCGAGCTTGATCGAACGGGCCGCAGGACCTTCGCCGATCATGATGTCGAGCTGGAAGTCTTCCATGGCTGGGTACAGCACTTCTTCGACAATCGGCGACAAGCGATGGATTTCGTCGATAAACAGCACGTCATGGGGTTCAAGATTGGTCAGCAACGCGGCCAAGTCGCCAGGACGCTCAAGCACCGGGCCGGAGGTGGACTTGATCGACACGCCCATTTCCTGGGCGATGATATTGGCCAGAGTGGTCTTGCCCAAACCCGGCGGGCCGAAGATCAGGGTGTGGTCCAGGGACTCACTGCGCCCGCGAGCGGCCTGGATAAACAGCTCCATCTGCTCGCGCACGGTGGGCTGGCCGATGTATTCGGCCAGGCTCAACGGGCGGATGGCCCGGTCCTGGACTTCTTCACGGTCACGCGGGCCGGTGGCCGCGATCAGACGATCGGCTTCAATCACTTAAATCATTCCCTTCAGGGCACGGCGAATCATGTCTTCAGCGCTCAGGTTCTTGTCCTTGATGGCCGATACGGCCTTGCTGGCTTCCTGGGGCTTGTAGCCCAGGGAGATCAGCGCATTGACGGCATCGCTCTCGGCGTTGGCGACCTGGGCCGCCGGCATATCCGGCTGGTTCGGTACCAGGGCGAACATGCTCGGCACCACCTCCCAGGCTTTGAAGCGGTCCTTGAGCTCGACCAACAAGCGCTCGGCGGTCTTCTTGCCCACCCCCGGCACCTTGGTCAGGGCCGAGGTATCCTGGGCCGATACAGCCCGGACCAATTCATCCACTTCCAGGCTCGACATCAAGGCCAGGGCCAATTTGGGCCCCACGCCATTGAGACGAATCAGCTCGCGGAAGAAATCGCGGTCACGCTTGCCGATGAAACCATAGAGTAGTTGCGCGTCTTCGCGCACCACTAAATGAGTGTGCAAGGTTATCGGCTCGCCGACCGACGGCAGGCGATACAGGGTGGTCATGGGCACTTCCAGCTCATAACCCAACCCATTCACATCCAGAATCAGGTGCGGCGGCTGTTTCTCAGCCAGGGTGCCGCGCAAGCGTCCAATCACGGTTCAGATCCTTAAAGCTTGGGGGTCAGATCGGAGCCTGACCGCAAAAATAACGATTGCGCTGATGCTATCAGAGACGCAGCCGCCCGCCACGACTACGTGCTGCGCCCAAGCCGTGAGGCAACAGGCTGGAGCGGGTATGGGCATGGCAAATGGCGATGGCCAGGGCATCCGAGGCGTCGATCTGCGGCTTTGAAGTGAGCTTGAGCATGTGCATGACCATCATTTGCACCTGCTCCTTGTTGGCGCCACCGGTGCCGACCACGGCCTGCTTGACCTGGGTCGCGGTGTATTCAGCGATCTCCATGCCCTCCTCGGCACCTGCCACGATGGCAGCGCCCCGGGCCTGCCCGAGCTTCAACGCCGAGTCGGCATTCTTGGCCATGAAGACTTTCTCTATGCCCATGGTGACCGGGCCGTAGGTCTGGATGACTTCACGTACGCCGCGATAGACGATCTGCAGCCGCTCGGCCAATTCCCCTGCGCCAGTGCGGATGCAGCCCGAGGCGACGTACACACAGCCGCGTGGGGTCTGCTGCACCACGCCAAAGCCGGTGATGCGCGAACCGGGGTCGATACCTAGGATTAAAGTCATAACGCCTGCGGGTTGGATTTACAACGGTATGTGCCAGGCACACATTTGTGTAACAGCATAGAAGCCCTGTGGGAGCTGGCTTGCCTGCAATGCGGGCACCTCGGTGCTTCTGTCAAATCGAGGTGATGCTATCGCAGGCAAGCCAGCTCCCACAGCGGATATTCATCGTTCTTACGCGAGCTGTTCGGCCACAGACTCAGGGATGTCGGCATTCGAATACACATTCTGCACGTCATCCAGGTCTTCAAGCATGTCCAGCAGCTTCAGCACCTTCTGGGCACCGTCCAGGTCCAGTTCGGCACTGGTGGTCGGCAGCATCACGATCTCCGCGTCGGTGCCGCTGAAACCAGCGGCTTCCAGGGCATTACGCACGGCGTAGAAGCTGGCGAACGAGGTGAACACATCGATGGAGCCGTCTTCGTTGGTGACCACGTCATCGGCATCCGCTTCCATCGCGGCTTCCATCAGCGCGTCTTCATCAGTGCCCGGTGCGAAGGTGATCTGCCCCTTGCGCTCGAACAGGTAGGCCACCGAGCCGTCCGTGCCAAGGTTGCCGCCACACTTGCTGAACGCATGGCGCACGGCTGCCGCGGTACGGTTGCGGTTGTCGGTCATGCATTCGACCATCACCGCCACGCCGCCCGGGCCGTAGCCTTCATAGGTCAGCTCGACCATATCGTCGGTGTCGGCCGCACCGGCACCACGGGCCACGGCGCGGTCGATGATGTCGCGGCTCATGTTGGCGCCCAGCGCCTTGTCCAGCGCCAGGCGCAGACGCGGGTTGGAGCCCGGGTCACCGCCACCCTGACGGGCAGCGACGGTCAGTTCGCGAATCCACTTGGTGAAGATCTTGCCTTTCTTGGCATCCTGACGCTCTTTGCGGTGCTTGATGTTCGCCCACTTGGAATGGCCAGCCATAACACAACTCCGAATTCTCTAGAAACCTTATCAATCCCGCCCCAGGCGAGATTTCCCTCTTTTAAACGCAAAGGCGCATCCGAAGATGCGCCTTTTTGACTGCGTACAACCTTATCGCGCTTTCACGCTGCAGCCTTACTCAGCCTTCGGCGTCTCGCGCAGGCGGATGTGCAGCTCGCGCAGTGCCTTGGCATCAACCACACCCGGAGCCTGGGTCATGACGTCCGCAGCGCTCTGGGTTTTCGGGAAGGCGATCACTTCACGGATCGACTGGGCGCCGGTCATCAGCATCACCAGACGGTCCAGGCCGAACGCCAGGCCACCGTGCGGCGGCGCGCCGTATTTCAGGGCGTCGAGCAGGAAGCCGAATTTCTCTTCCTGTTCCGCTTCGTTGATGCCCAGCAGGCGGAAGACCGCTTGTTGCATCTCTTTGCGGTGGATACGGATCGAACCGCCACCCAGTTCAGTACCGTTCAACACCATGTCGTAGGCACGGGACAGCGCGCCTGCAGGGTTGGCTTCCAGCTCTTGCGGGGAGCACTTCGGTGCGGTGAACGGGTGGTGCAAGGCGCTGAAGCTGCCGTCGTCGTTCTCTTCGAACATCGGGAAGTCCACAACCCACATCGGCGCCCATTCGCAGGTCAGCAGGTTCAGGTCGTGACCGAGCTTGATACGCAGCGCGCCCAGGGCCTCGCTGACGATCTTGGCCTTGTCGGCACCGAAGAACACGATGTCGCCGTCAACCGCACCGACGCGATCGAGGATCGTGTTCAGGTTGGCTTCAGGGATGTTTTTCACGATCGGCGACTGCAGGCCGTCGACACCGTTGGCGCGCTCGTTGACCTTGATGTACGCCAGACCCTTGGCACCGTAGATGCCGACGAACTTGGTGTAGTCGTCGATCTGCTTGCGCGGCATGCTCGCGCCGCCAGGCACACGCAGGGCGGCGATGCGGCATTTAGGATCGTTGGCCGGGCCGCTGAACACCTTGAAGTCGACGTCCTTGAGCTGGTCGGCCACGTCCACCAGCTCCAGCGGGTTACGCAGGTCTGGCTTGTCGGAACCGTAGCGGCGCATGGCTTCTTCGAAGGTCATGTGCGGGAATTCGCCGAACTCCAGGTCCAGGACTTCCTTGAACAGGTTGCGGATCATCTGCTCGGTCAGGCCCATGATCTCTTTTTCATCGAGGAAGCTGGTCTCGATGTCGATCTGGGTGAATTCCGGCTGGCGATCGGCACGCAGGTCTTCGTCACGGAAGCACTTGGCGATCTGGTAGTAGCGGTCGAAACCAGCCACCATCAGCAGTTGCTTGAACAGCTGCGGCGATTGCGGCAAGGCGAAGAAGCTGCCGGCATGGGTACGGCTCGGTACCAGGTAGTCGCGCGCGCCTTCCGGGGTGGCCCGGGTGAGGATCGGGGTTTCGACGTCGAGGAAGCCGTTTTCATCCAGGAAGCGGCGGATGCTGGTGGTCATGCGCGAGCGCAGGCGCAGCTTCTCGGCCATTTCCGGACGACGCAGGTCCAGGAAACGGTAGCGCAGGCGAGTTTCTTCGCCCACGTCGGAGTATTCGTTGAGCGGGAACGGCGGGGTTTCCGACTCGTTCAGCACTTCCAGCTCATAGCCCAGCACTTCGATGCCGCCGGACGCCATGTTCTTGTTCACGGCACCGGCCGGACGCAGGCGTACCTTGCCGGTGATCTTCACGACGTATTCGCTGCGCACGCGGTCGGCGGCGGCGAAGCTTTCGGCGCGGTCCGGGTCGAACACTACCTGGGCCAGACCATCACGGTCGCGGATATCGAGGAAGATTACCCCGCCGTGGTCGCGGCGACGGTGAACCCATCCGCAAAGGGTGATTTCCTGACCTTCCAGGGTCTCGTTCAGTTGGCCGCAATAGTGGCTGCGCATCATGGTCGTGGTTTCACTTCTCGTAATTCGAAATTCGGTGGCAGGCCCGCCTCGTCACCGCACATTAAAGCAGGGGACGGATAATGCAGGAGCCTGCGCGTAGAGTTCAACTCAGTCTGCTTTGTCGCCGCCGGCCAGGTTCTTCTTGGCACCGGTCTTGAAATCAGTCTCGTACCAGCCGCTGCCGCTCAGGCGGAAGCCCGGCATGGACAACATCTTCTTCAACTCAGGTGCCTGGCAGGCAGGGCAATCGACCAGCGGCGCGGCGCTGATCTTCTGAATGGCTTCCAACTGATGACCACAGGAAGCGCATTGATAGTCGTACATGGGCATGGAGATGTCTCGGCGATCAGATCGTTACAGCGCCACGCCCTGCCCTGTGCATAAAGCCCGGCATGCGCAGCAAAGCGCGGGATTATATCTGGTAAATCAATACAGCGCAGCCGGCTTTGTGCCCAGGACCCGGCCCGTCGGGCTGAAG
Organism: Pseudomonas sp. NFPP02; assembly: GCF_900119355.1. Classification (NCBI taxonomy): domain Bacteria; kingdom Pseudomonadati; phylum Pseudomonadota; class Gammaproteobacteria; order Pseudomonadales; family Pseudomonadaceae; genus Pseudomonas; species Pseudomonas sp. NFPP02. The sequence continues at coordinate 27,691 of NZ_FPJI01000007.1, forward strand.
GCCCGGCCATCGGACTACTGCGCGAGCGTATCCCCGGACGTGAGGGCGCCCCGACCTTTGAGGACGTGAACCACGCACACCACCCTCACCAGCCCACTGAAGTTCTTCACGCCTCCGTAACGCAAATGCACTTCCCGATCGACATAGGACAACAGCGCACTGACCGAACAGGTATTGAGCCTGGCGATTTCCGTCAGGATATTCCAATAGATCTGTTCAAGCCGCAGGCAGGTAGAAAACCCATTGAGCCTGACCGAACGGGACAGTGGCTTGGCCAGCCCCATATCAAAACCCTTGGTAAAAGGGTCGACCTTTATCTTGTGAAAACCACAGGCTTCCATCATTCCCTTACCCACTCCACGTGACATACACCTGACACTCCATTGCCAAACAGCAGCCAATGGGCTTCTCCCATTGGACGATGGCCTATAAAACAGCAGCCAGCGCAGAGCAGCCAGAAGACGGGGAGTTGTTAGTTGTAGGACAACGCCAGGAAGCGCAGGGAAACCAGCAGGCGGCGCCGAAAAGGCGCCGCCTGGGTTCGACAGTTACTGGTTTTCAAGCAGGGAGCGCAGCATCCACGCGGTTTTCTCATGAACCTGCATACGCTGGGTCAAGAGGTCCGCCGTCGGCTCATCACTGACTTTGTCGAGCAATGGGAAGATGCCTCGCGCGGTACGCGTGACTGCTTCCTGACCGGCCACCAACTGCTTGATCATCTCTTCGGCGCTCGGCACCCCCTCTTCTTCCTTGATGGAAGACAGGCGGGCGTAAATCGAATAGGCACCCGGCGCCGGGAAGCCCAGGGCACGGATACGCTCGGCGATGGAGTCCACTGCCAGCGCAAGCTCGTTGTACTGCTCTTCGAACATCAGATGCAGCGTACGAAACATGGGGCCTGTGACGTTCCAATGGAAATTGTGGGTCTTCAGATACAGAACATAGGTATCGGAGAGTAGGCGGGAAAGTCCGTCGACGATGGATTTACGGTCTTCTTCACTGATACCAATATCGATTGCCATGTGTTTCCCCTTCAATTGACGAGCATTCATTGATCAGGTGCAGTTCCACTCTAGCAAGAGAGTGCGCCACGTGCAGCCCGACACACTCGGGCTGCATGCGGCAAATCGCCCCGCACCGACTGCGGGATCTGACTTGGCAAGCCTATTTACCTGTAGGAAGGGTCTAGGCCACCACTGAAAAAATCCCGCACCTGTCTAGGACAAGCGTTTGACGCAGAAATGCCGTGGCCGTGGCAACACCCCGAAATGCTTGATTTGAGTAGGCACAGCCTTTGCTGTTAAATAGACGCGGTGTGGCTGCCGTTTATTCCTGCGGCACGTCACATAGGCTGATACCCGCGCACGTGCTCAACGCCTCCCATTGTTCAGAAGCGAACCGTGCCAGTCAGCTCTTCCTTGTGATCCGTCTTAACGTGAGTTAACCAAAATGTTGAAAATCGTCCACCTGCTAACGGGCGTCGCAGCCTTGCTGCTGTCCTTTATTCCGAGCCTGCAGCCTGAAAGCCTGCCCTACCTGGAACAACACGACGCCCTGTACCTGGCCTTGTTCGGCCTTCTTAACCTGACGCTCGCGCCGGTAATCCCTTACTGGAACAAAGGCACGCGTCATCAACTGCAAAACCTGGTCAGTGCGCTGCTGGTGCTGACTGTTGTCGTACAAACCCTCACCCTCCTGGCGCCCATGCCTGAAGTCGGGGGCCATCCGGCCATCCTGCTCAGCCTGGTGATCGCTGTGGTCGCCATCGTTCTTCACCTGGCCATCAGCTTCTACCGCTCGTCTCCAGCGGCCGCGTCGCAAAACTATGACATGACCAACCGGGATACCGGGACCGTCAAGTGGTTCAACACCTCCAAGGGCTTCGGCTTCATTTCCCGCGACTCGGGCGACGATATCTTCGTCCACTTCCGAGCCATTCGTGGCGAAGGCCATCGCGTCCTGGTCGAAGGCCAGCGCGTAGAGTTCTCGGTGATGAACCGTGACAAGGGCCTGCAAGCCGAAGATGTCATCGCTGCCCTGCCGCGTCGCTGATCCCAGCCCTCGCAGCAAAAAAAAACCGCGATCCAGCCTTGGCTGGGTCGCGGTTTTTTTATTGCTTGCGCACTCAATAGTGTGGCGGCGGCGCTTCCTCTTCGGATGACTCGAACTGCCCGCCCATTTCTTCCTGGCGCTTGAGCAGTGCATTCATTTGCAATTGCAGACGTTCGACGGCCCGCTGCTGGGTGACCAGGATGTCGTTGAGGGTCTCAATGGTGTCGTCCTGGAAGGCCAGGCGGCTTTCCAGGTCGGTGACGCGTTCTTGCAGGTCCATGGTTCAGTCCTGGGTAAAGATGAAGTCGGCAGGCAATAGCTCTCGCAATCGGCTGCGAGTCGCGGCCACCTGCTCTTCGGTGTAGGGCCGGGCCGGGTGCTTGCCCCACACCGGGGCTGGCCAGGCGGCGTCGTCGCGCTTGCGCACAATCACATGCACATGCAACTGGCTGACCACGTTACCCAGCGCGCCGATGTTCATCTTGTCGGCCGCCAGCCCGTCGTTAAGCAGCTGCGCCAGGGCCGTCGTTTCTTGCCACAAGGTTTGTTGATCTGCGACATCCAGTTGAAACACTTCGCTGATACCTTCGATGCGCGGCACCAGGATGAACCAGGGGTAATTGGCGTCATTGGACAGCAGCAGGCGACAGAGCGGGAAGTCCCCAATGGCCAAGGTATCTTGTTGCAGGCGTTGATCTAAGGCGAACACGTGGCACTCCGTTCGGCAGGTCGGTAACAGGTGCCCAGCATACCTTCGAATGCCCAAGGCTTCACGGGCAATGCTGGCGGCCTTGAGGCAACCAGGCAAAAAGATGCACCCTTTAGAGGCAACAGCCCAGGTGAGCAACGCTAGGCCGGGCCTCAACGGGATGCACCAAAATAACCCACCTGTGCCTCAAAGGGATCCGCCGATTACCCACTGATAAGGGTCAACCGGTAACGTTTTACCCAGGTACAGGATTCAGGTACCACCGAACCGGGGTAACACCCTGGCGTCAAGCCCAACCGAAATGGCGTAAAACCCCCGTGCTTATGCGGTTTTTACAGGCTCATCACACTTTTCACGAAAAAATGACATTCGGTAAGTGGTTTGAGCACGCTTGTTGCATTCACCCCCATATCGTCGGCAACGACACCCGTTTGGACACAGGTGTTTCGCGATAAAAATAGTGGCGTTTCAATGTGTATCAGGGATGCGTTCAAACTTTGAAAGAAGTCTGAAAACAGCATTGAAGTTGTCAGCCTGGATACATTTCAGGCTGTGAATTTGCGACATGGATCTAGCGATTTACGACAGCCTCGTAAAGAAGCTGAAAGGATAATTGAGTAAGTATCGTCAATAGGGTCTGCGTGAGATAACTTTGCGCCGACACAAAAAGAAAGAGCCGCCCAGATAAAAATACAGGTGGGACGGCAGTACTCTTCCTAAAACCAAAGGAGCAAATCACGATGCGCGTGATGAAGTGGAGCATGATCGCCCTGGCTGTTTCAGCAGGCACCTCGCAGTTCGCAATGGCGTCCGCCCAGGACGATTCCAAGGGCTTTGTTGAAGACAGCACGTTCAGCATCAATACTCGCGCGCTGTACTTCAGCCGTGACTTCCGTAACAACCCGTCGGGCCCAGGCTCCAAGAGCCGTGCTGAAGAAACCGGCCTGGGCTTCAATGCCCTGTACGAATCGGGCTTCACCCAGGGCACCATTGGTGTCGGTGTCGACGTGATCGGCCTGATGGGCGTCAAGCTCGACAGCGGCAAGGGCCGCGCCGGCACCGGCCTGTTCCCAACCGGTTCCGACGGTCGCTCGCAAGATGACTATTCCAAAGGCGGCGGCGCGGTGAAGTTCCGCATCTCCAACACTGTGCTGAAAGTCGGTGACCAATACACCACAGCCCCAGTGTTTGCCTCCGACGACAGCCGCCTGCTGCCAGAGCTGCCGCAAGGTATCTCCATCACCAGCAACGAAATCAAGGGCCTGAAGCTTGAAGGCGGTCACTTCACTTCCAGCGTCGCGCAGAACCAGACCTACCACGACAGCCTGGGCCTGACCAAAACCGACTTCGTCGGCGGTGTGTATGCCTTCACTCCAGAAGTCACCGGCAGCCTGTACTACGCGAAAACCGAAGATTACTTCCGCAAGTACTACAGCAACCTGAACTGGACCCACGCCCTGAGCGATGATCAGTCGTTCGCCCTGGACTTCAACATCTACGACACCAAGAGCGACGGCGCCGGCCTGCAACGCGCAGAGAAAGATGGCGTGACCAAGCTCGACAACCGCGCCTTCAGCTTGCAGGGCGCGTACACCATCGGTGCTCACACCTTCACCCTGGCAGCCCAGAAAGTCACCGGTGACGGCGACTACGGTTACGGCGTAGACGGCGGCGGCACTGTGTTCCTGGCCAACTCCATCGCCCGTTCCGACTTCAACGCCGAAGGCGAAAAGTCCTACCAGGCGCGTTATGACATCAACATGGCAACCTTCGGCATTCCGGGCCTGAGCTTCATGACCCGTTATGTAACCGGTAGCGGCGCCAATACGGGCACCACCTCGAATGGCAAAGAGTGGGAACGCGACATCGAAGCCAAGTACGTGATCCAGAGCGGCCCGGCAAAAGACCTGAGCCTGCGCCTGCGTCAAGCGACTTACCGTTCCGGTGATGGCGTGTACTACGGTTCGCCGTCGATCGACGAGCTGCGTCTGATCGCCAACTACCCGCTGAACATCTTGTAATTGCCGGTTCAATTACAACGATGACTTGAGGCTTCGGCCTTAAACAAAAAGCCGCTCCTCTGTTTAAACAGGGAGCGGCTTTTTTATTGCAGTTTTATTTCAACCAACAAAACAACTAGCAAGCTAAGTAACTAGTTTTTCAAAGCTGACCTTTCGGCCAACTTCGATAGCATCACGCCAAGTTACTTCGGCGCACTTTCCTGCATCACCCGAATAACCCGTTGCGGAAACGGAATATCAATCCCGGCCGCTTTCAAACGGTCACGCGCCAGTTCATTGAACATAAACATCACGTCCCAATAATCCGGTGTGTTGGTCCAGCAACGCAGGGAGACGGTGATGGAACTGTCGCCCAAGGTCGACACCACCGCCACGGCGGCAGGGTCCTTCAGTACACGCGGGTCTTCAGCCAAAGCCAGCAGCACTTCACGGGCCTTCTGCAGGTCCGCCTCATAGTCCACACCCACGTCAAACACAACCTTGCGGGTCGGCTGGCGGTTGGTGTTGGTGATAAGGCCGTTGGACAGGCTGCCGTTGGGAATGATCACCGTCTTGTTGTCGCCGGTGCGCAGCACCGTGTGGAAGATCTGGATGCTGTCGACGGTACCCGAGGTACCCTGGGCTTCGATCCAGTCACCGATACGGAACGGGCGGAACAACAGAATCAACACGCCGCCGGCAAAGTTCGCCAGGCTGCCTTGCAAGGCCAGGCCGATTGCCAGGGTAGCGGCACCGATCGCCGCAACGAACGAGGTGGTGGCCACACCAATCATCGAGGCCACGTTGACCACCAGCATGACTTTGAGCGCGATGTTCGCAAGGCTGGTGATGAAGTGTTGCAGTGCCAAGTCAGCGTTACGCATGGCCAGCAGACGGCCCACGCGGTGAGTCAAGACGTTGATCAGCCACCAGCCGATGGCCAGGGTGACCAACGCCAGCAATACGCGGCTGCCGTATTCCATGATCATGGGGAGCCAAGACTGGGAGGTCTTGATCAGGTGATCCATTTCAGCGTTCAAATCCATCTACTTTCTCCTGTTGTGCGGCGATAAGGCTGTATTGACTGCCTGAAAACGCAATTGAGCCCCGAAGGGCTCAATTGTAGGCACTGATGCTGGGGCGTGGGACGCCAAAAGTGCCCACAGGTTCCCCAAAGTGCCATCAGTCGCGGAAGTTATTGAACTGCAGCGGCATGTCAAATGTCTTGGCGCGCAGGGCCGCAATGGCCTCTTGCAGGTCGTCACGCTTCTTGCCGGTGACACGAACCTGCTCGCCCTGGATGGCGGCCTGGACCTTGAGCTTGGCGTCCTTGATGTGCGCCACGATCTTCTTGGCCAGCTCTTTGTCGATGCCTTCCTTGAGCACGGCTTCCTGCTTCATCAGTTTGCCTGAGGCGTAGGCGTCCTTGACTTCCAGGCACTGCACGTCGATCTTGCGCTTGACCAGGGCCAGCTTGAGGATCTCGATCATCGCTTCCAGCTGGAAATCGGCTTCAGCGGTCAGGTTGACGGTCAGTTCCTTTTCCTTGAATTCGAAGCTGCCCTTGCCTTTCAAGTCATAGCGACGGTCCAGTTCCTTGACGGCGTTCTCGACGGCGTTGGTGACTTCGTGTTTGTCCAGTTCAGATACCACGTCGAACGAAGGCATGTGATTTCTCCAATATAAGGGGCGGGCTCAGTAGAGATGGAGCGCGCCCGAGCTAAAATGCCGGGGCATTATAGCGGTTCTTTCGCGCCGTTCACCGCTGGCGACCTTATGGAGTACACACTGATGTCGACCCCGTGGCATATTCTTGGCGCCGGCAGCCTGGGCACCCTCTGGGCCACGCGGCTGGCACGTGCGGGGGTGCCCGTCAGGCTGATTCTGCGCAATGAGGCGCGCCTGGCCGACTATCGAGCCGGCCAAGGGCTGACCCTGGTCGAGCAGGGTGTGGAACAGACTTACCCGGTAGTCGGTGAAACGCCTGACAGCCCGGAGCCGATTCATCGCCTGCTGGTCGCGTGCAAAGCCTACGATGCTCAAAGCGCTATCGCCCAGTTGCACCCTAGACTTGCGCCCGACGCCGAACTGATCCTGCTGCAAAACGGCCTTGGCAGCCAGGACGCAGTGGCTGCACAAGTGCCGTTGGCCCGTTGCATCTATGCCTCAAGTACCGAAGGCGCGTTTCGCGAAGGCGACTGGCGGGTGGTATTTGCCGGCCATGGTTACACCTGGCTGGGGGATGCGAGCCACCCCACGCCACCGCTGTGGCTGAACGACCTGCAAGCGGCCGGCATTCCCCACGATTGGGCCAGTGATATCCTCACACGCCTGTGGCGCAAGCTGGCGCTCAATTGCGCCATCAACCCGCTGACCGTGCTTTACCAGTGCCGCAACGGCGGTTTGCAAGCCCACGCGTGTGAAGTGGCAACCTTGTGCGCTGAATTGGCCGAGCTGCTGGAATGCTGCGGCCAGCCTGCTGCCGCACAGGACCTGCACAGCGAAGTGCAGCGGGTGATCCAGGCCACGGCGGCCAATTACTCGTCCATGCACCAGGACGTGGCCAACCACCGACGTACCGAGATCAGCTACCTGCTGGGCTATGCCTGCCAGGCGGCGGCCCGCCATCAATTGGTGTTGCCGCACCTGCAACAGTTGCAAGCGCGCCTGGTCGAATATCTGCGCGCACGCGGATTGGCCAGCGACTGAGGCACGCGCTACCCTGCCTACCTGTCTATCACCTGGGAAACCCCTGATGCCATTGCGCCAGCGTCTTGAAAATCTACCGGTAGGGCAGAAACTGCTGGCGGCCCTGCTGGTGTTGTTGACCACCGTATTGCTGGTGGCCAACCTGACGTTTATCAGCGCCGCCTACTGGATCTCCCAGGAAAGCATGGCCCCCCAGGCCTTGCAGTCCATTGGTCGACTGGTGTCCAACCCCGCGCTTGCCGCCGAGGCTCTTGAGTCTCCGACCAAGGCCGAGGCGCTGCTCAATGAGCTGACCAGCTATTCACCGTTGCGCGCCGCCGCTTTGTACGATGGCGAAGGCAACCGCCTGGCGCAGATGCAGCACGGCGACCGCCTGCACCTGCCGGACCACTACCGGCATATCGAAGCGTGGCGCCTCACTGAATTTCGAAGTAACCAGGTCATCACCCTGCCCCGTGGTACTCAGCCTTCGGGGCATTTGTTGCTGGTGGCCAGCAGTGAGCTGCCGGTGGCGTTCTATACCGGCACGCTGACCGCCAGCCTGGGCATCCTGATTTTCAGTGTGTTGTTGTGGCTGGTCATCGCCCGGCAGATCAAACGCCTGATCACACGGCCAATTCATGAACTTGAAGAACTGTCCCGCCAGGTGACCCGCGAGGAGAACTACGCTTTACGCGCCGGGCGTGGCAACCGTGATGAAATCGGCAGCCTGGCCGAAGCGTTCAACACCATGTTGTCGCGCATCGAAGCCCGCGAGCAGCAACTCAAACGCGCGCGCGACGACTCCCAGGCCGCGTATGACCAGGCCCAGGGTTTGGCCGAAGAAACCCGGCATACCAACCGCAAGCTGGAACTGGAGGTCCAGGTACGCAGCAAGATCGAGAAAAAGCTCACGGGCTTCCAGAACTACCTGAACAGCATCATTGACTCGATGCCCTCGGCGCTGATCGCCCTGGACGAACAACTCTATGTCACCCAGTGGAACCAGGAAGCTACCGCCCTCTCCGGTACGCGTCTGGACGAAGCCCTGAACCAGCCGGTGTTCCTGGCCTTCCAGCCGCTCAAGCCGTACCTGCCACAGATCAAGGCCACCGTGGAGCAGCACACAGTGGAGCGGATAGAACGGGTCACCTGGATCAAGGACGACGAGCCCAAGCATTATGCGCTGACGTTCTACCCGTTGATGGGCGGCGCCGGGCGCGGTGTGGTGATCCGAATCGACGACATCACCCAGCGCCTGTCCCTGGAAGAAATGATGGTGCAATCGGAAAAAATGCTCTCCGTGGGCGGCCTGGCCGCAGGTATGGCCCATGAGATCAACAACCCGTTGGGCGCGATCCTGCATAACGTGCAGAACATTCGGCGGCGCCTGTCCCCCGAGCTGCCCAAGAACCTTGAACTTGCCGAACAGGTGGGCATCGAGCTGGAGACGGTCAACCGATACCTGCAAGGCCGCGAAGTCCCGCAACTGCTCGACGGCATTCAGCAGGCCGGGGCGCGTGCCGCGAAAATCGTTACCCACATGCTCAGCTTCAGCCGCCGCAGCAATCGCCAGATGGCGCCCTGTGATTTGCCAGCGCTGATCGACCAGGCCGTGGACATCGCCGGTAACGACTTTGACCTGACCATCGGTTTCGATTTCAAGGGCCAGGCGATCATCCGCCAGTTCGATCCGCAACTGGGCCCGGTGCCCGGCACCGCCAACGAGCTGGAGCAAGTGCTGCTCAACTTGCTGAAAAACGCTGCCCAGGCGATTCACCTGCGCGAGGACGACAGCGAGCCGGGGCGCATCATCCTGCGCACCCGCCTCAACCCGCCGTGGGCGGAAATCCAGGTGGAAGACAACGGCATCGGCATGAGCGAAAACGTGCGCAAACGCACGTTCGAACCGTTCTTTACCACCAAGGAAATCGGCCAAGGTACCGGGCTTGGGCTGTCAGTGTCGTATTTCATCATCACCAACAACCACAAGGGCCAGATGGAAGTGCATTCCACCCTGGGCCAGGGCACCTGCTTTACCTTGCGCCTGCCTTTGGCCGGCAGCCAATTGCCCCCCACTGAACTTACCCAACTGGAGCACTGACCATGGGCTTTCGCCTGTCGAAGATCTACACCCGTACCGGCGACAAAGGCGAGACCGGCCTCGGCGACGGCCGCCGCGTGCCCAAGGACCATCCACGCGTGGAAGCGATTGGCGAGGTGGATACGCTGAACAGCCAACTTGGCCTGCTGCTGGCCAACCTTGAAGAACAAAGTGGCAAGCACCCGGCGTTGAAGGACGTGATTGAAGTGCTCACGCCTTGCCAGCACCGTCTGTTTGACTTGGGCGGTGAACTGGCAATGCCGGTATACAAGGCGCTGAATGCGGCGGAAGTGGATCGGCTGGAAGCAGCGATTGATCGCTGGAACGAGGAAGTCGGGCCGCTTGAGAATTTCATCCTGCCCGGCGGCTCAGCCTTGATTGCCCAGGCCCATGTGTGCCGCAGCCTGGCGCGCAGCGCCGAGCGCCGCTGTCAGCACTTGAATGCGGTGGAGCCACTGGAGGGTGTGGGGTTGGCGTACATCAATCGGTTGTCGGATTTGCTGTTTGTGGCGGCCAGGGTGATTGCCAAGCGCCAAGGCGTTGCGGAAGTGTTGTGGCAGGCGGCGGCCAAGCCACACTGACCTGATCGCTCCCACGCTCTGCGTGGGAATGTATCAAGGGACGCTCCGCGTCCAAAACGTGACGCAGAGCGTCACAGGAGGCATTCCCACGCAGAGCGTGGGAATGATCATCATCAGAGCTGCATCACACCTGCGGCCAGAACGCTCGAATACCTGCCACACCTTGCGCACCAGCCTCCCAGGCCTGCTCCCGCTGCGCCGGCCCAACCCCGCCCAACAGAAACACCGGCTTGCTGAACCCGGCGATCAACTGCTGCGCCTGCTCCCACCCCAACGGCTGGGCATCCGGATGGGTCTGGGTCGGCTGCACCGGCGACAGGGTGACGAAATCCACGTCCATCATTTCTGCCAGGGCCAGCTCTTCCGCGTTGTGGCACGAAGCCGCCAGCCAACGGTCTTTGGGCAGTGGGCGGCCCTTACTGGCGTATTTGCGCAACTGCGCCGAGGTCATGTGCCAGCCGGCAGCTGGGAAATCCCCCAGCCACTCGAACGGCCCCTTGAGCATCAATTGCGCCTTGCCGGCACACAGGCCCACCGCATCTACCGCCAGGTCACGGTATTTGGGGTCATAGCCGTTGGGCGCACGCAGTTGAACCAGCTTGATGCCACCAGCAATAGCCTTTTGGATACCGCGCAACAGCGTCGGGGTCTCCAGCTCGCCAGGGGTGATCAGGTACTCGGCGGGCAAGCGTGCCGCGGCGACAATCGGCGCATTCGCCGCCGGAAATTCATAGTTGACCAGGTCCCGCGGTGCCACCCACGCCAACGGCTGCCCTTCAGCGCCATGGGGCTCGCCGGTAAAAGCCGAGACTTCCCAGACATCCAGCAATACCTGCTTGTCCGGATAGTCATGTTGCACCTTGATCAGCGGCCGCGCCGTGGTGACCTGGATGCCCAGCTCTTCCTGCAATTCACGGGACAAAGCCGTGGCAACCGACTCATCAGCCTCCACCTTGCCGCCGGGAAACTCCCAGAGCCCGCCTTGATGCTGAGTATCGGCACGGCGCGCCAGCAGGATCCTGCCATCGACACCGCGGATCACCGCTGCTGCTACATGCACTCGTTTCACGCCACTGCTTCCTCTCGTCGTAGCCCTTTGTAGGAGCGAGCTTGCTCGCGAAGAACGTCAACGATAACGCGTGCATCCAGGATAACCGCGATGGCATTGAGTTTTTCGCGAGCAAGCTCGCTCCTACAGGGGGAGGGTCATTTTCAGGTACGGTATTCCGCGTTGATCTTCACGTACTCGTGGGACAGGTCGGTGGTCCAGATGGTTTCGCTGCAGTCACCACGACCCAGTTCGATACGGATGGTGATTTCTTCCTGCTGCATCACCGCCGAGCCCTGGGCTTCGGTGTAGGTTTCGGCGCGGGCGCCACGGCTGGCGATGCACACGTCACCCAGGAACACGTCGATCTTGCTCACGTCCAGGTCCGGCACGCCAGCACGGCCGACAGCCGCGAGGATACGGCCCCAGTTCGGGTCCGAAGCAAACAGCGCGGTCTTGATCAGCGGCGAGTGCGCCACGGTGTAGCCCACATCCAGGCATTCCTGATGGTTGCCGCCACCGTTGACTTCAACAGTGACGAACTTGGTCGCGCCCTCGCCGTCACGCACGATGGCCTGGGCCACGTCCATGCACACTTCAAACACTGCCTGTTTCAACGCCGCGAACAATGGACCTTCGGTGGACGTGATTTCCGGCAGGTTGGCCTGGCCGGTGGCGATCAGCATGCAGCAGTCGTTGGTGGAGGTATCACCGTCGATGGTGATGCGGTTGAACGACTTGTTGGCGCCGTCCAGCATCAGGCGTTGCAGCACATCACGGGAGACCTTGGCGTCGGTGGCGATATAACCGAGCATGGTGGCCATGTTCGGACGGATCATGCCTGCGCCCTTGCTGATACCGGTGACGGTGATAGTCACGCCCTCATGCACGAACTGACGGCTCGCTCCTTTTGGCAAGGTATCGGTGGTCATGATGCCGGTAGCGGCAGCCGCCCAGTTATCCGCAGACAGGTCATCGAGCGCGGCTTGCAGGGCACCTTCGATTTTTTCCACCGGCAGCGGCTCACCGATCACACCGGTGGAGTACGGCAGCACCTGGCTGGCATCGACGCCGGTCAACTGGGCCAGCTTGGCGCAGGTGCGCGCCGCCGCGACAAGGCCCGGCTCTCCGGTGCCGGCGTTGGCATTGCCGGTATTGGTCAGCAGGTAGCGAATCGACCCGGCCACTCGTTGCTTGGCCAGAATCACCGGCGCAGCGCAGAAGGCATTGAGGGTGAACACGCCCGCCACGGTCGAGCCTTCCGCACAACGCATCACCACCACATCCTTGCGCCCCGGGCGCTTGATGCCCGCCGAAGCGATACCGAGTTCAAAACCGGCAACCGGGTGCAACGTGGGCAAAGGACCAAGACCAACAGCCATGAATGCGCTCCTCAAAAATAGGTGATGTCTGTGCCGTCGCTATCGACGGTGGGAATTAATGGCAAAACGCCGCGACGGCAAAGGCCGGTCGCGGCGCGGGGTGTTGCAGCGTCAGGCGAAAATCTTATTCGATCTGGCCGTGGCAGTGTTTGAATTTCTTGCCCGAACCGCAGTAGCACAGCTCGTTGCGGCCCAGCTTCTGGTCATTGCGAACCGGGGTCTGGGCCAGGGCCACATCGACCTCTTCACCCAATGCTTCAGGCTCATCCAGACCCGGCGCTTCGTCATGCTGGAACTGCATGCGCGCCGCCAGTGCTTCGGCTTCCTGACGCAGGCGTGCTTCTTCCTCGATCGGGTCTTCGCGACGCACCTGAACGTGGGACAGCACGCGGATCGAATCGCGCTTGATCGAATCCAGCAATTCGGAGAACAGCGTGAACGACTCGCGCTTGTACTCCTGCTTCGGGTTCTTCTGGGCGTAGCCACGCAGGTGGATACCGTGGCGCAGGTGGTCCATGGTCGACAGGTGGTCTTTCCACAGGTCATCCAGCACGCGCAATACGATCTGTTTCTCGAAGGTGCGCAGAGCTTCGGCACTCGCCTGCTCTTCTTTCTCGTTGTACGCCGCCAGCAACTCGGCCATCAGTTTTTCGCGCAGGGTTTCTTCATACAGGTGGTCGTCTTCGTCCAGCCATTGCTGAACCGGCAAGTCCACACCGAAGTCGCTCTTCAATGCCGCTTCCAGGCCGGCAACATCCCACTGCTCAGGCAGCGACTGTGGCGGAATATGCGCGCTGACAGTGGCGTTGAGCACGTCCTGACGGAAATCAGCGATGGTCTCGCCAATGTTGTCGGCGGCCAGCAACGTGTTACGCATGTGATAGATCACTTTACGCTGTTCGTTGTTGACGTCGTCGAACTCGAGCAGTTGCTTGCGAATATCGAAGTTGCGGCCTTCTACTTTGCGCTGGGCCTTCTCGATGGCGTTGGTCACCATGCGGTGCTCGATCGCTTCACCGGACTGCATGCCCAGGGCTTTCATGAAGTTCTTCACCCGGTCCGATGCGAAGATACGCATCAGGCTGTCTTCCAACGACAGGTAGAAACGGCTGGAACCGGCATCACCCTGGCGGCCGGCACGGCCACGCAGCTGGTTGTCGATACGACGCGATTCGTGACGCTCGGACGCGATCACCTGCAAGCCACCGGATTCCAGCACAGCCTGGTGACGCTTCTGCCAGTCGGCCTTGATCTGGGCGATCTGCTCAGGCGTTGGGTTGTCGAGCGAGGCCACTTCCACTTCCCAGTTGCCGCCCAACAGGATGTCGGTACCACGACCGGCCATGTTGGTGGCGATGGTCAATGCGCCTGGGCGACCGGCCTGGGCAATGATCTCGGCTTCTTTTTCGTGGAACTTGGCGTTCAGTACCTTGTGCTCGATGCCTTCCTTGTTGAGCAGGTTGGACACGTGCTCGGAGGTCTCGATGGTGGCGGTACCCACCAGGATCGGACGGCCCTTGGCCATGCCGTCCTTGATGTCGTTGATGATCGCCGCGTATTTCTCTTCGGCGGTCAGGAACACCAGGTCGTTGTAGTCTTTACGCGCCAACGGTTTGTTCGGCGGAATGACCATCACGGCCAGGTTGTAGATCTGGTGGAATTCGAACGCTTCGGTGTCGGCCGTACCGGTCATGCCGGACAGCTTGTTGTACAGACGGAAGTAGTTCTGGAAGGTGGTGGACGCCAACGTCTGGCTTTCGGCCTGGATGTTGAGGTGTTCCTTGGCTTCGATGGCCTGGTGCAGGCCTTCGGACAGACGACGACCGGGCATGGTACGACCGGTGTGCTCGTCAACCAGTACCACCTGGCCGTCCTGCACGATGTATTCGACGTTGCGATGGAACAGCTTGTGGGCGCGCAGGCCAGCGTACACGTGGGTCAACAGGCCCAGGTTGTGCGCCGAGTACAGGCTTTCGCCTTCGGCCAGTTCGCCGATCTGGGTCAGCATTTCTTCGACAAACTGGTGACCGGCTTCGTTGAGTTCGACCTGGCGGGTCTTCTCGTCGATGGTGAAGTGACCTTCTTTGGTCACCACGCCTTCCACTTCCTCGATGTGCTGCTCAAGACGCGGGATCAACTTGTTGATCTCGGTGTACAGGCGCGAGCTGTCTTCGGCCTGGCCGGAGATGATCAGCGGGGTACGGGCTTCGTCGATGAGGATGGAGTCGACTTCGTCGATCACGGCAAAGTTGAGTTCACGCTGGAATTTTTCATCCATGCTGAACGCCATGTTGTCGCGCAGGTAATCGAAACCGAATTCGTTGTTGGTACCGTAGGTGATGTCGCAGGCGTACGCGGCGCGCTTCTCTTCCGGCGGCTGGAACGGCGTTACCACGCCGACGGTCAGGCCGAGGAATTCATACAACGGGCGCATCCAGTTGGCGTCCCGGCGAGCCAGGTAGTCGTTCACCGTCACAACGTGCACGCCCTTGCCGGACAGTGCGTTGAGGTAAACGCCCAGGGTTGCCACCAGGGTCTTGCCTTCACCGGTGCGCATTTCGGCAATCATGCCTTCATGCAAGGTCATGCCGCCGATCAACTGGACGTCGAAGTGGCGCATGCCCATGACGCGCTTACCGGCTTCACGGGCGACCGCGAAGGCTTCGGGCAGCAGCTTGTCGAGGGTTTCACCTTTGGCTATGCGGGCCTTGAACTCTTGGGTCTTGGCGCGCAATTGCTCGTCCGACAGAGCAACCATCTGCTCTTCGAAGGCATTGACCAGCTGCACCGTCTTGAGCATGCGTTTGACTTCGCGCTCATTCTTGCTTCCAAAAAGTTTCTTTAACAAAGGCGCAAACATATCGGCAGGTTCTTCCACACATAGGGATGGAGGGCGCACCGTGAGTGGCCCGAGCAGCCCTCACGGCCGCATTGCGAACGCGCATTCTACCCGGAATCGTGGGTGAGGAAAGTGGCGTTGTTCCCTGAGACAGGCACGGCATAGTGAGAGGGCATGTTTAAAATAAGGGCTTTTGCTGGAACTTCAACCCACCAGGCGCAGAAGTTACTTATTGATTTGACGGAGAAAGCCCTGCCGACGCAGAGCCTCGGGGCATACAGGCGCTTTCTGCTAAGATAGCCGCTCTGTTACCTAAGGTGTCTAGACATGGCATTTCGCCCTCTCACAGCCCGCGCCCCCGGCGCGTTGCTCCGCGAAGCCAAACCGCTGAAAGCTATCTTCGGCCAGGCGCAACGCTTGGGCCATCTGCAACGCCTGCTGGAAAGCCAACTGCAGCCGGCCGCCCGGGAACATTGTCACGTCGCCTCCTGGCGTGAAGGCAACCTGCTATTAATTGTCACCGATGGGCATTGGGCCACCCGCTTGCGCTACCAACAGAAGCGCTTGCAGCGCCAGTTGATGGCGTTCGACGAATTTGCCAATTTGACGCGCATTCAGTTCAAGGTACAGCCACCCACCGTGCCGCAAGGCGCAGTGGGGCATACCATGGACCTGTCGGAAACGGCCGCCGAAACCCTTCAGGCCACTGCTGAAGGGATCAACGACCCGGGGTTGCGCGCTGCCCTGGAACGGCTGGCCGCCCATGCCCGGCCCAAAGCCTGAAGCGCTATTTGCGTTTGCTGCCGCCCAGCAACGAACCCAGCAACCCCCGCACCAACTGGCGCCCCATCTGATTGGCGGCCTGCTGCATGGCTGATTTCAACGCCTTGCCCGCCGTGGTCCCCAGGAATGCACCCGCCTTGTCGGTGAAGCTCGGCTCTTCGGCGGCCGGAGCAGCCTGCTCGGCAGGCCCAAGCTCCTTGCGGGCCATCAGCACCTCATAGGCAGACTCACGATCCACTGGTTTGTCATAGCGCCCCAACAGCGGCGAACTGGCAACCAACGCTTTACGTTCGGCTTCGGTGAGCGGCCCGATCCGCGATTGCGGGGGAGCAACCAGTACGCGCTGGACGACTTCCGGCGTGCCCTTTTCCTGCAAGGTTCCCACCAATGCCTCACCGGTGCCCAATTCTGTAAGCACCGACAAAGTATCGAACGTCGGGTTGGGCCGAAAACCGTCCGCCACCGCTCGCAGGGATTTCTGCTCTTTGGCGGTGAATGCGCGCAAACCGTGCTGGATGCGCAGGCCCAGTTGCGCCAGTACCGTATCCGGCAGGTCGCCCGGCGACTGGGTGACGAAGTACACGCCAACCCCTTTGGAACGGATCAGGCGCACCACTTGCTCCAGACGCTCCTGCAAGGCTTTTGGCGTATCGGCGAACAACAAGTGCGCTTCATCGAAAAACAACGCCAGCAACGGTTTGTCGGCATCGCCGCGTTCCGGCAATTGTTCGAACAACTCTGCCAGCAGCCATAACAGGAAGGTCGCGTAGACCTTCGGCGCTTCATGCACCAGGCGGCTGGCGTCCAGCAGGTGGATGCGACCACGCCCATCACTGGCGGGCTGCAAAATATCCTCCAGTTGCAGGGCCGGCTCGCCAAACAAGGCTTCGGCGCCCTGCTGCTCCAGCACCGCCAGGCGTCGTAACAAGGCCTGGCTGGAACCGGTGGTCATCAAGGCGGCGTCTTCGCCCAGCAGTTCCGGGTGATAGCGCAGGTGATTGAGCAGTGCCTTGAGGTCCTTGAGGTCCAGCAGCAACAGGCCTTCGCGGTCGGCCACTTTGAACGCCGCATAGAGCGCCGACTGCTGGCTGTCGGTGAGTTCCAACAGGCTGCCGAGCAAGAGCGGGCCCATTTCACTGATGGTGGTGCGCAACGGATGACCGGATTGGCCGTGGATATCCCACAGGGTGACCGGGTACGCCTGGGCCGTGTAATCAAGGAAGGGCATACCGGCGATGCGCTCGGCCACTTTGCCCTGGGGGTTGGCGGCGGCGCCCAGGCCGCAGAGGTCGCCTTTGATGTCGGCAGCGAACACCGCCACGCCCGCATCACTGAAGGCTTCCGCCAGGCGCTGCAAGGTGACGGTCTTGCCGGTGCCGGTGGCGCCGGCGATCAACCCATGACGGTTGGCCAGGCGCATGGACTGGGCGATGGGCTGGCCGTCAGGGCCTGCACCGATAAGCAGTTGTGTGGAGTCAGGCATTTCGTCACCTATGGTTAATCTTTAGTGCCGCGAGGTCGATATAGACGGATGTAAGCCCGACAAAGACTAAAAAACGGTCAGATAATTCCGATACGGACCAACGGAGCTATCACCAGAAATACCACACCTTTTTTAACGCTGCCATTTCGCGCCTCCCGCATTGGATGCGCCTCGGATATTAAGACCTTAGCGGACCCTTCAAGCCATGAACAAAAATCTGCGCTTCAGCCACAAGATCCTGCTTGCAGCCTCCCTTATCGTCATCGCCGCCTTTGCGTTGTTTACCCTCTACAACGACTATCTGCAGCGCAACGCGATTCGCGACGACCTCAACAACTATCTGCACGAGATGGGCGACGTTACCGCCAGCAACATCCAGACCTGGCTCACCGGACGTATCGCCCTGGTGGAAAACGCCGCACAGAACATCGCCATCAACCCTGAAAAAGCCGTCGTCGCCAGCCTGCTGGAGCAGAAAGCGCTGACCTCGTCATTCATGGCGACCTACGTCGGTGACAGCCAGGGCACGTTCACCATCCGCCCTGACACCAAGATGCCCGACGGCTTCGACCCGCGTGTTCGCCCCTGGTACAAGGGCGCCCAGGCCAGTAACGGCTCGACCCTGACCGAACCCTATATCGACGCGGCGACCGGGCAACTGATCATCTCCGTTGCCACGCCAAGCGCCAAGGGCGGCCAGAGCATCGGCGTGGTCGGTGGCGACCTGAGCCTGCAGACCCTGGTGGATAACATCGGCGCGCTGGATTTTGGCGGCATGGGCTATGCATTCCTGGTCAGCGCCGACGGCAAAGTGCTGGTGCACCCCGATAAAGCCCTGGTGATGAAGACCCTGTCGGACGTTTATCCAAAAGACACGCCGAAGATCAGCGGCGACTTCAGCGAAGTGCAAGCCAATGGCAAGACCAATATCGTGACGTTCACACCGATCAAGGGCCTGCCATCGGTGAACTGGTACCTGGGCGTTTCGGTGGACAAGGACAAGTCTTTCGCCATGCTCAGTGAGTTCCGCACCTCGGCGGTGATCGCCACGATC
The DNA here is from genome assembly GCF_900119355.1 of Pseudomonas sp. NFPP02. NCBI lineage: Bacteria > Pseudomonadati > Pseudomonadota > Gammaproteobacteria > Pseudomonadales > Pseudomonadaceae > Pseudomonas > Pseudomonas sp. NFPP02. Next base: position 46,414 of record NZ_FPJI01000007.1, read on the forward strand.
ATCGCGGTGGTGATCATCATCGCCCTGCTCGGCATGCTGATCCGCGTCTTGCTGCAACCTTTGCACCTGATGACCCGCGCCATGCAAGACATTGCCGATGGTGAAGGCGACCTGACCCGCCGCCTGACCATCCAGAACAATGATGAATTCGGCACCCTGGGCAATGCTTTCAACCGCTTCGTCGAGCGCATTCATACCTCGATTCGCGAAGTGTCTTCAGCCACCGAGCACGTCAATGAAGTAGCCCTGCGGGTGGTCAGCGCCTCCAACTCGTCGATGGTCAACTCTGACGAACAGGCCAACCGCACCAACAGTGTCGCTGCCGCCATCAATCAACTGGGGGCCGCAGCCCAGGAGATCGCACGCAACGCCGCCCAAGCCTCCAGTCAGGCCAGCGACGCCAGGCACTTGGCCGAAGACGGCCAGCAGGTGGTTGAACGCAATATCAAGGCGATGACGCAGTTATCCAGCATGATCAGCACCTCAAGCACCAATATCGAAGCACTTAACAGCAAAACGGTGAATATCGGCCAGATTCTTGAGGTGATCACCAGCATTTCCCAGCAAACCAATCTGCTGGCGCTCAATGCGGCGATCGAAGCGGCGCGCGCCGGGGAAGCCGGGCGTGGCTTTGCGGTCGTGGCCGATGAAGTGCGCAACCTCGCTCATCGCACTCAGGAGTCGGCGCAACAGGTGCAGACGATGATCGAAGAGCTACAGGTGGGTGCCCGGGACTCGGTGACTACCATGAGCGAAAGCCAACGCCACAGCCTGGACAGCGTGGAAATCGCCAACCTGGCAGGCGAGCGCCTGAACAGCGTGACCCAGCGCATTGGCGAGATCGACGGCATGAACCAGTCGGTCGCCACCGCAACGGAAGAACAAACCTCGGTGGTGGAGTCGATCAATATGGACATCACCGAGATCAACACCCTCAACCAGGAAGGGGTGGAAAACCTGCAATCGACCCTGCGCGCCTGCTCGGACCTGGAACAACAGGCCTCGCGCTTGAAGCAATTGGTGGGCAGCTTCCGGATTTGAAATTCACCCGTAGGAGCGAGCTTGCTCGCGAAAAACGTCAACGATAACGCGGGCTGCCTGAAGAAACGCGACGTCTGCGAGTTTTTCGCGAGCAAGCTCGCTCCTACAGCGTGCGTTTGTCCACTCCCGCCACCGTCATGCTGCGAATCTAAACCGAACATCTATCCTTACCTCAGGTCCATCTAGGGAGAGCAATGGATCGGAGGGATGTTCATCGTGCATATCGCTGACATAACCATGTTCTACGCCCCGGCCAGCGGTGGCGTACGCACTTACCTTGACGCCAAGCACCGGCGTCTGGCGCTCAAGCCGGGCATTCGCCATAGCCTGTTGATTCCTGGCGCACACTTGAGCGAGCAGGACGGCATCTTCAAAGTACCGGCGCCCGCCCTGCCCTTCGGCAAAGGCTATCGCTTCCCCCTTCGTTTGGCGCCTTGGCGAAATGTCCTGCACGATTTACAGCCCGACCTGATCGAAGTGGGCGACCCTTACCTGACCGCCTGGGCCGCGCTGGATGCCCGACGCCAATTGGATGTGCCGGTCATCGGCTTTTACCACTCCGACCTGCCACTGCTGGTGAGCAACCGCATGGGGCCTTGGTTTACCCCCAATGTTGAAGCCTATGTGCGCAAACTCTATGGGAATTTTGACCGAGTGCTCGCCCCCAGCCAGGTAATGGCCGACAAGCTCACCGGGCTTGGCGTCAGAAATGTCTTCGTGCAACCCCTGGGCGTAGACCTGCAAACCTTCACCCCTGAGGTACGTGACCCCGGCCTGCGCGCCGAACTGGGGATTGGCGAAGACACTCGGCTACTGATCTTCGCCGGGCGCGGCTCCAAGGAGAAAAACCTGCCGGTGCTGCTCAACTGCATGAAACGCCTGGGGGAAGGCTACCACTTGCTGCTGGTGGGCTCCGGCATGCCGGCCAGCGTGCCAGACAATGTCACCGTGGTTGACGGATTCCGGCCCGCCCAACATGTCGCTCGGTTGATGGCCAGCGCCGACGCCTTACTGCATGGTGGCGACCAGGAGACCTTCGGCCTGGTGATCCTGGAAGCCATGGCCTGCGGTATTCCAGTGGTCGCCGTGGCGGCCGGGGCCTTTACCGAGATTGTCGACGAGCGTTGTGGCCTGCTGTGCGCGCCAAACAACCCCAAGGCCATGGCCGAGGCGGTGCACGAGCTGTTCAGTACCGACAGCCGACGCCTGGGTGCTCAGGCTCGGCGCCATGTCGAGCAGCATTATGCGTGGGACACGGTAGTCGACAGCCTGCTGGGGCATTACTGCGCCGTGCTGGGCAGCCATGAACCGATGCTCGCCCATGGCTGAGCGCGCGCTGATGCTGGTACTGCACGACGTGGCTCCGCACACCCGGGCCGACTACCGGCCGTTCGTCGAGGCCGTCGATGCACTGGGCCACGTGCCCATCACTTGGCTGGTGGTGCCAGACTTCCATCACCATGACGACTTGGCCGCCCACCGCGATTTTCGGCGCCTGCTCGACAGCCGTGTCGCCAAGGGCGATGAGCTCACCTTGCACGGTTACTACCATTGCGACGACCAACCTCGGCCGCGTACGCCAAAAGAATGGTTTATGCGACGCATCTATACCCACGAAGGCGAGTTTTACCAGCTGTCCGAAGCCGAGGCGTTGCGGCGGTTGACCGCCGGCATTGAGGTATTTGAGCGCAATGGCTGGCCGCTGCATGGCTTTGTTGCGCCCGCCTGGTTGATGAGCGACGGCACCCGGCAGGCATTGCGTCAGTTGCCGTTGAGCTACACCAGCGACCCACAACATCTTTATCGCCTGCCGGACTTTACGCCTATCAACGCCCCCGGCCTGGTGTGGAGCGCCCGCAGTGCCTGGCGCCGGGGATTGTCCAAAATCCTCAGTGATCGCCGTGAACAGCGGTGGCAGGAGGCCCCGCTGATCCGACTGGGTTTGCACCCGGTGGACATGCGCCACAGGTTTTCCCGCGATTATTGGCTAGACACCCTGCAACGCCTGCTCAACACGGGGCGCGTCCCCCAAACCAAGGCCGCCTGGCTGGCGACGCAGCCATGGGCCGACTGATCTGGTTAGTGTTGGCGCTCTTGGTGGCGCTGGTGATCCCATTGTGGCTGGGCGGCGGCGAAAGCATTGCGCGCCTGCGCCAGTTTCCCTTGCCCCAGTTACTGGGGATGTTCGCCATGATCATTGGCTGCTGGCTGATCAACAGTCTGCGTATCCGCCTACTGCTTGGCGAGCATCGCGGCGAGTTAGGCCCGCTTAAAAGCCTTGGCGTGGTGATATCCACCGAGTTCGCCATGTGTGCAACACCCGGCGGCAGCGGCGGGCCGTTGACCCTGATGGCCCTGCTGGCACGCAATGGCATCCGCCCCGCCCAAGGCAGCGCGGTGTTTGCCATGGACCAGTTGAGCGACCTAGTGTTTTTTCTCTGCGCACTGGTGGGGATCTTGCTCTATGCGCTGTTCCATAGCCTCAGCCCGCGTCTGGAGTGGTTGCTGGGGCTCAGCGCCGTGTCGATGGTGGGTGGGGTAATCAGTGGCTGGGCCGTGGTGCATTTTCACCGACGGCTGATTCGCCTGGCGGGTTTGGCACTCAAGGCCATGAAGGTCAGTGCTACCACCCGCCGACGCTGGGCACGCCGGTTGCTGCGTTTTCTTGCGGCGTTCAGCGCCACCCTGAAACTACCCCGGAGCACCTTGCTTGGGGTCTTTGCGCTGACCAGCCTGCATTGGCTGCTGCGTTACAGCGTGCTGTACCTGGCGCTGCGCGGGTTGGGGGGCGAGGTGCAGTGGGCCTGGAGCTTTCTGATCCAGATGTTATCCCTGACTGCCGGGCAGTTCAGCCTGGCGCCAGGCGGGGCCGGCGCTGCGGAGTTGACGTCAGCGGCACTGCTGGCGCCCATGGTGGGCACATCCACAGCGGCTGCGTCGATTCTGATCTGGCGCGCGGTGACCTACTACTTCTATTTGCTGGCCGGTGCGCCAGTGTTTCTATTGATGGTCGGCAAACCGCTGCTCAAGCGTCTTTTTCAGGGGCGGCAGGCGGCTGGTCCTGCGCCTGTGTCTGTTCCCATAAACGCGCCGCGCCTGGAAAATCAGTACCATCCTCGGCATCCAGCGCGTCCGGGTCGTAACGACTCAAACAGCCCTCGCCCAAGGTAGCAGGCGCCCGTGAGGTGGCTTTATCCAGCGGGTCGCTCATGGGAATCTCCTGAAACAGAAATAAAAAAGGGCCTGGAGAGTTTTACCTCCAGGCCCCGGTGTCTTCAATCAAAACCGCTGGGTCAGAAGACCACGGTCTTGTTGCCGTGCACCAACACGCGATCTTCCAGGTGGTAGCGCAAGCCACGGGCCAACACCATCTTCTCGACATCACGGCCGAACCGCACCATGTCTTCAATACTGTCGCTGTGGCTGACGCGCACCACGTCCTGCTCGATGATCGGGCCGGCGTCCAGCTCTTCGGTCACGTAGTGGCAGGTTGCACCAATCAGCTTCACGCCACGCAGGGAAGCCTGGTGATAAGGCTTGGCACCGACAAAGGACGGCAAGAAGCTGTGATGGATGTTGATCACCTTGCCAGCGTATTCGCGGCACAGCTCCGGTGGCAGGATCTGCATGTAGCGCGCCAGCACCACTACATCCGCGTCATGCTGCTTGACCAGGCGCGACACTTCGGCGAATGCCGGCTCCTTGTCCTGTGGGTTGACCGGCACATGGTAATAAGGGATGCCATGCCATTCGACCATGCTGCGCAGGTCGTCATGGTTGGAGATCACGCAGGCAATCTCGCAATCGAGTTCATCGCTGTGCCAGCGGTGCAGCAGGTCTGCCAGGCAGTGGGATTCGCGGCTGGCCATCAGCACCACGCGTTTCTTCTGCTCTGTATCGGTGATGTGCCAGGTCATCGAAAACTCTTCGGCAATCGGCGCAAACGCCTCGCGGAAGGCTTCCAGGCCAAAGGGCAACGTATCGGCACGGATTTCGTGACGCATGAAAAACCAACCACTGAGATCGTCCGAGTGATGGCTCGCCTCGGTGATCCAGCCATTATGGGAAGCCAGAAAGTTACTGACCTTGGCAACGATGCCAACCCGGTCCGGGCAAGCAATCACCAGCCGAAAAGTGCGCATTAGGGGGAAACTCCAGAACTTCACAAAGGCCGCTATTCTAGCGATTACGCAGAAAAACTGCAGTATTCCCTTGCACCTTATCTTGAGGCATGGCCGTGGTAACACCCCTTAATCGTGTAAGGTTTTACCAGCGCTATATGACGATACAACGGCATGCTCAGGCCGGTAGCAAAAAATTAAGGTGATTATCTTTTGCGCATAACGCTTACTAATTAACTCATCGGCCAGGTTTTCTCCCACACATTCAATGTCATTCGCCTAAATACCGTCTTAAATGTTTACTTGATGAAATTGCCTGACTATTATTAGGCCACTCACCCTGTCAATCAGCGTTCTACATAAGGTAGTCCACATGTCACTGATCAACGAATACCGCGCCACCGAAGAAGCTATCAAAGAGCTGCAAGCCCGTTTGAAGAACCTGTCCGAAGACGACAAGCTGAAAACCGAGCTGGAATTCGAAGGCAAATTGCGCACCCTGATGGGTGAATACTCCAAATCCCTGCGTGACATCATCGCGCTGCTGGATCCAGAGTCGAAAGTTAAAGCACCGCGTGGCGCTGTGAAAACTACCGGCACCAAGCGTGCTCGCAAGGTCAAGCAGTACAAAAACCCGCACAACGGCGAAGTGATTGAAACCAAAGGTGGCAACCACAAAACTCTGAAAGAGTGGAAAGCCAAGTGGGGCGGTGACGTAGTTGAAGGTTGGGCAACCCTGCTGGGCTAAGCCCGGTCGGACGTTCACCCGATACGTCACACATGAAAAACGCCAGCTTGCTGGCGTTTTTTATTGTCTGAATATTCTGTAGTTATGCACCTACAGATTCAGGCGCGCCGCTAAGGAATCCACATAGTCCTGCCATTGCGCCAGTACCTGGCACTGAAACGATGTAGCACTAACCGCCAACTCCTCACGCGCCTGCTTAAATGCCAAGAGGGTATTCGGCGCCCCCCACTGTGCATCCGACAAACGTTGCTGACAGAAAAGTTTCCAGCGTTGTTGCTCCTCATTGTTCAAGGTTTCAGGAAAGTTACGCGCCCGGTAGCGAAATAATAATTCCGGCAAACGATGATCATCGAACGGCCACTGCTGACGGGCTAATTGCGCGGGCTCTGCCATGCGAACTTGCTCACATAAACGGCGGTCACGGTCACCAATAAAACCCTCGTAGAGCTGCTGCTCCGGGTCCGAGTTTGACGCAAAGTCTTCCTCGGCATAAATGGCCGCTAACTTGTCCCGCCAAACTTCATGTGCGTCAGTTAGCCGCAGCGCCCGCGCGAGGCAAGCTTCCTTATCCAATTGAAGGCGCTCGAGGTCTTGAGGGCGCAGCACCTTCAACGGCGCAACCACCGGGCAGCGGTTGATATGCAGCAACTTGAGCGGAACCGGCAGTTCACCTTCGGCTAGCTCATCGCGGCGCGTGTAAAGACGCTGACGCAGCGTCGTCGCATCCAGGTCCAACAGCCCTTGTGGATCGAGCCCCAGGTCACAGACGATCAAGGCATTGCGATTGCGCGGGTGCCACGCCAGGGGCAAGACCACGCCCAGATAATGGCGCTCGGCGGAAAAACGCCCCGAGATATGCACCATCGGTTGCAGCAACCGCACCTGATCCATGACCCGCTGCTTGCTGCGCAATTGAAACAACCATTCATACAACTTCGGTTGTTTCTCCCGGACCAACCGCGCCAGGGCGATGGTTGCACGCACATCCGACAACGCATCATGGGCCTGGCCATGGTCGATGCCGTTGGCCTCGGTCAAGCGTTCGAGCTTGAGGGTCACACGCCCATCCTGCTCGGGCCAGTTGATGCCCTCCGGCCGCAGGGCGTAGGCGGTGCGCATCACATCGATCAAGTCCCAGCGACTGTTGCCGCCCTGCCACTCGCGCGCATACGGGTCGAAAAAATTGCGGTACAGACTGTAGCGCGTCATTTCATCGTCGAATCGCAGGGTGTTGTAGCCGGCGCCGCAGGTACCTGGCGCGGCCAGTTCGGCGTGCACCCGAGTCATGAAATCGGCTTCGGCAAGGCCCTTCTCGGCGAGGACACCCGGCGTGATGCCCGTGATCGCGCACGCTGCCGGGTGAGGCAGGATATCGTCGCTGGGCTGGCAATAAAGATTGATCGGCGCACCGATCTCATTGAGCTCAAGGTCGGTGCGGATCCCGGCTACCTGGAGCGGGCGATCATTGCGCGGGTTGATGCCAGTGGTTTCATAGTCGTACCAGAAAATCGAGGTCACGGGCTATTCCTGTGCTGAAGATCGACAAAGTCTAGGCGCTGCAAGGCGTTGGGAGCCAGCGATACCTGACTGTATAAATATCCAGAAAACCCTCGAATGGTTGCTTCCACCGTCGACACTGCTAGCATCCGTGTCTCGCAAGTCGCCTCGCACTGCCAAGGATCGCAATGCCATCAACGCCTTTGGATACCCACTATCAGATAGAAACGCCGGAGGGCATCGACCTGCCCCTGCGTCCTGCTGGCCTGCCCTCTCGGGCATTGGCCTTTGCATTCGACCTGGGCGCGCGAGGGATCATCATGGGGATCCTGCTAGTGCCGCTGGCGCTGCTCGGCAATGTGGGGATCGGGCTGGGTTCGCTGCTGCTGTTCGTGGTGAGCTGGTGGTACATGGTGTTGTTCGAAGTGCTCAACCAGGGCTGCTCGCCGGGCAAGCAGGTCATGGGCCTGCGCGTGGTGCAGGATGACGGCACGCCCATTGGCTGGTCGGCATCATTGATCCGCAACCTGCTGCGTTTTGTCGACATGCTGCCCTTCGGTTATTTCCTCGGCGCGATCAGTTGCCTGCAGCATCCGCACTTCAAGCGGCTCGGCGACCTGGCGGCAGGCACGCTGGTGGTCTACCGCGATCTGCCGCTGGTACGCCCGAGCATCCCTCAAGCACCCGCCCTGCGCCTACCCTTCGCACTGGAGCTGAGCGAACAGCGGGCCATCCTCGGTTTCGCCGAACGCCAGGCGGAACTCTCGGCCGAACGGGTGCATGAACTGGCCGCCATCCTCGCAGGGCCCCTGCAGGTGCCTGCACCGCGTGCCGTGGAGCAACTCAACGGTGTAGCGCGTGGCTTGTTGGGGCCGACATGAAGCAAAGCCTTTTTGAAAGCCGCCACCAGCATCAATGGCAAACCTTCGCCGAGCAGTTGAAGCAACTGGAGCAAGGTAAAGCCAAGGCCGCCGATGTCGCCGACTTCCCGCATCAATATCGACGCCTGTGCCAACATCTGGCCCTGGCTCAGCAACGCGGCTACAGCAGTTACCTGGTCGATCCGTTGCAACAGCTGGCATTGCGCGGCCATCAACAACTGTATCGTCATCGCAGCCAACTGACGGCAAACATACTGGCGTTTCTTCTCGCCGACTTCCCACGCCTGGTACGCGAACAATGGCGCTTCGTGCTGATCGCCGGCCTGCTGTTCTTTGGCAGCCTGGCGGGGATCGCCCTGCTGGTGTACCTGTTCCCCGACCTGGTCTACAGCATCATCAGCCCCCAGCAGGTGGCCGAGATGCAGGGCATGTACAACCCCGATGCCAACCGCCTGGGCCGCGCTGCCGAGCGTGCCGCCAGCGAAGACTGGATGATGTTTGGCTATTACGTGATGCACAACATCGGCATCGCCTTCCAGACCTTTGCCGCCGGCCTGTTGTTTGGCCTGGGCAGTGTGTTCTTCCTGATTTTCAACGGTTTGGTCATAGGTGCGGTCTCCGGGCACCTTACCGACATTGGCTATGGCCAGACCTTCTGGTCGTTTGTCATTGGTCACGGCGCATTCGAGTTGAGCGCCATCACACTGGCCGGTGCCGCAGGCTTGCAACTGGGCTGGTCACTGGTCGCCCCCGGGCGCTTGGCGCGCAGCGAAGCCCTGCGCCTGGCCGCGCGCAAAAGCGTAAGGATGCTCTGTGGTGTCATGGTGTTCCTGTTGATCGCCGCCTTTATCGAAGCCTACTGGTCCTCAACCACTCGCATTGAGCCCTGGTTCAAGTACGCGGTAGGCGCCGCCCTCTGGCTGCTGGTGGCCGCTTACCTGACCCTGGCCGGGCGGAGTCGCCATGCGCCTGACTGACGCCAGCGTAGTCATTCGCCCGCGCACTTCCTGGGAAGCCATGGACTTGGGTGTGCTGATGGCGCGGGAACACCGTTTCTTGCTGATGAGCAGTTGGGCGCTGGTGAGCCTTCCGATATTCAGCCTGTTGACGGTGCTGCTCTGGAGTTACCCGTCTCTGGTCATGTTCCTGTTCTGGTGGCTCAAGCCGGCCTTCGACCGCTTGCCGCTGTACATTCTTTCCCAGGCCCTGTTTGCTGAGCCCCCCAGCCTCAAACAGGCCGTTCGCCATTGGCCGCAGTTGCTCAAAGGGCAACTGTTCGCCAGCCTGACCTGGCGGCGGCTGAGCATGAGTCGCAGCGTCACCCTGCCCGTCAGCCAACTGGAAGGCCTGGACGGTGACGCACGTCAACGACGCCTTGGGGTGTTGCTGCAACGTAACGCTGGCGCCGCACGCTGGCTGACGACGATCGGCGTACACCTGGAAATCGGTCTGTGGTTTGGCGGCATGGCCCTGTTCTATCTCTTCATCCCGCAACAGGTTGAACTGGACTGGGACTGGCAACGACTGGTATTGGCATCAGGCTCGGACGTGCTTTGGCTTGAGCACCTGAGCAATGCTTTCTATGCCCTGGTCCTGGTGTTCTGGGAACCCATCTACGTCGCCTGTGGCTTCAGCCTGTACCTCAACCGCCGCACGGTGCTGGAGGCCTGGGACCTGGAACTGGTATTCCGTCGCCTGCGCCAGCGCCTGAACAACGTTGCACCGCTGCTGTTGCTGGTCGTTGGTCTGGCACTGCTACAAATCAGCCCACCGACCATGGCAGATGAAACCACAGCCCATAAGCCACTTAGTACCCAGACCGCCAGCCAATCCATCCAGGCATTGCTGGAAAAGCCACCTTTCAAGAACCCGGAAACCGTCACACGCTATCGGTTTGGCGAAGAAAAAGCGCCGGTTGAAAACAAGGCCAAGGGCGACGGCAAATTACCCGGCTGGCTCCAGGCACTGCTCGACAACCTTAACAGCGACACCTTCAAATACGTCGCCAAAACCTTGGAAATACTGCTCTGGAGCCTTGTGATTGGCGGCCTGGCCCTGGTGTTCTGGCGTTACCGTGAATGGTTGCGCACGTTCGTCAGCCGCCTTGGACCCACTCGCACTACCGCCCCCTCGCCCGTTCCCGCTCAGTTGTTCGGCTTGGAGCTGGGCGCCGAGACATTGCCCGAAGACATCGCCAGTACCGCCGAACAGCTATGGCCTACTCAGCCACGGGAGGCCCTTGGCCTGCTGTATCGCGGGTTGCTCAGCCGGCTGCTGCATGAGTTCGACCTGCCACTGACAAGCGCCGATACCGAGGGGCAGGTGCTGGAGCGCGTTCATCGTTTGCAACAACCGCAATTACTGGCGTTCAGCGACGAACTGACGCGCCACTGGCAAAACCTGGCCTATGGTCACCGTCTGCCGCCCTCTTCAGCCCAACAAAAACTGTGCAGCGACTGGCGTGCTCTTTTCAGTGAAGGAGCGAGCCAATGAATCGCGCGCTATTGTGGACAGCGCTGTTGTTGGCGTGCCTGCTGGGTGCGGGCGGCTTATATGCCTGGCACAAAGCAATTCCCTACGACGAAGTGGTTGACCGGGGCCCGTCGCCAGAGGCACGCGCCAACCCTTACCTGGCCGCCGAGCACTTTCTACGCCAGCAAGGCGTGGTTGTGGCGCACGCCAATGGCCTTGAACGACTCGCCGACCTGCCTGCCAAAGGCCATAGCCTGTTGCTGCTGGGGGAGCGCAGCAACATGACCCCGCGCCAGGTCGAACAACTACTGGGCTGGGCAAAAGCCGGTGGCCACCTGCTACTGGTCGCCGAGGCATTATGGGATGAAGACGCCGGCACAAGCGGTGACCTGCTGCTTGATCGCCTCACTATCCGTCAAACCTTGAGCGACACCTTCGACGAACCCGTGCCACCGCGTAAAAAAAACAAGCCGGATCTGACAAAGCTCTACGTCGACAACGAAACCGCCCCGGCGTACTTCAGTTTTGACACCGACTTCAACCTCACCGACCCCAAGCACCTGGCGCAGTTTTCCGCCAACAGCGCCAAGTCCAGCCACCTGATGCAACTTGACCTTGGGCAAGGCCACGTAACGGTGATCACCGACAGCGACCTGTGGAAAACCGCCAATATCGGCAAACATGATAACGCCTGGTTGCTGTGGTACCTGAACCAGGGCACTGACGTCACCCTGCTGTTCAACAGCGACACAGACGATCTGTTTACTCTATTGCTCCGTTATTTCCCCCAGGCCCTCGTCGCCCTGGTTGCGCTGCTTGCTCTGGGGCTGTGGCAGGCAGGCATGCGCCAAGGCCCGATCCAGGCACCGGCTCCCAAGGCGCGTCGCCAGTTGCAGGAACACTTGAAGGCCAGCGCGGACTTCCTATTGCGCCGCAGCGGCCAGGGCACGTTGTTGCAAGCCTTGCGACACGACATTCTGCGCGCAGCCCGGCGACGTCATCCCGGGTTCGAACACCTCGATGCGCCAAGGCAACGGCAGGTGCTGGAACACCTTACGCGACAACCCCCTCACATCATCAGCCAGGCGCTTGAGCCCGTTGCGCTGAAGCGGCTCTCCAACGCCGACTTCAGCCGACAGGTGGCGCACCTGCAAACCCTCAGGAATGCCTTATGAGCGACTCTCCACTGGCCACCACCCTGACCGCCGAAAAGCTTCAGCACGCCAGCCAGCAGGCCCAGGCGCTGCGCGTGGAATTGCGCAAGGTCGTGATTGGCCAGGACCTTGTGATTGACGACGTGCTCACCGCCCTGATCGCAGGCGGCCACGTATTGCTGGAAGGCGTGCCAGGCCTGGGCAAGACCTTGCTGGTACGAGCCCTGGCCCGCTGCTTTGGCGGTGATTTCGCCCGTATCCAGTTCACCCCGGACCTGATGCCCAGCGATGTCACCGGCCACGCCGTTTACGACCTGCAGACCGAACAGTTCAAACTGCGCAAGGGGCCGATATTCACCCACCTGTTGCTGGCCGATGAGATCAACCGTGCCCCCGCCAAGACCCAGGCAGCGCTGCTGGAAGCCATGCAGGAACGTCAAGTGACCCTGGAGGGCGAGGCGTTGCCCATCGGCCAGCCCTTCATGGTGCTGGCGACCCAGAACCCCATCGAACAGGAAGGCACCTACCCACTGCCCGAGGCCGAGCTGGACCGGTTCATGCTCAAGGTGCGAATGGACTACCCAGATGCTCTACAAGAGCTGGATATGGTCCGCGAAGTGACGCGCTCGTCCAAGGCCGACATGCTGGAGGTACAGCCGTTGCGTACGGTGCTGCAAGCCGCGGACGTAGTAACGATGCAGCAAATTGCCAGTGACCTGCCACTCGATGAGCAGGTGCTCGACTACGCCGTGCGCCTGGCCCGTGCCACGCGCAGTTGGCCGGGGCTGGCCATCGGTGCCGGCCCCAGGGCCTCCATCGCCCTGGTACGCGGGGCACGTGCCCGTGCGCTGTTGCGCGGTGGCGAATTCGTCACCCCCGATGACATCAAGGGCTGCGCCCTGGCGGTACTGCGTCACCGGGTACGCATCGCACCAGAACTGGACATCGACGGCTTGGAAGTCGACCAGGTGCTCCAGCAGTTACTCGACCAGATTGCAGCACCAAGGCAATGACGCGGCCATGAAACCGACTCGTCTGCTGCTGACCTGGCTGGGCGTTCTGCTCGGTTTGAACATCTTGTTGGGCGCCTCGGCAGCGTTGCAGTTCAAAGTGCCCGCCACCTTGCATTCGGTAGCCTGGGGCCTGCTGCTGGCCCTGCTGCTGCTGGCGATGCTGGATGCTGCACGCTTGCGTCGCCGCCCTTCGGCCCGCGTGTACAGAACATTGCCTGGTAGCCTGGCGCTGGGGCGCTGGGAGGAAGTACGCCTGTGCCTGGAGCACGATTACCCACAACCTCTGACCGTGCAGGTGTTCGATCATGTGCCCGACGGCCTGAATGTGGAGAACCTGCCTCAATCCATTCAACTACGCCCCGGTGAACGCGCTGAGCTGGGCTATCGCGTACGCCCCTTGCGGCGCGGGCACTTCCATTTCAGTCGCTGCGAACTGCTGCTGCCCAGCCCATTGGGGCTGTGGTCGGCACGACGCTGGGTCGAGACTCACGATGCCACTCGTGTTTACCCGGATTTCGCACGTTTATACGGTGCGCAGTTGCGGGGTGTGGATAACTGGCTCAGCCAACTGGGCGTGCGCCAACATCAGCGGCGAGGATTAGGCCTGGAGTTTCATCAACTGCGCGAGTTTCGTGAAGGTGACAGCCTGCGCCAGATAGACTGGAAAGCCACCGCCCGCCAACGAACGCCCATTGCCCGGGAGTACCAGGACGAACGCGACCAGCAAATCGTGTTCATGCTCGATTGCGGCCAGCACATGCGCAGCCAGGATGATGAACTGTCCCATTTTGACCACGCGCTCAATGCCTGCCTGCTGCTGAGCTACGTTGCCTTGAGACAGGGCGATGCCGTAGGGCTGTGCACGTTTGCCAGCGACCAGCCGCGGTACCTGAAGCCGGTCAAGGGCAGTGGCCAATTGAACCTGTTGCTCAATGCGGTCTATGACCTGCAGACCACGCGAAAAACCGCCGACTACCAGGCGGCCGCCAGCCAGTTGTTGGCACGTCAAAAACGCCGGGCGCTGGTGATCATCGTCACCAACCTGCGGGATGAGGAGGATGAAGCGCTGATGGCTGCCGTCCAGCGTATCGGCAGGCATCACCGGGTACTGGTGGCCAGCCTGAGGGAAGAGGTCCTCGACCAACTACGCCAGGCGCCTGTGCAGACACTGCCCGAAGCGCTGGCTTACAGCGGCACGATCGATTACCTCAACACCCGCAACCAACGCCATGATCGCTTGAGTGCTCATGGCCTGTCGGTGCTGGATACCTTGCCATCGGCGCTGGGTGCCGGGCTGGTCACGCGCTATCTGGAGTGGAAAAAGGCCGGGGTATTCTGAGGATGACTGCGCAGGGGCATGGCCAGGAAACGGCCACGACCCCACGCATAATTCAGACAGAGGCCTGCAAAGGATAAAAGCTGAAGTACTGCAACAGCGCGTTGATCAGGTGCCGGTACTCTTCGGGCGCCTCAAGCACGCTGAACCCCGAGTCGTAATGCTGCGGGGTGACATCTTCATGGCTCCACAAGCAGGTTGCCGTGAGGTCAATTGCCTTGAACTCGCCCTGCGCCACCGGCACTTTCAAGCGCAGCTCGAAATCCACGTCGGTCATCATGGGTAACGAGCTGATCAGCATCAGACCGTTTTCAGACACATTTCCAAGATAGCCGATTGGCTTGTCAGTAATACGATTGAACACCTGCAGAAAATACGGCAGTTGATGCCGCTCGATCCGTCGTTCGGTAAACATGGTGAAGTCGCCATTCAATAGCCAAAAATCTGGCCGTGCCAGTGATTCGGAACAAGCAATCGCTCGCTCTCCCTGGATCTCGGTGTGACAACAGCTACCGCTTGTCACCAAACAGCTGCCGAATCCGGGCATTGCATCCGTTCGAATGGGTACTGCACAAACAGACATTCAAAGAATAGCGCAAGACTGGCGACAGGCCAGCCATGAAGCGACAAATACCCTTACAACGACGCAGGCCTTGGTTTTGCCAGGCCTGCAGCCGGCAGATGCCCCAGTTGCTGCAAGGTATCGAGCCGCGCACGGGCTCGATAGGCGTACTCGCTCGACGGGTAGTGGCCGATGATGAACTGATAGGTCTGTGCGGCATCGACAAAGAGTTTCTGGCGTTCCAGGCACTGCCCGCGCAACATCGAAACCTCAGGTTGCACGTAGCGGCGAGTTCGGCTCTCGCGATCGACCTGGGACAACTCCAGGGTGACACGCTGGCAATCACCGACCCCATAGGCACGGTAAGCGTTGTTCAAATGGTGGTCCATCGACCAGCGGGTACAGCCGACAACACTGACGGCCAGGGCAGCAACGAGCAAAATTCGCATGGGGTTCTCCTGTCTTGTGCAGTGTATCGACCCCTGGTCGAAAATCTTCAAGGCGTTTGCCCATTCAACCGCAGCCAAAACAAGCCAATCGTCGATAAGTAGTGCAAACGAACAATGACTACAACGAAAGAGCATAGTAGCCTTCCCCAGCGCTTGAACTCAGGAGTCCGTGCATGTCCGTCCGTCGTACCAAAATCGTCGCCACCCTTGGCCCGGCCAGTAACTCGCCGGAAGTCCTCGAACAGCTGATTCTGGCTGGTTTGGACGTCGCCCGTCTGAACTTCTCCCACGGCACCCCGGACGAGCACAAGGCTCGCGCCAAGCTGGTGCGTGACCTCGCCGCCAAGCATGGCCGCTTCGTTGCACTCTTGGGCGACCTGCAAGGCCCGAAAATCCGTATCGCCAAATTCACCAACAAGCGGATCGAGCTGAAGATCGGTGACAAGTTCACCTTCTCCACCAGCCACCCGCTGACCGAAGGCACCCAGGACGTGGTGGGCATCGACTACCCGGACTTGGTCAAGGACTGCGGCGTCGGTGACGAACTGCTGCTGGACGACGGCCGTGTGGTGATGCGCGTTGACACTGCCACGCCGACCGAACTGAACTGCACCGTGATCATCGGCGGCCCGCTGTCCGACCACAAAGGCATCAACCGTCGCGGTGGTGGCCTGACGGCGCCGGCCCTGACTGAAAAAGACAAGGCCGACATCAAGCTCGCCGCCGAAATGGAAGTGGACTACCTCGCCGTGTCCTTCCCGCGCGACGCCGCCGACATGGAATACGCCCGTAAGCTGCGCGACGAAGCCGGCGGTACCGCCTGGCTGGTAGCGAAGATCGAACGTGCTGAAGCCGTGGCCGATGATGAAACCCTCGACGGCCTGATCAAGGCCTCCGATGCCGTGATGGTTGCCCGTGGCGACCTGGGCGTTGAAATCGGTGACGCCGAGCTGATCGGTATCCAGAAGAAGATCATCCTGCACGCACGCCGTCACAACAAAGCGGTGATCGTTGCGACCCAGATGATGGAGTCGATGATCCAGAACCCGATGCCGACCCGTGCCGAAGTGTCCGACGTGGCCAACGCCGTACTCGACTACACCGACGCCGTGATGCTCTCGGCTGAAAGTGCCGCCGGCCCTTACCCGCTGGAGGCCGTACAGGCCATGGCGCGTATCTGCGTCGGTGCCGAAAAGCACCCGACCAGCAAGACCTCCAGCCATCGCATCGGCAAAGTCTTCGAAAGCTGCGACCAGAGCATCGCCCTGGCTGCCATGTACACCGCCAACCACTTCCCGGGTGTCAAGGCCATCATCGCCTTGACCGAAAGTGGCTACACGCCGTTGATCATGTCGCGCATCCGCTCCTCGGTGCCTATCTACGCGTTCACCCCACACCGCGAAGCCCAGGCCCGCGCGGCCATGTTCCGTGGCGTGTACACCATCCCGTTCGACCCGGCGTCGCTGGCACCGAACGAAGTCAGCCAGAAGGCGATCGACGAGCTGGTTAAACGCGGCGTCGTGGAGAAAGGCGACTGGGTCATCCTGACCAAGGGCGACAGCTACCACACCACCGGTGGCACCAATGGAATGAAGATCCTGCATGTGGGCGACCCGCAGGTCTGAGTGACAGGCTGAAAAACAAAAGCCCCGCCCTGTGAATGGCGGGGCTTTTTGCATTTCAGTGCAGGCAAGCCAGTTCCCACAATAGTCAGACAACTCGGTCTACTGTGGGAGCTGGCTTGCCTGCGATGGCGTCATCAGCACCCGGCGATAAACTCAGATACCGACTTGAGCAGACTTTTCATAAAGTGAAAGGGCGGGATAGAAACACATCCGCCAGCAATTGATTACGCGGCAGTCCCGCCAGGAACAAGCGCTTGGAAAAGGCCTCGACGCTGGCAGGGTGCCCGCAAAGCAAGGCCAGGGTATGCCGGGAAACCAGCCGCAGTTGCGCCAATGCCGGCTGCAACTGCGCCGCGGTCCATAGCTCCACGGTCAGGTTCCCATGCCGGGCGGCAAGGGCTGCCAGGGGTTCAGCCAGATAATGACCTTCGGCCTCATGGGCCAGGTGAATCACGCGAATGTCGCCCTGGTGATCCTGGCGCAGCGCCTCGCGCAACACCCCCCACAAGGGCCCCAGGCCAGTACCGGAAGCCAGCAGCCACAACGGCCGCGATTGCCAGTCAGGGTCATAGTGCAGTGCTCCGCCCCGCAGTTCACCCAGGCGCAAAGGATCACCGACCTTCAACTGTCGCGCCGCATCGCTGAATGCACCGGGTTGACGGCAGTCGATATGAAACTCCAGGTACGGCTCTTCCTGGGGCAAGCCCGCCAGAGAATAGGTGCGCGCCACCTGCCCCGCCCACAGCACCAGATGCTGCCCGGCGTTGTACCGCAGGGCACGTTCCGGTTGCAGGCGCAGGCGCAGTACCGTCGAACTCAGCCAATCGGCGCCCACCACCTGGGCGGGCAGGCCATCGCGCTGAGGGTCAAACGCTTCGACCTTCAGGTCCGCACTGACCCGGCACTGGCACGCCAGGCGCCAACCTTGCTGGCGCTGCGTCGGGCTCAGGGCTTCGGGCTGCTGGTCGTCAACCTCACCCTCGCAACGCACCAGGCACGCATGGCAACTGCCGGCCCGGCAACTGAAGGGCACGGCCACACCGGCCTGATTCAAGGCATCCAGCAGGTTGCTGCCGAGGGATACAGACCAGTGGCGTTCGCCGACATACAGTTCAGGCATATAAAGACTCAATCATAAGGAGCGCCGCACAGGGAATCATGCCTGCGACAGTTTGACCATAGTCGGGTGTATCGGCCACCGTGCCGGGTTATACTGCCGCGCCTTTTTAGCGTCGCGCCTGCACCATTCTGGCGTGCCTTGGAAAGATGGCTTCAGCCGACCGATGCAACACTGGCGCCATCTTTATTGAATGTTCCCTTATAGAGGAGCGCGACTCATGACCGTGATCAAGCAAGACGACCTGATTCAGAGCGTTGCCGACGCCCTGCAATTCATTTCCTATTACCACCCCGTTGACTTCATCCAGGCCATGCACGAAGCCTACCTGCGCGAAGAATCGCCGGCAGCCCGTGACTCCATCGCCCAGATTCTGATCAACTCGCGCATGTGCGCCACCGGCCATCGCCCAATCTGCCAGGACACCGGTATCGTCACGGTGTTCGTGCGCGTGGGTATGGACGTGCGTTGGGACGGCGCCACCATGGGCCTGGACGACATGATCAACGAAGGCGTGCGTCGCGCCTACAACCTGCCAGAAAACGTCCTGCGCGCCTCGATCCTCGCCGACCCGGCAGGCGCCCGCAAGAACACCAAGGACAACACCCCCGCGGTCATCCACTACTCCATCGTCCCGGGCAACACCGTGGAAGTGGACGTGGCGGCCAAGGGTGGCGGCTCCGAGAACAAGTCGAAAATGGCCATGCTCAACCCGTCCGACTCGATCGTCGACTGGGTGCTCAAGACTGTTCCGACCATGGGCGCCGGCTGGTGCCCACCGGGCATGCTCGGCATCGGCATCGGCGGTACCGCCGAGAAAGCCGCGGTAATGGCCAAGGAAGTGTTGATGGAGTCCATCGACATCCACGAGCTGAAAAAGCGCGGCCCGCAGAACCGTATCGAAGAAATGCGCCTGGAGTTGTTCGAGAAGGTCAACCAACTGGGCATCGGCGCCCAGGGCCTGGGTGGCCTGACCACCGTGCTCGACGTGAAGATCATGGACTACCCGACCCACGCCGCGTCCCTGCCGGTGTGCATGATCCCCAACTGCGCCGCCACCCGTCACGCGCACTTCGTGCTGGACGGCTCGGGCCCGGCGTCGCTGGAAGCGCCATCGTTGGACGCCTACCCGGAAATCGTCTGGGAAGCCGGCCCATCGGCCCGTCGCGTCAACCTCGACACCCTGACTCCGGAAGAAGTGCAGAGCTGGAAGCCGGGCGAAACCGTACTGCTCAACGGCAAGATGCTTACCGGTCGCGACGCGGCGCACAAGCGCATGGTCGAGATGCTGAACAAGGGCGAAACCTTGCCGGTGGACCTCAAGGGCCGCTTTATCTACTACGTCGGCCCGGTTGATCCGGTGCGCGAAGAAGTGGTTGGCCCGGCGGGCCCGACCACCGCGACGCGGATGGACAAGTTCACCCGTCAGATCCTCGAGCAAACCGGCCTGTTGGGCATGATCGGCAAGTCCGAGCGCGGCCCGACCGCCATCGAAGCGATCAAGGACCACAAGGCCGTGTACCTGATGGCCGTGGGCGGCGCCGCTTACCTGGTGGCCCAGGCCATCAAGAAGTCGCGCGTGGTTGCCTTCGCCGAACTGGGTATGGAAGCCATCTACGAGTTCGACGTGAAAGACATGCCGGTCACCGTTGCAGTGGACAGCAAAGGTGAGTCCGTCCACATCACCGGTCCTGCCATCTGGCAGAAAAAGATCAGTGACAGCCTGGCGGTAGAAGTGCAGTAAGCACCTCATCCAAAAGAATAAAGGCGACTGCGGCCCCATGGCCCAGTCGCCTTTTTTTCTGCCGGGAGCAAGGGGGCTAGCTCCCACACAAGCTCCTTGGTCACAAGATATGAGCTGCCCATGCTATGGTGCTCGCCCCTTACCGTGCCTGTTCATCATCGTATGATCGTGATCCCTCGCCCCCTGCGCCTGACCTTCTATTCTCTGTTGATCATCGCCGGTGCGGTGCTGGCTGCCGCCTTGGCCACGCGCCATGCCGAACGCCAGGCCCTGGTGGACGACGCCGCCCGTGCCAATCAGCAGCTCGCGCTGTATGCCAACTCGCTGCACACCCTGATCGAACGCTACCGTGCCCTGCCCGCCGTACTGGCGCTGGATTCGGAGATGATCAGCGCCTTGAAGGGCCCGCTGGACGCCGCCACGCAAGACCGGCTCAACCGCAAGCTGGAGCGCATCAACGGCGCTGCGCAGTCTTCGACTCTGGAACTGATGGACCGCACCGGCCTGGCCGTGGCCGCCAGCAACTGGAACCTGCCCAGCAGTTATGTCGGCCACAACTACGCGTTCAGGCCGTATTTCAGCCAGACCTTGAGCCAGGGCACCGGACGCTTTTATGCAGTGGGCGTGACCACGGGTATTCCGGGCTACTTTCTTTCCAGCGCGGTCGTGGATGAGCACGAGCAGTTCCTCGGTGCCATGGTGGTCAAGCTGGAGTTTCCGGAACTGGAGCGCGAATGGGCCCAGGGCAATGACCTGCTGTTGGTCAGCGATGCGCGGGGCATCGTGTTTATCGCCAACCAGCCGGGCTGGCGTTATCGCAACCTGCGGCCGTTGTCCGAAAATGATCTGGCTGAACTCAAAACCACCCGCCAATACGACAAGAAGCAACTGCAGCCGCTGGACACCCAGCCCCTGCAACGCTTTGACGAAAACAGCCACTTGATCCGCGTCAACGGCCCCGACGGCAACGCCAATTACATCTGGGAGTCGCTGCCGCTCAAGCGCGAAGGCTGGACCCTGCACCTGTTGCGCAAACCCCAGTTTGCCTTTGAAGACCAACGTAACGCGGGCCTTGCCGCTGCGGGTTCGTGGCTGGCATTGGTGTTCCTGGGGCTGTTCCTCAGCCAGCGCTGGCGCCTGGCCCGCTTGCGCCAGCGCAGCCGTGAAGAACTGGAGCAATTGGTCGAAGAACGCACCCAGGCGCTGCGCACCGCCCAGGATGGCCTGGTGCAGTCGGCCAAGCTGGCGGCATTGGGACAGATGTCGGCCGCCCTCGCCCATGAAATCAACCAGCCGCTGACCGCCCAGCGCATGCAACTGGCGACGCTGCGGCTGTTACTCGACCATGGTCGCGTGGACGATGCCTACAGGGCTCTCACGCCATTGGATGACATGCTCACGCGCATGGCGGCGCTCACCGGCCACCTCAAGACGTTCGCGCGCAAGAGCCCCAGCGGCCTGCGCGAAAAGCTGGACCTGGCAACGGTGGTCGACCAATCCTTGCACCTGCTGGACGCGCGCCTGCGTGACGAAGCCATCGGTGTGGTGCTGGACCTCACCCGCCCGGCCTGGGTACGTGGCGACGCGATCCGCCTGGAACAGGTGCTGATCAACCTGTTGCGCAACGCCCTCGACGCCATGGCCGACAAACCGCGCAAGCGCCTGGAAATCCGCCTGCACGCCGATCAGCAGCTGTGGCAGTTGAGCGTCTGCGACAGCGGCGGCGGGATTGCCGAAGAACATTTGAGCAGCGTGTTCGACCCGTTTTTCACCACCAAACCAGTGGGCGACGGGCTCGGTTTGGGACTCGCGGTGTCCTACGCTATCGTGCATGAACTGGGCGGACGCCTGGGTGCCGCTAACCGTGGCGATGGCGCGACTTTCACCTTGACCCTGCCTATCGCCCTGGAGACGCCGGACCTATGTTGAACGCGGTGATTGTGGTCGATGACGAAGCCAGTATTCGCACGGCCGTCGAGCAATGGCTGAGCCTGTCGGGGTTTGACGTGCAGTTGTTCAGCCGCGCCGAAGAGTGCCTGGCGCAACTGCCCAAGGACTTTGCCGGGGTGATTCTGAGCGACGTGCGCATGCCGGGGCTCAGCGGCCTTGAACTGTTGGCCGAGGTGCAGCGCCGCGATGCCGATTTGCCGGTGATTTTGCTCACCGGCCATGGCGACGTGCCAATGGCCGTCGAAGCCATGCGCGACGGCGCCTACGACTTCCTGGAAAAACCCTTCAGCCCCGACGCCTTGCTCAACAGCCTGCGCCGGGCGTTGGACAAGCGTGGCCTGATCCTGGAAAACCGCCGCCTGCATCAACAGGCCGATCATCGCGCGCAGTTGGAGTCCAGCCTGCTGGGTGTGTCCAAGGGCCTTCAAAGCTTGCGCCGCCAAGTGCTGGACCTGGCGAGTTTGCCGGTCAATGTGCTGATTCGCGGTGAGACCGGCAGCGGCAAGGAGTTGGTTGCCCGCTGCCTGCACGACTTCGGCCCACGCGCCAAGAAGCCGTTTGTGGCCCTCAATTGCGCGGCAATCCCCGAGCAGTTGTTCGAAGCCGAACTGTTCGGACATGAAAGCGGCGCCTTCACCGGCGCCCACGGCAAACGCATCGGCAAACTGGAATATGCCCACGGCGGCACCTTGTTCCTGGATGAAATCGAAAGCATGCCCCTGGCCCAGCAAGTGAAATTGCTGCGCGTATTGCAAGAGCAGAAGCTGGAGCGGCTGGGCTCCAACCAGAGTATCCAAGTGGACCTGCGCATCATCGCTGCCACCAAGCCCGACCTGCTGGAAGAAGCCCGTGCCGGGCGCTTTCGCGAAGACCTGGCCTATCGGCTCAACGTCGCGCAACTGCGCCTGGCGCCATTGCGTGAACGTCGCGAAGATATTCCGCTGTTGTACGAGCATTTTGCGCAAAGCGCCGCCGAGCGTCTGGGCCGCCAGGTCGAGCCTTTGAGTGGCCCACAGTTGGGGCGCCTGCTCAGCCATGACTGGCCGGGCAATGTGCGCGAACTGGCCAACGTCGCCGAGCGCCAGGTGTTGGGGCTGGACGAGCCGGAACCGCAAGGGATCGAAGCCGGGCAGTCGTTGGCGGCGCAGCAGGAGGCGTTCGAGGCACACTGCCTGAAGGCCGCGTTGACGCGTCACAAGGGCGATATCAAGGCGGTGCTGGCCGAGTTGCAACTGCCGCGTCGCACCTTCAATGAGAAGATGCAGCGGCATAGGTTGGTAAGGGAAATGTTTGTGTAGCGACCTATGGATCGCCATCGCGGGCAAGCCCGCTCCCACACTGATCGTTCCCACGCTCCGAGTGGGAACGCAGCCTAGGCCGCTCTGCGTCGCTTTTTAAAGGCGCGACGCGGAGCGTCACAACAGGCGTTTCCACGCAGAGCGCGGGAACGACTACTGCAGCCATAAGCGGATTTCCGCTCACCACCCCAAAACCATCAGCGAATTTCCGCTCAATAAAATCCCGCAACCCTTCTATTCCGGGCCTTCCTCTACCTGGCACAGCTCCTGCTATAGCCCCAACAGGCTGCGCACGCGCCGCTCCATAAAAACAACTAGATGAAGGATCCTTCAATGGATAACTCCAACACCGTGCCTCTGGGATCGACGGCCGTCAAAGCGCAGGAGCGCACCACCTCCAGCCGCATCAAGTCGATCTTCAGCGGATCGGTCGGCAACATGGTCGAATGGTACGACTGGTACGTCTACGCCGCCTTCTCGCTGTACTTCGCCAAAGCCTTCTTCCCCAAAGGCGACACCACTGCCCAACTGCTCAACACCGCCGCGATCTTCGCCGTAGGCTTCCTGATGCGCCCGATCGGTGGCTGGCTGATGGGCCTGTACGCCGACAAAGTGGGGCGTAAAAAAGCCTTGATGGCCTCGGTGTACCTGATGTGCTTCGGCTCGCTGCTGATTGCCCTGAGCCCCGGCTATGAAATCATTGGTATCGGTGCGCCGATCCTGCTGGTGTTTGCCCGCCTGCTGCAGGGCCTGTCGGTCGGCGGCGAATACGGTACCTCTGCCACTTACCTGAGTGAGATGGCCACCAAGGAACGCCGCGGTTTCTACTCCAGCTTCCAATACGTGACCCTGATCTCCGGCCAGCTCATCGCGCTGGCGGTGCTGATTGTGCTGCAACAGGTGCTCACCACCGAGCAGTTGTATGCCTGGGGCTGGCGTATCCCGTTCGCCATCGGCGCCCTGTGCGCAGTGGTCGCGCTGTACCTGCGTCGCGGCATGGAAGAAACCGAGTCGTTCACCAAGAAAGAAAAAGCCAAGGAAAGCGCAATGCGCACCTTGATGCGCCATCCCAAGGAGCTGATGACCGTGGTCGGCCTGACCATGGGCGGCACCCTGGCGTTCTACACCTACACCACCTACATGCAGAAATACCTGGTGAACACGGTCGGCATGAGCATCTCCGACTCCACCACCATCTCGGCGGCGACGCTGTTCCTGTTCATGTGCCTGCAACCGATCATCGGCGGGTTGTCGGATAAAATCGGCCGCCGCCCGATCCTGATCGCCTTCGGCGTGCTTGGCACCCTGTTCACCGTGCCGATCCTTACTACCCTGCACACCATCCAGAGCTGGTGGGGCGCGTTCTTCCTGATCATGGCGGCGCTGATCATCGTCAGCGGCTACACCTCTATCAACGCCGTGGTGAAGGCCGAGCTGTTCCCGACCGAAATCCGCGCACTGGGCGTGGGCCTGCCGTATGCCCTGACCGTGTCGATCTTCGGCGGTACCGCTGAATACATCGCGCTGTGGTTCAAGAGCATCGGTATGGAAACTGGCTACTACTGGTACGTGACCGCGTGTATCGCCGTGTCGTTGATGGTGTACGTGACCATGAAAGACACGCGTAAACACTCACGCATCACCACCGACTAAAAAATGTGGGAGCGGGCTTGCTGTGGCGAGCGAGCTTGCTTGCGCTGGGGTGCGAAGCGCCCCCAAAAAGCTGGCTCCAGCTACGCTGTCGAACGGGAGCAAGCTCCCTCGCCACAGCAAGCCCGCTCCCTCATTTAGCCTTAGGACAACTCTGCGGCCTCATTGCGCCCATAGCGCCGCTGCGCATACGACGCGCCAGCAATCATCACCACCAGCACCGCAGCCAATACCGCGGATGAACCGATGGTGCCGAAATCCAAGCCGCCTTTTTCATGGGGTTTGGTCAGGAAATCTCCCAAGGTCGCGCCAAACGGCCGTGTCAGTACAAACGCCACCCAGAACAACAGTACCGACGAGATGCGGGTGAAGTACTTGAGTACCACCACCGCGGCGATGGTTGAGCCGATCAACAATGCGCCACCGGCGAAGCCCAGCCCCGAATCGTCCGCGAGGAAATCGCCCAATGCGGTGCCCAAGGTGTTGGAGAACAGGATCGCCATCCAGTAAAACAGCTCCCCTCGGAAGGTCTGCACCTTGTTCACGTTCAGCGAGTCACCACTGAGGTGCCACAATGCAAAGATGATCATCAGGATCACGATCAGGATCATCGACCCGGTGGCGTAGCCCAGCCCCAGCGTGCGGTCCATGAAGTCGGACATTGTGGTACCCGCCGTGCTGGTAGACAAAATCACGATCCAGTACAGCACCGGGTTGTAGGTTTTCGACCAGAGTTGCGTCACCAGGGTCACCAGGAACACGCTGATGAGGATCATGGAGCTGATGGCGTAGCCAACATTCAAGGTCATCGACAGCAAGTCCCCGGCAGTTTCGCCCAAGGTAGTTGCGCAGATTTTCATGACCCAGAACGCCAGGGTGATCTGAGGAAGTTTGTTCATGCAGTGGATAGCTCCAAGGCTCAGTCTTATAGGGGGTATTGACCTTGGGCGCAGACTGAAGGGGAAACTGTGAAAAATAGGTGGCAGATGTATGAAAAATCCATGGGCACGATGGAAATTCACCGCCATGAATTGCACTATGACCGCCTCCCAAACCGCGTAGCAGGAACCCCGGCCATGCCTGACGACATCCACTATTACGAACCCGCCAACGGCCACGGCCTGCCCCATGACCCGTTCAATGCGATCGTCGGCCCACGCCCGATTGGCTGGATCTCCTCGCACGATCGCGAAGGCCGCCTGAACCTGGCGCCCTACAGCTTCTTCAATGCGTTCAACTACATTCCACCGATCATTGGGTTTTCCAGTGTCGGGCGTAAAGACAGCCTGAACAATATCGAACAGACTGGAGAATTCGTCTGGAACCTGGCCACCCGCCCGCTGGCCGAGCAGATGAACCAAAGCTGCGCGGCCGTATCGCCCGAGGTGAATGAATTCGAACTCTCCGGGCTGACGCCGGTGGCTTCGAAAATCGTTGGCGTACCACGGGTGGGCGAGAGCCCGGTGTCGTTCGAGTGCAAGGTGACGCAGATCATCCAACTGCAACGTGCCGACCAACAGTTGGTCCCAAGCTGGCTGGTGCTGGGCGAGGTGGTTGCGGTGCACATCGCCAAATGGTTGCTCAAGGATGGGATCTACGACACTGCTGCCGCCGAGCCGATTTTGCGCGGGGGTGGCCCGGCGGATTATTTCCAGCTGGGGCCTGAGGCCCTGTTCAAAATGCACAGACCAGGCGCCACCAAACCCTGACTGAAATGCAATCAAAACTGTGGGAGCTGGCTTGCCTGCGATAGCGGTGGGTCAGTTAACCCAAGAGTGACTGATACACCGCTATCGCAGGCAAGCCAGCTCCCACATTGGTTAGGTGTGCTGCCTCAGCGTTCAGCAGTCGCCCAGGTCAGTTGGCCTTCTGCATCCACATCGACCAGATGCTCGAGTTGCAACGTCGCCGCATCATCGGCATCGGACGCAGTCTTGAACGTCTGCCCATCAAGGATCTTGTGAAACCTGGGTGCGCCCATGCCATCCAGTGCCTTGACGGCGACGGCGGCGCTGTAGCCACCTTCGCCCGGTACTACGGCGGAAACGGCTTCGTGGTGGGCAAATTGTTTACGTGCCATGTTGCAGGTCCTGGCCAATGGAAAGTCGGCCATTCTAACCGTTAACCGGCCAGTTGCAGGTACTCGCCGTAGGCCTGTGCCGCCGATGCGTCGGTGAAGGTCTGGAAGTCCATGCTGCGCACGACCATGTCGTTCAGAAGCTCGGTGAAGATCATCAGGGCCGGAGAGTTGAAGTAGGCGCTCATGGCCTGCTCGCTGCTCCAGAACCCGGACACCAGCCAGACATCGGGATCGACCTGGGAGTGCTGCAACGAGAATTGCAGGCAACCCTGGGCCTGGCGACCTGGTTCGATCAAACTGCTCAAGCGTGCACCGAGTTCGGTGCTGCACCCGCTACGGGCGCGGATAAAGGCCATATGGCTCGCGGGAATGGGGGTGGACATGTTCGACTCTCCCGTTGAGAAGTGATGCTCGGCAAGCACAATGAGGGCGTGTTGCCACAGGATCAAAGATAACGGCGCGGGGGTGGGCACGGTTAGTCAATTCCTGCAGGCTTATTGCACAATCCTGCGAGAAGCGTAGGGAGGACGTTCTGCCCCAGGATTTATTCCAGGCCCAGGCCTCATGTTTCAGGGTGATGACAGGCTGCGCACTTGCCTGATCCACGCTATCTCGCAGGATCAGGCAAGGATGCTGCAGAATCGACGTAACACTTTTTGAAAAGCCGCCGCTAAGCTGAGCCCATCAAAGCAGCGTGTAGAGGACGCCCCATGCCGTCGCCCGAATCCAAGTTCATTCCCCTCGATGCCGAGATGGAGAAACAACGCGCCGAGCTGGCCAGTATCGTGCACCGCCATACCTGGGAGGACGGCTCCTACGGCACGGCGATCACCTCGCTGTACCTGAACCGCCACAACGCGCCGCGGGATTTCATGCCGGTGCTGGTGGAACCCGCGCTGTGCATCCTCGCCAGTGGCAGTAAGGAAGTGCGCCTGGCCGACGAGATCTTTGCCTACGACCCGCTCAACTACTTGGTGTTCTCGGTGGCGATGCCGGTAGCCGGCCGCATTATCGACGCCACCGCCGAGGACCCGAACCTCTCGGTGCGTATCAATATCGACCCGGCGCAGCTCACAGCGCTGATCGCAGAGGCCGGGCCGATGGGCGTGCCCTCGCGCCCGACCTCGCGAGGCATGTACGTCGACCGCATCGATCACGCACTGCTCGACGCGGTGCTGCGCCTGACCCGCTTGCTGGACACCCCTAAAGACATCGCGATGCTCGCGCCCTTGATCAACCGTGAAATTCTCTACCGCTTGCTGCGTGGCCCGCAGGGTTATCGCCTGTATGAAATCGCTGTGGCTAACAGCCAGAGCCATCGGGTGAGCCAGGCGATCACCTGGTTGAACGGTAACTACGAACAGCCGCTGCGTATTGACGACCTGGCCAAAGAAGTGAACCTGAGCGTCTCGACCCTGCACCATCGCTTCAAAGCGATCACGGCCATGAGCCCGCTACAATACCAGAAGCAACTGCGCTTGCAGGAAGCCCGGCGGCTGATGATTGCCGAAGGGCTGGAGGCCTCGGCGGCGGGCTATCGGGTGGGGTATGAAAGCCCGTCCCAGTTCAGCCGGGAGTACAGCCGGTTGTTTGGTGCGCCGCCGCTGCGCGACCTGGCCCGGTTGCGCCAAAGCATCTGATGTACGCAGAGCAACATGTGGGAGCTGGCTTGCCTGCGATGGCGGTGTGTCAGTCACTAATGAGTCAACTGAACCACCGCTATCGCAGGCAAGCCAGCTCCCACATTTGATCTCAGGTGTTTGTTAGTCCAAGGTTCTTGGTAGTTGCAGGGTAACGCGCAGGCCGCCTTCACGCAGGTTCTGCAAACTCACTTCGCCCCCATGGCTGTGGGCAATATTGCGCGCAATCCCCAACCCCAATCCGTAACCCTGCTGCTGGCCGGCCAGGCGGAAGTGCGGCTCAAACACCTGCTCCAGTCGCTGCTGCGGCACACCGGGGCCCTCGTCATCCACATGCAGGATGAACTGCACGCCATCGTCCTCGATATGCAAATGCGCGTTCTGACCGTACTTGAGCGCGTTGTCGATCAGGTTGCCGATGCAGCGCTTCAGCGCCAGCGGCTTGCCTGGGTAGGCTGACAGGGCCGCGCCATCAAGGGTCACTCGGCCATTGCCATGGGGTGCCAGGTACGGCTCCACCAGGCATTCGAGGACGTGGTTGAGATCCACCGGCTGGATGTTTTCGTGGATGTCGGTGTCTTTCACGCATTGCAGCGCGCCCTTGACCAGCAATTCCAGCTCATCCAGGTCACGGCCGAATTTGTTTTGCAGGTTCTCGTCTTCCAGCAATTCCACACGCAGGCGCAGGCGGGTGATGGGCGTGCGCAGGTCATGGGAAATCGCGCTGAACAACTGGCTGCGCTCGGTCAGGTAACGGCTGATGCGTTCACGCATGGCATTGAATGCACGGCCCACTTCCACCACTTCACTGCCGCCGCCTTCAGCCACCGGCTCCACATCGGCGCCCAGGGACATGTCCCGCGCCGCTCGCGCCAGGCGCTTGAGCGGTCGGCTTTGCCAGTGCACCAGCAGGCCGATGAACAGCAGCAGAAAACCGCTGGTGAGCACGATGAACCACACCTGCTGGGACGGCAGGCCTTGCTCTTCCAGGCTGGTGTAGGGCTCGGGCAATAGCGAGGCGATGTACAGCCATTCACCGGGTGCCAGTTGGATCTGGGTGACCAGCACCGGCGGGTTCACCGGCTCCAGGGTCAACGCGTAATGGGCCCAGGAGCGTGGCAGTTCGTCGAGCTTCAGGCCGGCATTGAAGATGCGCAGGTCTTCGGCGCTGACGAACTCCACCGAGATATGCACGTCGGCACCCAGGGTCTGGCGCAGCACTTCATCCACTGCCACCAGCACCGCCTGCTTGCGCGGGGTTTCAGGCAGTATCTGCATGTCTAGCGGGCGATCGTTGAGGGTCACCACAAAACGCGTGCCGCCCATGCTGCGCAATTGGTCCAACACCAACGGGCGATAGGCCACCGGCAGCGACCGGAAGTAACTCACGCTGGCGGTCATTGAATGCGCCAAGCTGCGGGCGCTGGTGACCAGGCCCTCCAGCTGGGTGGCGCGCAATTGCGACACCCAGATCACGCTGGACAGCGCCTGGGCGAACAGCACCGCCAGTAAGGTCAGCAGTAACATGCGCCCCAGCAGCGAGCGGGGTACCGGGAAGCGGTGACGGCGTTCGTTCAGCGCTTCAGTGGGCATTGCCGGCAACCACGCTGGCTGCCAGTTGATAGCCGCTGCCGCGCACGGTGCGGATCAGCCGCGGAGGTTTCTCGGTGTCGCGCAGGCGCTGGCGCAAGCGGCTGACGGCCATGTCGACGATACGGTCCAAGGGCATGAGGTCGCGGCCACGGGTGGCGTTGCCGATGGTGTCGCGGTCGAGGATCTGTTGCGGGTGGTCGAGAAACAACTTGAGCAAGGCGAAGTCGGCACCGGAGAGGATCACCTCTTCACCATCCACATGAAACAAGCGGTGGCTGATCATATCCAGGCGCCATTCATCGAACACCCACACATCACCGCCGCTGCTGCGCTCCTGGCCGAATTGGCAGCGGCGCAGCAGTGCCTTGATACGCGCCTGCAACTCGCGGGGGCTGAACGGCTTGCCGATATAGTCATCGGCACCCAGCTCCAGGCCGATCACGCGGTCGGCTTCGTCGGAACTGGCGGTGAGCATGATGATCGGCACCTGCGCCTGGCGCGGGTGCTGGCGAATCCAGCGGCACAGGCTGAAGCCGTCTTCGTCTGGCAACATGACATCGAGGATAACCAGGTCGCACGGCGCCTCGTTCATTGCCTGGCGGAACCCCGCACCGTCGGACACGCCACGGACCTGGAAGCCGGCGCGACTGAGGTAGGTTTGCAGCAATTCGCGGATTTCCTGGTCGTCGTCGACGAGGAGAATGGATTTACTGATTACGCTCACGGGGGCCTCCTTGTTGTTATGGCCTGGCTTAAATCATCGGGTGCGCTTTAGGCCGTCATCGCAGGCAAGCCAGCTCCCACACTTGGAATGCATTCCAGACTGTGGGAGCTGGCTTGCCTGCGATGGCGCCATTATGACCTATGCAAAAGCTTGCTCAAGCGCCACACCAGCCCCAGTCAACCCGGAATACGGCGCTGTCACCAGCCACACCGGAATACCTTTGAAGTAGTCGCTCATGCAGCCTTTGTCGCGAAAACTCTGGGCAAAGCCACTGTTGATAAAGAAGTCGGCAAACCTCGGTATCACCCCACCCACGATGTACACGCCACCGCGCCCACCGGTGGTCAAGACGTTATTGCCCGCCACTCGGCCCAGCCAGATGCTGAACTGGTCCAATACTTCCATGGCCACCGGATCGCCGGCCAGGCCCGCCGCCGTGATGGCTTCGGGGGTGTCGAGCACCGGCTCGTGCCCATCCACCGCACAAATCGCCCGGTACAGCCGTGGCAGGCCGCCACCGCTCAACGCGGTTTCGGCGCTGACATGCCCGATCTCGCTGTAGATGTGTTGCCACAGCTGGGTTTCCCGTGGGCTGCTCAGGGGCAGGTCGACATGCCCACCCTCCCCCGGCAATGCTGCCCAACGGCCTGCGCCGAGGTCCAGCAAGGTGCCGACACCAAGACCCGTACCCGGGCCGATCACCACGGCCGGGCGCAAGGGCTCCGGCGTGCCTTCGCAGACCACGCGGAATTCGTCGGGCTTGAGCCGGGTCATGCCCAGGGCCATGGCCGAGAAGTCGTTGACCAGCAACAGTTCATCCACCTGCAGGGCCTGGCAAAACGCGGTTTTGCTCAGGCGCCAGTGGTTGTTGGTGAACTTGAATTCATCGCCGCTCACCGGCCCGGCCACCGACAGGCACACCGCACCGATGTCCCCGATTTCCAGGCCTTCCTCTTTGAGATAGACCTTGATCGCCTCTTCAGGGCTGCCGTGATCCGCCGTGGCATGCACGCGGATCGAATGCAGTTCCTGATCCCGCCATAACGCAAAACGGGCGTTAGTCCCCCCGATGTCACCGACCAGCGCAAGCTTCACTTAAGCGTCTCCAAGGCAGAGGTAAAGGCGCTGGCGCCCTGCTCTGCGGAGCTTGCGGCCAAGCGCATGAATGCAAACAGCTCGCGGCCGGCCCCCACGTTATTGCCCAACAGGCCCGTGGCAGGCGTGCGCGCTGCAAATACTTCGGCGTCCACCTTAAGCTCCAGGGTGCCGGTAACGCCATCGACGCGGATGATATCGCCATCCTGGACCCGCGCCAGCGGCCCGCCGCTCTGGGCTTCGGGGTTGACGTGGATCGCGGCAGGGATCTTACCCGACGCGCCGGACATGCGCCCGTCTGTTACCAACGCCACTTTGAAACCACGGTCCTGCAACACGCCCAGGAACGGGGTCATCTTGTGCAGTTCCGGCATGCCGTTGGAGCGCGGCCCCTGGAAGCGCATCACCGCGACAAAGTCTTTTTCCAACAGGCCAGCCTTGAAGGCATCGGCCAAGTCCTGCTGGTCCTGGAACACCACCGCGGGCGCTTCGACAACCTGATGCTCCGGCGCTACCGCCGAAACCTTCATCACGCCACGGCCTAGGTTGCCTTCCATCACGCGCAAGCCGCCTTCCGGCGAGAACGCACGGGCCACCGGGCGCAGGATGGTTTCGTCGAGGCTTTCGATCGGGCCGTCGCGCCAGACCAGTTCGCCATCCACCAGGAAAGGTTCCTGGATATAGCGGCTCAGGCCCTTGCCGGCCACGGTGTTGACGTCTTCGTGAAGCAGGCCGGCTTCCAGCAGTTCGCGGATCAGGAACGACATACCGCCCGCCGCCTGGAAGTGGTTGATGTCAGCCTTGCCATTTGGATACACGTGGGACAGGGTCGGCACCACCTCGGAGAGGTCGGCCATGTCCTGCCAGGTCAGGATGATGCCTGCCGACATGGCAATGGCCGGCATGTGCAGGGTGTGGTTGGTGGAGCCGCCAGTGGCGTTGAGCGCAACGATGGAGTTGACGATGGACTTCTCGTCGACAATCTCGCCAATCGGCGTGAAATTGCCATTGGCCTTGGTCAAACGCGTGACCTGATGCGCAGCTTCACGGGTCAACGCATCCCGCAGGGGCGTGTACGGGTTGACGAACGAAGCGCCGGGCAAGTGCAGGCCCATGACTTCCATCAGCAACTGGTTGGTGTTGGCGGTGCCGTAGAAAGTGCAGGTGCCGGGGCTGTGGTAGGACTTCATCTCCGATTCCAGCAGTTCTTCGCGGCTGGCCTTGCCTTCGGCATAGCGCTGGCGCACATCGGCCTTCTGCTTGTTGGAGATACCCGAGGGCATCGGCCCGCCTGGCACGAAAATCATCGGCAGGTGGCCGTAGCGCAGCGCGCCCATCATCAGGCCAGGAACAATCTTGTCGCAGATGCCCAGCATCAGCGCGGCGTCGAACATGTTGTGGGACAGCGCTACCGCCGTGGACATGGCAATGACTTCGCGGCTGAGCAGGCTCAGCTCCATGCCCGGCTCGCCCTGGGTCACGCCGTCGCACATGGCGGGGGTGCCGCCAGCGAACTGGCCGACCGAGCCAACTTCGCGCAGCGCCTTTTTGATTTGTTCGGGGAAATGCTCGTAGGGCTGATGCGCCGAGAGCATGTCGTTATAAGAAGAAACAATTGCCACGTTGGCGGCATTCATCATGCGCAGGCTGTTTTTGTCTTCGGTGCCGCAACCGGCCACGCCGTGGGCGAAGTTGGCGCATTGCAGCTTGCCGCGCATCGGACCGTCGCTGGCTGCGCCGCGAATGAGCGCAAGGTAAGCCTCGCGGGTGGCGCGGCTGCGGGCGATAAGCCGTTCGGTGACCTCAAGAACGCGGGGATGCATGTATAGAACTCCAGGCTAACGGATGTGGCGACCTGAGTGTCTATGCTGATCAAACGCCCACGGCTCATGGGATGGCAGGGGGTCGTTTGGATCATCGGACCAGTTGATTCAGGTCACTCGTTGTAGATTGAACAAAATATTGCCACTAAAAAGGCTTGTTTTCTATTTTTATGCGAATAATCTTGTAATTCTTACAACAAATCGACGACAGGCACTTTCCGATGACTCTTCGAATCGCAATCAATGGTTTTGGCCGTATCGGCCGTAATGTCCTGCGCGCACTGTATACCCAAGGCTATCGCCAGGATCTGCAGATCGTCGCCATCAACGATTTGGGCGACAGTTCGATCAATGCCCACCTGCTCAAGTACGACACCGTACACGGCACTTTCGACGCAGAGGTTGCCCACGATCAGGAAAGCCTGACCGTCAATGGTGACCGGATTGCCGTGAGTGCCATTCGCAACCCCGCCGACCTGCCGTGGGCTGCGCACAAGATTGACGTGGTGTTCGAATGCACCGGCCTGTTCACCGACCGTGACAAGGCTGCCGCGCATATTAGCGCTGGCGCGCGCAAGGTGATCATTTCGGCCCCGGCCAAAGGCGCGGATGCCACTGTGGTTTATGGCGTAAACCATGACATCTTGCGTCAATCCCACCAGATCATTTCCAACGCATCGTGCACCACCAACTGCCTGGCGCCGGTGGCCCAGGTGCTGCACCGCGAGCTGGGTATCGAAAGCGGCCTGATGACCACCATTCACGCCTACACCAACGACCAGAACCTTACCGACGTGTACCACACCGACCCGTACCGCGCGCGCTCGGCCACCCAGAACATGATCCCGAGCAAGACCGGCGCCGCTGAAGCGGTGGGCCTGGTGCTGCCGGAACTGGCAGGCAAGCTGACCGGCATGGCGGTGCGTGTGCCGGTGATCAACGTGTCGCTGGTAGACCTCACCGTGCAGTTGAAGAAAGAAGCGACGGCCGATGAAGTCAACGCCCTGCTCAAACACGCCAGCCAGCATTCGAAGATCCTCGGCTACAACACCCTGCCGCTGGTTTCCAGCGACTTCAACCATAACCCGCTGTCGTCGATCTTCGATGCCAATCACACCAAGGTCAGTGGCAAATTGCTCAAAGTGCTCGCGTGGTATGACAACGAGTGGGGCTTCTCCAACCGTATGCTGGATAACTGCCTGGCGTTGTGTAACGCCGAGTAACTCCACAAGATCGACCAGATCGTTCCCACGCTCTGCGTGGGAATGCCACCCTGGACGCTCCGCGTCCTGCTCTTAAAGTTGTGACGCGGAGCGTCACAGGATGTGTTCCCACGCAGAGCATGGGAACGAGCGGCACAATCTCCAAGGCATCTCAAAGTGCCACTTGCCATTTCAGTTGATGATAAGCATTATCATTCACTGCAAATCGGTCTGGTATCACTGTGAGCCAATCTCGCTTCAACCACGTCTTCCTCACCCAACGGGTGATCCTGCTACGAACTCTGCAACGCATGGTGCATAACCACAGCACTGCCGAGGACCTGTTGCAGGAAACCTACCTGCGCGTGACTCGGGCCCTCAGCGAGCGGCCAATCGACCACCTTGAACCCTTTGTCTACCAGACGGCGCGCAACCTGGCGCTGGATCACTTGCGTTCGCGCAGGATTCAGGCGCGTACCCTGCAGGAGGATGTCCCGCTGGATGTCCTACAAAGCGTCGCCGCGCCGGCCAGCACGCCGGAGGAAGCTACCCAGGCCGAGCAGCTACTGGAGCAGCTGAGTGTCAGCCTCGGCCAGTTGAGCGCCCGCCAGCAGCGGATTTTCATCCTCAGCCGTCTGCACGGTTGCAGCTATCAGGAAATTGCCGATCAGTTGGGTGTGTCCTTGAGCACGGTGCAAAAGGAACTCAAATTGATCATGGCTATCTGTGTGGGTGTGGCCGAACGGCTGGATCAGCCTTAAGCTTCACCCGACAGAGGTGTCGATCCAAGCTGTAGGAAAAATGAATAGAACGTGGCGAAGACCCGAGGAACACCGTGACGGACCCGAATAAACTGCGCCCCCATGCGTTGGCTCATGAGGTGTTGCAAGACGCGGCCATGGACCAAGCCCTCGATTGGCTGATCGCCTTGCAGTGCCCGCAACCTGGGCAGCAGGCCGCGTTCGACGCCTGGCTGGCCCAGGACCCGGCGCATGTCCACGCCTTCAGCAAGGCCCAGGCCGCCTGGGGTGACGCGCCGGTACACAGCGCCGCCGTGGCCCTCGCCGCACCGCGCAAGCCCAGCGGCTGGCGCCGGATCAGACCGCACTGGAAACCCCTGGCCACCGCCGCCGTGTTACTGCTCGGCCTGTTCAGTTTCAGCAACCTGCCGGTGCGTTTGCAGGCCGACCATCTGACGGTGGTCGGCGAGCGCCAGCGCCTGCAACTGGACGATGGCTCCAAGGTACTGTTGAACACCAACTCGGCATTTTCCAGCACCATCAACCACCACCAGCGCATTGCCCGCCTGTACCAGGGCGAAGCGTTCTTTGAAATAGCGCCCACCCGTGGCCTGCCCCTGGAAATAGACGCCGGCCCGGTGCGCGCCAGCGTGCGTGACACCGCCTTTGCCGTGCGCTACCTCAATGGCGAAGCCCAGGTCCAGGTGCAGCGCGGCGATGTCGACCTGAGCAACACGTTCGACGATGCCCGTGTGCGCCTGAGCGCCGGTGAAAGCATCCGCATCGGCCCCAAGGGTTTCGGCCAACCGGCCAAGCTCGATCCCAGCAAGGACCTGGCCTGGGTGCAGGGCCGGCTGGTATTCGAAAACTGCCCGCTGAGCGAAGTGCTGGCTGAGCTGCGCCGCTATTACCCCGGCTGGATCGTCAACAACAACGAGCAGTTGGCCAGCGTCGCCGTCACCGGCAACTACCGCCTCGACCAGCCCCTGGACGTGGTGCGCTCCCTGGCCCACATCACCTCGGCCAAGCTGTCGGAGTACCCGGCGCTGGTGATCCTGAACTAAATGAGAATTATTTTTACTCGATGTTAACCGGCGATACGTCTCGTTATAGCCAATGCAACTGATTCCTATTTGGTTCGGTTCGCAACTATAAGATTCGTATTCCCGGAGCGCTCTCGATGTCCTCTCGTTTCAACCGCCGGTCTGCTTCGCCCGTTTTGTCCTTGCTGACCGCCGCGATCCTGCTGGCTGGTGCGCCCGTCATGAGCGCCACCGCCGCGGAACCTGCCGCTCGCAGCCACGCCAATTACACGTTCAGCATCGAACAGCAGCCATTGGTGTCGGCACTCAACGCTTTCACCGCAGTGACCGGCTGGCAAGTGGGCCTGCCGGCCGAACTGGGCCAGGGCGTATCGTCCCCTGGCGTGCGCGGCCCGCTGCCAGCGGAAAAAGCCCTGGACCGGCTGTTGGTGGGGACCAACCTGAGCTATCGCAAACTGGGCACCAACAACATCGTGCTGGAAAAACGTAGCGCCGGCAGCGCCCTCGCCCTGCAACAGGTGACCATCAGCGCCACTCGCAATGAACAGGATGTGAACAGCGTACCGAGCACCGTCAGCGTGCACGACCGCGCAGAACTGGACCGCCAGAACGTCAACAACATCCGTGAACTGGTGCGCTACGAACCCGGCGTCTCCGTCGGCGGCGCCGGTACGCGCTCGGGTAACGCGGGCTACAACATTCGTGGCATCGACGGCGACCGCGTCCTCACCCAGGTGGATGGCGTCGAAGTGCCGGACAATTTCTTCAACGGCCCTTACGCCAAGACCCGCCGCAATTACGTCGACCCGGAAATCGTCAAGCGCGTGGAGATCTTGCGCGGCCCGGCCTCGGCCCTGTACGGCAGCAGCGCCATCGGCGGCGCGGTGAGTTATTTCACCCTCGACCCGGATGACATCATCAAGCCAGGCCAGGACGTCGGTGCCCGCCTGAAGACCGGCTACAGCTCCGCCGACGAGAGCTGGCTGACCTCCGGCACCTTCGCCGGGCGTGTGCAAGACTTCGACGGTTTGCTGCACCTGAGCCAGCGCAATGGCCACGAAACGGAATCCTACGATGGCAACAACGCCACCGG
Organism: Pseudomonas sp. NFPP02; assembly: GCF_900119355.1. Classification (NCBI taxonomy): domain Bacteria; kingdom Pseudomonadati; phylum Pseudomonadota; class Gammaproteobacteria; order Pseudomonadales; family Pseudomonadaceae; genus Pseudomonas; species Pseudomonas sp. NFPP02. Next base: position 84,105 of record NZ_FPJI01000007.1, read on the forward strand.
CCTGGCCCGTACCGGCGCCAACCCGGAAGATGCGCGCACCACCAACGTGCTGGCCAAGCTGGGCTGGAACTATGGCGATGACAACCGCCTGGGCCTGACCTACGAGAAGTTCAAGGATGACCGCGACGTCAATCTGAAAAACGCAGTGGGCGGTCCGTTCATCGGTGGCCGGGGCATGAACCTGTACCGCGATCGTCGCGGTAACGACACCATTACCCGCGAGCGCTTCGGCCTGGAAAACACCTTTGCCCTGGAGTCGCCGATTGCCGACCGCATCAAGACCAGCCTCAACTACCAGATCGCCAAGACCGACCAGACCACCGCCGAAATCTACCAGACCGGCCGTCGCGTCCTGCGTACCCGCGACACCCTTTACGAAGAGAAGCAGTGGGTCTTCGACGCGCAACTGGACAAGGCCTTCAGCCTCGGCGAAACCGACCACCAGGTGACCTACGGCACCACCCTCAAGCAGCAGAAAGTCACCGGTTCACGCGAAGGCTCGGCCTCGTGCCTGGCCATCGGCGCCGGCTGCACCGCCATCGGCGCGCCAAGCCCGCAAGCGAGCGACAGCGTGAAGAAGGCCAGCGACTTCCCCGACCCAACCATCAACACCTACTCGCTGTTCGCCCAGGACCAGATCACCTGGGACAAATGGACCTTCCTGCCCGCCGTGCGTTATGACTACACCCGGCTCAAGCCCAAGCTGACCCAGGAATTCCTCAACACCGTCAACCCGACCGGCGCCTATGCCGTCGATGGCAAAGACAAGACCTGGAACCGCGTAACACCCAAGTTCGGCCTCACCTATGCCCTGACCGACAACTACACCTGGTTCGGTCAATACGCCGAGGGCTTCCGTACGCCGTCTGCCAAAGCGCTGTACGGTCGCTTCGAAAACCTCAACCTGGGCTACACCGTCGAACCCAACCCCGACCTCAAGCCAGAAACCAGCAAAGGCATCGAAACCGGGATTCGCGGCAAATTCGACGAAGGCTCCTTCGATATTGCGGTGTACTACAACAAGTACCGTGACTTTATCGACGAAGACAACGCCGTGGTCGGCGGCACCGTGGAGCAATTCAAGGCGGTCAACATCAAGCGCGCCACCGTCAAGGGCGTGGAAGCCAAGGGCCGCCTGAACCTGGATACCTTCGGCGCGCCGAAGGGCCTGTATACCCAAGGCTCGGTTGCCTACACCTACGGTCGCAACGACGACAATGGCGAGCCGTTGAACAGCGTCAACCCGCTCAAGGGCGTGTTTGGCCTGGGCTACGACCAGGACAACTACGGTGGCCTGGTGAGCTGGACCTTGGTGAAAAAACAGGACCGCGTCGACAGCACCACCTTCCACGCGCCCGACGGCGGCACCGACGGCCCGTTCAAGACCCCGGGCTTCGGCATCCTCGACCTGACCGCTTATTACAAGGTGAGCAAAGACGTGACCGTCAACGGTGGCCTCTACAACCTCACCGACAAGAAGTACTGGAACTGGGATGACGTGCGCAGCTACGACAGCGTCGGCGAAGCCGGTGTGACCGGCCCGGCCAACCTCGACCGCCTGACCCAGCCCGGTCGCAACTTTGCGATCAACGTGATCTGGGACATCTGACCCTTCCGCCTCACCTCGCCGCCATTGCATCCGCGGCGAGGTGAGGATTTTTTACTGTGCCGCGTCTTCTTGTTCGTCTAGTTGATAACAGCTCTCTTCAGGGCGCCCAGGCGCTTCTCTTCTCAAGGATTTTTTTCATGACCACTTCTTCCACCGCAGAACGTCCAAGCCTGCGCTCCCAACGCCTGAACCAGATCACCAACGAGCCGCACACCAAGCTCGACGCATTGGTGAAGGCTCACGCGCCGTTCGAAACCCAAGCCAACTTCGCCCGCTTCGTAGTGGCCCAGTACCTGTTCCAATCGGAACTGGTGGCCTTGTACAACGATGCCGAACTGAACCAGATCATCCCTGACCTGGCCGCCCGCTGCCGCGCCGAAGCCGCCAAGCTCGACCTGGCAGACCTGGACACCGAAACCCCGGCCCCGGTTGCCGGCGCGGTGAACAACCCCAGCAAAGCCGAAGCTTTGGGCTGGCTGTTCGTCTCCGAAGGCTCCAAGCTGGGCGCTGCGTTCCTGATCAAGCGCGCCGTGGGCCTGGGCCTGAGCGAAACCTTCGGTGCCCGCCACCTGGGCGAGCCGGCCGGTGGTCGCGCCGAGGGCTGGAAAAGCTTCACCCGCACCCTCGACGGCCTGGCATTCAGTGCCGAAGAAGAAGCTGCCGTGGAAAAAGGTGCGATTGATGCGTTTGTGCGCTTCACCGTGTTGCTGGAACAGGCGTACGCTAGCGCACCAGAACTGGCGTAAGTGTTCTGGTAGACAGCGGTTCAATGTGGGAGCTGGCTTGCCTGCGATGGCGGTGGGTCAGCGCCAGATGTTTAACCTGATACACCGCAATCGCAGGCAAGCCAGCTCCCACACTTGGGTGCATTTCATGGCTGATAATGTGTAAACCTTCCCACCAGAAAACTGCAGCATGACCGGCAAACCCCAATCCTCCTCCAAAATCGCCCAAGTCCTCTTTGGCCTGCTGGCCTACGTCAGCCTGGGGATCGGCTTGGTGGCGATTGTGATACCGGGGTTGCCCACCACCGAATTCATCTTGCTCGCCGCCTGGGCCGCCACCAAAAGCTCGCCGCGCCTCAGCGCCTGGCTGGAAAACCACCGCCTGTTCGGGCCGATCCTGTCCAACTGGCGCAATGGCAAGATCATCGCCCGCCGCGCCAAGGTCAGCGCCACCGTGAGCATGTTGCTGTGCGCCGTGCTGATGCTGGTGATGCTCGATCACGGCTGGCCGGTGTACCTGGCAATTGCCGGAATGAGCCTGGGCAACCTGTGGATCTGGTCCCGCCCCGAGCAGCTCGCACGCCCCGTATAACGGCCGGTGTAGGCATTTTCCTACCGCTCATCGCCTATTGCTCATGAATTGATTTGTGACGCCGATGTTTCAGGTACGGCGCCGAATGGACTTGGCTCTTCTGCGTGCATTCCAACAAGTCCATTCGTGAGTGAACCTATGTTCGACACCCTCTCCATCCGCTTGAAAATCGTGTTGCTGTCCGGCCTGTGTCTGCTGGGTGTGATTGCACTGGTGGTCGGCATCAATATCTACAACACCAACCAGAACGATCGGCTGGTCAGTGATTCAAGCTCACGAATGCTCACCGCCAGCGTGGAGCAGTTGCTGCAATCCAAAGCGGCCGAACAGGCCGGCCACTTGCAGCAGACCTTCGGCGAAAACCTGCTGGTGGTCACAGCCCTGGCCGACCAGATCAAAGACCTGCGTCAGTTGGGCATCCAGCGTTCCCTTGAAGCCGGGGCCCTGCGTGAAGAGCTCAACCGCAGCGTCAAAACCGCGTTCGAGCGCAACACCAAGGTGCTGGGCATCTGGTTATCGTTCGAACCCAACGGGCTGGATGGCAAGGACAGCGAATTCATCGACGACAAGGCACGCGTCTCCAATGAAAAAGGCCGGTTTTCCAGCTACTGGAGTCGTGCTGGCGGCGAAGGCCAGAACACCATCATGGTCGAAGATGACCTGACCAAGACCACCCTCAACCTCAGCGGCACGCCCTACAACATCTGGTACACCTGCCCACGAGACACGCGCAGTACGTGCCTGCTGGACCCGTACGAAGACACGGTGGCCGGCAAACCGGTACTGATGACCACCATTTCCCTGCCGCTGATCGTCGACGGCAAAGTCATCGGTGTCGTCGGCGTGGACATCGCCCTCACCGCCCTGCAAGCGACCACCGATGCTGCGCAGAAAGACCTGTTCAACGGTGCCGCCCACCTGGAGATTCTGTCCAGCACCGGCCTGATCGCCGCCTACAGCGGTGAACCAGCCAAAGTCGGCAAGAACCTGATCGACAGCATCGGCGCCGAAGGCAAAGAGATCGTGCAACTACTGGCCAATGACCGGCCTGTTATCCGTGAACAGGACGACACCATTCGTGCCGTGTACCCGCTCAAGCCGATTGCCGGTGCCAAATCCTGGGGCGTGGTGATCAAGCTGCCCAAAGCGGTGATGCTGGCCGACAACGAAAAACTGCAAGCCGTACTCGACGAGGCCCAGGCAACGGGCACGCTCAAAGCCCTGCTGGTGGCCGCCGCCGCTGGCCTGCTGGGCTTGCTGTTGATCTGGCTGACCGCTACTGGCGTGACCCGCCCTATCAATAGCGTGGCCGCCATGCTCAAGGACATCGCCAGCGGTGACGGCGACCTCACCCAACGCCTGGCCTATGCCAAGAAAGACGAACTGGGCGAGCTGGTGAACTGGTTCAACCGCTTCCTCGACAAACTGCAGCCGACCATTGCGCAGATCAAGCAAAGCATCACCGAAGCTCGTGGGACGGCCGATCAGTCGTCCGCCATTGCGCGCCAGACCAGCGAAGGCATGCAGGTGCAGTTCCGTGAAATCGACCAGGTCGCCACCGCGTCGAACGAAATGAGCGCCACCGCCCACGACGTGGCCAACAGCGCCTCCAATGCCGCCAGCGCGGCACGCGGTGCCGACCAGTCGGCCCGCGAAGGCATGTCGATCATCGAGCAGAGCACCCGCGATATCACCACCCTGGCCGACGAAGTCAGCAAAGCCGTGGGCGAAGTCGAAGCCCTGGCGGTCAACAGCGAGCAAATCGGTTCAGTGCTGGAGGTGATCCGCAGCATTGCCGAACAGACCAACCTGCTGGCGTTGAATGCGGCGATTGAAGCGGCACGCGCCGGGGAAAGCGGACGTGGTTTTGCGGTGGTGGCCGACGAGGTGCGCAACCTGGCCAAACGCACCCAGGACTCGGTGGAAGAAATCCGCCTGGTGATCGAGCGTATCCAGAGCGGCACCCGTGGCGTAGTGGCGACCATGCACTCCAGTCAGCACCAGGCGCAGAGCAATGCCGGGCAGATCCATCAAGCCGTGCAAGCCCTGGGCAAGATCAGCGACGCGGTCACCGTGATCAGCGACATGAACCTGCAAATCGCCAGCGCGGCCGAACAGCAGAGCGCGGTGGCCGAAGAGGTCAACCGCAACGTCTCGGCGATTCGCACCGTGACCGAAACCCTCACGGGTCAGGCCACCGAGTCGGCGGCGATCAGCAGCCAGCTCAATGCGCTGGCCAGCCAGCAGATGAAGTTGATGGATCAGTTCAGGGTCTGACTCGGTTCTGAAACATTGCCCCCTGTAGGAGCGAGCTTGCTCGCGAAAAACGTCAACGATAACGCGTGCTTCCTGAATAAACGCGGCGCCTTTGAGTTCTTCGCGAGCAAGCTCGCTCCTACATATAGAGCAGGGCAGTGGTGAATTACCGGCCGGGCCAGGCCTGGACGAACGGCGTCAGGTCTTCCTTCGGCGCCGTACGCGGTGGGTTCTGCGGCGTGCCCAGGTAGAGAAAGCCAATCACTTCTTCATTCGCCGCCAACCCCAGGCCTTTAGCGACATGGGCTGAGTAGGACAATTCGCCGGTACGCCACACCGCACCAATACCCTGGGCATACGCCGCCAGCAGAATGCCGTGGGCCGCACAGGCGGCGGCCAGCAACTGCTCGGACTTGGGCACTTTGAAATGCTCTTGCACACGTGCAATCACCACCACCACCAGCGGCGCACGCAGCGGGCCGTTCTGGGCCTTGTCGATGGCGGCTTGCGGTGCGTCGGCGTCTTGCAGACGAGCGGCTTCGGCCAACAGCGTGCCCATCTGTTCACGGGCTGCGCCTTCCACGGTGAGGAAACGCCACGGGCGCAGTTGACCGTGATCGGGCGCGCGCATGGCGGCGGCGAACAGCAGGTCGCGCTGCTCCTGGGTCGGTGCCGGGTCGAGCAAACGGGGCACGGAAACACGGTTGAGCAAAGCGTCGAGAGCCTGCATTGGCCACCTCCATAAAAAAATGTGCAGCCATTCTAGCGGGAAAGAATCGGGATGCCACCAAACGATAATTGCTCTTATTCAATCTGCCCTGCCCTGTTAGACTTTGCGCCTTAATTTTCTGCCCTCGTCCAGGAATCTCGATGTTCCGTGCGCTTTTGTACCTGCCTGCAGCGTTGATGGCTTTAAGCCTGACTGCTTGCGATGACGCCCCTCGCTTCACGAAAGCAGAGCCGGGTGAATCGCGGGCCGGTGGCGCGGCGACGGTAAACAAGCGCGACCAGAACGCCTTTTCCTTACCCTCGGCCAACCTGGCGCCGACGCGGCGCCTGGACTTCAGCGTCGGCAACAGTTTCTTTCGCAACCCGTGGGTGATTGCGCCGTCCACCACCACGGCGCGCGATGGCCTGGGCCCGCTGTTCAATACCAACGCCTGCCAGAACTGCCATATCAAGGATGGCCGTGGCCACCCGCCACTGCCCGACGCGCCCAATGCCGTATCGATGCTGGTGCGCCTGTCCATCCATCCCTCTATTACAGAGCAGCCAGCCTACGCCAAGCTCATCGAACAGATCGGCGTGGTACCCGAGCCGGTCTACGGCGGGCAACTCCAGGACATGGCGGTGCCTGGCGTTGCGCCGGAAGGCAAGGTGCGGGTCGACTACACACCGGTCAACGTCAGGTTCAAGGACGGCACGCTCGTTGAATTACGCAAGCCCGACCTGCAGATCACCCAACTCGGCTACGGCCCGATGCACCCCGACACACGCTTCTCGGCGCGTATCGCCCCGCCGATGATCGGCCTGGGCCTGCTCGAAGCGATCAGCGATGCCGATATCCTGCGCAACACCGACCCCAAGACCGCCGACAAAGAGGCCATCCTGGGCCGCGCCAATTGGGTCTGGGATGACGCTCAGGCCAAAACTGTCCTCGGGCGTTTTGGCTGGAAAGCCGGGCAGCCCAACCTCAATCAACAAAACGTTCACGCGTTTTCTGGTGATATGGGCCTCACCACGTCCCTGAGACCCTTTGATGACTGCACCGACGCCCAAGTGGCCTGCAAGCAGGCGCCCAACGGCAATGGCCCGCAGGGTGAACCGGAAGTCAGCGATAACATCCTGCGCCTGGTGCTGTTCTACACCCGCAACCTCGCGGTGCCCGCACGTCGGGACGTTGATACGCCGCAAGTGCTGGCCGGCAAGAACCTGTTCTACCAGGCCGGTTGCCAGGGCTGTCACAAGCCCAGCTTCACCACCGCCGCCGATGCCGCCGAACCTGAACTGGCCAACCAGTTGATCCGCCCTTACAGCGACCTGCTGCTGCACGATATGGGCGAAGGCCTGGCCGACAACCGTAGCGAATTCAAAGCCACCGGCCGCGACTGGCGCACCCCGCCGCTGTGGGGTATCGGCCTGACGCAAACCGTGAGTGGCCACACCCAGTTCCTGCATGACGGCCGCGCCCGCAACCTGCTTGAAGCCGTGCTGTGGCATGGCGGTGAAGCTCAAGCGGCGCAGCAACATGTGTTGTCGTTCAATGCCGAGCAGCGTGCCGCGTTGCTGGCGTTCCTGAATTCTTTATAAGCTTTGCCCCACTTACAGAAGGGAGCTCGACATGTTTCGTCCCAAGTTGTTGTTCACCAGCCTCGCCGCCCTGGCCTTGGGCGCTTGCTCGCCCCAAGACCCGCAAGCAGTGACCTCGGCAGCCATCGCCAAACAAGTGATCCTGCCAACCTATAGCCGCTGGGTTGAGGCCGACCGTCAACTGGCCGTCAGCGCCCTGGCCTACTGCCAAGGCAAGGAAAGCCTGGACACCGCCCGCGCCGACTTCCTGCACGCGCAAAAAGCCTGGGCCGAGTTGCAACCGCTGCTGATCGGCCCGCTGGCCGAAGGCAACCGGGCGTGGCAGGTGCAGTTCTGGCCAGACAAGAAGAACCTGGTCGGCCGCCAGGTCGAGCAACTGGTCAGTGCACAGCCGCAGATCGACGCCGCGGCCCTGGCGAAATCCAGCGTGGTGGTGCAGGGCCTGTCGGCCTACGAATACATCCTCTACGACGCCAAGCCCGACGTCGCCGACGAAGCCCAGAAAGCCCGCTATTGCCCGTTGCTGATGGCTATCGGCGAGCGCCAGAAAGTCCTGGCCGAAGAGATCCTGGCCAGTTGGAACAGCACCGACGGTATGCTCGCGCAAATGACCAAGTTTCCGAACCAGCGCTACGCTGATTCCCACGAAGCCATCGCCGATCTGCTGCGCGTGCAAGTGACCGCCCTGGACACCCTGAAGAAAAAACTCGGCACCCCAATGGGCCGCCAGACCAAGGGCATCCCGCAACCGTTCCAGGCCGATGCCTGGCGCAGCCAGTCGTCCCTGCAGAGCCTGGAAGCCAGCCTCGCCGCGGCTCAGACCGTGTGGGTAGGCGTCGATAACAAAGGCCTGCGTGGCCTGCTGCCGGCGGACCAGAAGCCACTGGCCGAGAAAATCGACGCCGCCTACGCAGCGTCGCTGAAACTGTTCGCCAGCAACCAGCGCACCCTCAACGAACTGTTGAACGACGACGTCGGGCGCCAGCAACTCAACGACATCTACGACAGCCTCAACGTAGTCCACCGCCTGCATGAAGGTGAACTGGCCAAGGCGCTGGGCGTACAACTGGGCTTTAACGCCAACGACGGTGACTGATGATGCTCAGGCGACAGGCTTTGGCGGTGGGCAGCGTGCTGCTCAGCGCTATCACCTTGGGTGGCTGGACGCTGTTCAAGCACAAAGACAAAGGCCCGCTGCTGCTGTCGGCGCGCGATGACGCCGACGGCAAGCACTACGCTGTCGGCTATCGCCTGGACGGCAAGCCGGTATTTGCAACCCAGGTCGGCCAGCGCTGCCATGACATCATCAACCACCCGACGTTGCCGATTGCGTTGTTCGTCGCCCGTCGCCCAGGCACCGAGAGTTACCTGATCGACCTGCGCGATGGCAGGCTGCTGCAAACCATCACCTCCAACGCCAACCGCCATTTCTATGGCCATGCGGTGATCCACAAGAGCGGTGACTGGCTGTACGCCACCGAGAACGACACCTCCGACCCTGGCCGCGGCCTGTTGGGTGTGTATAAGTTCGAAGGTGAGCGGCTGGTGCACAGCGGCGAGATATCCACTCACGGCATCGGCCCGCATCAAGTCTCGTGGATGCCCGACGGCGAGACGCTGATCGTGGCCAACGGTGGCATTCGCACCGAAGCCGAAAGCCGGGTAGAAATGAACCTCAACGCCATGGAGCCGAGCCTGGTGCTGATGCGCCGTGACGGCAGCCTGATCAGCAAGGAAACCCTGGCCCAGCAGATGAACAGCGTGCGGCACATGGGCATCGCCAGCGATGGCACCATCCTCACCGGGCAACAGTTCATGGGCCCGTCCCAGGAGCGTTCCGAGTTGCTGGCGATCAAGCGACCGGGGCAGCCGTTCGTGGCGTTCCCGGTGGCTGACGAACAGTTGCAGGCGATGGGGCATTACACCGCCAGCGTGGCGGTGCACAGCGAACTGCGCCTGGTGGCGTTGACGGCACCTCGTGGCAATCGCTTTTTTATCTGGGACATGGACACCGCCGAACTGCGCCTGGATGGGCCCTTGCCTGACTGTGCGGGGGTGGGTGCGGTGGCGGATGGATTTGTGGTGACATCCGGTCAGGGCCGTTGCCGCTTCTATGATTGCCGCCAGGAAAAGTTACTGGCAACACCACTGGAGTTACCGGCGGGGTTCTGGGATAACCACCTGCACCTGGTCTAAAGACCGACGACATCAAAATGGCTGATCGTTCCCACGCTCTGCGTGGGAATGCGACCCGTGACGCTCTGCGTCACTGGCGCTAACGGACGAGACGCAGAGCGTCTCAAGAGGCATTCCCACGCAGAGCGTGGGAACGATCATGAACGCGCCCATCCTGGATGAACGTGTCGTCTGCGGTTTTTTGGCGAGCAAGCTCGCTCCTACAACAGTTGTGTCTGACACCTCAACTTTGCGGCCTCATCGCTTGAGACATGCCGAACATGAATAACAACAGTTCATGGTCGGGCTTGGCCGCCACACTCGTCTTGGCAATGCGTGGCAGCAGGCATTGCCCGCCACCGTCTACCGCACTCAACACTTGTGTACGAGGTTGTTCCCATACCGCCAGGGCCAGGGCTGCAACACCCAATGCCCCGACCAGAAAAAAACCTCGTGCTATTTCTAGCTTCATCTGGTTAAACCCTTGATAGCGCTGCCAAACGCCGTCTCGTAAAAGTAGCTGAGTTTTTTCCAGTCGGTATCATTCCACGACGAATGGCGACGCAATTGCAGCATGTCGTGGGACGCGGCCCGATAAGCGGTCAGGCGCTGGCGGCATTTCTCAAAGTCCAGCAGGGCCACTTCCACAGTCGCCGCATCAGGCTCACCGGTCACCCGCACGAAAATGTGCTTGATATACAGGCAACCGTGTTGCCAGCGGCCTTTGTGCATACGGGCCAAGGTGCCGGCCAACTCTTGCAGCAGGCGCTCGTGGACCGCCTCGCCATACTGTTCGCGGCCACCGGCGGCGTACCAGTTTTCAATCTCGTCGAAACCGTCCAGGGACGCGGTGACCAACAGGGCTTTCCATTGGTGCTCCGGGTCGCGACGTGCTTCGCAAAACACCAGTTCCGGCACACGCACATCCAGCAAACGCAGGCCTTTGAGGGCATCGCGTTCACGCAGCACGGTCGGACGCCCAAAGGGGTGCAGCCAGCTACGGTAAATGTGGCCGGTCTGGCGCTTGCAATAGAGCAAACGGCCATTAGGGCTTATGACCCGTTGCACGCCACTTTCACCACCACGTCGGCGGTTGGGTTCTTCGACCCACTCACCCTGTTGACGCCAGAAAAAATCAAATCGTTCTTCGGGAGCTACATGACTGCCTACTACGCACTCAACTGCCATCCTGTTACCTCTTGCGCAATACATACACTCGCCACATGGCGTAGAGCGGTATGAAGTCCAGGGATTCCTGAACACGGAAACCGGCCTGCTCGAATTCTGCCTCGACAGTAGCAGCCGGTAACACAAACCGGTTTTGGTAACCTTCTTGCTCACCTTTTTTGCGACGACGCACTTCGCTGCGCTTGCGCTTCCAAGCCTTGAAATTGCCGTCTACCCACAGCGAAATAATCACGCTGTCGCGGGTAACACGTTGAAACTCGCGAAGTATTGTCAGCCTGTGCTCTGGCTCACCGATGTGGTGCATCAAGCGCATGCAAAAAATACTGTCGACGGAGTTATCTGGCAAATCGATATCAAAGGCAGAGGTCTGCAAAGGGCGTACCCGTTTCACCACCTCTGCCGGTTGGGCAGCTGTGGCGATCTTCAACATCGACGCCGAATTGTCAGCTCCGATAATCACACGGTTGGGTTTTTCGGCCAGCAACGGCCAGAAACGTCCAGCACCACACGGTAGGTCCAACACCAGCCCCGGCTCGCCGGCCATGGCCAGCGCACCGCGCGCCAACTGCTCGTCGCGCTTGTGGGACAACCGGCGAGCCAGATTGTCCTGATGCTTGAGCAAATATTTCTGGGCGTGTTGATCGTCGTACTTATCAGAAAATTCCAGCTTGATCGGGGAAGGCATCTTACGTCTCCAGTAACTGATGCCTACGACCTTAAGCAGCGAACTGTGATCAACAGGTCAACTCGTTGTGAAAATCTTGTCCTGTCCAATTGCATACATTTCAAGACTTTACAGAAACATTCAGTAGCACCGGGCCATCTTCGCCGAAAAGCACGCAGTCTGCATCAGCAAAACGACAGACTGAATGGTCAGGTTTTGACTGGGTTGAGCTCCACATGAAAACGGCAGCCATTAGGCTCCATGGTGCTCAGGCTCACGCTCCAACCCTGGTTTTCGCAGATCCGCTGCACCAGTGACAAGCCGAGGCCAAGGCCCTCGCCACGCTTCTCGCTACCGCGCACGAACGGCTCGAACATCGCTTCGCGCTTCTCTTCGGGGATGCCGACACCGGAGTCCTCCACCGTGAAACCACTGGGCTCCAGGGTCAGGCGGATAAACCCGTGCTCGGTGTAATGCAGTGCGTTGCGCAGCAGGTTGCCCATCACCGCATGCAAGAAGGTGGTGTTGTAGCAGGTGTCCAGGGGGTTGCCTGGCAGGTAGATCAACGTCAGGCCTTTTTTCTCGATGGGCTCGCGCCAGATACCGAGCAGGTCTTCGGCCACCTGGGTGAGGTTGCCTTGGGGCGAACTGGCGGCGTCGTCGTGTTTGGCGCGGGCCAGCATCAGGAAGGTTTGCACCAGTTCGCGCATTTCTTCACAGGCACGGGCAATTCGTTCTACCTGATTGCGACCGCGCTGATCGATGGCCGGGTTTTCGCGCAACAGTTCGCAGGAGCTGGCCAGGACCATCAAGGGCGTGCGCAACTCATGGCTCACATCGCTGGTAAACAATTGCTCACGTGACAGCGCCTGGCGTAAACGACCCAAGGTGGCGTCGAACGCCACCGCCAGTTCGCCCACTTCATCGGCGGCGTAATCCGGCGCCAGGGGCGGTGCCAGGCCCAACAGTTGGTCACGATGACGGACCTGACGGGCCAGGCGTACCACCGGCGCCATCACCTTGCGGGCCAGCACCCAGCCGAGGAACGCCGCCAGCGCCAGGCTGAGTACGAACCCCACCAGCACCACCGCAAACAGCACGCGCTCACGCTCTTCGAAATCGCTCTGGTCTTGCAGCAATACATAACGCCGGCCGTCGACCACTTCGACCATGGCGTGGTACGACAGCGCCTCGCGAAACACCTCATGGAACCCCGGGTCCAGATGGCGCAGATCCTTGGGCAGTTCAAAATCGCCACGCCCGCCGCTGAAATAGAACAGCTGGTCCGGTTCTGGCCGGTGGCTCCAGTCTTCAACGCTGTCCATCAGCAACAGGCGCTGCAGGTCACCGCCCAGGCCAGCCGAGATCAACTTCTCCTCCACCAGGTGCACCGTCGCGATGATGCCGATGGCGAAGGCCCCCGCCACCAACGCACTCATCAAGGCGAAGGCGATGATGATGCGCTGGGCAAGGCTTTGCTTAAACTCCATCACGACCCTCGGCCAGGCGATAACCCACACCGTGCACCGTTTGCAGTAGCGGTTTGGCGAAGGGCTTGTCGATCACTTGACGCAATTGATGAACGTGGCTGCGCAGGCTGTCGCTGTCCGGGCAGTCGTCGCCCCACAGGGCTTCTTCGAGAATCTCCCGGCGCAGAACGTGCGGGCTTTTTTGCATCAGCACGGCGAGCAGTTTCAGGCCTACGGGGTTGAGCTTGAGCAAGCGCCCTTCGCGAGTGACTTCCAGCGTATCGAGGTCGTAGTTCAGGTCACCCACTTGCAGGGCACGACGCCCGCCGCCCTGGGCACGGCGCAACACCGCTTCGATACGGGCGGCCAGTTCCGACAAGGCGAAGGGTTTGAGCAGGTAATCATCGGCGCCGGACTTGAAGCCCTGCAGCCGGTCGTCCAGTTGATCGCGAGCGGTAAGCATGATCACCGGAGTGTCGCGGCGCGCGTCTTCGCGCAGGCGTTTGCACAGGGTGTAGCCATCGATGCCGGGCAACATGATGTCGAGCACGATCAGGTCGTAATGCTCGGTGGCTGCCAGGTGCAGGCCCGACAAACCGTCCTGCGCACAGTCCACTGTGTAGCCTTTGAGCCCCAGGTAGTCGGCCAGGTTGGCGAGGATATCGCGGTTGTCTTCAACCAATAGAATTCGCATGGGCAGTGTCTCCGTACGCGGTAACGGCCGTGTTGGCTCGCGCAGCTTAAGGCCAAGCGGGGCTCAGGGATAGAGCGCAGAGCCCCGCCGATAAAGCTTTTCAACTGTTTTTAGAGCCAAACAAGTTTTTCACTATAGCTTCACAAACTAACTACAGTGTCAGGACGAAGATCGCCCCCCATTGATATAAGGAACTTGGACATGGGTTTTTTCAAAACAGCGCCAATGCGCTATTTGCTGTTGATTACCGGTGCCTGGTTACTGGTTTTCCTGCTCACCCGCAGCGTGCTGCTCATTACCCACCTCAATGAGGTCAGCGGCAACCTGTTGTCCGTGTTTGGCGTGGGTTTGCTCTACGACTTGGGTTTCCTGGCCTATGCAGCCTTGCCGCTTGGCCTGTATCTGCTGCTCTGCCCACCCGCCCTATGGCGCCGCCGTGGCCATCGCTGGTTCCTGCAAGCGGTGCTGACCGTCAGCCTGTTCGCCATGCTGTTCACCTCTGTAGCCGAATGGTTGTTCTGGGATGAGTTTGGCGTGCGCTTCAACTTTATCGCTGTCGATTACCTGGTGTACTCCGATGAGGTACTGAACAACCTGCTGGAGTCTTATCCGATCGGCAAGCTGCTGAGCCTGCTGGCAATGCTGGCGTTGATTCTGAGCGTGGCTCTGCGCAAACCCTTCAATGCCGCGATGGCAGCGCCATTGCCTCCATTGCGTGGCCGTGTGATCAACGCCCTGGGCCTGCTGGTGCTCGCCGGCCTCAGCCTGCAACTGGTCAGCCAGGACAGCCCGCGCACCCAAGGCGGCAACGCGTACAACAACGAATTGGCCAGCAATGGCCCCTATCAGTTCTTTGCCGCGTTCCGTAACAACGAACTGGACTACACCCAGTTTTACAAAAGCCTGCCGACCGACGTCGTCGCCAAGCAGTTGCGCGCCGAACTGAGTGAACCCAACGCCCGCTTTATCGACCAGGACCCGCTGGATATTCGCCGTGCCATCACCAACCCCGGCACACTGCGCAAGCCCAACATCGTACTGGTGACCATCGAGAGCTTCAGCGCCAAGTACATGGGCAGTAATGGCGATACGCGCAACCTCACGCCCAATCTGGATGCGTTGCGCCAACAGAGCCTGTACTTCAATAACTTCTACGCCACCGGTACACGCACCGACCGCGGCCTGGAAGCCATTACCCTGGCAGTCCCGCCGACGCCGGGGCGTTCGATCGTCAAGCGCATCGGCCGCGAAAGCGGGTTCGCCAGCCTGGGGCAACAGCTCTCGGCCATCGGTTATGACAGCGTGTTTGTCTATGGCGGGCGCGGTTACTTCGACAATATGAACGCGTTCTTCAGCGGCAACGGCTATCGGGTGGTGGACCAGAGCAGCGTGCCAGAGTCGGAGATCTCGTTCAAAAACGCCTGGGGCATGGCCGACGAAGACCTGTTCAAACAGACCTTGAAACTGGCCGACGCCGACTACGCCAAGCAACAGCCGTTCCTGCTGCAACTGATGACCACCTCCAACCACCGTCCTTATACCTACCCGGACGGGCGCATCGACATCAAATCCGGCAAGGGCCGCGACGGCGCGGTGAAATACACCGACTACGCCATCGGCCAGTTCCTTGAGGCAGCGC
Organism: Pseudomonas sp. NFPP02; assembly: GCF_900119355.1. Classification (NCBI taxonomy): domain Bacteria; kingdom Pseudomonadati; phylum Pseudomonadota; class Gammaproteobacteria; order Pseudomonadales; family Pseudomonadaceae; genus Pseudomonas; species Pseudomonas sp. NFPP02. The sequence goes on from NZ_FPJI01000007.1 coordinate 99,426, forward strand.
GCCAGAAGCCGTGGTTCGATAACACGATCTTCGTGTTCGTCGCCGACCACACGGCCGGCAGCGCGGGCAAGGAAGACCTGCCTATCACCAACTACCAGATACCGCTGTTTATCTACGCGCCCAAGCTGATCGACGCACGGGAATCCGCCCAACTGTCCAGCCAGATCGACCTGGCGCCAACCTTGTTGGGCCTGCTCAACCTGAGCTACGAATCGACATTCTTTGGCCGCAACCTGCTGCAAGACAACCCATTACCTCCACGGGTGGTGGTGGGCAATTACCAGCACCTGGGTCTGTTTGATGGCAAGGACCTGGCAATCCTCAGCCCGCGCCAAGGCTTGCGTCGCCACGACCAGGCCCTGGGCGAGAGCCAGGAGCTGCGCGTTGGTAGCGATGACCCCTTGATTCAACGGGCGATCACCTACTACCAGGCCGCCAGTTATGACTACAAACAGCAACTGCTGAGCTGGAAAGCGCCCAAGGAAGAGGCACCAGTCTTAAGCAAACGCTAATCAAAAAGCCCCGCGCAGGTGAGCGCGGGGCTTTTTTACCAAGGTTCGAGATGAAATCCCCCTCCTCTTTACCGGTTTCCAAACCGCTTGATTTTTGGCTGTGCCTGGGCCTGCCTGCCAGCGCTGCAGTGGCCTTGCTGTTGCTGGAGCTGACGTCACTGGACATGGACCTGGCCAGGCTTTTCTACAGCGCAGAGGCTGGCGGCTTCATTGGCCGCTATAGCTTCTTCCTTGAAGACATCCTGCATGACCGTGCCAAGCAACTGGTGATCCTGTTTTCGGTGCTGGCGATTCTGGGCCTGGTCGGCAGCTTCATCCTGCAGCGACTCAAGCCGTACCGCCGTGAACTGGTGTGCCTGGTGCTGTCGCTGGGAATGGCGACGGCGTTCGTGTCGCCGTTGAAAACCATCACCGCCGTGCAATGCCCCTGGAGCCTCAAGGAGTTCGGCGGCCAGGAAACCTACAGTGAACTGCTCAGCCCGCGCCCACCTACCGATAAACCCGGCCGTTGCTGGCCCGGCGGACATGCCGCCACCGGGTTCGCCTTGTTCGCCTGGTTCTTTGCCTTGCGGGATCGACGGCCGCGGCTAGCCCGATATGCGTTCATCTTTGCCGTCAGCCTGGGCAGCGTGTTTTCAGTCAGCCGTATGCTGCAAGGGGCGCATTTCTTTTCCCACAATGTATGGACAGCGATCTTTTGCTGGCTGATCTGCCTCGGGCTGTATTGCTTGTTGCTGTACCGACCTAATCGCATTCTCCTGTAGGAGCGAGCTTGCTCGCGAAAAACGCACAGGCGCCGCGTTTACTCAGCAAGCACGCTTTACCGTTGACGTTTTTCGCGAGCAAGCTCGCTCCTACAGAGGAAGGCAAGCCGCTCATAAAAAAGCCCCGCCTGCATCACTGCAGGCGGGGCTTTTTAAAGCGCCGGGTAGGCTGGCTTACATCATGCCGCCCATGCCACCCATGCCGCCCATGTCTGGCATACCGCCGCCAGCCGAGCCTTCTTTCTTCGGTGCTTCAGCGATCGCAGCTTCGGTGGTCAGGATCAGACCGCCGATGGAGGATGCTGCTTGCAGCGCGGAACGAGTCACCTTGGTTGGATCCAGGATGCCCATTTCGATCATGTCGCCGTACACGCCAGTCGCAGCGTTGTAACCGTAGTTACCTTTGCCGTTCTTGACTTCGTTGACCACAACGCTTGGCTCGTCGCCGGAGTTAGCAGCGATCTGGCGCAGCGGAGCTTCAACGGCACGGCGCAGTACAGCGATACCGACGTTCTGGTCAGCGTTGTCGCCGGTCAGGTCAGTCAGGGCTTCCAGAGCACGGATCAGCGCAACGCCACCGCCAGGTACCACGCCTTCTTCAACGGCTGCACGGGTTGCGTGCAGGGCGTCTTCAACGCGGGCCTTCTTCTCTTTCATTTCAACTTCGGAGCCAGCGCCAACCTTGATCACTGCAACACCGCCAGACAGCTTGGCCAGGCGCTCTTGCAGTTTTTCACGGTCGTAGTCCGAGGAAGTCTCGGCAACCTGGGCACGGATCTGAGCGATACGGGACTCGATGTCGCCTTCAACGCCAGCACCGTCAACGATGATGGTGTTTTCCTTGGACAGGGTCACGCGCTTGGCACTACCCAGGTTTTCCAGGGTGGCGCTTTCCAGGCTCAGGCCGATCTCTTCGGAGATAACGGTACCGCCGGTCAGAACGGCGATGTCCTGCAGCATGGCCTTGCGACGGTCGCCGAAGCCTGGAGCCTTGACGGCTGCAACCTTGACGATGCCACGCATGTTGTTCACAACCAGAGTCGCCAGGGCTTCGCCTTCAACGTCTTCAGCCACGATCAGCAGTGGGCGGCCGGCTTTGGCAACGGCTTCCAGCACTGGCAGCATTTCGCGGATGTTGGAGATCTTTTTGTCGACCAGCAGGATCAGCGGGCTGTCCAGTTCGGCAACCATGGTGTCCGGCTTGTTGACGAAGTACGGGGACAGGTAGCCACGGTCGAACTGCATGCCTTCTACAACCGACAGTTCGTTTTCCAGGCCCGAGCCTTCTTCAACGGTGATCACGCCTTCTTTACCGACTTTTTCCATGGCTTCGGCAATGATGTCGCCGATGGAGCTGTCGGAGTTGGCAGAGATGGTGCCTACCTGAGCGATGGCCTTGGTGTCGGCGCATGGCTTGGACAGGTTCTTCAGCTCTTTGACGATGGCGATGGTCGCCTTGTCGATGCCGCGCTTGAGGTCCATCGGGTTCATGCCGGCAGCAACGGCCTTCAGGCCTTCGTTGACGATCGACTGAGCCAGTACGGTTGCGGTGGTAGTACCGTCACCTGCGTCATCGTTGGCACGGGAGGCAACGTCTTTGACCAGCTGCGCGCCCATGTTTTCGAAACGGTCTTCCAGTTCGATCTCTTTGGCTACGGAAACGCCGTCCTTGGTGATGGTCGGAGCGCCGAAGCTCTTCTCGATGATCACGTTACGGCCTTTCGGGCCCAGGGTCGCTTTTACTGCGTCAGCCAGCACGTTGACGCCAGTGAGCATTTTCTTGCGGGCGGAGTCGCCGAATTTAACTTCTTTAGCAGCCATGATCGATATTCCTTAAATACTTTGTAGTAACGGGAAAATGAGCGGGGAAATCAGCCTTCCAGTACAGCGAGAATTTCGTTCTCAGCCATTACCAGCAGGTCTTCGCCGTCGACTTTCACAGTGTTGCTGCCGGAGTAAGGGCCGAAAACAACCTTGTCACCCACTTTCACGGCCAGCGCACGTACTTCACCGTTTTCCAGGGTCTTGCCTGGGCCAGCAGCGACGATCACACCGTGGTTGGCTTTTTCAGCAGCCGAACCTGGCAGAACGATCCCGCCAGCGGTTTTCTTTTCTTCTTCGCTGCGACGGATGACGACGCGGTCGTGCAGAGGACGAAGCTTGCTCATTGTCGATCTCTCCTAATTGTGTTTTTCATCGGCCGGTTCAATCCGGCGGGTTAAATTCCGGCGGTGCCGGTCGCGGCTCGCTGGGCGAGACGCGGAAGTCTGTCTAGTGTCACCACCAGAAACCTTGCGGTGACCGTTACATAAGGGCGCCCAGGCTTATTACAAGGGGCCGAGGATGAAATTTTTTGTGTCGGCTCAAGGGTAAATGCAACACGGCACCCGAAGGTGCCGTGCCGGTGAAGCGGTTATTTGTTGTCGCGGTGTTCGAATTCGCCTTCGATCACATCACCTTCACGCCCCAGGGGTTGGCGCGGAGCCGGACCGCCACGGGGTTGCAGGTCGTCGGCGAACGCACGCTGGCGCATGGCGGCCTCTTCAGCACGCTGGCGCATTTTGCCGGCCAGCAGCTTGCGGGTGAATGGCAGCAACAGCACCAGGCCAAGCACGTCGCTGATAAAGCCCGGCAGGATCAGCAAGCCACCGGCCAGGGCCATCATCAGGCCCTCAAGCATGGTCTGGGCCGGCAGTTCGCCGCGGTTCAGGCTTTCACGGGCACGCAGCGCGGTCGCCAGGCCGGCGACACGCAGCACCAGGACGCCGAGCATGGAGCCTACGATGATCAGCAACAGCGCCGGGAAAAACCCGATCGCACCGCTGACTTTAACGAATACGAACAGCTCCAGCACCGGGAACAGCAGAAAGAGCAATAAAAAAGGGCGCATCAAATGGTTCCTCAACGCAAGAATGCCTTGCCAGTCCACCTTAGATGACGTCGCCGTTGTGTAAATTCAAGCGTCAACCGTGGTTTTTTTCGGCCACACCTCGGCGTGAGCCAATGAAACCAGGGCTTCGCGTACTTGTGTCGGTGTGTTGCAAGGCGTCTCGAAAGGCAACCAGTGCAAGGATTGGCCGATACGCAAGTGCATGCCTTCGCTGTCGATGCCGGCCAGCTGTGCCGGCTCGCTGGTCGGCAAACCGCCGAGGTCGACGTAATGGGCGATGGCCTTGGTGTGATCGCTGTTCATGTGCTCGATCATGCTGCGCTCGGCCTTGCCCGCAAACGGGTTGGCCAAGGTTAACTGGTCGACCCAATGGATCGCGCCAAACCCACCGATGTAACGGTGACGGACGGGGTTGAGCACCCAGAAATCGAAATCGTGGGCCTTGTGGTAGTTGGCCGAATCAGGGAAGTAGCGGTAGTAGCGCTCGGCCGCAGCTTCGATGACGGCCGGGTCTTCCAGCTTCTCGGCTTCGGCCAGGTAGGTCAGGCGCCCCACGGCTTGCACATCATCGGCCTCGCGCTCACCCACCAACAGCGAACACTTGGGATCTCTTTGCAGGTTGTGGGTGTGCTGGGCAATGCGGCTGATCAGGATCAGCGGGCGGCCCTGCTCGTCCAGGCAGTAGGGCACCACCGAGCCAAAGGGAAAGCCGGGCATGGCTTTGGACTGTGTGGCGAGCGCCCCACGGTATTCCTTGAGCAACAGCTCTCGGGCGTTCTTGGCAACCTGCGTGCTCAATAGATGACTCCTCGGGTGTTCCGCCGCCCATGGCATATGGGAATGGATCTCAACACAAGGTAATCAATATCTGCGCAGGTTGCCAGAGTGGCCGACGCCGGTTTACCAGGCCACGCCGAAGCCTGCGGTGTAACGGGTCTTGCTCAAGCTGCTATCGGAGTCGCCGCTGATGACGTCACGCTCGGCCTTGAGATTGAGGGACGCCCATTCGGTGACTTTGTAGCGCAGGCCCATCTCGGCATCCAGGGAGTAATCGGCCGGACCGTCCAGAGGCTTGCCCAATTCGCCGTTGGTGAAGAACTCCACGGTCTTGCCCACCAAGTAGCGGTTGTAGTTCCACTTCATGGCCAGAGAGTAGAAGTTGTCCTTGCCGCCGTCGGCATATTCGTAATCGGTACGGTTGACCAGCGATCCGAGGGAGAACGCGCCCAACTCATCGTCCCAGAACTGGTAGCCCGGGCCGGTACCCACGGTGCGCTGGCGCGCCAGGTCTTCGACCTTGTCGCGCTTATAAGTCAGGCGCCCCTGCCAGAACCAGTGCTCGGTGATAAAACGGTCCAGGTCGTATTCCAGGGCCCAGTTGTCGGTGGTGGTGACGTCGTCCTGGAACTCCCGGTTATATTCGCCCTTGCCCGTATGACGCCACTGGCCGTGACGGGCCGAGGTCTTGAAGTCGATGTCGTAGTCGTTGGTGTCTTTGTCCGCGCGTTTGTAGTCCAGCGCCAGGTCGACATTACCCTTCCACACCAGGTCTTCGATCACGGGCTTGGGCTTCATGATCTGTTGGATACTTGCCAGTTCCACCGTCTTGGGCGCCTCGCCATTGGCCAGCACCACCTTGCCGTCATCCGATGCCTGCAAGGACTTGGCCTTTTCACCGCTGTAGGCGTCCTGCTTGACCAGCAGCTCCTGGTCACTTTCCAGGGTTTTGACCTGCTTCCAGTCCACCGGAATGGAGCCTGCGTAGTCGGTTTGGATCAGCAACTTGCCACCGTCGAAGACTTTGATCTTGCCGGTGAGCCGGTCACCGTTTTTCAACCAGACGGTATCGGCGAGCAAGGGCGTGGAAGCACTGAAAACAGCAAGGCACAACAGGGTTCTGGACAACATAAGCAAGTACGGGACTCGGGGTTGGCGAAAATAAGGGGCGTTATAGTGTTACATGGCTAGAACTGACTCAAGGATTTATATTGAGTTCAATACTCATCGTCATGTTTACAGACGTTTCTGACAAAACAACGACGATCTCAACGGATATCCCCACAGTGATCCTACCCGCCGATACGCCACAAAGCCCCGCCGAGATGCGCCGCACCGCACTCTACCTGACGTTGTCGCAGGTGCCCGAAGGCTGCGTGGTGAGTTACGGCGAGCTGGCCCACCTGGCCGGTTTGGGGCGGGCTGCCCGCTGGGTCGGGCGCACCCTGAGCCAGTTGCCGCAAGACACGCGGTTGCCCTGGCATCGGGTGCTGGCTGCCGGTGGTCGGATAAGTTTGCCGGTGGGCAGTGCCTCGGGTGACGAACAACGTGCGCGTTTACGTAGCGAAGGCGTCACCATCCTGAACAATCGTGTTGATATTCAGCGTCATGGCTGGCGCCCGGTAGAGCACAGCGGTTAGAGTGCGCGCTTTGTTTCCGCAAATCTGAGGCAGACTCCAGCCCATGCCCCGTAAAACCTGGCGCGCCGCGCTCGCCGCCTATGCCAGCCCTTCGACGTTAGTGCTGTTGTTGCTCGGTTTCGCCGCCGGCATGCCTTACATGTTGGTGTTTTCGACGCTTTCGGTGTGGCTGCGTGAAGCCGGTGTGGCCCGCGAGACCATTGGCTATGCGAGCCTGATCGGCCTGGCCTACGCCTTCAAATGGGTCTGGTCGCCGCTGCTCGACCAATGGCGCCTGCCGTTGCTTGGCAAACTGGGGCGTCGTCGCTCCTGGCTGGTGCTGGCCCAGTCGCTGGTGATCCTCGGATTGATCGGCATGGGCTTTTGTGACCCGCAAAAACACCTGTCCTGGTTGATCGCCATTGCGGTGGTCGTCGCCTTCGCGTCGGCCACGCAAGACATTGCCGTGGATGCCTACCGCCTGGAAATCGCCGACGACAGCCGTCAGGCCGCCCTGGCGGCAAGCTACATGTCCGGTTATCGCATCGCCGCTCTACTGGCTACCGCCGGTGCGCTGTTCTTTGCCGAAGGCTTTGGCTCCACCGGCTTCAACTATAAACACTCGGCCTGGACCGGCACCTATGTGTTGTTCGGCGTGTTGATGGTGCCGGCGTTGCTCACCACCTTACTCATGCGTGAACCTGATGTGCCACTGCGCACCCAGTTGCAGGCCGGACGCTACAGTTTCATGCACCAGTTGGTGTCGGTGTTTGTACTGATCGTGCTGTTGGTCTCGGTGCCGGCGATGTTCACCCAGTTGTACAACACCGACTTCGCCAGCGTGCTGTTCCAGGGCGTGAGTTTGTGGGAACTGCTGATGGAAGACCGCGCGTTCCTGCGCGCCATCCTCTATATCATCCTCACTACCCTGTGCCTTTCAGCCATGGGCCGCCGGGGCCTGGCGCCCGTGCTCACGCCGGTCAACGACTTTATCCTGCGCTACCGTTGGCAGGCGCTGCTGCTGCTCGGGCTGATTGCCACCTATCGCATGTCCGACACGGTGATGGGCGTCATGGCCAACGTGTTCTATATCGACCAGGGATTCACCAAGGACCAGATTGCCGGGGTGAGCAAGATCTTCGGCCTGATCATGACCCTGCTCGGCGCCGGCATGGGCGGCCTGTTGATCGTGCGGTTCGGGATACTGCCGATCCTGTTCATCGGCGGCGTAGCCTCGGCCGGTACCAACCTGCTGTTCGTGATGCTCGCCGACATGGGCCCCGACCTGCAGATGTTGATCGTCACCATCTCCCTGGACAACTTCAGTTCGGGCATGGCCACTTCGGCGTTCGTGGCGTACCTGTCGAGCCTCACCAACCTCAAGTTCTCCGCCACCCAATATGCGCTGCTCAGTTCGATCATGCTGTTGCTGCCGCGTTTGATCGGCGGCTATTCAGGGGTGATGGTGGAGAAGTTCGGTTATCACAACTTCTTTATGATCACCTGCCTGCTGGGTGTGCCGACGCTGCTCCTGATTGCGCTGCACTGGTTCCAGGAGAACCGCCGCGCCCGACTGAATCCCCCGCCGGAAGACTGATACGACTCGGTCAATGTGGGAGCTGGCTTGCCTGCGATAGCGGCGTTGGGTTCACCATCGCTATCGCAGGCAAGCCAGCTCCCACACAAGCGACGGTTACGACAGATACACCCAGCTACCTCACGCCTGTACTCCGGCGACAAGCGCCCGTACAATCCCAAGTCATTTCAAGTCCAAGCAACCGACAACGGCCTACCATGCGTACCAGTCAATATTTGCTCGCCACACAGAAAGAAACGCCTTCCGACGCGGTTGTGATCAGCCATCAGCTGATGCTGCGCGCCGGTATGATCCGCAAACTGGCCTCGGGCCTGTACACCTGGTTGCCCATGGGCTTGAAGGTGATGCGCAAGGTCGAAGCCATCGTTCGTGAAGAAATGAACGCGGCCGGCTCTCTGGAAGTGTTGATGCCGAGCACCCAACCGGCTGAGTTGTGGCAGGAATCCGGGCGCTGGGAAGAGTACGGCCCTGAGTTGCTGCGCTTTAAAGACCGTCATGGCCGCGATTTCTGCGCCGGCCCGACCCACGAAGAAGTCATCACCGACCTGATGCGCAACGAGCTGAGCAGCTATAAGCAGTTGCCGCTCAACCTGTATCAGATCCAGACCAAGTTTCGTGACGAGATCCGCCCACGCTTCGGCCTGATGCGTGGCCGCGAGTTCATCATGAAGGACGCCTATTCGTTCCACGCCGACCAGGCTTCCCTGCAAGCGACCTACGACCGCATGCACCAGGCCTACTGCAACGTGTTCACGCGCCTGGGCCTGAAGTTCCGCCCGGTTGAAGCGGACAACGGCTCCATCGGCGGTGCCGGCTCCCACGAATTCCACGTGCTGGCCGAGTCCGGCGAAGACGATATCGTGTTCAGCAACGGTTCCGACTACGCGGCGAACATCGAGAAGGCCGAAGCCATACCACGTGAAACCTCGCGCCCTGCTCCCACCGAGGAGCTGCGCCTGGTCGACACGCCAGACACCAAGACCATCGCGGCCCTGGTGGAGAAATTCAATCTGCCGATTGAAAAGACCATCAAGACCCTGATCGTGCGCGCCGAAGAAGAAGGCAAGCTGATCGCCCTGGTGATCCGTGGCGACCACGAGCTCAACGAAATCAAGGCCGCCCAGCAACCTGGCGTGGCAAGCCCGCTGGTCATGGCCACCGATGCCGAACTGCGCGACGCCATTGGCGCCGGTGCCGGCTCCCTGGGCCCGCTGAACCTGCCGCTGCCGATCATCATCGACCGTTCGGTCGAGCTGATGAGCGACTTCGGTATCGGCGCGAACATCGACGACAAGCACTACTTCGGCGTGAACTGGGAGCGTGACCTGCCGGTTCCGACCGTGGCCGACCTGCGCAACGTCGTGGCCGGCGACCCGAGCCCGGATGGCAAGGGCACCCTGGAGATCAAGCGCGGCATCGAAGTCGGGCACATCTTCCAGCTGGGCAACAAGTACAGCAAGGCGATGAAGTGCGAAGTACTGGGTGAGAACGGCAAGCCGATCACCCTGGACATGGGCTGCTACGGCATTGGCGTATCCCGCGTGGTTGCCGCTGCCATTGAGCAGAACAACGACGAGAAAGGCATCATCTGGAGTGACGCGCTGGCGCCGTTCCAGGTAGCCCTGGTGCCATTGCGCTATGAAACCGAGCAAGTACGCGAAGCCACCGACAAACTGTACGCGGAACTCACCGCTGCCGGTTTCGAAGTGCTGCTCGATGATCGGGACAAGAAAACCAGCCCGGGCATCAAGTTCGCCGACATGGAACTGATTGGCATCCCGCACCGGATCGTGGTCAGTGACCGCGGCCTGGCGGATGGCAATCTGGAATACAAGAGCCGGACCGAAGCCGAAGCCCAACCGTTGCCGGTGGCTGACGTGCTGTCTTTCCTCCAGGCGCGTATTCGTCGCTGAAAACCAGATCAAGAGAAGTCATGTTCAAGCGAAACACCAGAGCCCTGGGGGGCGCCGCCTTGTGCGGCGCCCTGCTGGTCAGCGGCTGCGCCAATCAGATGTCGCAACGCAGTGAGCACGAGGAGCGGGTCGAGCGTAAGTTGCTCGACCACAGCCTGCAGATCGATGTAGGCGAACCCACAGTGCTGGAACTGCCGCAACGCCGGGTTCGCATTCATGAGCAGAAGACCTTCGAGGTCACCGAATTCGAAGTCACCCGTCGTTATGACCGCTACACGCCCTACCAGCCCTGGCGCAAACTCTACGAGATGCCCTTGGGTGCCGTGGCGCTGGTGGCGGGCGTGGGTGCCAACGTGGCGAATATCTTCGCCCTCGGCAACCTGCCCACGAGTGTGACCCATGACTGGTTGAGCTACGGCGTGGACGGCATCAACCCGTTCATGAACGTGCAATCCCACGGCCGTGCACAACAGAACCTGGCGGCTATCGATGAAGTCCAGCGTGACAAGCGCCTGGAGTATTCGAGCCTGCCCTGGAGCGAGCGCCCGGTGCAAGTCACTGCCGGCAAGCAGACCCATGAGCTGACCACCGACCGTAACGGCATCCTGCGCCTTAACCTGTTGGACAGCCCCTTTGCCGAGCAGGACCTGAACCGCGTCACCACGCTGAAAATCACTGTGGCGGATGGCCAGGACGACGTGCATACCGACTCGACCCTGGCGGTCAGCAACACGCTGCGCAGCAAGCTGCTCGAAGCCCATGCCCTGATCTATGACGACCTGGAAGATGACGAAGTGAACCAGTGGGTACACCGGGTCAAACGCCTGTCGGAGCTGGGCCTGGAAGAAGAAGCCAGCGAGCTGGAACAAAGCCTGATCGAACTGACGCGCAATGATCCGGAGTTGCAGCAGGAGTTTGTGCAGGCGTTGACCAAGGACGGGGGGCGTTTGGTGGCGGATCCCGGCGCACGCTGATCGCTCAATACCTGTGAAGATCAAACTGTGGGTGCTGGCTTGCCTGCGATAGCGGTGTATCAGTTAAAGCATTCGTGACTGACACACTGCTATCGCAGGCAAGCCAGCTCCCACATTTGTTTCGGGTTTTTACCAGGAAAACTCGAGCTGTTCGTTGCCGCCGCTCAGGTCCAGCAACCGTACGCCTATCCCCAACAACCGCACCGGCTTGCCCCCGCGATTGAACGCCTGGGTCATCAACTGTTCATAACTCTCCAGATCCCGCCCTGCCCCCGCCTGCTCCAGCGTCGTCTGGGTAAAGTCATGAAACTTCACTTTCACGAACGGCTTGCCCGCCCGGTAGCTACTGTCGATACGCGCCATGCGCCCGGCCAGGGTCTCCATCAACTCCGGCAGTTTCGCCAGGCAACTTGAAAGATCGGGCAAGTCCACGTCGAAGGTATTTTCTACACTGATGGATTGCCGCCGGCTGTCGTTTTGCACTACACGATCATCAATCCCACGGGCCAGGCTCCAGAGGCGCTCGCCAAAACTGCCGAATTCGCGCACCAGCGCCAGTTTGTTCCAGTCGCGCAATTGCAGGCAGTCTTCGATGCCCAGGCGCGCCAGCTTGTCAGCGGTGACCTTGCCCACGCCATGCAGCTTGCTGACACGCAACTGCGAGACAAAGTCTTCAACTTGATCCGGCGTGATCACAAACAGGCCGTTGGGCTTTTTCCAGTCGCTGGCGATCTTGGCCAAAAACTTGTTGGGCGCCACGCCGGCAGACACAGTGATATGCAGCTGGTTGGAGACCCGGCGCCGAATGTCCTGAGCAATACGCGTGGCGCTGCCGCCAAAATGCGGGCTGTCAGACACGTCGAGGTAAGCCTCATCCAGCGACAACGGCTCGATCAAGTCGGTGTAGTCGCGGAAAATCAGCTGGATTTCTTTCGACGCTTCTTTATAGGCATCCATGCGCGGCTTGACGATGGTCAAGTCCGGGCACAGCTTCAGGGCGTGACGTGACGACATCGCCGAACGCACCCCATACGCCCGCGCCTCATAATTGCAGGTGGCGATCACGCCGCGCCGATCTGCCGAGCCACCGACAGCCAAGGGCTTTTGCGCCAGGCTCGGGTCGTCGCGCATCTCGATGGCGGCGTAGAAGCAATCACAGTCGACGTGGATGATTTTGCGCTGCGTCATATAAACGGGGTGTTAACCAACGGGTGGCCAGTATCGCACTCACCCCTGTATATAGCACCAGTAGTTTGAATCTTCTGTCTGAGCGGTAGGAACTTTCGTAGACGAATATATTTTCTCAATCGAATCGAGCATCCCAATAGAGCTGAAAGCCCTGCCCTGCCTGGCTTCAAGCCCTCAAGAAGCCCCTCATCAAGCGCTAACCAATTGAAGCAAAAGCGCTTTTCTTCGATTCACAGGTTGACACACTCGCGTTCCTCTGTAGAATGCCGACACACAGACGCGGGATGGAGCAGTCTGGTAGCTCGTCGGGCTCATAACCCGAAGGTCGTCGGTTCAAATCCGGCTCCCGCAACCAAACATCAAAAAAGGCTACTCGAAAGAGTGGCCTTTTTTGTGCGTGTTCGTTTTGCGCCTGTACACCTGCACAATGCAGCCAACACCTTGATTTCAGAATAATTAGCGCTTATTTCAGCGATCGGCTCATTAACGGTTGACACCCCGCCATTGGGCTGTAGAATGCCGCCCACAGACGCGGGATGGAGCAGTCTGGTAGCTCGTCGGGCTCATAACCCGAAGGTCGTCGGTTCAAATCCGGCTCCCGCAACCAAACATCAAAAAGGCTACTCGAAAGAGTGGCCTTTTTTGTATCTGGCGAAAAAGTTCTTCTGAAACAATGGCATGGCATCTTTCATGAAACCGTAGACGGTTTGCAGAGTCCATCTCATTGCACGCTATGCTCAATGCTCAAGCGCTACCCCTCTACGACCAATGGCCGCAGTCGCCGCGCCCGGTGATCCGCGTTAATATTTGTAATTATTTTGTCCATAGGGATTGGTAACTTGGCTGGATACCTCCATCCTGTCGCGCACAATCCACGAGGTGATTGATGCGCGCCAACTCGTCTGAACCACAAGACACCGTCACAGCAGAACAACCGATCACTCCCACCCGTTTGCGGTGGCTGGACCTGTTGAGCAAGTACCGCCAGCCCATCGGCCTGGCCGTGACGCTCCTGCTGTTTGCAATCGCCCTGATCGCCTGCCGGCACCTGCTGCTAGAGCTGGACCTCTACGCCCTGCACGATTCGATCCTGGAAGTGCCCAAGCCTGCCCTACTGGGGGCCTTTTCGGCGGCAGTCGCCGGTTTTGTGATCCTGCTCGGCTATGAATTCTCCGGCGCGCGTTATGCCGGCGTGCAATTGCCCGCCAAGACCCTGGCCCTGGGTGGTTTCACCGCCTTTGCTATCGGCAACGCCATTGGTTTGTCGATGCTCTCGGGCGGTTCGGTGCGTTACCGTTTATATGCACGCCATGGCATCGGCGCCTCGGAAGTGGCGCACATGACCGTGTTCGCCAGCCTGGCCCTGGGCTGTGCGCTGCCGCCGCTGGCCGCGCTGGCCACGTTGAGCAACTTGCCAGCCGCCTCCACTTACCTGCATTTATCGCAAAGCCTGCTCGGCGGCATTGCCGGCGCCGTGCTGCTGTTGTCGGCCCTGCTGTGCATCGGCATCTATCGCCGCCGCCTGCCGGAACAGCCCTACCCCGACAACCTGCTGGTCAAGGCCGGGCGCCGCACCCTGCGCCTGCCTGGCCGACGCCTGACTTTCCTGCAACTGATCATCACCGCACTGGACGTCGCCGCAGCCGCTACCGTGCTGTATCTGCTGTTGCCCGAAGCGCCGCCCTTCGGCCCGTTCCTGTTGGTGTACCTGCTGGCCCTGGCCGCCGGTGTGCTCAGCCATGTGCCGGGCGGCGTGGGCGTATTCGAAGCGATCCTGCTGGCGGCCTTTGCCGACAAACTCGGTGCCGCGCCCCTGGCTGCTGCCTTGCTGCTGTACCGCATGATCTACGTGGTGCTGCCACTGTTGATCGCTTGTGTATTCCTGCTGGTCAACGAGGCCCAGCGCCTGTTCCAGACCCAGCAAAGCCTGCGGGTAGCGTCGGGGCTGGCAGCGCCAGTATTGGCCGTCCTGGTTTTTTTGTCCGGCGTGGTCCTGCTGTTTTCCGGCGCCACGCCAGAGATCGACTCACGCCTGGAAAACATCGGCTTCCTGATTCCCCATCGTCTGATTGACGCGTCGCACTTCGGTGCCAGCCTGATCGGTGTGTTGTGCCTGTTGCTCGCCCAGGGCCTGCGCCGGCGGTTGTCGGCCGCCTGGATGCTGACTATGGTGTTGCTGCTGGTTGGCGCCCTGCTCTCGCTGCTTAAAGGCTTCGACTGGGAAGAAGCCAGCCTGATGACCATGACCGCAGTGCTGCTGGCCATCTTCCGGCGCTCGTTCTACCGCGCCAGTCGCCTGACCGAGTTACCGTTTTCGCCGCTGTACCTGGTGGCCAGTGTCTGTGTGCTCGGCGCCTCGATCTGGCTGCTGCTGTTTGCCTATCAGGACGTGCCCTACAGTCACCAACTCTGGTGGCAGTTCACCCTCGACGCCAACGCCCCGCGTGGTTTGCGTTCGCTGCTCGGCGCCGCCGTGTTGCTGGTGATCGTGTCGCTGACCTGGCTGCTGCGCACGGCACGCCCGGTCATCCACCTGCCGACCCCGGAAGAACTGGAGCGCGCCAGCAAGATCCTGATGGCCTCGTCCCAACCTGACGGCGGCCTCGCGCTCACCGGCGACAAGGCGCTGCTGTTTCACCCCAACGATGAAGCCTTCCTGATGTATGCCCGTCGCGGGCGTAGCCTGGTGGCTTTGTACGACCCGATCGGCCCGACCCAACCCCGCGCCGAGATGATCTGGCAGTTCCGCGACCTGTGCGACATCCACCACGCCCGTCCGGTGTTTTACCAGGTACGCGCCGAGAACCTGCCGTATTACATGGACATCGGCCTCACCGCGATCAAACTGGGTGAAGAAGCCCGCGTCGACCTGAAACGCTTTGACCTGGAAGCCAAGGGCAAAGAAATGAAGGATTTGCGCTACACCTGGAACCGTGGCACCCGGGACGGCCTGTCCCTGGAAATCTGCGAACCGGGCAAGGCGCCGATGGATGAATTAAAAGTCATCTCCGATGCCTGGCTTACAGGTAAGAATGTGCGGGAAAAGGGCTTCTCCCTGGGCCGTTTCAGCGATGACTACCTCAAGCACTTTCGTATCGCGATCATTCGCTTCGAAGGGCGCCCGGTGGCCTTCGCCAATTTGCTCGAAACCTACAATCATGATCTGGCCAGCCTCGACCTGATGCGTGCCCACCCGGACGCGCCCAAGTTGACCATGGAGTTCATGATGGTGGGCCTGATTCAACATTATAAGAGCCACGACTACGCGCGCTTCAGCCTCGGCATGGTGCCGTTGTCGGGCTTGCAACCGCGCCGTGGCGCACCGCTGACCCAGCGCCTGGGCTCGATGGTGTTCCGCCGTGGCGAGCAACTGTATAACTTCCAAGGTTTGCGCCGCTTCAAAGACAAGTTCCAGCCCGACTGGGAACCCCGTTACATGGCCGTGCCCGCAGGACTGGATCCGCTGGTGGCATTGGCCGATACCGCCGCCCTGATCGCGGGCGGCTTGACTGGATTGGTGAAACGCTGATGATTCGACGCTCCTGGCGGTATGTATTGGCTTTAGTGGTGCTGCTTGCGCTGATCGCGGCGGGTGGCTTCTGGTACTGGAACCGCCCTGCTCCGCAACCGACCCTGGAGCACTTGCCCCAGGCCGACGGTTCGGTAATGACCCGCGTAACCCCGGCCAGCAACGCGAAAGCCCGCGTGGCCGTGGCGGTGATGGCCGACGAAACCCTGACCGACAGCCAACTGATTGCCCTGAGCCAGGGCGGTTCAGCGCAACTGGTTCAGGTGGTGCTGCCAAAAGATGACTGCGCACTGCAGGAAAAAGCCCTGCAAGGCGCCCTGGCCCAGCTGAAAGGCCCGGCAACCCTGGTCAGCGGCATCGGCCCTGGCGCCGCACTCGCCTGGCGCTGGCTGGCCACCCAGAACGACGACAAGGCCAACGCCATCTCCGTGGGCTTCGCCCTGAAACAGGAAGGCTGCAACGACCCGCTGCCGAAAACCGCCGCCCATGGCAGCTGGCTGGTGGCGTGGAACGATAACCCCGACGATGAAAGCGCCAGTTTCGTACGCGACACACCGCGCGCCACCACCAGCATCAGCGACTACGACATTCATTACCCACAGGTGCTGAATAACGAACTGCGCAAGCAACTGGTCGGTTCGGACAACGGCGGCCTGGCGATTCCGGTAGTGGAAGTACCCGCCGGCCAAGCCAAGGACACCGTGACCCTGTTCCTCTCCGGTGACGGCGGCTGGCGCGACCTGGACCGCGACGTGGCGGGCGAGATGGCCAAGATCGGCTACCCGGTGGTGGGCATCGACACCCTGCGCTACTACTGGCAGCACAAGACGCCAGAGCAAAGTGCCAAGGACCTCACCGAGCTGATGCAACACTACCGGCAAAAGTGGGGCACCAAGCGCTTCGTGCTGACCGGTTACTCGTTCGGCGCCGACGTATTGCCGGCGATCTACAACCGTATGCCAGAGAACGAACAGCAACGGGTGGACGCGATCATCCTGCTGGCCTTCGCCCGCACCGGCAGCTTTGAAATCGAAGTGGAAGGCTGGCTGGGCAACGCCGGCAAAGAAGCCGCCACCGGCCCGGAAATGGCCAAGCTGCCGCCTGAGAAAGTCGTGTGCATCTACGGCGCCGAAGAAGTCGACGAGAGTGGCTGCACCGACAAGACCGCCGTGGGCGAAGCCATGAAGCTGCCGGGCGGGCATCACTTCGATGAGAACTACCCGGCGCTGGCCAAGCGGTTGGTGGATATTATCGTCAAGCATCAGGCCAAAGCCGAATAATTCCAGCTTAATCCAAGACCCAATGTGGGAGCGGGCTTGCCCGCGATAGCGGTGGCTCAGTCACAGTAGCGTTGACTGACACTCCGTCATCGCGGGCAAGCCCGCTCCCACAGTGGTACGTGGTGTTGATGAAAACTAGCGCGGTTCGATGTGCGCAATCATCAGTTGCACCGTCTCATTGCCACGAAATTCATTCACATCCAGCTTGTAGGCCAATTCCACCCAACGCACCGTCGGGTTTGGCCACACTTCGCGGTCCACACCAAAGGCGATGCCATCGAGCTTCACCGACCCGCATTCGCTCTTGAGCACCACTTTCAAATGCCGCTCACCCACCACCCGCTGCTCCACCAACTGGAATACCCCGTGAAACAATGGCTCGGGAAAGTGCTGCCCCCACGGGCCGGCATGGCGCAGGGCGCGGGCCAGTTCCAGGTGAAACTCTTCCACCGCCAGGGTGCCGTCTGAAAGCAGGCGACCGGTGAGGTCTTCTTCGCGCAGTTGCCGGCGCACTTCGGCATCGAAGGCTTGCGCAAACAATGGGAAGTTGGCCTCGGGCAAAGTCAGCCCCGCCGCCATGGCGTGGCCGCCGTACTTGGTGATCAGGTTGGGGTGCTGGCTGGCGACGACCGCCAGCGCATCGCGGATATGAAAGCCTTGCACCGAGCGTCCAGAGCCCTTGAGCAGGCCATCACCGGCATCGGCGAAGGCGATGGTCGGGCGGAAATAACGCTCCTTCATACGTGACGCGAGGATCCCGATCACCCCTTGGTGCCACTCCGGGTCAAACAGGCACAGACCGTACGGCATCGACTCCACCGGCAGGTCCTTGAGCTGGGCCAGGGCCTCGCGTTGCATGCCTTGCTCGATGGATTTACGGTCCTGGTTCATGCCGTCCAGTTGCGCGGCCATTTCCCGTGCGGCAGCGAAGTCCGTGGTAAGCAGGCATTCAATGCCCAGGCTCATATCGTCCAGGCGCCCGGCGGCATTCAGGCGCGGGCCGAGGATAAAACCCAGGTCGGTGGAGGTGATACGCGCATGATCACGCTTGGCCACTTCCAGGATCGCCTTGATCCCCGGCCGCGCCCGACCGGCCCGAATACGCTCCAGCCCCTGGTGCACGAGGATGCGGTTGTTGGCGTCCAGCGGCACCACGTCAGCGACGCTGCCCAGGGCCACCAGATCAAGCAGTTCACCGATGTTCGGCTGGGGCTTGTTGTCATACCAACCCAGGCTGCGCAACCGTGCACGCAGGGCCATCAATACATAGAAGATCACGCCGACGCCGGCCAGGGCCTTGCTGGGAAATGTGCAGCCCGGCTGGTTAGGATTGACGATGGCGTCAGCGGCCGGCAGTTCATCGCCGGGCAAGTGGTGGTCGGTCACCAGCACCTGCAACCCCGCCGCTTTCGCCGCCGCCACGCCTTCGACGCTGGAGATACCGTTGTCCACGGTGATCAGCAACTGCGGCTCGCGCTCCAGCGCCACCGCGACGATTTCCGGGGTCAGGCCGTAGCCGTATTCGAAGCGGTTGGGCACTAGGTAATCGACATGGGCCGCGCCAAGCAAACGCAGGCCCAGGGTGCCCACGGTACTCGCCGTGGCGCCATCGGCGTCGAAGTCACCGACGATCAGGATGCGCTGACGCTGCTCCAGGGCCGTCACCAGCAAGTCCACCGCGGCGTTGATGCCCTTGAGCTGCTGATAGGGAATCAACCGCGCCAGGCTCTTGTCCAGCTCGGCCTCCGACTGCACCCCGCGTGCGGCGTAAAGGCGGGTCAACAGCGGCGGCAGTTCACCGAGAAAAGGCAGGACGGCGGGCAATGGGCGGGGATCGATACGCATGGGGTGACGGGAGCTTCTCTTCTAATACATCGGTTAAACACAGATAGTGAACGCAACAAGATCAAATGTGGGAGCTGGCTTGCCTGCGATGCATACGACTCGGTACATCAGACACACCGAGTGGATGCCCTCGCAGGCAAGCCAGCTCCCACCTTTTCAACCGCGCTCGCCGACCAGCCATTGCAGTTGCACTTCATGCTGGCCACGGTCATCGGTCACAAAGATCGTGCCTTCGCTGATCATCACGTCCCACTTGATCACCCGCGGCATGTCCTTGGCCAGGGTCTCCAAGACTTCCTGGGGCACGGCAGCGATGTGCACGTTTTTCAGGTTGTTGGCCACCGGCACCACCTTGCCTTCCCACACGCGCAGGCTGCCATAGGCCAGCAGGCTGGTGCGTTCGGTGCGGCGCGAGCACCAGGTCAGGCGGTCGGCATCCGGCTGGCCGACTTCGATCCAGTGCAAAACCCGATCATCCAGGCTCTTTTCCCAAAGGGCCGGTTCGTCCACATCCGACAGGCCACGCCCGAACGCCAATTGCTCGTTGTACCAAAGGGCGTAGGCCAGCAGGCGCACGGTCATGCGCTCTTCGGTTTCCGAAGGGTGGCGGGCGATGGTCTGTTTGACGCTCTCGTACACCGAGCGGTCGAGGTCGGTGAGGTTGAGTTCGAATTTGTAGGTCGTGGACGGCTGGGCCATGAACGGGCTTCTAAAGACAAGGAAAGGCGGCCAGTCTAACCGATGGCGAGGGCATTGAACGAATACTGCGCTGCATCCGCGCGGCTCGCCTATGTTAAAAAGCAGTACATCAACATCCCGCGCTTGTAAGGATCCCCATGTCGCTCACTGCCAAACCACTTGCCGGCCTGAAAGTCATCGAGCTGGGCACTTTGATCGCCGGCCCGTTTGCCTCACGCATCTGCGCCGAATTCGGCGCCGAGGTGATCAAGGTCGAATCCCCGGACGGCGGCGACCCGCTGCGCAAATGGCGCAAGCTGTATGAAGGCACTTCGCTGTGGTGGTTTGTGCAGGCGCGCAACAAGCAGTCGCTGACCCTCAACCTCAAGCACCCTGAGGGGCTGGCGATCCTCAAGCAACTGTTGGCCGACGCCGACATCCTGATCGAAAACTTCCGCCCAGGCGTGCTGGAGAAACTCGGCCTGAGCTGGGAAACCCTGCACGCCCTCAACCCCAAGTTGGTGATGGTGCGCCTCTCGGGCTTCGGCCAGACGGGGCCGATGAAGGACCAGCCGGGGTTTGGCGCGGTGGGCGAGTCCATGGGCGGCTTGCGCTATATCACCGGCTTCGAGGACCGCCCGCCCGTGCGCACCGGTATCTCCATCGGCGACTCGATTGCCGCGTTGTGGGCAGTGATCGGCGCGCTGATGGCGCTGCGTCACCGCGAAGTCAACGGCGGCCTGGGCCAAGTGGTGGATGTGGCGCTGTATGAAGCCATCTTCGCCATGATGGAAAGCATGATCCCCGAGTTCGATGTGTTCGGGTTTATCCGTGAGCGCACCGGCAACATCATGCCTGGCATCACCCCGTCCTCGATCCACACCACCGCAGACGGCAAGCATGTGCAGATCGGCGCCAATGGCGATGCGATCTTCAAGCGCTTCATGCGGGTGATCGGCCGTGACGACCTGGCGAACGACCCTGCACTGGCCAGCAATGACGGGCGTGACGCTCGCCGCGACGAGCTGTACGGCGTGATTGATCGCTGGGTCAATTCGCTGTCGCTCGACCAGGTGATTGAACATCTGAATAAAGCCGAGGTACCCGCCAGTCGCATCTACAGCGCCGAAGACATGCTGGGCGACCCGCAATTCCTGGCCCGGGAAATGTTCCTCAAGGCGCAGTTGCCGGGCGGCAAGGATTTCAAGATGCCCGGCATCGTGCCCAAGCTCTCGGACACACCGGGCAGTTGCGAATGGGTCGGCCCGCAACTGGGTGAACACAACAGCCAGGTGCTCAATGCCCTGGGCTACGACGCGGCGGCTATCACTCGCCTGCGCGAGGATGGCGCGATCTGACAAATCCCAGGCAAAAAGAAACCCCGAGCAGTGGGGAGACAACTCGGGGTTAAACGTGGTCTACAAAAAGACCCGCACAGCAAGCGACAAACACCGGAGCACAATGCCTGCTCTTGCTGTTACAAACTCTGACTGACCACCTTGTAGGAAGGTTCCGAAGAAAAATAATGTTTCATGCCAGTGCGCCGCCACGGGTTTGGGAGGCGTTGCGCAAGGCAGCGATGACTGAAGGTTCCAGGCGCCCTTCGGCGATTTTCAGGTCGCGGAGCAGGCAATCCACCACATCCACCAGCGCGCGCTTGTCGCTCAATTGCGCACGATCGACTTCACGTTCAACCACGATGGCGCCACCGGGGTTCTTCACGGTTACCAGGCAGTCGTCGCGCATACCGGCAGAGGTCAGCGTAACCTGATAAGGGCTCAGTGCTTGGCTGAGCAATAGGTTGATACTTTCCATCTCGATCACCACTCAATCATTCGAAAAAGGTTCGAAAAACAAAAATGTCACGAAGAGGCTGACATTCAAGTGACCCGTGCTCAAAGCAGAAAGTTCTACCTTTTGTGTAATCCACTGCTTGAGGAAAACGAGCATGCACGGAAAAGATGACAGAGAAAAAACAACGGCGCACAGGCTAGAATCCCTGGATTGTCCCGGGAGCCTGCCTTGAGAGCTGCGTCTGAACCGCCCTTGCGTATCGTGATTGCCGACGATCACCCGATTTTCCTGATTGGCCTGCGCGCCGTGCTCGAACGTGACCCGCACATCAGCATCGTCGGCGAGGCCAATTCCCCCCAGGCCCTCAGTGCGTTGTTGCAACACTGTGCCTGCGATGTGGTGGTGACCGACTTCATGATGCCCGTCGAGCCCCAGGCCGACGGGCTGCGCTTGATCGAGCAACTGCGCCGGCACTATCCGCACTTGCCCATTGTGGTGGTGACCATGCTCAACAACGCCGGGTTGTTTCATTCCATCCTGGCATTGGGTGTGATGGGCTTGCTGAGCAAGGCCAGCCTGGCCGATGAGCTGCCCCAGGCGATCCGCCAGGTGCGCCAGCAACGCACCTATGTGGCCCAGACCATCCGCCAGGCGCTGAGCCTGGCCGGGGAAGTCGGCGCTGATCGCCTGCACTCCCAGGAGCACCTGTCACCCCGGGAACTGGAGGTGATTCGCCTGTTGGCCAGTGGCATGACGGTGGGCGAGATCGCCGCGCACCTGCATCGCAGCAAGCAGACCGTCAGCGCGCAAAAAGTCAGCGCCATGCGCAAGCTGGGGCTGGCCAACGATGCCGCCCTGTTTATTTACGTGCAGGAACACGGGCTGGCCTAGCCTGGAACGCGATCCATTGCTTGAGCGCCGCGGCGTCCATCGGCCGGGCGATAAAGCAGCCTTGCAGCCACGCCGCGCCCAGTTCGCCCACAGCGTGATAGTCGGCGGCGGTTTCCACGCCGGTGACCACCACGGCAACGTCCAGGCGCGCCGCCATGTTCATGGCGCCCGCTACCACAGCGGCCTTGCGGTCATCATTGGCCATCCCACAGGCAAACGCCGGTGGAATTTTCAGCTCGGTAAAAGGCAGTTCCAGCAAATGCTGCAGGCTGGTGCCGCCCATGCCGAAGTCGCCGATGGACAACTGGCAACCCAACATGCGCAAGCGCAGCAAGCCGGTGACATGGGCGCTGTCGGTTTTCAAGGTCGAGGTTTCCACCAGCTCCAGCGTCAGGCTATGGGCGGGTACACCGTGCAACTGCAGCAGACCTTGCAGCACCTGGGGAAAGTGCTCGCGCTCCAGCATGCGCCCGGGGATGTTCACGGCCACTGGCAGCACCTGGCCGCTTTCGCCCATCACCTGGTTCGCCAGGCCAAGCGCCTGCTCCAGCACGTGCCAGGTAAACGCCTCTTCCATGCCGGCAAACTCCAGTACCGGCAGGAACTCGTCAGGCAGCAACAGCTCACCGTCCGGCAACTGCCAACGCGCCAGCGCCTCCACCCCTTGCAACACACCGGCCTGACTGACGATGGGCTGGTACCAGACCCGGCCACAGGCAGCGATAGTCGCCTGGCTGACATCCGCCGAGGGCGGCAGTTGTTCCCGCTCGCTCAAGCCCAACAGTTGGCGCACGCGCTCCCAGGACAGCACCGGTGGCCCCGGGCGAAAATGAACCTGGCAATCGCTCAGTAGTTGCCCGATCAACTTGGCCGAAGCCGGCTTGGGCAAACACGCCAAAACCTTGAGCCCCAATTGGCAGGCCATGTTCGCCACACCTTCCAGCACGTCGGGCTCGGCGTTGCTGAGCAGGATCAATACTTGGGCCAGGCGGCGTTCCGCCAACTCGCGGATCAATTCCAGGCCATCGCCCTGCTCCAGGTACAAATCGCAGATGGCGATATCCACCGGGCCTTTGCTGTTCAGAGACTGGCGGGCGGTTTCGACCGTTTCCGCGGCCCGTACATTGAACACGCCGTTGGCATTGAGCATCTGGTGCAGAGCCATCAGTTGAAACGGGTTGTCTTCGAGGATCAGGACGTTCAGGGATCGCATGGGTAAAGATGTCGGTACAGGGAAAGTCCTGCACAGTAGCCACATGCTGTGGTGTACCCCATAGGACGTGTCCTAAAAGCTTGCTTAAATGTGGGAGGGGCAAGTCTTGTCGGTCAAGCGCAGATCTCCTGTGGGAGCTGGCTTGCCTGCGAAGGCGGTGTGTCAGTCGCTACATCTGTTACTGCACTACCGCTATCGCAGGCAAGCCAGCTCCCACATTTGATCGTCGTTGCCTTGAGCATTGCGTTCGCTTAGCTGATCGGCATTAAGGTGTCAGGCATCCAGATAGGGTTGCAGGTCGCGACGAAACGCCTTGAGCACCTCGGACAAGCGCAACCAGGGTTCTTCAAGCTCGGCGCCGCGCTGCTCTCGGGCGCATTGCTCAAGGGCGACACAGGCCTTGGCCAGTGGCAGTGCGTCCACCAGCGAGCAAATGCCCTTGAGCCGGTGCAGCGATGCATTCAAGCGTGCCACGTCGCGCTCGGCCAGGGCTCCCGCCAATACCTCGTGTTCGTGGTCCAGGCTCTTGGCCAGTTCCTGCAACATGCTTTGCAGCACCGGGCCATCGGCCTGGGTCATGGTGCGCAGGGCCTGGATATCGAACGAACGCTGGGGCGCCACGCGGGCCAGCACTTGGGTCCAGTGTTCCAGGGTCACCGGCTTGACCAGCAGTTCATCCATACCGGCGTCCTCGCAGCGGCGTTGTTCATCTTTCATGGCGTTCGCGGTGCAACCCACCAGCGCGCTACGAGGCCGTTGCTCCTCGGCTTCGAGGCGCCGTATCGCCGCACTCAAGGCATAACCGGACATGCCGGGCATCTGGCAATCGGTGACCAGCACGTCAAAACGCTGCTCACGCCAACGTTGCAACGCGGCCTCGGCCGACTCCAGAGCGACCACTTGATGACCGAGGAACTGCAACTGCTGCGCCAGCACCAGGCGGTTGGCCGCCAAATCATCCACCACCAGTACCGACAGGCTACGCCCCGTCGGTGACAACGTCGCGGTGGGCGTTGCCGGCACATCATCGGTGCTGACCCGGTCCAAGCGCAGGTCAATGCACACCACCGTCCCCTCGCCCACCACGCTGTCGAGGTGAATGCTCCCGCCCATCAATTCCACCAGTTGCTTGCAGATACTCAGGCCCAGACCGGTGCCGCCGTGTTGCGCAGCGGTCAGGGCGCTCACTTGGGTAAACGGCTTGAACACCCGCGGCTGTTGCTCGGCGCTGATGCCTGGGCCGCTGTCCTTGACGCACAGGTGCAGGTATTCGCTATCGGTCTCATCCCGTTGGCAGGTCACGCTGAGGTGAACCCCGCCCCGCTCGGTAAACTTGAGCGCATTGCCCAACAGGTTGTGCATCACCTGGCGTAACCGCAGCGGGTCGAACCAGTAATAACCCTGAGCAGCCGGATCAAACGCCAGGGTCAGATGCAGGCCTTTCTTTTGCGCCGTGGCTTCGAACAGGCTCTGGATACCCTCGAAAAAGCGCTTCAACTCAGTGGTCTGTGGCGCCAGTTGCAGGTGGCCGGCTTCGATCTTGGCCAAGTCCAGGCTGTCGCCCATCAGCGCAATCAGCTCGCGCGCCGAACGATGGGCCACCTGCAGCGCCTCGGAAACCGGCTGGCCGCTTGCCAGACAACGCTCTTGCTCCAGTTCGAGCAAGCCAATGATGGCAGTCATGGGGGTGCGAATCTCGTGGCTCAAGGCCGAGAGAAATGCACTTTTGGCGTAGTTCGCTTCGTCGGCGGCCTGGCGAGCGTCCATCAACTGGCGCTCCAGGTCTTTGCGTTCGTTGATATCGATCCAACCGCCCAACAATCCCTGCAGACGGCCCTGGGCATCAAAAAAAGGCACGGTCCACTGGTAGACGTGATAACTGCCGCCGTTGAGCTCCAATTGCCGGTCGACAAACAACGGCTGCTGCGTGGCCAATTGCTCCATGTGGCCTTCGTGCAGCCGCGCCGCTGTGGCGTCGGGCACGACCTTGCTCTCCATCAGCGTCAGGCCCTGGATCAGCTCCAGCCGGGTCGCCAATTGCTGTTCATAACTTTTATTGCAGGTCACCAGGCGCCCGTCCAGGTCGCGGACGAACAGCGGGTTGGGCATGCCGTCGAGCAGTGCGCGCTTGAACGCCAACTGGTCATTGAGCCGTTGCTCGGCCTCCAGCCGTTGGTGAATCTGGCGCTTGAGCCGGCTGTTCCACACCAGCGACACCAACACAAACAGCAGCGCCGTGGCCACCGTCCAATAGGCCCATGGCGGTACCCGTTGCCAGGCCGGCAGCGGAATCGCCACGGCACCGATCCAACGCAAGCGCAAGGCACTCAACTCAGCCACCGGCAGCGCCTCCAGGGCCTTGTTCAGAATGCTCAGCAGCTCAGGCTGGTCCTTGCGCACCGACAGGCAGTTGGACGACCACTTGCCATCGACACTGCGGCCGATACGCAGGCCATCTTCCGGGTAACTCTGCACTTCCACTTCAGTTTGAATGGTAGCGGCCGCCTCGCCCCGTCGTACCAGCTCACGGGCCTGGTTGTAATTGTCCACCAGGCGCAACGTGATGTTCGGATGCGCATGGCGAATATCATTTTCCAATACATGACGTGCCGGCAGCGCCAGCACCTTGCCGTCCAACTGCTTCAAGCCGGTGAGCGGCGCGGCATCGGCACGCTCGACAAACACCCAGCCGGACCCACCATACCCATGGCTGAAGTTGAGCACTGTGCTGCGCTCGCGGTTAACGGCCAGGGTCGTGTTCATCTGCGCCCTGCCTGTTTCCAGCCATTCCAGGGTTTGCGCGGTGGAGTGCACCTCTTCAAAGATAAATTGCAAACCGGTCATGCGCGTGATGCGATGCAACAAATCCACATTCAAGCCAACCCAGTGGCCATCCTTATCCTTGAATATGTACGGAGACATCTGCTGGGCCACCACCACGACATGGGGATGCTCGCGCACCCAGGCCTGTTGCGACGCCGACAACGCAATGCGCTCACCACTGATACCGACGCCGAGCCCGGTGGTCCAGCGCGCGAGGATTTCACGCTGCACCGACTCGTCGAGGCTTGCCAGCGCGCGATTCATCATGGCCCCCAACAACGGATCTGCCTGGCGGGTGGCGAAGGCAAAACCGATGGGCGCCAGCCGGCTCTGCTCCTTGATCTGCAACCCCAGGTAAGGCCGCAGCGATTTATAGGCGCGCACAATCACTTCGTTGCCGATAAACGCATCGACGTCACCTTGCTTCAAGGCTTCGAGGCCGCTGTAGAGGTTAGGGGCGAGCATGATGTGGCTGTCGGGATACGCCGCGTGAACCTTCTGCACGTTGGCGTAGCCGTCGAGCAACACCAGCTTCTTGCCGGCCAGATCGTCGCCTTGGGTATCGTCGCGACGCAGCACCACCACCGAGCGGTCGGGCATGTAGTCCGGGGTGAATTGCAGGCCGGGTACGTCACGCTCGTAACCATTGGCACTGGTGAGTATGTCGATGGTGCCGTTGCGCAGCGCTTCGACCGCCTGAGCGCGCTCGGAAAAGCCCAGCACTTGCATGGGCACACCCAGCCGTGCGCCAACCAGGCTCAAATAATCGGCGCTGATGCCCTGGTAGCGATTGCGGTCACGGGTGATATCGATCGGCTGGTAGTCATCTATCGAGATGCCCACTTTGAGTGTCCGATGCGCCGCCAACCACTGCTGCTCCGTCGGCGCCAGCGGCATAGGTTCAAGCGGGATAAACGCCGGCACCAGTTTGAACGGCAGGCTGACGGCGGCCAGGCTCATGGGCACCTGGATGAGCCACAACAGGCACACCAGCTTCAACGTCCATTGGATCAAAACCTGCACCGGTTGGGTTTCCTTGATTGGGCGACTGGGCAAGTATGGCTCGCCAGAATGAAAAAGCCCGTCACGAGGACGGGCTTGGCCGACTGCAAAAAAGCTGAATGCATACCTGTAGCAGCCTGATATCCGCCTCATGGTCAGCGGGTGAGTTAGCTGAATGTGGGAGCCGGGCTTGCCCGCGATGCAGACGCCTCGGTATTCAGTCGTACCGAGGCGCCTGCATCGCAGGCAAGCCAGCTCCCACACAAACCCGCTACCCCATTCTTGATTAGAGCGGCTTGCCCCGATTGCCATGCTGGCTGACGAACGCCTGCACCGCCTTCAGGTCATTGGCCAACACGGTGCAGCGCTCTTCGCGCTCGAACAGGTCGGTCAAATGTTCCGGCAGATCCAGCGCCTTGCCAATGCCGGCTTTCTCGACCGCTTCCGGGAACTTGACCGGGTGTGCGGTACCGAGGATCACCATTGGAATATCCAGGCTGCGGCGGCATTCGCGGGCGGCTTTCACGCCGATAGCCGTGTGCGGGTCGAGCACTTCGCCGGTCTCGGCATAGACCTGCGCGATGGTTTCGCAGGTCTGCGCATCGTCCACGGCCAGGGAATCGAACAGCTTGCGGGTTTCGGTCCAGCGCTCTTGCTCGACGCTGAAACCGCCACCTTGCTTGAAGCTGTTCATCAACTCGGCCAGGGCTGCGCCGTTACGACCGTGCATGTCGAACAGCAGGCGCTCGAAGTTCGACGACACCATGATGTCCATGGACGGCGACAGCGTGGCGTGCAGGGTTTCCTTCACATACTGGTTGCCGCTCATGAAGCGATGCAGGATGTCGTTGCGGTTGGTGGCGACGATCAACTGGTTGATCGGCAGGCCCATGTTGCGCGCCAGGTAACCGGCAAAAATGTCGCCGAAGTTGCCGGTCGGCACCGAGAACGACACCGAACGCGCCGGGCCGCCCAACTGCAGCGAAGCGTGGAAGTAGTAGACGATCTGGGCCATGATCCGCGCCCAGTTGATCGAGTTCACCGCCACCAGGCGTGTGCCCTTGAGGAAGCTCTGGTCAGCGAAGCTGTTCTTGACCATTTCCTGGCAGTCATCGAAGTTGCCTTCGATGGCGATGTTGTGGATGTTCTCACCGAAGATGGTGGTCATCTGCCGACGTTGCACTTCCGACACGCGCTTGTGCGGGTGCAGGATGAAGATGTCGACGTTTTCGCAGTGCTTGCACCCTTCGATGGCCGCCGAGCCGGTATCGCCGGAGGTAGCACCGATGATCACCACGCGCTCGCCACGTTTTTCCAGCACGTAGTCGAGCAGGCGACCGAGCAGTTGCAGGGCGAAGTCCTTGAACGCCAGGGTCGGGCCGTGGAACAGCTCCAGTACCCACTCATTGCCGTTCAGTTGGCGCAGGGGCGCGATGGCGTTGTGGGAAAACACGCCATAGGTTTCTTCCAGAATCTTCTTGAAGTCCGCATCCGGAATGCTGCCGGTCACGAACGGGCGCATCACTCGGAAAGCCAGCTCGTGATACGGCAGGCCGGCCCAGGAGGCGATTTCTTCCTGGGTGAAGCGTGGCAGGTTTTCCGGCACATACAGGCCGCCGTCGGTGGCAAGGCCTGCCAGCAGAACGTCTTCGAAATTCAGGGCCGGTGCCTGGCCGCGGGTGCTGATGTAACGCATGACTGGCTCCTCTAAAACATTCTCGAACAGGGGCCGCCGAATGGACGGGGCCCCTGGAACAAATCGGTTAGTTCAAGTGCTCGACGCGAATGCGCACCACCGGGCCGACCACGCCTTGCAGGGCTTCGAGGGCATGGATGGCATCGTTGATGTGCTGTTCGAGCACGCGGTGGGTCAGCAGGATCATCGGCACCTGGCCGTTTTGCTCCTCGACTTCCTTCTGCATGATCGACTCGATGTTGATACCGCGCTCCGACAGGATGCTGGCTACCTGGGCCAACACGCCTGGATGGTCCTGGGCCTGGATGCGCAGGTAGTAGGCACTTTCGCAGGCTTCGATCGGCAGGATCGGGTGGGCCGACAGCGAGTCCGGCTGAAAGGCCAGGTGCGGCACGCGATTTTCCGGGTCGCTGGTCATGGCGCGAACCACGTCCACCAAGTCGGCGATCACCGACGACGCGGTCGGCTCCATGCCGGCACCGGCGCCGTAGAACAAGGTAGAACCGGCGGCGTCGCCGTTGACCATCACCGCGTTCATCACACCATTGACGTTGGCGATCAGGCGGTCGGCCGGGATCAGCGTCGGGTGAACCCGCAACTCGATGCCCGCCGGGGTGCTGCGCGCCACGCCCAGGTGCTTGATACGGTAGCCCAGGGCTTCGGCGTAGTTGACGTCGGCGGTGGTCAGCTTGGTGATGCCTTCGGTGTAGGCCTTGTCGAACTGCAGCGGGATACCAAAGGCGATGGAGGCCAGGATGGTCAGCTTGTGGGCGGCGTCGATGCCTTCCACGTCGAACGTCGGGTCGGCTTCGGCGTAACCCAGGGCCTGGGCTTCGGCCAGCACGTCTTCGAAGGTACGGCCCTTCTCGCGCATTTCGGTGAGGATGAAGTTACCGGTGCCGTTGATGATGCCGGCTACCCAGTTGATGCGGTTGGCGGACAGGCCTTCACGGATCGCCTTGATCACCGGGATACCACCGGCCACCGCGGCTTCGAACGCTACGATCACGCCCTTCTCGCGGGCCTTGGCGAAGATCTCGTTGCCGTGCACGGCGATCAGCGCCTTGTTGGCGGTGACCACGTGCTTGCCGTTCTCGATGGCCTTGAGCACCAGCTCGCGGGCCACGGTGTAGCCGCCTACCAGCTCGATAACGATATCGATCTCAGGGTTGGTGGCTACGGCGAACACATCGTTGGTAATCGCAATACCGGTCGTTTCGAACTGAGGCTTTGGCGAACGCGTGGCAATCTGCGCCACTTCAATCCCGCGACCTGCGCGGCGGGAAATTTCTTCAGCGTTACGCTGAAGTACGTTGAAGGTACCGCCACCGACGGTCCCTAACCCACAGATGCCTACTTTGACCGGTTTCACTGAAGAACTCCCCATGAAACGGCCGACGCTAGGTCGGCCGTGAAAACAGCCGCACAACTGCGGCTCTCAATTAATGACTCGCCGACGGTTCGGCGGGCCATGATCGTCAAAGGCTCAACGATAAATGCTTACTTGGCACCCAGTGCCAGTTTGGCAACTTGCGGCGCCGGCTGGTAGCCCGGAATCATCTGGCCGTCGGCCAAAACGATGGCCGGTGTACCGTTCACACCAATGGACTGGCCCAGGGCGAACTGCTTGGAAACCGGGTTGGCGCATTTGGCCGATTTGATTTCCTTGCCGTCGACCATCTTGTCCATGGCCGCTTTCTTGTCGGCCGAGCACCACACCGCCTGCAACTGCTCGTCACCCGGCGAACCCAGGCCCTGGCGCGGGAAGGCGACGTAGCGCACTTCCACGCCCAACTTGTTCAGTGCCGGGATTTCAGCGTGCAGCTTGTGGCAGTACGGGCACGTGGTGTCGGTGAACACGGTGATGTGGGTCTTGGTCTCGCCAATGGCGGGGTACACCACGGTTTCCGCCACCGGGATACCGTTGATCAGCTTCGACACGCCCAGGCGCTCGGCCTTCTCGGTCAGGTTGACCGGCTTGCCGTCCTTGAGCTGGAACAGGTAGCCCTGCACGATGTACTGGCCATCGGCGCTGGCGTACAGCACACGGCTGCCCTTGAGCTTGACTTCATACAGCCCGGCCATGGGGCTGGCGCTGATGCTTTCGATAGGCGTGTCGAGCGCCAGGTTGGCCAGGCTCTTGCGAATGGTTTGCTCGGCCGCATCATCGGCGACCGCAAAGGTGGAAACCAACGCAATGGCTGCGGCGGCAATAATCTGGGTCAAGCGCATGGGAACTCCTGAAGGCAGAGGCAGGGACGGGAGCAGAATACTGATCTGGAACACAACGGGTGCCGTCCCCTTTGCGAACCGGCAAAGCCTACCACAGTTGGGCGGGAGGGCAGACCGCGACAGCTAAAATGGGCCATTTCTGACGGTTTTATCCGCGCGGGTGGTGCTTGGCGTGCATGTCCTGCAAACGTGCGCGTGCCACATGGGTGTAGATCTGGGTTGTGGATAAGTCGCTGTGCCCAAGCAGCATTTGCACTACGCGCAAATCCGCACCGTGGTTGAGCAAGTGGGTGGCGAACGCATGGCGCAAGGTGTGGGGCGACAGCGCCTTGCCGATCCCGGCCACTTTGGCCTGGTGCTTGATGCGGTGCCAGAAGGTCTGGCGGGTCATCTGCTCGCCGCGCTGGCTGGGAAACAGCACGTCGCTGGGGCGCCCACCCAGCAGTTCGTGGCGCGCATCGCGCATGTAGCGCTCGACCCACACAATCGCCTCCTCGCCCATCGGCACCAGCCGCTCCTTGCTGCCCTTGCCCATCACGCGCAACACGCCCTGGCGCAGGTTGACCTGCTCCAGGGTCAGGCTGATCAGTTCGGTGACGCGCAGGCCGCAGGCATACAGCACCTCCAGCATGGCACGGTCGCGCTGGCCGATGGCCTCGCTCAGGTCCGGGGCCGCGAGCAGGGCATCGACGTCGGCTTCCGACAAGGATTTGGGCAACGGCCTGCCGAGTTGCGGCATGTCGATTTGCAGGGTCGGGTCGACGGCAATGAGTTTTTCCCGCAGCAGGTAGCGATAAAAGCCACGCACGCCGGAGAGGAATCGCGCAGTGGAGCGCGGTTTGTAGCTCTGCTCCAGGCGCCAGGCCAGGTGATCGAGGATCAACTCGCGCCCGGCATTGATCAGTTCGAGGTTTTTCTCCTGCAGCCAGCCGTTGAACAGCGCCAGGTCGCTGCGGTACGCCTGGCGTGTGTTGTCCGACAGGCCTTTTTCCAACCAGAGGGCATCGAGGAAGCGGTCGATCAGGGGATGGTCAATGGCAGGCATGGGCACTCAAGCGACTTAGCACAAGGCAATACGCGTATTATTTAAGGAACTGTGACAAGAGCCATTAGTCTTTCATAGCCCGCTATTTCAAGGAACAGGAAGCTTTAATGAACGAACAACAGATTTTGTTGGCTTTTGGCGGCATTGGCGTGGCCGCACTCGGCTGCCAGTGGCTGGCCTGGCGCCTGAAACTGCCAGCGATTCTGTTTCTTCTGCTGAGCGGGATTCTGGCAGGGCCGATACTCGGATGGCTCGACCCGCAAGAAATGTTCGGCCCTCTGTTGATGCCGTTGGTGTCGTTGGCCGTGGCGCTGATCCTGTTTGAGGGCAGCCTGACCCTGCACCTGTCGGAATGGAAGGAAATCGGCAGCGTCGTCCACCGGCTGGTCACCGTCGGCGCACTCTCGACCTGGGCGGTGATCACCTTGGCCACCCACTGGCTGCTGGGTTTCGACTGGATGCTGGCGCTGCTGTTCGGCACCCTGACACTGGTCACCGGCCCGACGGTGATCGTGCCCATGCTGCGTGTGGTGCGCCCCAAAGCCTCCATCGCCAATATCCTGCGTTGGGAAGGCATCGTCATCGACCCGATTGGCGCGCTGCTGGCGGTAGTGGTGTATAGCTTCATCATCGCCAGCGCATCAGGCGACGGCTTGAGCCACAGCCTGCTGACCTTCGGCGGCGTTATCCTTTGCGGCAGCCTGTTCGGCATCGCCGGTGGCTGGGTACTGGGGCAGATCATGCGCCGCCAGTGGCTACCGGAATACCTGCATAACCTGGCGACACTGGCGGGCGTGCTGGGCATCTTCATCGCCTCCAACCAGGCGATGCATGAGTCCGGCCTGCTGGCGGTCACGCTGATGGGCATGTGGATGGCGAACATGAAAGGCGTGGATGTACGGCACATCCTGCACTTCAAGGAAAACCTCAGTGTGTTGCTGATTTCCGGGCTGTTCATCCTGCTGGCGGCACGCCTGGACCTGAACGCCATGATCGCCCTGGGCCCGTTCGTGTTGATCCTGCTGTTGATCATCCAATTCATTGCACGCCCGCTGAACGTGGCGCTTTCGACCTTTGGCTCCGGGCTGAACTGGCGCGAGCGCGCGCTGCTGGCCTGGATCGCCCCAAGGGGAATCGTGGCGGCGGCGGTGTCAGCGATCTTTGCGATCCGCCTGGATGAGGCCGGCCACGAAGGTGCGTTGTTGCTGGTGCCGCTAACCTTCGCGGTGATCATCGGCACCGTGGTGCTGCAAAGCGCCACGGCACGCCCCTTGGCCCGCCTGCTGAAAGTCGCCGAGCCGGCGCCCAGCGGCTTCCTGATCGTGGGTGCGAACGGCCCGGCGCGGGCACTCGGTAAAGCGTTGCAGCAATTGGGCAGCCGCGTGTTACTGACGGATTCCAGCTGGGAAAACATCCGCGCCAGTCGTATGGAAGGCTTGCCTACGTACTTCGGCAACCCGGCTTCCCAGCATGCCGAGTCCCATCTGGACCTGGTCGGCCTAGGGCATCTGCTCGCGCTCTCGCCTTCTGGCGAACTGAATGCCCTGGCCACCATGCGTTTTCGCCATGACTTCGGCCATCGCCTGTTCGCCCTGGCCAGCAGCCAGGAAAACCGTCGCACCGACAAGCACAAGGCCAGCCATGAACACCGTGGCCATTTGCTGGGCAGCCAACCTTTGAGCTACACCAAACTGGCCAGCCTGTTGGGCCAGGGCGCCGAACTGTATAGCACCAACCTCACCGACGGCTTTGGCTGGGAGCAGTACCAGGCGTTGCACGGCGAGCGGGCTACCTTGCTGTTTGCCCGGGACACCAGCGGCTGGGTGCATGTGGTCTCGCCCGAGAGCAATTTGAAGCCTGTAGCGGGCTGGACCTTGCTGGCGGTCATTCAACCGCAGGCCAGCACCACCGAGTAGTCAGTCAACAAAGCCAGGCAGTACCGGGACAGGGCGTTTATCTGCGTCAATCGCGACGAAGCTGAACACGCCCTGGATCGCCTTTTCACGGCCATCAGCGCTCATGCTCTCGACGAACACTTCAACCTCGACCTTGAGGCTGGTGTTGCCGACCTTGATCACCCGACCGATCAGCTCAACGATAGAGCCGGCCGGGATCGCGTGGTTGAAGTCGATACGGTCGGTGGAGACCGTCACCAAAGGCAAGCGACAAAAACGCGTGGCGGTGATGAACGACACTTCGTCCATCCATGCCAGGGCGGTGCCGCCGAACAGGGTGTTGTGGTGGTTGGTGGTGGGCGGGAACACGGCCTTGGTCACGTGAGTGACGGACAGGTCGGTGCGGCGTTGGATTTCTTCGAGGCGGGTGGTCATGGGTCAATACCGGCAGATAGGCAAATTTCAGGCACAAAAAAGCAGCCCGTAGGCTGCTTTTTTCTGCATCGGGAAGCTGGACTTAAGCCAGTTTTTCCTTGATGCGAGCTGCTTTACCGGACAGGTCACGCAGGTAGTACAGCTTGGCTTTACGTACGTCACCGCGACGCTTGACGGCCATGCTGTCGATTTGCGGGCTGTAGGTCTGGAAAGTACGCTCTACGCCAACACCGTTGGAGATTTTACGAACAGTGAAAGCACTGTTCACACCACGGTTACGCTTGGCGATTACCACGCCTTCGAACGCTTGCAGACGCGAACGGTCGCCTTCCTTCACTTTCACCTGAACGACAATGGTGTCGCCCGGGGCAAAGGTAGGGATCTCTTTGGTCATCTGCTCTGCTTCGAGTGCAAGGATGATTTTGTTAGTCATGCTGTGCTCCTAAGGTAAGTCAATGGACCTACCATCGATACGTTGTTAACTATCGTCCCGCGCGAGGATGTATTCCTCGAGCAGCTTCTTCTCTTCTCCAGAAAGCGAGCGGCTTTCCAGAAGATCGGCGCGTCGTTCATAGGTCCGACCAAGGGACTGCTGTAAACGCCAACGCCGGATGTGTGCGTGATTGCCACTTAGCAATACGTCGGGAACACGCTGATCCACATACACCTCCGGACGGGTGTAGTGCGGGCAATCCAGCAAACCATCCGTGAAGGAATCTTCCTCCGCGGAGTCCGCATGCCCTAAAGCTCCGGGCAGCAGTCGTGTAACCGCATCTATCAGGACCATCGCCGGCAGCTCGCCGCCAGACAGGACATAGTCCCCAATCGACCACTCTTCATCGACATGAGCTTCAATAAAACGCTCGTCAATGCCTTCATAGCGACCGGCAATCAGGATCAAACTTTCCTCATTCGCCAGTTCGCGTACCGCCGCCTGTTTCAGCTGACGGCCTTGAGGGGACAGGTAAATTACCTTCGCCTTCTCCCCGGCGGCTGCCTTGGCCTGAACCAACGCGTCTTCCAGGGGCTTGATCTTCATCACCATGCCCGGGCCACCGCCAAATGGGCGATCGTCCACAGTGTGATGTCGATCCGTCGTGTAGTCTCGCGGGTTCCAACAGGTGAGCTGCAACAGCCCCTGTTTCACCGCCCGACTGGTGATGCCGTACTCGCTGATGGCGGAAAACATCTCGGGAAACAAACTGATCACTTCAATGCGCAAATTAGCCACGCTTAGAAGTCCGCGTCCCATTCCACCTTCATCTCGCCCGCGGCCAGGTCGACGGCCAACACGCATTGCTCGGTATAGGGCAATAGGCGTTCGCGATCATCCAGGCTGCCAGCGCAAGGCTTGACCACCATTACATCATTGGCGCCGGTTTCCAGAAGATGATCGATTTTCCCCAGCAATTGCCCGAGTTGATCAATAACCTTCAGACCTTCCAGCTGGTACCAGTAGTACTCGCCGTCGGTCAATTCAGGGAACAGGTTGCGCGGCACGCAGATCTCATAACCGGCCAGAAGACGAGCTTCTTCACGATCATCAAGACCCTTGAGCTTTGCGACCAGGAACTTGTCGCTCCCGCGTCCAATGACCAGCTCGACCTGTTTCACACTCCCTTCGCGCTTGAGCGTCCAGGTTTTGTACTGCAACAGGTTTTCAGTCGGATCAGTAAAGGAATACACCTTCACTTCGCCGCGAACGCCATGAACAGAGTAAATCTTGCCGATAACGATCAAATCATCAGCAACAGCTGGCGTCGCGTTCATATTGCTCAGGCTGCGGCCTTAGCCGAGTCCTTCAACAGTTTTGCAACGCGCTCGGATGGCTGTGCGCCAACGCTCAGCCAGTAGGCTACGCGCTCTTGGTTCACGGACAGACGAACTTCTTGACCACGAGCAACAGGGTTGAAGAAACCAACCTGTTCCTTGTGCGAACCGTCACGCGGGTTGCGGCTGTCGGTTACGGTCAAGTGGTAAAACGGGCGCTTTTTGGAGCCGCCAAGGGCAAGACGGATTGTTAGCATGTGAACATCGTTCCTGTAGTCGGTGCTGCAAATCTAAATGCACAGCGGGCATAGGTGCCCGAAAGGCCGCATATTCTAAGGAATATCCGGACTTTTGCAAATGTCTTTTTCTGGCGCCTATCAGCGTGCCATTCAGATCTGCTATAGAGCCGTCGGTTAAAACGGCGAGTCAGCGCCCGCCAACGGCGGGTTTGCTGGAGATCCCACATCCTTGTGGGGCGGAGCGCAAGCAAGGCTTGCGCTCGAATACTTTACATTTTAGGCATGCCGCCGCCGGGCAACATACCGCCCATGCCGCGCATCATCTTGGCCATACCGCCCTTGGCGGAGAATTTCTTCATCATCTTCTGCATCTGCTTGTGCTGCTTGATCAAGCGACCGATGTCCTGCACCTGGGTGCCGGAACCCATGGCGATCCGGCGCTTGCGCGAACCGCTGATCAGCTCAGGGTCGCGGCGCTCGGCCGGGGTCATAGAGTTGATGATGGCTTCCATCTGCTTGAACTGTTTCTCTGCCGCGCCCTGGGCGTTGCCCATTTGCGCCAGGTTCACACCGCCGATGTTGGGCAGCTTGTCCATCAGGCCGCCGAGGCCGCCCATGTTCTTCATCTGTTGCAGCTGGTCGCGGAAGTCTTCGAGATCGAAGCCCTTGCCCTTCTTCAGCTTCTTGGCCAGTTTGTCGGCCTTGTCCTTGTCGAGCGTGGCTTCGGCCTGCTCGATCAGGCTGAGCACATCACCCATGCCGAGGATGCGCGAGGCGATACGCTCAGGGTGGAACGGCTCGAGCGCTTCGCTCTTCTCGCCCATACCGATGAACTTGATCGGCTTGCCAGTAATGGCACGTACCGACAGCGCGGCACCGCCACGGGCGTCGCCGTCGACCTTGGTGAGGATCACGCCGGTCAGCGGCAGTGCGTCACCAAAAGCCTTGGCGGTGTTGGCCGCATCCTGGCCAGTCATAGCGTCGACCACGAACAGGGTCTCGACCGGGTTGATCGCGGCATGCAGCGCCTTGATCTCGCCCATCATCTCTTCGTCGATGTGCAGGCGACCGGCGGTATCGACGATGACCACGTCGATGAACTTGAGCTTGGCTTCTTTAATAGCGGCGTTGGCGATGTCGACCGGCTTCTGGCTCAGGTCGGACGGGAAGAAGGTCACGCCCACTTCGCCCGCGAGCATTTCCAACTGCTTGATGGCCGCCGGACGGTACACGTCGGCCGATACCACCATCACGGATTTCTTCTTGCGCTCTTTGAGGAAGCGCGCCAGTTTGCCGGCGGTGGTGGTTTTACCCGCACCTTGCAGGCCCGCCATCAGCACGACGGCTGGCGGCACGGCACTGAGGTTCAGGTCTTCGTTGGCCGCGCCCATCAGGCTTTCGAGTTCGGCCTGGACGATCTTCACAAAGGCCTGGCCCGGGGTCAGGCTGCGGGACACTTCGGTGCCGACCGCACGCTCCTTGACCGAGTTGACGAAGTCCTTCACCACCGGCAAAGCCACGTCGGCTTCCAGCAACGCCATGCGCACTTCACGCAGGGTGTCTTTAATATTGTCCTCGGTCAGCTTGGCCTTGCCGGTAACGTGGCGCAGCGTCTGCGAGAGACGGTCAGTCAAGTTTTCAAACATGCGCGATCCTTTCAGGCCCTATTCATCGAAATGCAGGTAGACCGAGGTAATGGCGGCCCAGGCTGGGGGAAATCGCTATTAAAAACAGCGTTCGCCGAGCCTGCGGCGTGGGCAGGTCGCGGATTATAGCGAAGACTGCGCCCATGCACACCCGCTGTCTGGCCCGGGAGTCTTTCGTGCAACGCAGGTGTGTGCCAAACTCAACGCCTTTCGGGCTTGCCTACCAGGATTTATGCTCCCCTTGTCACCCAGTTTGCTACCCAGCCTCGCCGCCGCCATTTTGTATGCCGCTGCGACTCTCTATCAGGGCACTCGTCTGGCCCAAGGCACCAAAGCGGACAAACGTCTGCTCGTCGGCCTTGGCGTGCTGGCCCTGCTAGCCCATGCCGCCAGCCTGTTCACCCACCTGATGACCCCGGTCGGCCTGGGCCTGGACTTTTTCAGCGCCGCCAGCCTGATCGCCGCGGCCGTCATCGCGCTGACGCTGCTGGCCTGCTACCGGATTCCGGTGGAGAACCTGCTGGTGCTGCTATTCCCCCTGGGAATGCTCACGGTGCTGCTGGCGCAGTTCACCCCCACCGGCACCGTACAGGTGATCGACGAGGAGCCGGGCATCCTCGCCCACATCCTGCTGTCGATCCTCGCCTACGGCATGTTCACCATCGCGGTGTTCCAGGCCCTGCTCCTGCTGCTGCAGGATCACCAGCTCAAGCACAAGCACCCGTCCGGGCTGATCAAGAACTTCCCGCCGCTGCAAACCATGGAAAGCCTGCTGTTCGGGTTCCTGTGGGCCGGCTGGACCCTGCTGTCACTGTCGCTGATCTCCGGCTGGCTGTTCGTCGAAAACCTGTTTGCCCAGCACCTGGTCCATAAAACCTTGCTGGCGTGCCTGGCGTGGGTCGTGTTCAGCGTGCTGCTGTGGGGGCGCAACCGCCTCGGCTGGCGCGGGCACAAGGCCATCCGCTGGACCCTGGCCGGTTTCTGCCTGTTGATGCTGGCCTATTTCGGCAGCAAGCTGGTTCGCGAATACATCCTGCATATCTGACGGGCAGTGATCATGGACAACTTGCCCTTAGGGCCGATGCTCGCCGTAATTGCCCTGCTGATTTTGTGGGCGGCGCTGTTTACTGCCATAGAAGCTGCGCAACAACACCTGCTGGCCCTGCGCCCTGGCACCCGCCAGGGCGACAAGGCGGCCGCACGCCTGAGCTTCCCGCGCCATAGCCTGATCCTGTGTAACAGCCTGTGCCGCGCCGCCGTGGTGATTCTCTGCACCCTGCTGGCGATCTATGCCTGGGCAGAGAACGGGCCCTGGCTAGGCTGGCTGATTTCCTGCGCAGGGCTGCTGGTGCTGGCCGACTACCTGCCCCGCACCCTGGCTACCCGTCACCCCCAAGCAGTGCTGGGCTTTGGCAATACCTTGCTGGGCGTGCCGCTGAAAATCCTTTACCCGCTGGCCTGGCTGCTCAATGGCATCAGCCAGCTGTTATTGCGCCCGTTTGCGCGCAAAGCCGGCATGGTGAAAAACAGCGACGAGCCCCTGCCCGACCATGATGACGACCCAGAGCCCGACACCGACGCCGACCGCACTCCCGGCCTGCCCGGTATCCATGCCCTGGACAACATCACGGTCAACGACATCCTGGTGCCGCGCAGCGAAGTGGACGGCATCAACCTTGATGAGTCGATAGAAGACATCATCGAACAGTTGCGCACCTCACCGCGCACCCGCGTGCCCGTGTTCCACAGCGACATCAACCAGGTGCAGGCCGTGCTCAATACCCGGCAGGTCCAACACCTGCTGCCCGACGCCAGCCTGACCAAAGAGGCCCTGCTCGCCGCCTGCCACGAGCCTTACTTCGTGCCGGAAAGCACGCCGTTGCAGCTGCAACTGCTGAATTTCCACAAACAGCAGCGGCGCCTGGGCATGGTGGTGGACGAGTACGGTGAAGTGCTGGGCATTGTCACTCTGGAAGATATTCTGGAAGAGATCGTCGGCGAATTCGAAAGCGATCAGGCGGTGGATAACCCGCATATCGAAGCCCAGCCCGATGGTCGCTACATCATCGACGGCGCCGCCTCGATCCGCGAACTGAACAAAAGCCTGGGCTGGCACCTGCCCAGCGACGGCCCCAAGACCCTCAACGGCCTGGTGACCGAAGCGCTGGAAACCATTCCCGATTGCGCGGTATGCCTGAAAGTCGGCCGCTATCGCCTGGAAATCCTCGAGACCGAGGACAACCGGGTGAGCAAAGTATTGATCTGGCATACCAGCCACGTGCCAGTGGCCGCCTGACCTCAGCAGGCTCAACCCGGTCAATGTGGGAGCTGGCTTGCCTGCGATGCAGGCGACTCGGTCCTTCAGTTGAACCGAGGTGATGCTATCGCAGGCAAGCCAGCTCCCACATTGATCCAGTTCCAGGCCATAGATCCTCACCAGCCCCTTGTTGGATCCTTAGCCCCCTTCCTATAATCCCTGCGGCTTACCCAAGCCCCGCCAGACCGCGTGCTATCCGCACCCAGCGTGTCCTGGCACCGCCTTACCATGTCCGACCGGTGTTTGCTCCCATCCCGAGCCGCCCCGCGCACAACCCTGATCCATGGGTGTTCGACCAATAATAATCCGCGTCCAAACGCGCAATAACCGTCAGGGATAACGTCATGAGCACCACCTACCAAGAGGCTGCGAGCGCCGCACCTGCCAACTCGACCGCCCGCGTCGCCACCGCGAGCATCGTCGGCACCGCCATTGAGTTCTACGATTTCTACATCTACGCCACGGCTGCCGCCCTGGTGATCGGCCCGGTGTTCTTCCCACAGACCTCCGGCACCGCGCAGATGCTGGCATCGTTCCTGACCTTCGGTATCGCTTTTATCGCCCGCCCTCTGGGGTCGGCGTTGTTCGGTCACTTCGGTGACCGTATCGGCCGTAAATCAACCCTGGTGGCTTCACTGCTACTGATGGGTGTATGTACTACCTTGATCGGCTTGCTGCCGGGCTACGACAGCATCGGTGCCTGGGCACCGATCC
Organism: Pseudomonas sp. NFPP02; assembly: GCF_900119355.1. Taxonomy (NCBI): domain Bacteria; kingdom Pseudomonadati; phylum Pseudomonadota; class Gammaproteobacteria; order Pseudomonadales; family Pseudomonadaceae; genus Pseudomonas; species Pseudomonas sp. NFPP02. Next base: position 140,704 of record NZ_FPJI01000007.1, read on the forward strand.
TCTTGTGCGTATTGCGCTTCGGCCAGGGCCTGGGCCTTGGCGGAGAATGGGGCGGCGCGGCCTTGCTGGCGACCGAGAATGCTCCCAAGGGCAAGCGCGCCTGGTTCGGCATGTTCCCGCAACTGGGCCCGTCGATAGGCTTCCTGGCGGCCAACGGTTTGTTCCTGATTTTGGCCATGAGCCTGAATGACGAGCAATTTCGCAGCTGGGGCTGGCGCATTCCGTTCATCCTCAGCGCCGCACTGGTGATGGTGGGCCTGTACGCACGCCTCAAGTTGCATGAGACGCCGGTGTTCGCCAATGCAGTGGCCAAGGAAAAACCAGTGAAAGTGCCGCTGGTAGAACTGTTCAGCCAGCATTGGCTGCCGGTACTGCTGGGCGCCGCGTCGATGGTGGTGTGCTATGCGCTGTTCTATATCACCACCGCGTTTTCGTTGAGCTACGGCGTTTCCACCTTGGGCTACAGCCGTGAAACCTTCCTCGGCCTGCTGTGCTTTGCGGTGCTGTTCATGGGACTGGCAACGCCATTGGCCGCCTTGGCCAGTGATCGCTACGGGCGCAAGCCGGTGCTGATCGTCGGCGCGGTCCTGGCGATTCTGTCGGGCTTTACCATGGAGCCTCTGCTGACCCATGGCTCGACCTGGGCCGTGGCGCTGTTTCTGGCGTTGGAGCTGTTTTTGATGGGCGTGACCTTCGCACCGATGGGCGCGCTGCTGCCAGAACTGTTCCCGACCCGCGTGCGTTATACCGGTGCATCGGCAGCGTATAACCTGGGTGGGATCGTGGGGGCCTCGGCGGCGCCGTTCTTCGCGACCAAGCTGGTGGCGATGGGTGGTTTGAGTTATGTCGGGGGATATGTATCGGCAGCAGCGTTGCTGAGTTTGATTGCGGTGCTGTGCCTGAAAGAGACGCGGGATAACGACTTGAACAAGGTCGCCTGACCCCATGCTCGTTCCCACGCTCTGCGTGGGAATGCAGTTAGGGACGCTCTGCGTCCCCAAGCGCGACGCAGCGCGTCACAAGAGGCATTCCCACGCAAAGCGTGGGAACGAGCGTGGCGGCTTAGAGCTCTACAACAACTGCTTGGGAAGCACGTGTCGCCTTGGCACGAGCCGCTTCAATCGACTCGTCCCGCGCCAGCGCCACGCCCATACGGCGCTGGCCATTCACTTCAGGCTTGCCAAACAGACGCAACGCCGTATCCGGCTCGCTCAACGCAGCGCCGAGGTTGGCAAACGCCGTCTGGGTCGACTGCCCTTCCACCAGGATCACCGCCGACGCCGAAGGCCCGAATTGACGGATCAACGGGATCGGCAGGCCGAGGATGGCGCGTGCGTGCAAGGCAAACTGCGACAGGTCTTGGGAAATCAGGGTCACCAGGCCGGTGTCATGGGGGCGCGGCGACACTTCGCTGAACCACACCTGATCGCCCTTGATGAACAATTCCACGCCAAACAAGCCACGGCCGCCCAAGGCTTCGGTCACGGCTTTGGCAACGCGCTCGGACTCTGCCAGGGCAATCGGGCTCATGGCCTGCGGCTGCCAGGACTCCTGATAGTCGCCCTTCTCCTGGCGATGGCCCACCGGCGCGCAGAAAGTGGTACCGCCGATGTGGCGCACGGTCAGCAGGGTGATTTCGTAGTCGAAGTCGATAAAGCCTTCGATGATCACCCGGCCCTTACCGGCACGCCCGCCCTCTTGGGCGTAGTCCCAGGCTTTCTGCACGTCGTCGGCGCTGCGCAACAGGCTCTGGCCCTTGCCCGACGAACTCATCACCGGCTTGACCACGCACGGAAAGCCCAGGTCCTGGACGGCCTTGCTGTAATCTTCGAAGGTATCGGCGAAGTGGTACGGCGAGGTCGGCAGGTCCAGCTCTTCGGCGGCCAGGCGACGGATGCCTTCACGGTTCATGGTCAGCGACGTGGCGCGGGCGGTGGGGATCACGGTGAAACCTTCGGCCTCCAGCTCAACCAGGGTCGCGGTGGCGATGGCTTCGATTTCCGGCACGATGAAATGCGGCTTCTCCGCCTCGATCACCGCACGCAATGCGGCGCCGTCGAGCATGTTGATCACATGGCTACGGTGCGCCACCTGCATGGCCGGCGCGTTGGCGTAGCGATCCACGGCAATCACTTCAACGCCCAGGCGCTGCAGTTCGATTACCACTTCCTTGCCCAGCTCACCGCAGCCACACAGCAAAACGCGGGTCGCGGTTGGCGACAATGGAGTTCCGATTCGGGTCATCTCAGGTCCTCAGGGGAGCGGATCATGGGGGAGAAAGGCCGGCATTTTACATGAACTGTAAAAATTGGCCTCAGTTGGCGACAGCCCGCCGGCGGATACGCCAGGCCATGATCAGCCAGACCACGGTGACACCGGCGAACTTGGACACCAACGCCGTGCCCGCCACCGCCGGCGTCAATGCGCCGATCAGGCCGAAAAAGATAAAGGTATCGAGGGGAATGCTCAGCGCCGAACTTATCCACAGGCGGTCATGCAGCGGGCGTTTGGTGATACTGAACACCAGCCAGTCGATGCACTCGGACACGGCGAACGCCGTAGCGCTGGCCAGGGCGATGGAGGGGTCGGAGGTGATATAGGAGAGCACCAGCGCCGCGAGCATGGCGATGATTGCGCCATGGCCGAAGCGGGTTTGCACCATGTCGCGCAGGATAAATACCAGACCACCCCAGGCGGACCAGATGACGTCCAGGTGTGGGGCGGTGGAGAAGGCGAAGTTGATCAGCACGACGCTGCTGATATAGGCGATCAGGAAAAACATGGAGGATGGACCTGTGGGCAATGCCGCACAGGGTACACAATTACAAGGATGTCGTCTGGCAGGGCCTCATCGCAGGCAAGCCAGCTCCCACATTTGAAGGTATTCACACATCAAGGGTGGGAGCTGGCTTGCCTGCGATGGCGGCCTGTCAGGCGCCAGATTTCCCAGGGGTCATCCACACCATCCCACTCGCCACCGCCCGCTCATGGCACAACCCCAGCACCAGCCGGCGCTCGGCGTTGTCCATGCGGCTCCAGCGCGTAATCTCATCCACATTGCGCTGACAGCCGGTGCATATATCGTCGTCGTCCAGCGCGCAAATACTCACGCACGGCGAGGCAACAGGCCGTTCAACCGTACTCATTCTTCCTGCTCAACCAGATCCCGCGCGTAACGCTGCGAGTTATGCACATAGTGCGCGGCGCTGGCTTCGAGCATGCGCTTTTGCGCCTCGGTCAGCTCACGCACCACTTTGCCTGGCGAGCCCATGACAAGCGAGCCGTCAGGAATTTCCTTGCCCTCACCGATCAGCGAGTTGGCGCCGATGATGCAGTGCTTGCCGATCTTGGCGCCATTGAGGATCACTGCGTTGATACCGATCAGGCTGTAGTCGTCAACGGTACAGCCGTGCAGCATGGCGTTATGGCCAATGGTCACGCCGGTGCCGAGGGTCAGCGGGTAGCCCATGTCGGTGTGCATCACGCTGCCGTCCTGGACGTTGCTGTTCTTGCCGATCAGGATCAGCTCGTTATCGCCACGCAACACCGCGTTGAACCAGACGTTGGCGCCCTCCTCCAGCTTGACCTTGCCCACCAGCGTGGCATTCGGTGCAACCCAACTGTCGGGATGGGTCTCGACGCGGGCGTCGCCCAGGCGGTATTTCATGGTTTTTCCTCACGGCATGCCATTTGAACGATGGCTTATAGATTGATGAAGCTCTTGGGCGGCTGGTGCAGGCTGATTTTGGCATCGTCATAGAGCAGGTTGATCAGCTCGACGATCATGATCGCTGTCAGCCCCCAGATTTTGTATTCGCCGAACCTGTAGCTTGGCACGTACCAACTACGGCCCTGGTAATCAATGCGGTGGGTATGTTCGCGTGGGTCCTGTCGGAAAAAATCCAAAGGCACGCTGAAAACGGCGGCAATCTCGGCGTCGTTGGCCAGGTATTCGACGTAATCGGGGATCACACCTACATAGGGCGTTACGCGGATGCCGTGCAGGGAAATCAGCGGGCTCAACGGGCCTATGACCTCAACCAGCCCCGGCGGCAGGCCGATTTCTTCTTCGGCTTCGCGCAAGGCGGTAAAGATCAGGTCCGGGTCTTCGGGGTCGCGGCGCCCGCCGGGAAAGGCCACTTCGCCACCGTGGGTCGACAGGCCGCTGGCGCGCAGGGTCAGGATCAGCTCGGGTTCGTCACTGCGGGTAATCGGCACCAGCACCGCAGCCTCGGGGAAACGCCCGTCGGTTTCCAGGGTGTGGGGGATGTGGTTGCTTACCCGGCGAAGTAGCTCGTCCAGCATGAGTCATCTCGGTCTGTTGGCTACCTTGCATCATGCACCAAAGCTTGCGAGCGCCCAACCCCAAAACCGCAGCGCTGTCGCGAAACGACAACTTGCAGGAACGCCCGGCACCGAGCCAAGATGTGCCCATTGTCCAGGAACCCCAGCATGAATTTCTGCAGCCAGTGCGGCAAACCGGTGACCCAACGCATTCCCGAAGGCGACGCACGCCTGCGCTATGTATGCGACCACTGCTCGACCATTCATTACCAGAACCCCAATATTGTCGCCGGTACCGTGCCGGTGTGGGGCGACCAAGTGCTGTTGTGCCGCCGCGCCATCGAGCCACGCCTGGGTTACTGGACCCTGCCCGCAGGCTTTATGGAAAACGGCGAAACCGTCGAGCAGGCGGCCATGCGTGAAACCCTGGAAGAAGCCTGCGCCCGGGTGCGCAACCTGAGCCTCTATACCCTGATCAATGTGCCGCACATCAGCCAGGTGCATATCTTCTACCGCGCCGAACTGATCGACCTGGACTTTGCCGCTGGCCAGGAAAGCCTGGAAGTGAGGTTGTTCGACGAAGCCGATATCCCTTGGTCCGAGCTGGCTTTCCGCACGGTCGGGCGTACCTTAGAATGCTTCTTCGCTGACCGTCGCCAACAGGCATACCCGGTACGTAGCGAATCTGTGCCACCGCTGTCCAAGCCCGCCCAATAACAAGCCGGCCAATGTCGCCAAAGGGATACCGTTTCAATGCGTTGGTTGCTTGCTCTGATCTGCCTGTCGTTCGCCACGCTGTCCCCAGCCTCCACGGTGCAAACCCTTGGCGGTAAAACGGTCGAGAAAGTCCTGGTGCTCAAGTCCGCCCACCAGCTGCAGCTGATCAACGACGGCAAGCCGTTCAAGACCTATCGCATCTCCCTGGGCAAGAACCCCAAGGGCCACAAGCTGATCGAAGGTGACCGCCGCACGCCCGAAGGCCTCTACTGGATCGACTGGCGCAAGACCAGCGACCGCTTCAACCTGGCCATGCACATTTCCTACCCGAACATCAGCGACGCCGCCCGCGCCCGCCGCGAAGGCGTAAAGCCGGGCAGCATGATCATGATCCACGGCACCCCCGACACCGAAGACTACCCGGAACAGTGGTTCCACACCCTGGACTGGACCGACGGCTGCATCGGCATGCGCAATGTGGATATGCGCGAAGTGTGGAACCTGGTCAAAGACGGCACCCTCATCGAGATTCGGCCGTAATCGCGTGCCGTTCGTAAAATAATTCGAAAATAATTCCTGCCCCAGGCAGCGCCTGCCGGTGAATACCAGTTCACCGCGCGGGACCCTGCACTTGTGCGCGCCACAAAGACCTCTCTAATACCACTTGATACCAAGCCCCATAAAATCGCCCTGAAACCGGGATTTTCACCGTTTTGGCAGCATTGACATGGTATTTAAGTGGTATTAGTTTTCGGCCATTACCGGGCGACAACATTCCAATAACGCATCGGAAACCTGACAGATGAATCCCATCCTGGCCCTGCGCCCCGACGACAAGCAATCCACGCCGCTGTACCTGCAACTGGCCCGCAGCCTTGAAGCAGCGATCCATGCCGGCCAGTGGAAATCCGAACAGGCCCTGCCTTCGGAACGCGCCCTCAGCGAGCAATTGAGCATCTCGCGGGTCACCGCCCGTAAAGCGCTGGAAGTGTTGCTGGCTCAAGGGCTGATCCGTCGCAGCCAAGGCTCCGGCACTTTCATCACGCCGCGCCTGGAACAACCCTTGTCGCGCCTGTCGGGGTTCAGCGAGATGCTGCGGCTCAAGGGGTTTGTGCCGACGTCTCAGTGGCTGGAGCGCGACATCACCCCGCCGACCCATGAAGAACTGATCCGCATGGGCCTGTCGCCCACCGACAAAGTGGCGCGCCTCAAGCGCCTGCGCAAAGCCGACGACACGGTGATGGCGATTGAAATGACCGCCATGCCGGCCTCGGTGCTGCCCCATCCCCAGGCCATCGGCAATTCGTTGTACGAATACTTGGAAAGCATCGGCAAGCCCATCGTGCGCGCCTTGCAGCATATCCAGGCGATCAATGCCTCGGATGAGTTCGCCGCGCTGGTCGGCATCGCCCCCGGCACCGCCATGCTGCTGATGACCCGCGTGGGCTACACCGCCGACAACACGCCGATTGAGATCACCGACACCTACTGCCGCAACGACTACTACGACTTTGTCGCAGAGCTGCGCCGCCATGACTACTCCGCCTGAATGCGAACTTAGAGAACTGCCCATGACTGAAGACAATATCCTCACGCCCAGCGGCTGGATGCGTGGTCGCTTGGTGCATGAGCACGGCAAGGTTGTCGCCATTGACGGCACGCCGTGCGACCCGGCCGACAACGACCTGCCCTACCTGTTGCCGGGCTTTATCGACCTGCATGTGCATGGCGGTGGCGGCGCCGACATCATGGAAGGTGCGAGCGCCTTCGAGACCATTACCCGTACCCACGTGCGTTTTGGCACCACCTCGCTGCTGGCCACCACCATGACGGCGCCGGTGGAAGAAATTTCCCGCGTGCTCGGTGAGCTCGGCACGTTCTGCGAACAGCGGCCAGCCGGCAGCGCCCGCGTACTCGGCGTGCACCTGGAAGGCCCCTACATCAATCCGGGAAAACTCGGCGCCCAACCCAACTTCGCCCACACCGCGTTGATGCAAGAAGTGGAAGCCTACCTGCGCCTGGCGCCAATCCGGGTGATCACCATCGCCCCGGAAATCGCCGGCCACGACGGCCTGATTCGCGCCCTCAGCCAACGCGGCGTGCGCATGCAGATCGGCCACACCCTGGGCAGCTATGAAGAAGGCGTTGCCGCCCTGGCCGCTGGCGCCACCAGTTTCACCCATTTGTACAACGCCATGAGCCCGCTGCATCACCGCGAACCCGGCATCGTCGGCGCCGCGCTGGCCCACGCCCAGTACGCCGAGCTGATCCCGGACTTGCTGCACGTGCACCCCGGCGCCATGCGCGTAGCCCTGCGCTCGATCCCGTGCCTGTATTGCGTCACCGACTCCACCGCCGCCGCCGGCATGCCCGACGGAGAGTACAAGCTGGGCAGCCACACCGTGACCAAATGCCTGGGCGGCGTGCGCCTGGCCGACGGCACCCTGGCCGGCAGCACGCTGACCATGGATCAGGCGCTGCGCAACCTGGTGAAAATCGGCCTGCCCATCAGTGAAGCCTCGCAACGCCTGTCGCAATTTCCTGCGGACTACCTGGGCCTGGAAGAACGCGGCCGCCTGCAACCGGGCAGCTTTGCCGACTGCGTGCGCCTGGACCGCTCCCTGACACTCACCGACGTAATGGTCGAAGGAGACACCATTGACTTCAAAAATGCTTGAAGAGGCCCTGGCCTCCTGCGACGCCGTCGCGGCCCAACTGCAGCGCCTGGACCCGATGCTGGAAGAAGTCGCCGGCCGCCTGCGCCGCCAGCCGCCGCAAGTGGCGATGACCATCGCCCGCGGCAGCTCCGACCACGCCGCCAGTTACTTCGCCTACCTGGCCATGCAACACGTGGGCATTCCGGTGGCGTCGCTGCCGATGTCGGTGGTGACCCTGTTGCAGGCGCCGATGAAAGTCAGCGGCCAGGTAGCGTTTGGTTTCTCCCAATCGGGGCAGAGCCCGGACCTGGTCAACAGTCTGCGCTTGTTGCGCAAGCGTGGTGCCTTGAGCATCTCCCTGGTCAATGCCGAAGACTCACCGCTGGAAGCCGCCTGCGAGTTCCACGTGCCGCTGTGCGCCGGGCCGGAACTCAGCGTGGCCGCCACCAAGAGCTTTATCGCCACCCTCAGCGCCAGTGCACAGTTGATCGGCCACTGGAATCAAGAAGCCGACTTGCTGCAAGCCTGTCAGGCCTTGCCCGAGGGCCTGCGTGACGCCGCCAGACAGGATTGGCGCCTGGCCGTCGACGCCCTCAAAGGCAGCCAGCGCTTGATGGTGATCGGCCGTGGCGCCGGGTTTGCCATCGCCCAGGAAGCCGCGCTCAAGCTCAAGGAAACCTCGGCGATCCAGGCCGAAGCCTTCAGCAGCGCCGAAGTGCGCCACGGGCCGATGGCCTTGATCGACGAGAACTACCCCCTACTGGTGTTCGCCCCCCGCGGCGCCGAGCAGGCCGGCCTGCTGAGCCTGGCCGCCGATATGCGCCAACGCGGTGCTCGCGTGTTGCTGGCTGCGCCGGACGATATCGCCGAACGCGACCTGACGCTGAGCCGCGCCGAACACCCGAGCCTGGACCCGATCCTGGCTATCCAGAGCTTCTACGTGATGGCCGCAGGCCTTGCTGAGGCACGGGGCATGGACCCGGACCAGCCGCGCCACCTGAGCAAAGTCACCCGCACGCACTAAAGCGGCGTTTTCCTGATGAGTACCGTGCCCATGCCCAACAACAATAATCCATTGACCCTTAGCGCCCCCTTGAGTGGGCCGGTGCTGGCCCTGAACCGCGTCCCCGACGAAGTGTTCGCCAGCGGCGCCATGGGCGACGGTATCGCTATCGACCCGTTGAACGATTGCCTGCAGGCGCCCTGTGACGGCGTGATCATCCACGTCGCGCGCACCGGGCACGCCCTGACCATCCGCGCTGATAACGGTGCCGAAGTACTGATGCATGTGGGCATCGACACCGTGGAGCTCAATGGCGAAGGCTTTGCCTTGCTGGTGAAGGACGGCGCACGGGTGAGCGAGGGTCAGCCGTTAGTGCAGTTTGATCTGGACCGCATCGCACGCCAGTGCAAGAGCCTGGTGAGCCTGATCATCCTGACCAACAGTGAGCGCTTTGAGCTGACGCCCGTGGCGCTGAAGGCGGTCAAGGTCGGTGAGCCGTTGTTGCAGATTGCTGCGCGCACCACCGCCACCGCCCAAGCAGCTGTGGATAACTCCAGCTTCGAGGCCAGCGCCAGCGTACGCATTACCCATCGAGGCGGTTTGCATGCACGCCCTGCCGCCCTGATCCGCAAGACCGCCCAGGGTTTCAGCAGCCAGTCGCACCTGCACTTCGCTGATAAATCGGCGTCGTGCGACAGCCTGATTGGCTTGATGGGCCTGGGCATCGGCGAAGGCGACGAAGTGCGGGTGAGTTGCCGTGGCCAAGACGCAGAGGCGGCGTTGCAAGGGCTGGTCGCGGCGCTATCCGTGGCGGTCAGCGAAGCCCATCACGCCCCGGTAGCCACTGCTGCGCCACGTCGCGCCAGTGTGGAAGCTGATGTGCTGCAAGGCGTGTGTGCAGCGCCCGGCCTGGTGTGCGGGCCACTGTTCCGCCTGACCGGCATCGAGCTGCCCGAAGACACCGGTAACCATAGCGCCGACGAACAACAGCAGCGCCTCGACACGGCACTGGAGCAGGTGCGTGACGAAATCCGCAGCACCCTCGAGCATGCCCGCCAACGCAAGAATGTCGAGGAAGAAGACATCTTCGCCGCTCACCTTGCACTGCTCGAAGACCCGGCGCTGCTGGAAGCGGCCACCGACGCCATCGCCCACGGCAGCGCTGCCACCCACGCCTGGCGTGATGCGATCCAGGCCCAGTGCGCCGTGCTGTTGGCGTTGGGCAAGCCGTTGTTTGCCGAGCGCGCCAACGATCTTCGCGACCTGCAACAACGCGTATTGCGGGCCTTGCTGGGTGAGGCCTGGCACTTTGAGTTACCCGCCGGATCGATTGTCAGCGCCCATGAACTGACCCCGTCAGACTTGCTGCAACTGAGTGAACAGCAGGCCGCCGGTATCTGCATGGCCGAAGGCGGCGCCACCTCCCACGTCGCGATACTTGCTCGGGGGAAAGGCTTACCCTGCGTGGTCGCCCTCGGTGCCGAGGTATTGGATGTGCCTCAGGGCCAGCGCGTGGTGCTGGACGCCATCAATGGCCGCCTGGAACTGGCCCCTACCGATGCGCGCCATGCTGAAGTACACCAGATTCGCGACGCGCAAAAACTGCGTCGCCAGCAGCAACAGGCCCAGGCGCAACAACCGGCACGCACCAGCGACGGTGTGAGCATTGAAATCGCCGCCAATGTTGCTTCCAGCAGCGAGGCCCAAGTGGCGTTTGAAAACGGTGCCGATGGCGTCGGCCTCCTACGCACCGAATTCCTCTTCGTCGACCGCCGTACCGCGCCGGATGAGCAGGAACAGCGTCAGGCTTATCAGGCCGTATTGGATGCCATGGGCGACAAGTCGGTGATCATCCGCACCATCGACGTGGGCGGCGACAAGCAGCTCGACTATTTGCCGCTGCCGATCGAGGCCAACCCGGTGTTGGGCCTGCGCGGCATTCGCATGGCCCAAGTGCGTCCGGAATTGCTCGACCAGCAACTGCGTGCCCTGCTGCAAGTCTCGCCGCTGGCGCGTTGCCGCATCCTGTTGCCGATGGTCAGCGAGGTGGATGAACTGCTGCAGATTCGCCAGCGCCTGGATGAACTGTGCGCCGAGTTGGGTTTGAGCCAGCGCCCCGAACTGGGGGTGATGATCGAAGTGCCCGCCGCTGCGCTGATGGCTGAACAGCTGGCCGAACATGCGGACTTTTTGTCCATCGGCACCAATGACCTGTCCCAGTACACCCTGGCCATGGACCGCGACCACGCAGGCTTGGCCGCGCGCGTCGATGCGCTCCACCCGGCCTTGCTGCGACTGATCGCGCACACCTGCGCCGGTGCGGCGAAACACGGGCGTTGGGTCGGCGTGTGCGGTGCGTTGGCTTCTGACCCGCTGGCCACGCCGGTACTGGTCGGCCTGGGCGTCACCGAGCTGTCGGTGAGCCCGCCGCAGGTCGGAGAGATCAAGGACCGCGTTCGCCATCTGGACGCGGCGCAATGCCGGCAGCTGAGCCAGGAACTGCTCAACCTGAGCAGCGCCCAGGCCGTTCGCCAAGCCTGTCAACACCACTGGCCGCTGAGCTGAAAACAACAAGAATAGGGAGACACGCCATGTACCAACACTTTATCGAAGGCCTGCAACGCCTGGGCCGTGCACTGATGCTGCCGATCGCGATCCTGCCGATTGCCGGGCTCTTGCTGCGCCTGGGCGACACCGACTTGCTCAACATCGCGGTGATGCACGACGCCGGCCAGGCGATCTTCGCCAACCTGGCGCTGATCTTCGCCATCGGCATCGCCGTGGGTTTTGCCCGTGACAACAACGGCACTGCGGGCCTGGCCGGGGCGATTGGTTACCTGGTGATGGTCTCCACGCTCAAGGTGATGGACACCACCATCAACATGGGCATGCTCGCCGGTATCGCCAGCGGCTTGATGGCCGGTGGGCTGTACAACCGCTTCAAGGACATCAAGTTGCCGGAGTACCTGGCGTTCTTCGGTGGGCGGCGGTTTGTGCCGATTGTCACCGGGTTCAGCGCGGTGGGCCTGGGCGTGATTTTCGGCCTGATCTGGCCCCCGATCCAGCACGGCATCAACAGCTTCGGCGTGCTGTTGATGGAAAGCGGCAGCCTCGGTGCGTTCGTGTTTGGCGTGTTCAACCGCCTGCTGATCGTCACTGGCTTGCACCACATCCTCAACAATATGGCGTGGTTCGTGTTCGGCAGCTTCACCGACCCGGTAACCGGCGCGGTGGTCACGGGCGACCTGACCCGCTACTTTGCTGGCGACCCCAAAGGCGGCCAGTTCATGACCGGCATGTTCCCGGTGATGCTGTTCGGCTTGCCGGCTGCCTGCCTGGCGATGTACCGCAATGCGTTGCCTGAGCGGCGCAAAGTGATGGGCGGGATTTTCCTGTCGATGGCGCTGACCTCGTTCCTCACCGGGGTGACCGAGCCGATTGAATTTGCCTTCATGTTCCTGGCGCCCTTCCTGTACCTGATTCACGCGCTGCTCACCGGCCTGTCGATGGCGGTCACCGACCTGCTGAATATCCACCTGGGCTTTACCTTCTCCGGTGGGTTTATCGACATGGTGCTGGGCTGGGGCAAGTCCACCAATGGCTGGTTGGTGGTACCGGTAGGCCTGGCCTACTCGGTGATCTACTACACGGTGTTCAGCTACTGCATCCGCCGCTTCAACCTGAAGACGCCGGGCCGTGAAGACATCCAGGTGGTGCAGGCTGAAGCGATGAGCGATAACCAGCGTGCGACGGCTTATATCCAGGCGTTGGGTGGTGCGCAGAACCTGCTCAGTGTCGGCGCTTGCACTACGCGCCTGCGCTTGGACATGGTGGATCGCAACAAGGCGGTGGATGCAGAGTTGAAAGCGCTGGGTGCCATGGCTGTGGTTCGGCCGGGTAACGGCGGCAGTTTGCAGGTAGTGGTCGGGCCGATGGCCGATAGCATTGCTGATGAAATTCGCTTGGCGATGCCGGGGTTTGTTGCTGCAGCGCCTGTAGCGGTTGCACCTGTGGATAAGCCGGTGACGGTGAATGTGCAGGAGGCCGAGAAATGGCTGAGTGCGCTGGGTGGCCGAGAGAATGTGCGCCAGCTGGAAGCGGTGGCTATGACCCGGTTGCGGGTGGAGTTGGGGGATGATTCGAGATTGTCAGAAGCTCAGCTCACTGCGCTGGGTTGCCAGGGTGTGAGTCAACTTAAAAGCGGTGTTTGGCACTTGTTGATGGGTGACAAGGCGTCCGGGTTGGGTGAAGCGTTGGAGCGGTTGGTGACTCGCCCGATCAACGCCTGATTTCCCCTGTGGCGAGGGAGCTTGCTCCCGCTGGGCTGCGCAGCGGCCCCAAAAATCCTGGGAGCGCTTCGCACTCCAGCGGGAGCAAGCTCCCTCGCCACAGAGTGTGGTGTATTCAGTTACTGGTGGGTACTTCGTGTAGATCCAGTACTCGATCCACCATCAACTGAATGCCCTCCACTATCCGATGAATCCCCAGCACCGCATCACGGTGCGGGCCGTCGATTTCAAAAGCCAGATTACCCGCCAGTGCCTGTACGGATGCCAGGTCTTGGGAGGCATTAGCGAGCAGGGTTTCGGTGTTCAGACTGGGTAGTACGGTGAAGATCTGGTCGGACGGTGAATCACCAGCTTGGCGGGACTCGGCTTGAGATGAGATTGAACCAGTTAGCAAGTTGTCGCTGATCATCATTAAACTCCATATGGAATAGGCTCCTAGTGACTTTTCAGGCTTGCAGTCCCGGTCACTGAATTGGCAGCGACTCGAGAAGGTTAGTTGTGCGAGTTCCGACGGACAACCTGAAAGGCTTGTCGGAAAGTTCTGAGGCGCTTGCGCCGACGCCATCGCAGGCAAGCCAGCTCCCACATGGGATTGATGTACGGTCTGACAACGGGGTCAAATGTGGGAGCTGGCTTGCCTGCGATTGGCACTTAAAACCAACAAAAAACCCGCTGACCAAACTGGCCCAGCGGGTTTCTTGTTTACACAATCAACGAATCAAAAATCCGCCAACTGCCACACCTCATACGCCGGAGTCTCATACGGGTGACTGAGTTTCAAAGCAGCCACAGCGGCCACGATCAATTCATCTGCCACCACCAACTCAACCTTCCACTCTTCAACTAGTTCAACCTGGCCCACCTGCCCGATAAACGGCTGACTGCCGTCCAACGCGCGGAATTGGCCCTGGCCCAGCACTTGCCAGGCGCAGCTGTCGTAGTCGCCGATGCGCCCGCCGCCGGCTGCGAAGACGGCGGTTTTTACCGTCTCCACATGGCTGTCGGGCACGAAGAAGGCGAGCTTGTACACGGCCTTAGTTCACCCACACGCGAGCGTTGCGGAACATGCGCATCCAGGCGCCGTCTTCGTTCCACTCTTCCGGGCGCCACGAGTTTTGCACGGCGCGGAATACGCGTTCCGGGTGCGGCATCATGATGGTAACGCGACCGTCGCGACTGGTAAGGCCGGTGATCCCGCGTGGCGAGCCGTTCGGGTTGGCCGGGTAGCTTTCGGTGACCTTGCCGTGGTTGTCGACGAAACGCAGGGCTACGGTGCCGGACAGGTCGGCTTCGAGCAGCGCTTCTTCGCTGCTGAATTCGGCGTGGCCCTCACCGTGGGCGATGGCGATTGGCATGCGCGAACCGGCCATGCCCTGCAGGAAGATCGAGTTGGACTCCTGCACCTGCACCATGGCGACACGGGCTTCGAACTGCTCGGAACGATTACGCACAAAGTGCGGCCAGAACTCGCTGCCCGGGATCAGTTCGCTGAGGTTGGACATCATCTGGCAACCGTTGCACACACCCAGGGTGAAGCTGTCGTTGCGTTCGAAGAAGCCCTGGAACGCGTCGCGGGCACGGCTGTTGAACAGGGCCGACTTGGCCCAGCCTTCACCGGCACCCAGCACGTCGCCGTAGGAGAAACCACCGCAGGCTACGAGACCTTTGAACTCATTGAGGTCGACGCGACCGGCGAGGATGTCGCTCATGTGCACGTCGATCGCATTGAAGCCGGCGCGGTCGAACGCTGCTGCCATTTCCACCTGGCCGTTGACGCCCTGCTCACGCAGTACGGCAACCTGTGGGCGAATGCCCTTCTTGATGTAAGGCGCGGCGATGTCCTGGTTGACGTCGAAGCTGAGCATGGTGCTCAGGCCCGGGTTGTCTTCTTCCAGGATCACGTCGAATTCCTGCTCGGCGCAGTCGGCGTTGTCGCGCAGACGCTGGATCTGGTAGCTGGTCTCGGCCCACTGGCGTTGCAGCAAGCGGCGCTGACCGGTAAAGACCGTGTCGCCGTTGAAGGAGATATTGACTTCGCCGTTGTTGATCGGCTGGCCAATCACCGCCACGCACTCGGCCAGGCCAGCGGCGCTGAACTGCGCGAGCACGTCTGGGGTAGCGTCCTGACGCACCTGAATCACTGCACCCAACTCTTCGTTGAACAGGATGCCGTTGATTTCGGCAGCATCCTCGGCAACGCTGTCGAGCACGATGTTCAGGCCGCAGTGACCGGCGAAGGCCATTTCGACAACGCTGGTCAGCAAACCACCGTCGGAACGGTCGTGGTAAGCCAACAGGTGGCCGTCGGCGTTCAGGCCCTGGATCACGGCGAAGAAGGCTTTGAGGTCTTCGGCGTCATCGACGTCCGGGGCCTGCTTGCCCAGCTTGCCGTGGGTTTGCGCCAGGATCGAGGCGCCCATGCGGTTCTGGCCACGGCCCAGGTCGATCAGGATCAGGTCGGTGGTGCCCTTGTCCATGCGCAGTTGCGGGGTCAGGGTCTGGCGGATGTCAGTGACCGGCGCGAAACCGGTAACGATCAGCGACAGCGGCGAAGTCACGCTCTTGTCGGTGCCGTCTTCGTTCCAGCGGGTAGCCATGGACATGGAGTCCTTGCCCACCGGAATGGTGATACCCAGTTCCGGGCACAGCTCCATGCCGACGGCTTTGACCGTGTCGTACAGGCGCGCATCTTCACCCGGGTGGCCGGCAGCGGACATCCAGTTGGCCGACAGTTTGATGTCGGACAGCTTGCCGATACGCGAGGCCGCGATATTGGTGAGGGTTTCACCGATGGCCATGCGGCCCGACGCCGGAGCGTCCAGCAGGGCCAGCGGTGTGCGCTCGCCCATGGCCATGGCTTCACCGGTGTACACGTCGAAGCTGGTGGCGGTGACGGCAACGTCGGCCACCGGCACCTGCCATGGACCGACCATTTGGTCACGGGCAACCAGGCCGGTGATGGTGCGGTCGCCGATGGTGATCAAAAAGCTCTTGCTCGCCACGGCCGGGTGGTGCAGCACGCGTTCGATGCTGTTGGCCAAGTCCAGCGTGCTTGGGTCGAAATCATCGCCCAGCTCGCTTTCACGTACCGCCGAACGGTGCATGCGCGGGGCCTTGCCCAGCAGCACTTCCAATGGCATGTCCACCGGGCTGTTGCCGAAGTGGCTGTCGGTGACGGTCAGTTGCGGCTCGGCAGTGGCTTCGCCGACCACGGCAAACGGGCAACGCTCGCGTTCGCAGATGGCCTGGAAGCGTGCGAAGTCTTCAGGACCGACGGCCAGTACGTAGCGTTCCTGGGATTCGTTGCTCCAGATTTCGTGCGGGGCCATGCCCGGCTCGTCGTTTGGAATGTTGCGCAGTTCGAAACGGCCACCACGGTCGCCATCGTTGACCAGTTCCGGGAAGGCGTTGGACAAACCACCGGCGCCGACGTCGTGGATGAAGCTGATCGGGTTCTTGTCACCCAACTGCCAGCAACGGTCGATGACTTCCTGGCAGCGGCGCTCCATCTCAGGGTTTTCGCGCTGTACGGAAGCGAAGTCCAGGTCGGCCGAGCTGGTGCCGGTGGCCATGGAAGAGGCCGCACCGCCGCCCAGGCCGATCAGCATCGCCGGGCCGCCGAGCACGATCAGCTTGGAGCCGACCAGAATCTCGCCTTTCTTGACGTGTTCTTCACGGATGTTGCCCATACCGCCAGCCAACATGATCGGCTTGTGGTAGCCGCGCACTTCATCGCCACGCGGGGTGGTGATGGACTGCTCGAAGGTCCGGAAGTAACCGGTGAGCGCCGGGCGCCCGAATTCGTTGTTGAACGCGGCGCCGCCCAGCGGGCCTTCGATCATGATGTCCAGCGCGGTGACGATGCGCTCAGGCTTGCCGTACGGCACTTCCCACGGCTGTTCGAAGCCCGGGATCTGCAGGTTGGACACGGTGAAACCGGTGAGGCCCGCCTTGGGCTTGGCACCACGGCCGGTGGCGCCTTCGTCACGGATTTCGCCGCCCGAACCGGTGGCTGCGCCCGGGAACGGGGCAATCGCGGTCGGGTGGTTGTGGGTTTCAACCTTCATCAGGATGTGCACCGGCTCCTGCACCGCGCCGTACTGGCGGGTTTCCGGGTCCGGGAAGAAGCGACCGGCGACGGAGCCGACGATCACCGAGGCGTTGTCCTTATAAGCCGACAAAACGCCTTCGCTGTGCATCACGTAGGTGTTCTTGATCATGCCGAACAGGCTTTTTTCCTGGCTTTGGCCGTCGATGTCCCAACTGGCGTTGAAAATCTTGTGACGGCAGTGCTCGGAGTTGGCCTGGGCGAACATCATCAGTTCGATGTCGTGGGGGTTGCGCTTCAAGCCGGTGAAGGCGTTGACCAGATAGTCGATCTCGTCTTCGGCCAGGGCCAGGCCCAGCTCGGTGTTGGCCTTCTCGAGGGCGGCGCGGCCACCGCCCAGCACGTCAATCGCGGTGAGCGGCTTGGGTTCGGCGTGGCTGAACAGGCCGGCAGCCTGTTCCAGCTGGCTGACGATGATCTGGGTCATGCGGTCGTGCAGGCTGCTGGCGATCAGCTCGGCCTCGGCGTCGCTGAACTGCCCGGCGACGTAGAAGGCGATCCCACGCTCCAGGCGCTGGATTTTATCCAGGCCGCAGTTGCGGGCGATGTCGCTGGCCTTGCTCGACCAGGGCGAGATGGTGCCGAACCGTGGCAGAACCAGGAACAAGCGGCCAGTCGGCTCTTGAACGGGAACGCTTGGGCCGTACTTCAGAAGGCGTGCCAGCACTTGCTGTTCGTCGGCGGTCAAGACGCCGGTTACGTCGGCGAAGTGAGCAAATTCAGCGTACAGGCCTGTAACAGCTGGAACCTTCTGGCTCAGTTGCTCAAGGAGTTTGCTGTGGCGAAAGGCAGAAAGGGCAGGAGCGCCGCGCAGGATCAACATCTTCGGGACAGCCTCGGGAAGGGGTGTGCTTTGAGGCCGTGCATTCTAGCGTAAACCTTCGCCAACGGCACCCGAAACGCTACCGGTGGCCGCCGCCGAACGTCAGTTGGCACGCTTTGCCTGCGATCACGGCCTTATCCAGGGAATTGGGCGCAGTTATTTTAACCGTCACAATCGCTCGCCAAGCCCCGTTTCTGCGGGCTGCAGCACAGTTTTACGCTGGCTAGCAGACAAGCGCGCCGCTGTCGAGATATGGCGCCGTGAGCCGTTTGCGTATACTGCGCAGATGTTCTTCCCAACTGTTTCGCGCCTGCGATGCGCCAAATGGCTCATCGCCACCTTGCTCTTCCTGATGCTCAGTGCCTGTGTTGATAAACCCAGCACACTGGAGCGAATCAAGGAGGATGGCGTATTGCGCGTGGTCACTCGCAACAGTCCCGCTACGTATTTCCAGGATCGCAACGGTGAAACCGGCTTCGAATACGAACTGGTCAAGCGCTTTGCCGACGACCTGGGGGTGAAGCTGGAAATCGAGACGGCCGACAACCTCGACGACCTGTTCAGCCGGCTGGGCAAACCCAATGGCCCGGTACTCGCCGCCGCCGGCCTGGTGAGCAGCGACCAGCGCCAGCAGCAGGTGCGCTTCTCCCACCCGTACCTTGAAGTCACCCCGCAGATCATCTACCGCAACGGCCAATCGCGCCCGACCAACGCCGCCGACCTGGTGGGCAAGAAGATCATGGTGCTCAAGGGCAGCACCCACGCCGAGCAACTGGCGGCGCTGAAAAAACAGAACCCGGCGATTGAGTACGAAGAATCCGACGCGGTGGAAGTGGTGGATTTGCTGCGCATGGTCGACGAAGGGCAAATCGACCTGACCCTGGTGGACTCCAACGAAGTCGCCATGAATCAGGTGTACTTCCCCAACGTGCGCGTGGCCTTCGACCTCGGCAATGCCAGCAATCAAAGCTGGGCCGTGGCAGCAGGCGACGACAACAGCCTGCTAAACGAGATCAACAGTTACCTGGACAAGGTCGAGAAGAATGGCACCTTGCAACGCCTGAAGGACCGCTACTACGGGCACGTCGATGTCCTCGGCTATGTCGGCGCCTACACCTTTGCCCAGCACTTGCAACAACGCCTGCCCAAGTACGAGAAACACTTTCGCGCCTATGCCAAGGCCGAGAAAGTCGATTGGCGCTTACTGGCAGCCATTGGTTATCAGGAATCGCTGTGGCAACCCACGGTCACGTCCAAGACCGGCGTGCGCGGCCTGATGATGCTGACCCAGAACACCGCGCAAGCCATGGGCGTGTCCAACCGCCTGGACCCAAAGCAGAGCATCATGGGCGGCGCCAAATATTTGGCCAGGATCAAGGATGAGCTGGACGACAAGATCGCCGAACCCGACCGCACCTGGTTCGCCCTCGCCGCCTACAACGTAGGCACCGGCCACCTGGACGACGCGCGCCTCCTGGCGAAGAAAGAAGGCCTGAACCCGAACAAGTGGCTGGACGTGAAGAAGATGCTGCCACGCCTGTCGCAGAAGCAGTGGTACAGCAAGACCCGCTACGGCTACGCCCGCGGCGGCGAGCCGGTGCATTTTGTGGCGAACATCCGGCGTTACTACGACATCCTCACCTGGGTGACCCAGCCGCAGCTGGAGGGTAACCAGGTGGTGGAAGGCAACCTGCATGTGCCGGGCGTGGACAAGACCAAGCCTGCGCAAGACACCCCTCAACTCTGATCACGACAGCCCGCACACTGCAAATCCCTGTGGGAGCCGGGCTTGCCCGCGATGGCGGCCTGACAGTCAAGGTATTCGGCGCCTGACACACCGCTATCGCGGGCAAGCCCGGCTCCCACATGGGATCATCGTCGTCTTATAGGCCGATGAGCAGATGGACCACCCCACCCGTCAACACCATCACTGCGGGTATACCCGCCGCCTTCAACGCCGACTCATCCAAACGCCCCGCCTCGCGCAATTGCACGCGCACCCGCGTGAGTGCCACGCGCTGCTGTGACGTGACGTTCCCCTCCCCGCCCAATGCACTCACCACATCGGCCGACAACAGGCTCGGCGTCGTCGGTGCGACCGTCTCGGCCACCAAATCAGGCGTCAGGGCTTTCCAGAACGCCCGCTGCAATTTCTCGAACATGCTCAGTGCTCCACGACAGGTGAGGTTTCAACGGTGGCCGCGTGGTACAGGCGCAGGGCCTCGCGCACTTGGTCGGCTTCTTCCAGGCCCAGCACTTGGCGGGCAATGATCTGGCAGTCGTGCAGGTCCAGTTCGCGCACGGTGGCCTTGATGGTGGGGATCAGCGGCACGCTGACCGACAGCTCATCCACACCCAGGCCGATCAACGCCGGCACAGCAAGGGTTTCGGACGCCAGCGCACCACATACGCCCACCCACTTGCCATGGGCATGGGCCGCCTTGACGGTGATGTCGATCAGGCGCAGGACGGCCGGGTGAAAACTGTCGGCCTGGCTGGCCAGGCGCGGATGGTCGCGGTCCATGGCCAGGGTGTACTGGGTCAGGTCGTTGGTGCCGATGGAGAAGAAATCCACATGGGGCGCAAACACATCCGCCATCAGCGCTGCGCTGGGGACTTCGATCATGATGCCCAGCTTTGGTAACTCGGCCAGCCCGAGGGCCAGCGCCTCTTCTTCGAGCATCTTGCGCGCCAGATGCAGCTCCGACAGCAGGCTGACCATCGGCAACATGATATGCAGCCGCGCCAAGCCTGCACTGGCAAGAATCGCACGCAACTGTTCACGCAGCAGTTCGGGGCGTTCCAGGCACAGGCGGATACCGCGCAGGCCAAGGAATGGGTTGGTCTCGCTTTCCATCGGCACATAGGCCAAGGGTTTATCGCCGCCCACATCCAGGGTACGTACCACCAGATTACGCTCGGGGCCGAGGGCGCGGGCGATGGCGCTGTAGGTGTCGGCCTGCTCCTCTGCGCTCGGGGCACGGTTGCGTTCCAGGTAGAGGAACTCCGAACGCAGCAGACCCACGCCTTCAGCGCCCAGGGTCAGTGACTGTTCCACTTCCTGCAATGAGGCGACGTTGGCTGTGACCTCGACGTGGTGACCGTCGCGGGTGACCGCCGCCTGTGAGGCCTGTGCCACTTCACGCTGCAGCCGTAGCTTTTGCTGTTGACGAACCGCCTGCAGTTGCTCGATTTCAGCCAGGTTCGGCTCCAGCTGCAGCTCGCCTTTGTCGGCGTTGAGCAGTACCCGCTTGCCGTTGGCCAAGGCCAATACTTGACTGGGTACGCCGCAAAGGGATGGCAGGCCGAGGGCCCGTGCGAGGATGGCCACGTGGCTGGTAGCGCCACCGGCGACCGTGACGAAGCCCAGCACTTTGCTGGTATCCAGGCCGGCGGTTTGTGAGGGGGTCAATTGTTCGGCGACCAGAATGGCGCACTCCGGCAGCTCCATGGAACGCTCCGGCACCCCCAGGATCAACTTGAGCACGCGCTGGCCGACGTCGGCCAAATCCGCCGCACGCTCAGCCAGCAGCGTTTTACCCAAGCCTTCGAAGAGCCTGGCGGTCGCCACCGTGGCCGTATTCCAGGCAAAGGCCGCGCTCTTGCCTTCGGCCAGCAGGCTATGGGCTTGTTCAAGCAGGGTCGGGTCTTCGAGCAGTTCCTGGTGGGCGCGGAAGATCTCGGCCTGGGCACTGCCGGCCGCCTTGGCCTGCAACGCTTGCAGCGCCTCGTTTGCCGCCCGCAGACCACGGGCCAATGCGGTACGTTCGAAGGTTTCTCCGGCACCGGCTTCGGGAATCTCAAGCGCCGGTTCAGCCACTTGGACAACCTGGCCGAACGCCGAGCCCGGCGACGCACAGACGCCTCGCAACACGGACGCCGAAGACGCAGGCGTAGCGGGCTCGTTGATCGCCTCGACCGTTACCGGCAGCGTCTCGCCACAGCCGTCGAGCAACAACGCCACCAGCGCCTGGATTGCCGCCTCGGCATCTTCCCCCGCCGCGCTCACTTGCACGCTGTCGCCCTGGGAGGTCTGCAGCGCCATGATCGCCACAAGCGACTTGGCATTGGCGCTCAGGGTTTGCTTGTGCAGGAAAATGCTGGAACTGAACCCCTTCGCCGCCTGGGCAAACACCGCCGCAGGGCGGGCGTGCAGGCCGCTGGCATTGGGCAGTGTCACTGGCTTGGAAAACAGCGCATTGCCCTCTTCCTCGTCCACCTCAGCGGGCATCGGCCCCGGTGAGACCTGCACCAGAGGCTGGCCGGACTCGACCAGCGCCTGACCGGCCACCAATGGCACAAACGGCTCGCCGCTCACAATGAGCATCAAGGTCAGCAGGCTGCGTGCATTGAGCGCCACATAATCGGCATCGAACTCGATCAGCGGCTGCCCGGCCTCCACCCGCTGGCCCTCCTCGACCAGCCGGGTGAAGCCCTGGCCTGCCAGGTTCACGGTGTCCAGGCCAATATGCAGCAGCACCTGCACTCCGTTATCGGCGGTGACACTGACGGCGTGTCCGCTGTCCTGAATATTGCTGATCACCCCGGCCAACGGCGCGCAGAGGGTGTGCGAGGTAGGGTCGATGCACAGGCCATCGCCAATCACGCGGCCGGAAAATACCGGGTCGGGGACCTGATCCAGCGCCAGCAAAACCCCGGACAAGGGTGCCAGCAGTTCCAGGGGTTGAGATGTGGTCATGACTTCACCTGTATGTGTTGTTCTTTAAAAATCATTGAGCCGATGCAAGGTTGAGGATGGCGAAGATCAAAGGTGGGAGCGGGCTTGCTGTGGCGAGCAAGCTTGCTTGCGCTGGGGTGCGAAGCGCCCCCAAAAGCCTGCGACTGCTGCGCAGTCGAGCGGGAGCAAGCTCCCTCGCCACAGCAAGCCCGCTCCCACACGAGCCCGGCTTACTTCCACCAATATTCGACCTGCACACCGACGTTCGACCCATGCCGCGCCGTGCCATAGGCGCCGGTGTCGGACAACGCCGAGCCCGCCGCCAGCTCATTGGCCGCACGCTTGGCCGCTTTGTTCCAGGACGCATAGGTGTAATACAACCGCACTTCCGGCCGCGCCCAGAACTCAGGACCTTTGGGCGACCAGGTCGGGGCGAAGGTAAATTTGCTCAATTTGCGCGTACCGCCGGTGGCCTCGACCTGATCGTGCCCCAGCTCAGTGACCAGTTTGAATTGCTCGCTGAGCGCATACGCAGGACGCACACCGAGCGACATCCAGTTCTGGTCCTGACGCCCTGGGCGCACATCTTTCTGGTACACCGCCTCGACTTGCCCGCCGAAACGCGGGGTCACTTGCCAATCAAAGAACTCCACGGCGCGGTAACTTTTGCTGCTTTTGTCCAACGTGGTATTGCCGGTGTAACCCAGACCGGTGCCGGGGCCTTCGCCGTACTGCAGGGCAAACTTGTTCTTGCCACCCAGGAAGGCCGCTTGTACATGCTGCGCCGTCAGCGCCCAGCCACTGTTGGTGTCACGCCCACCGGCCTTGGCGATGTAGCTCAAGCCAAGTTCCAGTTCGCCACCGGCGTTGGTCTTGAAACCTGCGACGTTGAAGTCGTGACGGGTGGCGTACTCCTTCTGGTACAGGTTGTCCTTGCGCGACAGGGCGTAGCTGTATTTCAAGCCGCCGATCAACACGTCCTCGATCCCTCCACCGGTGGCGCTCTGGTTCCAGTAGTAGAAGTCGGAAATATGGATGTCGTTACGTTTGTAGTAACGCCGCCCGGCCCACAGCGAACCGCCATTGAGACTGGGCAGGTTGGACCATTGCGCATACATCTGCGGCATGCGCGCCGAGCCATTGTTTTCACCCTGGAACTTCAGGGCACGGTCGTACTTGTTATAGAGGGAAGCCATGGCATCGACGCTGAACACCGAACCGTCATCGAGGGTCAGCAAATCCTGACGCAGTTCCAGCTCGGCGTACTGCTCGCATTCGTTGCCCAAGCGGTACTTGGTTTGCGCACCCGGCAGTTGGAAACATTGCTGCTTGCCGCTGCCCGTTGACGTGCCCGCGCCGCTGCGCAAATACCCGGCAAATT
Organism: Pseudomonas sp. NFPP02; assembly: GCF_900119355.1. Classification (NCBI taxonomy): domain Bacteria; kingdom Pseudomonadati; phylum Pseudomonadota; class Gammaproteobacteria; order Pseudomonadales; family Pseudomonadaceae; genus Pseudomonas; species Pseudomonas sp. NFPP02. Next base: position 164,644 of record NZ_FPJI01000007.1, read on the forward strand.
CCAGGGCCTGCGCGCCAAAAGGCACCGTGAGGCAGGAAGCAATAAGGCCCAGTTTTATTGTTGTTTTCATGAAGTGCTCCTTTTATTTTTATTGTTTTTTCTTGCTGTCTTGCGTGACGCGATCACCTGTAGGAGCGAGCTTGCTCGCGAAGAATTTGCAACCTCCACGCAACACCTGGAGGGGCGCGTTAGCGTTGGCGATCTTCGCGAGCAAGCTCGCTCCTACAGGGGGCATTTCAACCAGTCAGGTGCAGCACGAAGGATTCATAAGGGCGTAGCACCATCGTGCTTGTGCGCAGCGGGCAATCGGGGTAGTTGCTGATCAGAAGGCGTTGCTCGTTTGCGGCGTTGATCACGCCTTCGGGCAGTTGGATCTCGCACGACGATCCATAGAAGTTGTTGAGTACCAACAGGCGCTCGCCATGACCTTCACGCAGGTACGCCCAGACCTGGAGATGGTCTTGCAGCAACGCACGGTAAACGCCTTGCTGTATCAGCGGCTCGCGACGGCGCAGGTCGATCAGCCTGCGGTAGTGATGCAGCACCGAATCCGGGTCATCCATCTGGCTGTTGACATTGATCTGCGCAGCATTCGCGGGAATGCCGATCCAGGGTTCACCGCGGCTGAACCCGGCGTTCGCTTCGGTGCTCCACTGCATGGGCGTACGCCCGTTATCGCGGGACTTCTGCATGATCGCCGCCATGCTCGAAGCTTCGGACTCTCCCGCGTCGCGCTTGAGGCGGAAGATGTTCAGGGTTTCCACATCGCGGTATTGCGAAATGCTGTCGAAGCCGGGGTTGGTCATGCCCAGCTCTTCGCCCTGATACACATACGGCGTGCCCTGCAGAAAGTGCAGCGCCGTGGCGAGCATCTTGGCCGAGACCACGCGGTATTCGCCGTCGTCACCAAAGCGCGAGACCACCCGTGGCTGGTCGTGGTTACACCAGAACAACGCGTTCCAGCCGCCACCGGCCTGCATGCCCACCTGCCAGTCGGAGAAAATCTGCTTGAGTTGCAGGAAATCGAAATCGGCCTTCACCCACTTCTGCAGGTTGGGGTAATCGACTTTCAGGTGATGGAAATTGAAGGTCATCGACAGCTCTTTCGACGCTGGATTCGAGTAGCGAATGCAGTGTTCCAGGCGGGTGGATGACATCTCGCCCACGTTGATCAGGTCATGGCCTTCAAAGACCTCGCGGTGCATTTGCTGCAGGTATTGGTGCACGTTCGGGCCGTCGGTGTAGAAACGGCGACCGTCGCTGTTGTCTTCGGGGAAATCGGCGGGCTTGGAGATCAGGTTGATCACATCCAGGCGGAAGCCGCCCACGCCTTTGTCGCGCCAGAAACGCATCATCTTGAACACTTCGGCGCGCACCTTGGGGTTGTCCCAATTGAGGTCGGCCTGGGTATGGTCGAACAGATGCAGGTAGTACTGGCCAGTCTGCGCTTCGTATTCCCAGGCCGAGCCGCCGAACTTGGATTCCCAGTTGTTCGGCTGGTCACGCCAGATGTAGAAGTCACGATAGGGATTGTCGAGGCTGCTGCGCGCCTGCTGGAACCATTCGTGTTCGATGGAGGTGTGGTTGACCACGATGTCGAGCATCAGCTTGATACCATGCTTGGCGGCTTCGCTGATCAGCAGGTCGCAGTCGGCCATGGTGCCGTAGCTGGGGTCGATGGCGTAGTAGTCGCTGATGTCGTAGCCGTTGTCGCGCTGGGGCGAGCGCAGGAACGGAGTAACCCACAGGCAGTCCACGCCCAGCCACTTGAGGTAATCGAGTTTGTCCACGATGCCCAGCAGGTCACCGGTGGCGTTACCCGCGTGGCTGTGGAAGCTTTTGGGGTAGATCTGGTAGATCACCGAGTGTTGCCAGGTTTGCATGGTGGATTCCTTCAGTAGAGTTGGGTGTTGGCCCTTCCGGCCTCATCGCAGGCAAGCCAGCTCCCACATTTGAATGTGTTCACACATCACTGTGGGAGCTGGCTTGCCTGCGATAGCGATCTTCAGGCGACCCGGTAACCAGGCCGAACGATCTTCATGCTCAACATGCACGTCAGCGCAAACGGCACGACCATCGCCACGACCATGCCAATCACGAACATCGGAATGGCGCTCGGTACGATCGAGATAAACCCGGGTAGCCCACCGACGCCGATGGCCGAGGCCTGCACCTTGTTCAACGACAGGAAAATGCTGCCCAGCGCCGAGCCCAGCAGAGCGGCATAGAACGGGAATTTGAAACGCAGGTTCACCCCGAACATCGCCGGCTCAGTGATGCCGAAGTAAGCTGAAATGGCCGAGGTCGAGGCCATGCTTTTGTCCCGCGCATTGCGAGTCATGTAGAACACCCCGAGCGCGGCGCTGCCCTGGGCCAGGTTGGACATGACGATCATCGGCCAGATAAAGGTGCCGCCCTGGGTGGAAATAAGCTGCAGGTCGACGGCCAGGAACATGTGGTGCATACCGGTGATCACCAGCGGCGCATAGAGCAGGCCGAAAATCGCGCCGCCGACCATAGGTGCGATTTCAAACAGCGTGACCAGGCCTTCGGTAATCAGGATGCCGAGGTGACGCGTCACCGGGCCGATGATTGCCAGGGCCAGCACACCAGTGACCACGATGGTGGTGATCGGCACCACCAGCAGTTGAATGGCATTCGGCACCCGCGCCCTCAGCCACTTCTCGATCACGCTCATGACAAAGGCCGCCATCAGGATCGGCAGGATCTGCCCCTGGTAACCCACCTTCTCGATCTGGAACCAGCCGAAGATATCGAAGTACGGCAGGCTCTGGCCGTCGAGGCCGGCGACCGCCTTGCCGTAGTTCCAGGCGTTGAGCAGGTCCGGGTGCACCAGCATCAGGCCCAGCACGATGCCGAGGATTTCACTGCCGCCGAACCGCTTGGCCGCCGACCAGCCCACCAGTGCCGGCAGGAACACGAAGGAGGTGTTGGCCATCAGGTTGATCAGGCTCCACAGGCCATCCAGATTCGGGTAGGCCTCCAGCAGCGTCTGGCCTTCGATGAACATGCCCTTGGCGCCCATCAGGTTGTTCACGCCCATCAACAGGCCGGCAATGATCAGCGCGGGCAGGATCGGCATGAACACATCGGAGAACACCCGCACCAGGCGCTGCATGGGGTTGGCCTTGTCGCCGCCGGCTTTCTTGACGTCGGCAATGGTCGAAGCGGCAAGGCCGGTCAGTTCGCGCAGGGCGGCGTAGACCTTCTCCACTTCGCCGGGACCGATCACCACCTGGAACAGGCCGCCGGTAAAGAACGAACCCTTGACCAGATCGACCTGGTTCAGGGCACTGCTGTTGACCAGGCTGGGGTCCTTGAGCGCCAGGCGCAGGCGGGTCACGCAATGGGCAGCCTGCTCAAGGTTTTCGCGGCCTCCGAGGTTGTCGAGGATCTCGCGGGCAATCGTTGAATAGTCGTGGCTCATGCTCGTTTTCCACTGTGATTGTTTTTATGGGTGGCAGTCGTTGGCAGCACGCCGAGGAGGGAAAAGTACTCGTCTGTACGAGTTAAATCAACAACTCGTCTGTACGAGTTACACTTTTGTTTATTCATACGATCTTTCCGTCAGGTTTTTCACCTACGGGCACGGGTGTCCAATGGACAAACCCAACCTCTGCCACTAAGGTTCCTGCCTTGAACGCGCAGTCCACCTTCATAACGCCGGGCAAGAGCCATCCCATGAGCAAATACAACCAGATCTATACGGATCTGCTTGCCAGCATCACCACCGAGCGCCTGCAACGCGGTACGCGCCTTCCCTCCGAAACCGAACTGATGGACGCCTACCAGGCCAGCCGTGGCACCGTGCGGCGCGCCATCGAGCAGTTGCAGGAGCGTGGCTTTGCGCAAAAGATCCACGGCAAGGGCACCTTTGTGTTGTCGCCCAACCCGATCGAGTTCCAACTGGGCGGCATCGTCAGCTTCCACGAAACCCACGCTGACCTGGGCGATGATGTACGTACCGACGTGGTCGAGTTCACCCAGATCCCGTTGGAAGGCTCACTGCTGCAACACATCGAGGCCGAACCCGGCACCCTGATCACGCGCATCAAACGGGTGCGCCGCATCGGCGGCAAACGCGTGATTCTGGACATCAACCACTTCATCAGCGACCTGATTCCCGGCCTGGACCGCGACATCGCCGAGCAGTCGATCTACGCGTTTATCGAGCAAACGCTGCAGCTGCAGATCAGCTACGCGCAACGCACCATCGAAGCCCTGCCACGCAGCAAGGACGACCAGGCGCATCTGGATCTGGAGGGGCAAAGCCATGTGATTGTGGTGAGTAACCAGACGTTTTTGCAGGATGGAAGGCAGTTCGAGTACACCGAGTCGCGGCATACGTTGGATAAGTTTTACTTTTCGGATATAGCGCGGCGGTAAGCGTAAGCCGTGAAACCCACTGACACCACGAAAAATACCCTTCACGAAAAACCTTCTTCGTAGTGACTGCATTAACTGTTGCGCAGACGCCGTACACATTATCCGAGTCAAACCAAGGGAGAGAATACGATGTTCAGGAAGAGCCTGGTGTCGAGTATGTACGCGTTGCTATTGATCGGCTGCACCGGCAGAGGCTTTCAACCACCGCCGCCGGAATTTACCAATTGGAAGAAGATCGGGGTGTCTGAAGAGGGCGTCAAACACGCCATGACCGCATGCGGCTATACCAACCTGATAGGGACGGGCGACAGAACCCCGATTGACCAGGTGCTCACGCGGTTTTATTGCATGAAAGACGCAGGTTTCAAGCGCACAGATAACATTGACCTTTGCAAGGAAGGCCGCATCGGCGAATCACCCGTTTGCGAAGGCCGCCGGTAATCCGTCAGCGAAAAGACACAAGGTGCTTGGCGATGCACAAAGCTGCCAGAATTTGCCAGACCCAAAAAGCCAAAAGCCCGCAATTACGCGGGCTCCAGGGCATTTCTTGCTAGATCGTGCCGGACAATGCCGGACGTCCCATCATTCCCACTCAATCGTCGCCGGCGGCTTGCTCGACACGTCATACGTCACGCGCGAGATACCTTCGATCTCGTTGATAATCCGGCCGCTGACCGTCTCCAGCAGTTCGTAAGGCAGGTGTGCCCAACGCGCTGTCATGAAGTCGATCGTCTCTACGGCACGCAACGCAACAACCCATGCGTAACGACGACCATCGCCTACAACGCCAACCGATTTCACCGGCTGGAATACCACGAACGCCTGGCTGACCTTGTGGTACCAGTCGGCCTTGCGCAGTTCTTCGATGAAGATGTGGTCGGCGCGACGCAGCAGGTCGGCGTATTCCTTCTTCACTTCACCCAGGATACGCACGCCCAGGCCCGGGCCTGGGAATGGGTGGCGGTAGACCATGTCGTACGGCAGGCCCAGTTCCAGGCCCAGACGGCGGACTTCGTCCTTGAACAGTTCGCGCAGCGGTTCTACCAGCTTGAGGTTCATCTCCTCAGGCAGGCCACCCACGTTGTGGTGGGACTTGATCACGTGGGCCTTGCCGCTCTTGGCGCCGGCCGACTCGATCACGTCGGGGTAGATGGTGCCCTGGGCGAGGTACTTGATGTTGTCCAGTTTGTTGGACTCGGCATCGAACACGTCGATGAAGGTGCGGCCGATGATCTTGCGCTTCTTCTCCGGGTCGGACTCGCCGGCCAGGTTGTTGAGGAACTGGTCCTCAGCGTTGGCGCGGATCACCTTGACGCCCATGTTCTCGGCGAACATGGCCATCACTTGCTCACCTTCGTGCAGGCGCAGCAGGCCGTTGTCGACGAATACGCAGGTCAGCTGGTCGCCAATGGCCTTGTGCAGCAAGGCGGCCACAACCGAGGAGTCAACGCCGCCGGACAGGCCAAGCAATACGTTGTCAGTGCCGACCTGGGCGCGCACTTGGGCGATGGCGTCTTCAGCAATTTTCGACGGGGTCCACAGGGCTTCACACTCGCAGATGTCGAGGATGAAACGCGACAGGATGCGCCCGCCTTGCTTGGTGTGGGTCACTTCCGGGTGGAACTGCACCCCGTAGTAGCGACGCTCATCGCTGAACATGCCGGCAATCGGGCAGCTCGGGGTGCTGGCCAGGATGTGGAAGTCTTCCGGCATTTTGGTGACCTTGTCACCGTGGCTCATCCAGACGTCGAGGCCGAACAGGCCGTCGGCGTCGATGTGGTCTTCGATGCCGTCCAGCAGGCGGCTCTTGCCGACCACGTCCACACGGGCATAACCGAATTCACGCAGCTCGGAGCCTTCTACCTTGCCGCCCAGTTGCTCGGCCATGGTCTGCATGCCGTAGCAGATGCCGAATACCGGCACACCCAGGTCGAATACCGCTTGCGGGCAGCGCGGACTATTGGCTTCGTGAACGGACTCGGGGCCACCGGCGAGAATGACGCCTTTGGGTGCGAATTCGCGGATCGCTTCATCGTCCATGTCGAACGGATGCAGTTCGCAGTACACGCCGATTTCACGCACGCGGCGGGCGATCAGCTGGGTGTACTGGGAACCGAAGTCGAGGATCAGGATGCGGTGGGCGTGAATGTCGAGGGCCATGAAGTCAGTCTCGTCTAATGAATCAGAAACAACTCGGGGCTGAAGAACAGCCCCGGTTACTTAACATTTTGCTGGAAGCCTCAACCTACACGGTAGTTTGGCGCTTCCTTGGTGATCTGCACGTCGTGGACATGGGATTCAGCCATGCCGGCGCCGGTGATCCGTACGAACTCTGGCTTGGTGCGCATTTCTTCGATGTTGGCGCTGCCGGTGTAGCCCATCGAGGAACGCAGGCCGCCCATCAGTTGATGGATGATCGCGCTCAGGGTGCCTTTGTACGGCACACGGCCTTCGATGCCTTCCGGTACGAGCTTCTCGGCGCCTGCCGAAGAGTCCTGGAAGTAACGGTCGGAAGAGCCTTGCGCCTGGGACATGGCGCCCAGCGAACCCATGCCACGGTAAGCCTTGTACGAACGGCCCTGGAACAGTTCGATCTCGCCCGGTGCTTCTTCGGTACCGGCGAACATCGAGCCCATCATCACGCAGGAGGCACCGGCTACGATGGCCTTGGACAGGTCACCGGAGAAACGGATGCCACCGTCGGCGATCAAGGGTACGCCAGTGCCTTCAAGGGCAGCGGCGACGTTGGCGATGGCGCTGATCTGCGGCACGCCCACACCGGCGACGATACGCGTGGTGCAGATGGAGCCTGGGCCGATACCGACCTTGACTGCGTCGGCGCCAGCTTCGGCCAGGGCCTTGGCGGCAGCGCCGGTGGCGATGTTGCCGCCGATCACCTGCACTTCAGGGAAGTTCTGCTTGACCCAACGCACGCGGTCGATCACGCCTTTGGAGTGGCCGTGGGCGGTGTCGACCACTACCACGTCAACACCGGCAGCGACCAGCGCCGAGACGCGATCACCGGTGTCTTTACCGGTACCGACAGCAGCGCCAACGCGCAGACGACCTTGGTCATCCTTGCTGGCCAGTGGGTAAGCCTTGGCTTTTTCGATGTCGTTGACGGTCATCATGCCTTTGAGGGCGAATTTGTCGTCGACGATCAGCACGCGCTCGATGCGGTGCTTGTGCAGCAGTTCGCGCACATCGTTCTTGTCGGCGCCTTCCTTGACGGTGACGAGGCGCTCTTTAGGCGTCATCACTTCGCGGACGGTGACTTCAAGGCGGTTCTCGAAACGCACGTCACGGGAAGTGACGATGCCGACCAGGTCGCCATCGTGCAGCACCGGGACGCCGGAGATGTTGTGCATACGCGTGAGTTCGAACAGGTCACGCACGGTGGCGTCAGCTTCGATGGTGATCGGATCTTTCACCACACCGGCTTCGTAACGCTTGACCTTGCGCACTTCGGCAGCTTGCTGCTCGATGGTCATGTTCTTGTGGATGATGCCGATGCCGCCTTCCTGAGCCATGGCAATGGCCAGACGGGCTTCGGTGACGGTGTCCATGGCAGCGGAAACCAGGGGAATATTCAGCTCGATGCCACGGGTTAGGCGGGTCTTGAGACTGACTTCGTTAGGAAGCACCTCGGAATAACCGGGCACTAGGAGAATGTCGTCGAATGTCAGAGCTTCTTGGCTGATACGCAGCATCGCGGGGGCTCCCGAGCGGGAAAATGGAAGCGCGCCATTATATACATGCACCCTGCCGGGCTCAATGTAAAACTCTGACAAACTTGGTAATACTGATAGATGGGTAATTTCATCGCCCCGATCATTCCCATGCTCGGCGTGGGAATGCCTCTGGTGACGCTCCGCGTCGCCTTGGGGCAGGATTCAAAATCTCCGACAACAACGGGACGCGGAGCGTCCCATGCGGCGTTGCCCACGCGGGAGCGTGGGAACGATCGTGTTCGGCAAAAAGTTACAGTTCGACTTTGACCCAGCTCATTTTTTGATCGAGCCAATCGGCAAACTCGTCGATAAAGCTCTGTTTAAAGCCCGCCTCCGCCCAGTTGTTGAAAATGAATCCCAGGTTGGAAAACCCGCATTCCTGCAGGAACAGAAAGCCATTGATGTCGTCTTCATGCCCACATAGCGGGCAGGTGAAGTTATCGGTGTGGCCAGGCATCCAGTCTTCCAGGCTTTCAAACAGCGCCTCGCCGACTTCCTTGAGGCACTCCGGGCAGCCCGCTTCTTCGAGGAACCCCTTGGCCGGGGTATAGATGCAACGCTTGTAGATGATCTCCAGGCCATTGACCGGCTCGTTGAACGGCAGCGCTTCGGGGTGCAGCACCACCGCGCGGGCACCATCGGCCAGGGCGTAGCCCATGCGGTTGCCGGTACGCCCGCAAGTGGTGAGCTCTTCCTTGATGATGTTCTTGCGCACCAGCCAGCGCACAATCGCCCGGGCGCGGGGTTCGTGGACCGGCAAGGTGGAGATTTTCGGGACAAGGATGCTTTGGGAGTTCATGGGAGTCCTGCGGTGTGGCTATTGGCGCCATCGCGGGCAAGCCCGGCTCCCACAGGTGATCGCATTCCAATGTGGGAGCCGGGCTTGCCCGCGATGACGCCCGGGAGGACGGCAGCTTAATCCCTGAAAAAATCAGGTCAAGTACTCAAATACCGTCCGATCAACGCAATACCGCTGGCCAATACCAGCCAGGTCACCAACCGCACGAACGCCTCACGGGACAGCCGCATCGTCAGCCTGCGCCCACACCACAACCCCAGGGCCATCGCCAGCAACAGGCAAACCGCCAACATCAATAACGGCAAATCTGCATACACCCCGGCAATCAGGAACAGACTCAAACGCACGACCGTGCTGCAACTGATCAGCGCGCTTTGCGTAGCCCGCGCAGCGTCCTTGGGCAAACGGCTGTTCAGGTAAATCGCATATAAGAAGCCGCCACTGCCGAATAGCGCCCCAAACAGGCCGCCAACGGTGCCCATGGGAATCGACCAGCCCGCCGCCAGCTGAGTCGGTCGTGCTTTCACCGCCAGGCTGTAAATCGCGTAGGCACTGATAAACAGCCCCATCAATAGCAGCAACAGGTCCGAATGCAGGTTGAGCAAAAACACTACGCCCAGGGTGCAGCCGATAGCCATGCAGGGCAGCAACCGCAACAGTTCCGGCTTGTTCACATCGCGCCGCGTTTGCAGCAGGCCGCCAAACGCCGCGACAAAGTCCAGAAGCACCAGCAACGGGATGATCTTCGACAGCGGCATGAATAAAATCAGGATGGGCCCCGCCACCAGCGCCGTGCCGAAACCGGCAATGCCGAACACGATATAAGCCACCGTCACGCCCAGGCCGATCACCAGCCAATCAATACCGCCGAAAGTCCACTGGCTCATCAGCTCAACGGGGCTCATGACTTATTCCTTCTATTGAGATGCCGTTCACTTTAGCCATCGGCAAGGGTTGCGACTAATATCTTCCAGGCTCACTACTCATCTCAAAAAGGCATGACTCTTGATCTCCACCCGGCAACTGCGTTATTTCGTCGAAATCGCCGACAGCGGTAGCTTCAGTGCTGCCGCCGAGCGCCTGTTCGTGGCGCAATCAGCCTTGAGCCGGCAGATCAAGGAGCTTGAATCTCAACTGCAAACCCCACTGTTCGAACGCACTGCACGCCAGCCAAGGCTGACGGCCGCCGGCGAAGCCTTCTACCCACGGGCGCGCAACCTGCTGAGTGAGTTGCTCAAGGCCAGCGACCTGGCGACACAAGTGGGCCAGGGCCAACTCGGCACCTTGCGCCTGAGCCATTCGAGCACCGTGCCGATGAGCGGCGCGTTACTGCAAGGCATCAGCACGTGGCTGGAGCGCTGCCCGGGTGTGTCGATGGATATCGTCAAACTCTCCTCCGAAGCCCAACTGGAGGAAATCGCCGAGGGCCGCCTGGACGTCGGCCTGCTGCGGTTGCCGGTGTTGCGCCAGCGCGAAGGCGTGCGCGTGGTGCCTTGGTACACCGAGCCGTTGGCGCTGGCAGTGCCTGCGGGTCATCCCTTGGCACGCGGCAACGCAGCGGTCGAGTTAATGCAACTCAAGGACGAGGCGTTTATCTCGATCCCCCACCCTCAACGCGGCGGGCTGAGTTATCTGTCGGCTGAATTGTGCATGCGTGCAGGTTTTTTCCCCAAGGCGGCGCGGGTGATGTCGCGCAAGACCACGCAGTTGCAATTGGTCCAGGCCGGTTTCGGTATTGCCTTGCTACCAAAATCCATGCAGGACATCGCCCCGCCCAACGTGCAATTTTTGCCCTTGGCCGACCCTGACTGCGACAGCACCGTAGCCCTGGCCTGTGCGCAAGCGCCAAGCGCGCTGGTGGAGCAATTCTGTCAAACCCTGCACGAATGCCTATAAACTGCCGCCCATGATTAAAGATCCTTTTGCCCGTTTGGGCCTGGACCGCGAAGTCCTGACTGTCAGCCAGCTCAACGGCCGTGCGCGGGTGTTGCTGGAAGACGTGTTCACCAATATCTGGGTGGAAGGCGAGATCTCCAACCTCGCTCGCCCAGCCTCCGGCCATGTGTATTTCACGCTCAAGGACAGTGGCGCCCAGGTGCGTTGTGCGCTGTTTCGCAACAACGCTGCACGCGTACGCCAGGCGTTGAGGGACGGGCTGGCGGTGAAGGTGCGCGGTAAGGTCTCGTTGTTCGAGGGCCGCGGCGATTACCAACTGATCCTCGATACCGTGGAGCCGGCCGGTGATGGTGCGCTACGCCTTGCCTTCGATGCACTGAAGGAAAAGCTGAGCGCCGAAGGCCTGTTCAGTGCCGAACGCAAAGTGGCGCTGCCGGTGCATCCTCGGCGCATCGGCATTATCAGCTCGCCCACCGGCGCGGTGATTCGCGACATCATCAGCGTGTTCCGCCGCCGCGCGCCGAATGTTGAACTGACCCTGATCCCTACCGCCGTGCAAGGCCGCGAAGCAATCCCGCAGATCGTGCGGGCGCTGAAACTCGCCGACGCCCGGGGTTTCGACGCGCTGATCCTGGCCCGTGGCGGTGGCTCCCTTGAAGACTTGTGGTGCTTCAACGAAGAGGTGGTGGCCCGCGCAATTGATGCTTGCGTTACCCCTATCGTCAGTGCCGTTGGTCATGAAACCGATGTGTCCATCAGCGACTTCGTGGCGGACGTCCGCGCCCCTACTCCCTCCGCCGCCGCCGAGTTGCTGGCTCCCGACGCCAGCCATCTGGTGCGTCAAGTGGAAAACCTGCAGCGCCGCCTGGTGATGCTGATGCGCAACCGCCTGAGCCACAGCCGCCTGCGCCTGGAAGGCATGGCCCGGCGCCTGCGTCACCCGGGCGAGCGCTTGCGCCAGCAGGCCCAGCGCCTGGATGACCTGGACATGCGCTTGCGCCGCGCCTTTGAGCGTAGCCTCAATACCCGTCGCGAGCGCTTGATCCGCCTGGAAACCCGCCTCGCCGGCCAGCACCCCGGCAGTCAACTGGCACTGTTGCGCCAGCGCCTGGACAGCTTCGCCGAACGCCTGCCCCGCGCCATGCGTGAAGGTCTCAAGGCTCGGCGTCTGCAACTGCAGAGCCAAGTGCAGACATTGCAGGTGGTCAGCCCGCTGGCGACCCTGGGCCGCGGCTACAGCATCCTGTTGGACGAGCGCGGCCAGGCGATTCGCAATGCCGCACAAACCCACACCGGCCAGCGCCTCACCGCGCGCCTGGGTGAAGGCCAATTGCAAGTGCGGGTGGAAGACAACCACCTGACACCCGTCACCCTTTCATTATTGGATTGATCGATGCCACGCCTACTGAGCCTGTTGATACTGTTGTGCCTCACATTTAATGCCCACGCCGACAGTTACATCACGCGAACCCTGAACAAACCGGTGCCAGGCGGCGTGGCCGTCGTCGAACTAGGCCCTTCGGCCACGGCGCCGAAAGCCACCTACCAGGGCAAGCCGGTGCTGGTGGTCAAGGAGCAGGACAACTGGCTGGCGATTGTCGGTATCCCGTTAACGGTCAAGCCTGGCAACGAGCGCATCAGCAGCGGGGGGCGCAACCTGCCGTTTATCGTCGGTTACAAGAAGTATCCGGAACAGCGCATTACTTTGAAGAACAAGAGCCAGGTCAACCCTGACCCGGCTCAGCTCAAGCGCATCGAAGGCGAACTGGCAGTGCAGCTCAAGGCTTACCGCAGCTTCAGCCCGAACCTGCCTAGCAACCTGGTGCTGGATAAACCGGTGAACGGGCCGCTTTCGAGCAAATTCGGGGTGCGCCGCTTCTTCAACGGTGAAGAACGCAACCCGCATTCGGGCCTGGATTTCGCCGTACCGGCCGGCACACCGATCAAGACACCCGCCAATGGCAAGGTGATTCTGGTCGGCAATTACTTCTTCAACGGCAATACCGTGTTTGTCGACCATGGCCAGGGCTTTATCAGCATGTTCTGCCATATGTCGAAGATCGATGTGAAGGTGGGTCAGCCACTGGTGCGCGGTGCGGTAGTCGGCAAAGTCGGCTCGACAGGCCGGGCCACCGGGCCGCATATGCACTGGAACGTCAGCCTGAATGATGCACGGGTAGATCCGGCGATTTTTATCGGCGCGTTTCAACCCTGAATACCGTGGCCGTGAGGGGCGTCAGTGATTTCCTGCGCTGGCGCCTGATCTGCCGGAGGTTCGCTGCAATGCATTGTGATCTTCTTACACTTTTGCGATGAACCATCCGACACCCGAGACTCACTCAACCAGCGATTTACACGGACGTAATGAGCAGGACCTGAGCATTGGAGATCCAATTCCCATGAGACTCTTTCCATGTCACTTACCCCAGCACTGTCAGAGCGACATTCGCAAAACCTCCTGACCTCATCTCACGCCTCACCCGGTACCCCCCCGACCAGCCCGCCTACACCACCCGCAACTCTGCAACAACCTGCATCAGCCCCCTTGCCCGCCGCCGCCAATTACGCCCCCGATGACCCGCCTACTCCCGCCTCGTCAGGTATAACCCCGGCGAAAATGCGATACCCGCAGTTGGTGAAGCATTTCAAACCCAGCAATGAAACACAGTTCACCGCTGAACACGCGTTGCTGACCGAAGACAAGCAACGCCTGCATAGCCAGCAACCCGGCTTCAAGGCCTTTGTACAGTCGCAACTTGAGGAGGCCTTCCCCGCGATCAGGCCGCTGAATCCGGACATGTTCAGTTTCAATCGCTACAGAGTGGGCGATGGACGCGAATCACTGGCCTCTTCAGAGCCCCTGATGGCTGCACTGGCCAGGATGATCCGCGACATCCAGGCCAACCCGAATGCGTTGATGCGCCCGGAGCGAGGCATAAGCACTGAATTCACTTATCGACGAACCATTGCCGACATGGCGGTACCGGCCTTTACCGAAGGCACGCTGCAATCCATTGCTCGCAGCATTGCCACGCAATACCCGCAGGCGCTTGAAGAATACTGGAGCACACCGCGGCCGGTGGAAAATCAGCCGACTCTCCAGATGTCGCCGCAAGAGCAACTGTTGTTCCTGCACAAAAAACAGCTGTCGATCCTCGCCTCACTGCGCCTGAGCGATGGCACCCTGAGCGCGACCGGCAAAGGCCTGATCGACTCCGCGTTGCGCTACCCCACCCTGCAAGACCGGGAAAAACGCTTCACCGACGGTGATCGCTTAGGGGTGTACCCCGTTACTGTGGATGACCAAACGGAACATGGCGCGATGCTGCCAGGGGCCTTTCTCATCACCCGAAAAGACGGCTCCTATGCTACGCCGCCCACCTGGCCGAATGGGCGCGCACTTGCGCTCAACGATGACAATGGCCCCGTCGTGATGTACACGCCCAGCGAAGGTTTCGAGGAATTCGCAACGCCGGCCCAGGCGCGCCAGGCTTTGGCCAGCCGCCTGGACCAGGGAGGTGTCGAGGCCAAGTTGCTGCTGCAAGGCCTGCCCCCGGCTCTGCAAAACAGGCCCGACCCTATTACCGGAAAAGATCTGATGTCCAGTGTCGAGCCATCGGCCGGGGATGTGTTGGCGCAATCCATCCCCTGGATGCTCAAACGCCAGCGGGCAGACATTAATACCCACCTGAGCACAGCATTGGCGCCAGGCAAAACCGTCAACCCCCTTCTCGACAGTGCCACATTGGAAGGTATCGATAATGCGGCCGACTGGTCGTACCTCACCGATGGCACCAACGCCATGCTGGCCCGGGACGCCAAACTGACCGACAAACTCCAACCCGAATGGTTGAAGAATCTAAGCCACTTTCAAGAAGCCTTGTTTTTGCACTTGGACAAGGCGCAGGAACGGAGCCTGGATGCGCTGACGCCCCTGCTTGAAAAAATCCCGGCGCTGAACACCTTCGCCCGTGACCGCCTGAATGCAGCCATCAAACAGCGATACCCGGCAGCAGAAATCGATGCGGATCAACTCATGGTGCAGGTCCACACCCGCACCGCCATCCACGGCGGCAGAGGGACTGGCCAACCCCTCTATTCGAAACAAGACGCGGTGTCCCTGACCGACTTGGCGCTGAAGAATCCCAGTGGCTTCCCTGCCGTCGAAAGAGGTGTATACACCGATGAGAAAATGACCTTGCCTCTGCGCGACAAGCACGGCAAGCCCGTACGAGACCTGAGCGGCAAGCCGGTTACCCTGGATACCGACGATCTCAAGGCACTGGTCAATACCGCCGATGTCGGTGGCGAATACACCAAACTGCTCAAACAGGAAATGGCCCCAGATGCCCAATCGGGGAGCGCTGTGCACTTGCGCACAGCGTGGAAAGCTCATCTGGCAGACGCGATGGACAAAGAGGCGTTTCTGGCAGAACTCAGCCCCGACGCCTATACGGAACTGGCCAGCGACAACATCCATAAACGCGCGGCGCAGTGGGCGGATGCGGTACTGACTCACCCCGACCCGGCCACCCGCCCTCAAGTCGATGGGAAAACCATCGTCGCCAACAGCCTGCTCCACAGGGGGCTAGCGGTGCAGGGCGTGATGGTGATCGGCAACCAGACAGATCCATCGCTGGTGCTGTACACCCCCAAGGCTCCCGACGGCATTACTTATCGCGAAGTCGCGGACCACAAGGCCCTCGACACCCTCCTGGAGAAAAAAGAGTGGGCAACCTATATCGCGCAAAGAAAATCACCCGTCAGTAAAGATGAGGTCGATCAGTTCAAGGGAGCGCTTAAAGAAGCTGCGTACAGCCCAACGAAATTGATGTCACCCGAGCTGGCGGTCTCGTCGATCAAGCTGCTGGGAGGCGCCACTCGCCTTGAGCCCATAAAAGGTGATTTCCAAGACCATCTGTACAAGCAACACGTACAGATGGCGATCGACCGAGCGGACCACCAGTCCGTAAGCAGTGCGGAGGTCGCACGGCAATCGCTCAAGAACAAAATCGAGTTCGGCATTGAAGTGGCATTGATCTTTACCGACCTGATACCGGTGGCTGGCAAAGGCGTGTCTGCGGGTTTTCGTCTGGGCAAAGCCGGCATCAGCGCACTGCGCGCCAACAGCAGAGTGTTGCCGCACCTGATCAAAAGACCCGGCCTGGGACGGGCGATCTACAGTGATTTCACCCTGTCTGCGGCGGGTATCTCCAATGTTCGCGCGGCCCCCCTACGCCCGGTATTCAAGTCGTCGACGGCGACAGGCGCGATTACCCCGCGCCCAGGGCCAAGAGCACTGCCTGCGCCCGTCAGCCCAGTGCCGGCACGACCCTTAGCCAGCACCGGCAACACTATCGCTGGCTCACGCACGCCCAACGACGCCGTCATTCCCGAGCGCGACTTGAGTGCGTACGCCAGGCCTGGCGATATGATCAACGGCCGGACGCTAAGGAGTGACGGTACCTATAACGTTGGCGACGAGTGGTTCATCCGATTTACCGACAGTACCCGCGTGAGCAGGGTTTATCAGATCGATTCAGCCTTTCACGCTCGCAGTGGCTGGGTCAATATCATCGACCCGAACGTCCCAGCAACTGCGCCCAAAAGCAGCAGAATCGTCGCCTCTGTACAACATGCGGGCAACGGTGAATGGCGCCTGAACCAACTGCCCGGTGGAGCCCCCACGCCGACACCGGGAGCTTCGACGACAGGCGCCGAGGCCCCTGCCCGACCAGCGTTACCAGACGCCGAGTATTTCAGCCTCAACAGAGGGCGGCTGGTCGAAGCAGACTTCACCCCGAAAACCCTGCCACTGGCCAGGTATTGGTTCAGGCGGGATTTGTATAACTTCTACAAGAACATGCTCACTCAAGGCCAGATGCCGCCGCGCCCGTCCCGGCTGGAGCTCGCACCCGGCACCTCGCCGGCCGACCTGTTGCGTAAGGCCTACGAAATCACTGATGTGGTGGTACTGGGCGAGCGCCATAACGAAATCGCCAGTTTCCAGATGCTCAAAGAGAATATGCAGGCCCTCAAAGAGTCGGGGGTTACCACGTTTTATATTGAAGGTGTCGAAACCAATGCCGCGGGCCAGCTCATGGATGTGGGCATGGGTGGCCACCGTCCTCAAGGCGCGTCTCCCACGCTCTCGGAACTGGTTCAACTTGCCAGTGACAATGGAATCACCGTCAAATCCCTCGAGCACCACTACTTGACCCGCCGATCGGATATGCCCGATTTCTACAAGTACGTTGGGGACAACGACAACGGCATTACGCGCCTGCAAGAATTCAATTACTTCGCGACCCGTATCTTGGAAACACGCAAGCCGGGCGAAAAAGTACTCGCCTTGGTAGGCCGGGCCCATATGAACACAGCCCGAAACGTTCCAGGTCTGGCGGAACTCACTGGAGGGGTGGGCATAGGCGTTTACCCGGACAAAGCATTCAACAAGAGTGTTGCCATCAGCGGCCCGTCAATACCAAGGGATCCCGGGGCCAACGTCACGGATAGCTTTACGGCAGGGGATTATCAGATCTTCCATAAAGTGATTTGAGTAATCACCGTCGTGCGTTGTTTGCGCGATGGTGAGCCCTTCACTGCCGCATGCGGCGCCACGGGAAAACCTCATCACCAAAATTGCGCCACCACCTACAGCAGCGCAACAATGTGAAGAAAACAAGACACTGTTAGCAATAAATATTCATAAAGCTTGTTTTATACAGAAAATCTATCAATTTTTCCTGACCACCTTGCCATCTCACTTGGCCACGGTTAGGGTTGGGCTTATGAAAACCTCTCACACCCTCATTCAGCTCCGCCAGCACCGCAGCCTGTGCCTTGTCAGCGCACGACTGCCAGGCTGAATCGATCTGCCTCGCCCTCAGTTTTATCCCCAATAACAGTTCCACGGCAGGCCGCCTTTTCTCGGCCCCTACAACCAAGGATTTCCCGATGAGCATGCTCAAAGACCCGTCTTCGAAGTACCGCGCGTTCCCCACCATCGACATTCCGGACCGTACCTGGCCGTCGAAAACCATCACCCAAGCGCCTATCTGGTGCAGCTCCGACCTGCGTGATGGCAACCAGTCGCTGATCGAGCCGATGGACGCGGTGAAAAAGCTGCGCTTCTGGAAGACCCTGGTGGCCGTTGGCGTGAAGGAAATCGAAGCCTCGTTCCCGGCCGCGTCGCAAACCGACTTCGACTTCGTGCGCACCCTGATCGAAGACAACCACATCCCCGAGGACACCACCATCCAGGTGCTGACCCAGGGCCGTGAAGACTTGATCGCACGCACCTTCGAATCCCTGCGCGGCGCCAAGAAAGCCATTGTGCACTTGTACAATGCCACCTCGCCGTCGTTCCGCCGCATCGTATTCAACCAGGACAAGGACGGCATCAAGGCCATCGCGGTCAACGCCGCCAAGCTGTTCGTCAAATACGCCGCCCAGCAGCCGGAAACCCAGTGGACCTTCGAATATTCCCCAGAGACCTTCAGCGCCACTGAGCTGGAGTTCGCCAAGGAAGTCTGCGACGCGGTGATCGAGGTGTGGAACCCGACGCCTGAGCACAAGATGATCCTCAACCTGCCAGCCACCGTCGAGTGCGCCACGCCGAATATCTATGCCGACCAGATCGAGTGGTTCGGTCGCCATATCAACCGTCGCGACAGCGTGATTATCAGCCTGCACACCCACAACGACCGTGGCACTGGCGTGGCGGCCACCGAGTTGGGCCTGATGGCCGGCGCCGACCGTGTGGAAGGCTGCCTGTTTGGCAACGGCGAGCGCACCGGTAACGTCGACTTGGTCACCGTGGCACTGAACATGTACACCCAGGGCCTGGACCCGCAGTTGGACTTCTCGGACATTGACGGCGTGCGCAAAGTGGTCGAGGAATGCAACCAGATCCAGGTGCACCCACGCCACCCCTATGTGGGCGACCTGGTACACACCGCGTTCTCCGGTTCACACCAGGACGCGATCCGCAAAGGCTTCTCGCAGCAGAAAGACGATGCGCTGTGGGAAGTGCCGTACTTGCCGATCGACCCGGCCGATATTGGCCGCAGCTACGAGGCGGTGATCCGCGTGAACAGCCAGTCGGGCAAAGGCGGTATCGCCTACCTGCTGGAGCAGGAATACGACATCAGCTTGCCGCGTCGCATGCAGATCGAGTTCAGCCAGGTGGTGCAGGCCGAAACCGACCGCGTGGGCCTGGAGATGACCGCGCCACAGATCTACGCCTTGCTGCAGCGTGAATACCTGCAAGCCAACACGCCGTATGCGTTGGTCAGCCACCGCCTGCAGGAAGAGAACGGCAACAGCTTTGTCGAGGTGGAAGTCTCCGGCAAAGGCCAGGGCGAAACCAACCTGCATTGGAAGGGCAAAGGCAACGGTGCGTTGGAAGCGCTGGTAGCGGGCCTGCCGATTGGCGTGGAGATCATGGACTACAACGAGCACGCGATTGGTGCGGGTACCAATGCCAAGGCGGCGGCCTATATTGAACTGCGCGTGAACGGCGAACGCCCGGTGCATGGTGTGGGGATCGATGAAAACATCACTACCGCCAGCTTCAAGGCGCTGTTCAGTGCGCTGAACCGTTCGTTGAGCCAGTTGGAAGCCAAAGCGGCGTAACCGACTGCTGAAATGCAAAAGGCCCCTGGGTGAGAATCCAGGGGCCTGATCGTTCCCACGCTCTGCGTGGGAATGCAGCCCTGGACGCTCTGCGTCCGCCCTTAGAAGCGGTACGCAGAGCGTCCCAAGAGGCGTTCCCACGCAGAGCGTGGGAACAATCTAAGAGCCTTAGACTAACTGAAAGCTATCGGCATCCAGATTCGCCGGGAATCGTGTACGGTAAGCCGCCAGCTCCGCCGCATCCAGGATCACCTGGAACACCCCGTCCGCTTCCCCTGCACTCAGCAAGGTTTCACCCTGGAAATCCAACACCTGGCTATCGCCGGTGTAGGCAAACCCCTTGCCGTCGGTGCCCACCCGGTTCACCGCCGCCACGTAACACAGGTTCTCAATGGCCCGCGCCGGCAACAGCCGATTCCAATGCTGACGCCGAGCGCCCGGCCAGTTGGCGGTGTACAGCAGCAGGTCCGTATCCTGGGCGTCGCGGCTCCACACCGGGAAGCGCAGGTCATAGCAGATCAGCGGGCGAATGCGCCAACCCTTCAACTCGAACTGCACCTGACGTTCACCTGGGGTGTAGTGGTCATGTTCACCGGCCATGCGGAACAGGTGGCGCTTGTCGTAATGCAACACCTCACCATCCGGCCGCGCCCACAGCAGACGGTTGCGGTGGCTGCCATCGGCGGCCTGGATGATCACACTGCCGGTAATCACGGCCTGATACTTTGCCGCCTGGGCCTGGAGCCAATGATGGGTGGGGCCGTTTTCCGGCTCGGCGAGAGCTTCTGATTCCATCGAAAAACCGGTGGTGAACATCTCTGGCAGCACGATCAAGTCGGCGCCTTTGGCCTGCTCCAGCAGCAACTCGAAGTGTTCGAAATTGGCATGCCGGTCATGCCAGGCCAGGCTCGTCTGCACCAAGGCAATGTTCAGATTGGGCAGTACACTCAGATCACGCATAGTTTTTCCGCCGCTTGTCGCAACGTCTCCTCGCGTTTGGCAAAGCACAGGCGCACCAGGCGCTGGCCTTGGGGTGGGTGCTGGTAGAACACCGAAACCGGAATGGTCGCCACGCCATGTTCGCGGGTCATCCACAGGGACATGGCGACGTCATCCAGGTCTGGGCGTATCTGCGAGTAATCCACCAGTTGGAAGTAAGTGCCGGTCACCCGGGTAAAGCTCAAGCGCGATGGCGCCAACAGGTCGCAGAAAAGGTCCCGCTTGGCCTGATAGAAGGCCGGCAGTTCTTCGACATGTTCCGGGTGTTCGGCCATGAAGTCCGCCAAAGCGTACTGCAAAGGGGTGACGCCGCAGAAGTTGACATATTGATGCACCTTGCGCAGTTCGGCGCTGAGGGCCGGTGTCGCGACCACGTAGCCGGTCTTCCAGCCTGTGACGTGATAGGTCTTGCCGAATGAGCTGACCACGAATGCGCGCTGATACAGTTCCTGATGGGCCAATACGCTGACGTGGGGCACACCGTCGAATACCAGGTGCTCGTAGACCTCATCGCTGACCAGGTAGATATCGCGGTCGCGGATCAGTTCGGCCAACTGGTCCAGCTCGACACGGCTGATCAATGCACCGGTGGGGTTGTGCGGGCTATTGAGGATGATCATGCGCGTACGCGGTGAAAGCGCAGCCTTGAGTTCCTCGAAGTCCAGGGCGAAGCCTTGCAGGCTCAGTTGCACATGCACGCAGCGGCCACCGGCCAGTTCAACCGAAGGCTCGTAGCTGTCATAGCTGGGGTCGAACACGATGACTTCATCACCGCTGCGAATCACCGCCTGAATGGCGCAAAAAATCGCCTCGGTGGCGCCTGGCGTGATGGTCACTTCAGTGTCGGCATTCACCGTGACGCCATAGCTGCGGGCGATCTTGGCCGCCACTTGCTGACGCAGCACCGGCAGGCCTGTCATGGGGGCGTACTGGTTATGACCGAGGGCGATGTGCTTACCCACTGCATCGAGCAAACCCTGCGGACCATTGAAATCGGGAAAACCCTGGGACAGATTGAGCGCGCCGGTTTCGGCGGCGAGTTGCGACATGGTGGTGAAAATGGTCGTGCCGACGTTTGGCAGCTTACTGGTGATCATGGGAGCCCCCTTCGGGTGAGCTGCAAGTTTTAAGCTGCAAGCTGCAAGCAGGTCAAGGGGCAAACCGTCAGGCACAAAAAAGGGCTCCAAAGGAGCCCTCTCTTGCAGCTTGTAGCTTACAACTCGAAACTGCCGTTATTTTTTATCACGGCGCTTCTTGTCGGCCTTCTTGTGGTGAGTCATCAAACGACGCTTCTTGTTCACCTGACGGTCAGTCAGTGTGTTCTTGTTGCCTTCGTATGGGTTCTCGCCACCCTTGAACTCGATACGGATCGGCGTACCGACCAGTTTCAAGACACGGCGGTAGGTGTTTTCCAGGTAACGCACATAGGACTTGGGCACCTTCTCGATCTGGTTACCGTGGATCACGATAATCGGCGGGTTGGCACCACCCAAGTGGGCGTAACGCAGTTTGATCCGGCGGTTGTTGACCATCGGCGGCGCGTGCTCGCCCACCGCATCTTCCAGGATCTGGGTCAGGCGGTTGGTCGGCCAGCGGGTAACCGCGGACTTGAACGAGTTCTGTACGGACGCGTAGAGGTTGCCCACGCCGGTGCCGTGCAGTGCCGAGATAAAGTGGATATCGGCGAACTCGACGAAGAACAGCCGACGTTGCAGCTCGATCTTGACGAAATCACGCTCGCTCGGTGTCATGCCGTCCCACTTGTTGATCGCGATGACCAGGGCACGACCGGCTTCCAGGGCAAAGCCCAGCAAGTTGAGGTCGTGGTCCACCACGCCTTCGCGGGCGTCCATCACGAAGATCACCACGTTAGCGTCTTTGATCGCCTGCAGTGTTTTGACCACGGAGAACTTTTCAACTTCTTCGTGGATCTTGCCGCGCTTGCGCACACCGGCGGTGTCGATCAGCGTGTACTTTTCCTCGTTGCGTTCGAACGGGATGTAGATGCTGTCGCGGGTGGTACCGGGTTGGTCGTAGACGATAACGCGGTCTTCACCGAGCATACGGTTGACCAGAGTCGACTTGCCGACGTTCGGGCGGCCGATGATAGCGATCTTGATACCGTCTTTTTCGCTCGGGCCAGGAATGCGCTTGGCTTCCTCGCCTTCAGCGACGATCTCTTCCTCGCCCTCTTCTTCCTCGACATCATCCTTTGGGAAGTCGCGCAGGGCGATTTCCAGCATCTGGGTGATGCCGCGGCCGTGAGCACCGGCGACCGGAATCGCATCGCCCAGGCCCATCGGGCTGAATTCAGCACGGGCGGCCTCAGGATCGATGTTGTCGATCTTGTTGGCGACCAGATAGGAACGCTTGTTGCGCTTGCGCAGGTGCTCGCCAATCATCTGGTCAGCGGCGGTATAGCCCGCACGGGCGTCCACCAGGAACAGCACCACATCGGCTTCTTCGATAGCGAGCAACGACTGCTCGGCCATCTTTTCGTCCATGCCATGCTCGTCACCGGAGATACCACCGGTGTCGACAATAATGTAGGAGCGCCCTTGCCACTTTGCCTCACCGTATTGGCGATCACGGGTCAGACCGGACAAGTCGCCGACAATGGCGTCGCGAGTCCTGGTCAGGCGGTTGAACAAGGTGGACTTGCCGACGTTAGGTCGGCCCACCAGGGCGATTACGGGAACCATGCGGCTCTCCACTTCGTTATTTCAGAAAATACAAAAGCCGCTGCAGGGCAGCGGCTGGTGCTCGGGGCAGCATCGTCAGATGCCGCATGCCCCGCCGAAGCAGGGCCGCCTGGGGGTTACCCCAAGCATAGTCAAACCTTTACTTGATGGTCAGGGCTTCCAGCTTGCCGCCGTTGCCATACACATAAAGCATGTTACCCACCACCAGCGGACGCGCACGCAGGCCGTCGCTGTCGATACGCTGGCGACCGACAAAACGACCATCCACCTGGCTCAGCAGGTGCAGGTAGCCTTCAAAGTCACCGACCGCGACGTAGCTGGAGAAGACTTCCGGTGCCGACAGTTGACGGCGAGCCAGGGAGTCATTGCTCCACAGTGCAGTGGTGGAACGCTCATCCACACTTTCAACGGTGCCGGATGCCAGGCTCACATAGACGCTGCCAAACCCTTGGGCGACACCCGCATAGCTGGAGGCATCACGCTGCCAGTTGATGCGACCGCTTTGCAGGTCCAGCGCGGCAACACGCCCCTGGTAGGTGGCGACGTAGAGGGTTTCACCCGACAGCAGCAAGCCGCCGTCGATGTCTACAACGCGATCCAGTTCGGAACGACCTTGCGGGATGGCCACACGAGTTTCCCAGGCCGGCACGCCGTTCTGGGTATTCAGGGCAACCACTTTACCGGTCGACAGGCCAGCAACGGCCAGGTTGTTGGTCACAATCGGACCACTGGTACCGCGCAGGGTCAACACCGCAGGGGTGCTGTCGTACAACCAGCGTTGGTCGCCGGTGGAGGCATCCAGGCCGATCACGCGGTCGTCCTGGGTTTGCACCACGACGATATCGCCGTTGGTCGCCGGCGCCGAGAGCACTTCACTGGTCACGCGAGCGCGCCACTTCTCTTCACCGGTGCTGGAGTCCAGCGCGACCACGTCACCCTTGAGGGTACCGATCAGCACCATGCCGTAGCCGACGCCCACACCGCCGGAAACCGGCAGTTCGAGGTCTTTCTTCCACTTGACGTCGCCGTTCATGCGATCCATGGCAACCACGACACCAGTGGAATCAGTAGCCACGATGCTGTCGCCGTCAATCGCCGGCTGCAACAGGTTGTAGAGGTCGCCCTGCCCATCACCAATGGATTGGCTCCATTGTTTTTGCAGGACCACTTCTTCCTTGAAGCTGGTCAGCTCGGCAGGAGGCAGTTCTTTTTTGCTGTTGCTGCTGCAACCCGCGGCCAAAACGGCCAGAGCCAGCAATGCTGCATGTTTCCAACGGATCACGTCACGCATCCCCTTTGGCCAAGTCGTCGAGCTTGATTTGTAAGCCACCGACCGCCGCTTCATCAGACAGCGCCGCCTTGGCTTTTTGGTACGCAGCATGGGCTTCGTCGGTACGACCCAATTGGACCAACAGGTCGCCCTTGAGCTCTTCGCGAGTGGCCACGAATGCCTTGTCAGCATCGCCGTCGAGCAGTTTGAGTGCTTCGTCAGCCTTGTTCTGTGCCGCCAATACCTGTGCCAGGCGCTGACGTGCGATTTCACCCAGGGTCGGGTTGGTCGGCTTGTCGGCAATGGCCTTCAGCTCGGTGACGGCGTCATCCAGCTTGCCGGTATCGACCGCGACTTTCGCGACGAACAGGCTGCCGTACTGGGCGTAGGTGCTACCGCCGAATTCGTTCTTCAGCTTGCCGGCCAGGTCCGCCACCTGCGCAGGGTCAGGCTTGCCGTCCGGCGTCAGGGTAGTTTCCAGCAATTGCTGATAAACGATCGAAGCGCCCTGGGATTGGTTGGCCTGATACTTGGTCCAGGCTTGCCAGCCGAACACCACCACTAAAGCCAGCAGGCCGCCAGTGACCAGGGGCTTGCCGTTACGCTGCCACCAGTCCTTGAACTCGGCCAGTTGCTCATCATCAGTACTCGACACCCCAATACTCCTTAATCGCTAAATTCGGCTGTTCGACAGCTTCAACCCTGCACGACGCAGGTGGCCAAGTGCGCAGCGAGCGCATCAAAGGCAATGTTCTGTTGTTCACCCTGGCCACGCAGGGGTTTGAAACCTACCACTTGCTGGGCCAGCTCGTCATCGCCGAGGATCAGTGCGTAAAGCGCACCGCTCTTGTCGGCCTTCTTGAACTGGCTCTTGAAGCTACCAGCGCCGGCATTGATCTGCAGGCGCAGGTTGGGCAGTTGGTCACGTACTTTTTCGCTCAAGGCCAGGGCCGCCAGTTCGGCAGCCTCGCCGAAGGCGCACAGGTACACGTCCACCTGACGGGAAATTTCTTCCGGGACCTGCTCCAGGGTTTCCAGCAGCAGGATCAGCCGCTCGATGCCCATGGCAAAGCCTACGCCCGTGGTCGGCTTGCCGCCCATTTGTTCGACCAGGCCGTCGTAGCGACCACCGGCACACACGGTGCCCTGGGCGCCGAGCTTGTCGGTGACCCACTCGAACACGGTCTTGCTGTAGTAGTCGAGGCCACGCACCAGCTTGGGGTTGATCACGTAGGGAATACCGGCTGCATCCAGACGAGCCTTGAGGCCCTCGAAATGCACCCGGGACTCGTCGTCCAGGTAATCAGCCATTTTCGGCGCATCGACCAGCACGGCCTGGGTGTCGGCGTTCTTGGTATCCAGCACGCGCAACGGGTTGGTCTTCAGACGGCGTTGGCTGTCTTCGTCCAGCTTGTCCAGGTGGGCCGACAGGTACTCGACCAGGGCTTCGCGATAGCGACCCCGGGACTCGCTGGTGCCCAGGCTGTTGAGTTCAAGCTTGACCGCATCGCGGATGCCCAGTTGGCCCCACAGGCGCCAGGTCAGCACGATCAGCTCGGCGTCGATGTCCGGGCCGTCCAGGTTGAACACTTCGCAACCGATCTGGTGGAACTGGCGGTAACGGCCTTTCTGCGGGCGCTCGTGGCGGAACATCGGGCCGATGTACCACAGCTTCTGGGTCTGGCCACCACCGGTGATGCCATGTTCCAGTACGGCGCGAACGCACGCGGCAGTGCCTTCCGGGCGCAGGGTCAGGGAGTCGCCGTTACGGTCTTCAAAGGTGTACATCTCTTTTTCGACGATGTCGGTCACTTCACCGATGGAGCGCTTGAACAGCTCGGTGAACTCGACGATCGGCATGCGGATCTGCTTGTAACCGTAGTTATCCAGCAGGCGCGCGACAGTGCTTTCGAAGTAGCGCCACAGTGGCGTCTGCTCCGGCAGGATGTCGTTCATGCCACGAATGGCTTGCAGAGACTTGCTCACATCAGATCCTTAAATTCGTTCAATCAGCCGCGAGCGATCAGCGCTGCGTCAGCGGCGACCTTCTCGGCCGCTTTCTCGCGGATCAGCTTTTCCAGCTCATCCACCAGATTGTCATTCGTTAGCTTCTGCGACGGTTTGCCGTCGATGTAAATCAGGTTCGGTGTGCCACCCGTCAGGCCCACGTGGGCCTCTTTGGCCTCACCCGGCCCGTTGACCACACAACCGATCACTGCGACATCCAGCGGCACCAGCAGGTCTTCCAGGCGCAACTCCAGGTCGTTCATGGTTTTCACCACGTCGAAGTTCTGCCGCGAGCAGCTCGGGCAGGCGATGAAGTTGATACCACGGGAACGCAAACGCAGGGACTTGAGAATGTCGTAGCCGACCTTCACTTCCTCTACGGGGTCTGCCGCCAGGGAGATGCGGATAGTATCGCCAATCCCTTCGGCGAGCAGCATACCGAGACCCACAGCAGATTTCACTGTGCCTGAGCGCAAACCGCCCGCTTCAGTGATACCCAGGTGCAGCGGTTGCACGATTTCCTTGGCCAGCAGGCGATAGGCTTCTACGGCCATGAACACGTCCGAGGCCTTTACGCTGACCTTGAAGTCTTGGAAATTCAGGCGTTCAAGGTGTTCAACGTGGCGCAGTGCCGACTCAACCAGCGCCGCCGGCGTGGGCTCGCCGTATTTCTTTTGCAGGTCTTTTTCCAGGGAGCCGGCGTTGACGCCGATGCGGATCGGAATACCGCGATCACGGGCAGCGTCCACCACGGCACGCACGCGGTCTTCACGCCCGATGTTGCCGGGGTTGATACGCAGGCAGTCCACACCCAGTTCGGCCACGCGCAACGCGATCTTGTAGTCGAAGTGAATATCGGCAACCAGTGGGACCTTGACCAACTGCTTGATACGACCAAAGGCCTCGGCTGCGTCCATGTCCGGAACGGACACCCGCACGATGTCCACGCCAGCCGCTTCCAGACGATTGATCTGGGCAACGGTGGCAGCCACATCGTTGGTGTCACTGTTGGTCATGCTCTGCACTGCAATGGGGGCGTCGCCACCCACCGGCACCGAGCCGACCCAGATCTTGCGCGATACGCGACGTTTGATTGGAGATTCGCCGTGCATGACTATTGTCCCAACTTGAGGCGAGCAGTCTCGCCACTGGTGAACGGCGCCACGTCTACAGGCTGGCCGTTGTAGGCCACTTGCGCGCCACGGGCAAAGCCCAGACGCAGCGTCAAAGGAGGCTTGCCGCCCTGGTCAAGCGTATCGCCCTTACGCTTCAAACCGCTGAACAGCACTTTGCCGTTGCCATCGGTAACTTGCGTCCAGCAGTCAGCGATGAAGGTAATTTGTACGCGCCCGTCACCGGCGATCAACGCCGGAGTGGTGGGAGGCGACATCGCCGGCGCTGCGGGTGCGGCTGGCGCAGGGGTCGCAGGTGCAGGCGTCGGAACCGCCGGAGCCTGGGCCACAGGTGCTGCCGGAGCGGTCGGAACAGCCGGAGCCGGTACCGCAGCAGGGGCCGTGCCGGCGTCTGGCGCGGGTTGTTCGGCAGTGGCCGGCGCTTGCGGCGCAGCTTGCCCCTCTACCACGGCCTGGTCTTCCGGCTCGTCCAGGGGGTGAATCTGGGTGGTGCCGTCGGCGCTTTCGACTTCGACATGTTCCATGGCGTTGCTGGTCAGGTCTTTGTTGCGCTGGGAGGTCTGGTCTTGCCACCAGACAAAACCGCCGCCGACCACGGCAATCAGCAACAACAGGCTGACAATCCGCAAAATGGTATGGGAAACGCGCGTAGGCTCTTCGATGCGCCCCAACCCATGGACATTACTGCCCTGGGCATCGGTGCCGGTGAACTGGTCGAACTCCTGGACCAGCACGGCCTGGTCGATACCCAGCAATTTTGCATAAGCGCGGATATAGCCGCGGGCAAAAGTGTGCCCAGGCAGCTTGTCGAACGCGCCGGCTTCCAGATTGGCCAACGAGGTACTGGTCAAATTGAGCTTGAGGGCCACTTCAGCCAGCGACCAACCATTGCTTTCGCGGGCCTGGCGCAAGGTTTCGCCTGGGTTGACGCGATTAGCTGCTACATCTTCCGGGTGCGCGGCTTTCATCATTGCTCCGACAGGTATTGCTGATATTCCGGCGTACCGGGATAGAGTCGTTCGAGTTGCTGGCCAAAACGTGCGGCCGTGTCGTGTTCTTCATGAACCGTCGCCAGGCGCACACCGAGCAATAGACTACGTGCATTTTGCCCGCTGAGCAGGCTAAAACGCTCGTAATAGTCACGTGCTGGCACATAATGCCTGTCTTCGTAAGACAACTCAGCCATTTCGAGCAATGCCCGTGGCTGGCGACTGTTGAGGTGCAGGGCTTTTTCCAACTGCTGGCGAGCGCTGTCGCGCTGACCGAGGCGCATCGAGGTCACACCGAGGTTCTCGAACACCCGCGAACGCTGCGGGTAGAGGGTATCGGCGGCGGCTTGCTGAAAATAACGTGACGCCAGGTCGTACCGTTGCTGCTCGAACAGGAAACTGCCGTAGTTGTTCAGCAGCCGCGGATCGGCAGGGCGGGAGGCCAGGGCCTTGTGGAAATAGCGGTCGGCCAGCTCGGGCTCGGCCTGAGCCTGAAACACCAAAGCCAGCGCGGCGTTGGCATCGGCATCATCGGCGTCCAGCTCAAGGGCCTTCTTCAACGGCACCTTGGCCTGCTCGCTCATGCCTTGGCGCAGATACCCCAAACCCAGTTGCACATAGGCAACTCGCGCCTCATCACGGCCTTTATCAGTGCGCAACGGGCTGTCATGACCCGATGAAACGCAACCGGCCACGAGGCCGGTAAACAGTAAAAGCAGCGCAAGGCGCAAGGG
Source organism: Pseudomonas sp. NFPP02 (assembly GCF_900119355.1). Lineage (NCBI taxonomy): Bacteria > Pseudomonadati > Pseudomonadota > Gammaproteobacteria > Pseudomonadales > Pseudomonadaceae > Pseudomonas > Pseudomonas sp. NFPP02. The sequence goes on from NZ_FPJI01000007.1 coordinate 193,948, forward strand.
CATAGAGATCCTCTCTCAGATTCGATTCACAGCGATTTGCGGCAAATCTTCAGCGGCGTTAAGTTCGCGCACGGCGATATAACGTTCACTGCGGCGGGTGCGGTCCATCACCTGCCCTACCAATTGGCCACACGCGGCATCGATGTCTTCACCACGAGTGGTTCGCACAGTGACGTTATAGCCGGCCTGGTGCAGTTGATCCTGAAAACGACGGATGGCGTTGTTGCTCGGCCGCTCGTAGCCAGAATGAGGAAACGGGTTGAACGGGATCAAGTTGATCTTGCACGGGGTGTCCTTGAGCAATTCGATCATCTCGACCGCATGCTCCAGCTTGTCGTTGACGTCCTTGAGCATGGTGTACTCAATGGTCAGCACACGCTTCTCACCCAGGGTCGCCATATAACGCTGGCACGATTCGAGCAGCATCTTAAGCGGATATTTCTTGTTGATCGGCACCAATTGGTTACGCAATGCGTCATTAGGTGCGTGCAGCGACAACGCGAGGGAGACGTCGATGTGCTTGGCCAGCTCATCGATCATCGGTACCACGCCGGAGGTCGACAGGGTCACACGGCGCTTGGAGATGCCGTAGCCCAGGTCGTCCATCATCAGGTGCATGGCCGCAATCACGTTGTCGAAGTTCAGCAGCGGCTCACCCATGCCCATCATCACCACGTTGGTGATGGCACGGTCGACGGTCGCCGGGACGCTGCCAAAGGATTTGTTGGCAATCCACACCTGGCCGATGACTTCGGCGGCGGTGAGGTTGCTATTGAAGCCTTGCTTGCCGGTGGAGCAGAAACTGCAGTCCAGGGCACAGCCTGCCTGGGACGAAACGCACAAAGTGCCACGTTTGCCCTGGGGAATGTACACGGTCTCGACACAGCTACCGGACGCCACGCGCACTACCCACTTGCGGGTACCGTCGCTGGAAATGTCCTCGCTGACCACTTCGGGACCACGCACCTCGGCAATGGCCTTGAGCTTGTCGCGCAGGGCCTTGCTGACGTTCGTCATGGCGTCGAAATCGTCGACGCCAAAGTGGTGAATCCACTTCATTACCTGACCGGCACGGAAACGCTTCTCCCCGATTGAGTCGAAGAATTTCTCCATTTCCGGCTGAGTCAGACCCAGCAGGTTGGTTTTAACAGTCGATGTAGTCATGGATTCACCCTCACTCTTTAAGCCGATGCTTAGCGAGCGGTTACTTCAGTAGCAGCGAAAAAGTACGAGATTTCGCGAGCAGCAGCAGCTTCGGAGTCCGAGCCGTGAACAGCGTTGGCGTCGATGGATTCAGCGAAGTCAGCACGGATGGTGCCAGCAGCAGCTTCTTTAGGGTTGGTAGCGCCCATCAGCTCACGGTTCAGAGCGATAGCGTTTTCGCCTTCCAGAACCTGGACAACAACAGGACCGGAGATCATGAAGGCAACCAGGTCGCCGAAGAAGCCACGAGCGCTGTGCTCAGCGTAGAAGCCTTCAGCTTCAGCCTTGGACAGTTGCTTGAGTTTCGAAGCTACAACCTTCAGGCCGGCTTTTTCGAAACGAGTGGTGATCTCGCCGATGACGTTTTTTGCAACAGCGTCAGGCTTGATGATGGAGAAAGTACGTTGAACAGCCATGGTGTAACTCCAGAAACGGTAATTTACGAAAAATTAAACCCGCGAATTATACGCGGGTTATTGGGTATTGCCTAACTGCGTAAAAAGGCGGCTCAGTCTGCTTCTTCGATCCACAGGCCTTGAATCGCCTCAAGGACCTTTTCGCCACCCCGGTCAGGGATGTCGTCGAAATCCGGCAGTGCCATTACGAGGTCGCGCAGCTTGACGAAGTTCACGGTAAGAGGATTGACCTCAGGATGAGCTTCAGCAAGTTGTATAGCGATTTCTTGTACATCAACCCATTTCAGGCTCATGACATTTCCTTGAATCAATGCGGCGCTTCGGCTGCATGGTTGAGCGAATATTTCGGGATTTCGACGGTGAGGTCTTCAGTCCCCACTTTCGCCTGACAACTCAGGCGCGACGTCGGCTCCAGGCCCCACGCCCGATCAAGATAGTCTTCTTCCAGGTCGTCAGCCTCATTTAGGCTATCGAAACCTTTACGAATGATGCAGTGACAGGTGGTGCAGGCATTGACGCCGCCACAGGCACTTTCGATCTCGATGTGGTTGTCATGGGCGACGTCTAGCAGGGACTTGCCGGTCTCAGCCTCCACGACCATGCCCTCAGGGCAATGTTCGGCGTGCGGTAGAAAAGTGACCTGCGGCATCAGTTATTCCTCAATTTCATTCAGGTTGCGGCCCGCCAGCGCGGCTTTAACCGTCTGATCCATACGGCGGGCGGCAAAGGCATCAGTCACTTGCGACAGGCGCTTGGTCTGTTGCTCGATGGCGTAACCATCGTTGCCTTTCATCAGTTCGGCCAGTTCCTGCATCTGCAGGTCAATGACCATGCGTTCTTCGGCATCCAGCAGGCGCTCGCCGTCGGCTTCAAGGGCGCCCTGCACCGCTTCGAGCAGGCGCTGGGCATCCACTTGTTGCTCGCGCAATACGCGGGCGACCTTGTCGTCACCGGCATACTGGAACGAGTCCTTGAGCATCTTGGCGATTTCGCCATCGGTGAGGCCGTAGGACGGCTTGACCTGGATGCTGGCTTCAACGCCAGACGCCAGTTCGCGCGCAGCGACACTGAGCAGGCCATCGGCATCGACCTGGAAGGTCACGCGAATTTTCGCTGCGCCCGCCACCATCGCCGGAATGCCACGCAACTCAAAACGCGCCAGGGAACGGCAGTCGCTGATCAGCTCGCGCTCGCCTTGCAGCACATGAATCATCATGGCTGTCTGGCCGTCTTTGTAGGTGGTGAAATCTTGGGCACGTGCGACGGGGATGGTGGTGTTGCGCGGAATCACCTTCTCCATCAGGCCGCCCATGGTTTCCAGGCCCAGGGACAACGGGATCACGTCGAGCAAAAGCAATTCGCCGCCATCACGTTTGTTACCAGCCAGGGTATCGGCCTGGATGGCAGCGCCGATGGCGACGACTTGATCCGGGTCGATTTCGGTCAGTGGTTGGCGCCCAAAGGCTTCGGCTACCGCTTCACGCACGCGCGGCACGCGGGTGGAACCGCCTACCATGACCACTGCGCCAACGTCTTCCAACTCGATACCGGAATCACGCACAGCACGACGGCAGGCTTTGAGGCTGCGGGCAACCATCGGCTCGATCAGCGTATCAAAGGCTTCGCGAGTCAGTGGCGCCGACCAGTTACCGTAGCAAACGTCAACAGAAGCAGCGTCAGTCAGCGCCTCTTTGGCCGCACAGGCAGTTTGCAGCAGGTTGCGCTGCGCGCCTGGGTCCAGGTCGGCCGACAAGCCGGCACTGCTGATGATCCAGCCAGCAATGGCGTGATCGAAATCATCGCCACCCAGAGCGCTGTCGCCGCCGGTCGCGAGCACTTCAAACACACCGCCGGTCAGGCGCAAGATCGAAATATCGAAGGTGCCGCCGCCCAGATCATAAATAGCGACCAGGCCTTCAGCGTGCTGATCGAGGCCGTAGGCCACAGCCGCCGCAGTCGGCTCGTTGAGCAAGCGCAGCACGTTCAGGCCGGCAAGTTTCGCCGCATCCTTGGTGGCTTGACGCTGGGCATCATCGAAATACGCCGGAACGGTGATAACCGCCCCTACCAGCTCACCACCCAGGGTGTTTTCCGCACGCTGGCGCAGCACCTTGAGGATATCGGCCGACACTTCCACCGGGCTCTTGGGCCCCTGGACAGTGTCAATGAACGGCATATGGGACTCGCCGCCGACAAAGCGGTACGGCAGTTGGTCACCCAATTGCTTGACGTCGGACAACCCACGACCCATCAAGCGCTTGACCGACAACACCGTGTTCAAGGGGTCTGCGGACGCGGCGAGCTTGGCCGATTCGCCCACTTCAGTGCGGTCGGCGTGATAACGCACGGCAGACGGCAGGATCACCTGCCCATCGGCGTCGGGCAGCGGTTCGGACAGGCCGCTGCGCAAGGCAGCAACCAGGGAATTGGTGGTGCCCAGGTCAATCCCGACCGCCAGGCGACGCTGGTGCGGTTGAGGGCTTTGGCCGGGTTCGGCGATTTGCAGTAGAGCCATGGTAATCAGGTCTTATCTGTCTATCAGGCGTGCATCACGGGCAGCACTGGGTTAATCGTCGAGGCGCTCTTCTAGCTGGCGCACTTCGTAGGTGAGCTTGTCGAGAAACTGCATGCGCCGCATCAGGCGTTCGGCCTGTTCGCGTTGCGCCGCATCATCCCAACAGGCTGCGAAGCTTTCGTTGAGCTCATCCTGGGCGGTTTTCAGACGACGCTTGAAGACCGCAACACCGGCTATATCGGCTTCGTCCTGCAAGTCTTCGAGCTCTTCGCGCCACTGCATCTGCTGCATGAGGAAGTCCGGATCGTGCACCGTAACTTCCAACGGCAACTCGCCACCGTTCAGGGCGAGCAGGTAACGCGCGCGTTTCGCGGGGCTTTTGAGCGTCTGATAGGCTTCGTTGAGGCTGGCCGATTGCTCAAGGGCCAAGCGCTGCTCACGCTCGGAAGCGTCAGCGAAGCGGTCCGGATGCACCCCACGCGCCAATTCACGGTAGCGCGTGGCGAGCTGCTCAAGGTCCAGCCGAAAGCTCGGCTGCAGCTCGAATAAAGCGAAATGACAAGGAGTACCCACGAGTAGCCTCAGATGTTGAAGCTTTCGCCGCAGCCACATTCACCGCGCACGTTAGGGTTGTTGAACTTGAAGCCTTCGTTCAACCCCTCCTTGACGAAATCGAGTTCGGTGCCGTCCAGGTAGGTCAGGCTCTTGGGGTCGATGATCACTTTCTCGCCGTGACTTTCGAACACCTGATCCTCTTCAACCACCTCGTCGACAAACTCCAGCACGTAGGCAAGGCCGGAACAGCCCGTGGTGCGTACACCCAGACGAATCCCCTCACCTTTACCGCGCCCATTCAGGGAGCGGCGAATGTGCTGCGCAGCCGCTTCTGTCATGCTGATAGCCATCGTTGACTCCTTACTCGTCGCCAAATGCTTAGATCAAGCCTTTCTTCTGCTTGTAGTCGCGAACGGCTGCCTTGATGGCATCTTCAGCGAGTACGGAGCAGTGGATTTTCACCGGCGGCAACGCCAGTTCTTCGGCCAGCTGGGTGTTGCTGATAGTGACAGCCTCATCCAGGGTCTTGCCTTTCATCCATTCGGTCGCCAGGGAGCTGGATGCGATGGCCGAACCGCAGCCGTAAGTCTTGAATTTGGCGTCTTCAATAACGCCAGCATCGTTGACCTTGATCTGCAGGCGCATCACATCGCCGCACGCCGGGGCGCCGACCATGCCGGTGCCGACATCTGGATCTTCCGCGTTCATCTTGCCGACGTTGCGCGGGTTTTCGTAGTGGTCGATGACCTTTTCGCTGTAAGCCATGGTACTGAATCCTCACTCATCAGGGCCGCTCTGGAACCCTGTAGAAACGCCTGCGTTTTCCGCCACGTTCCTACAGAGCTTGGGTGGCGGCTTCTATAGTTAGTGTGCCGCCCACTCGATCTTGGAAATATCGACACCGTCTTTGTACATGTCCCACAGTGGCGACAGAACGCGTAGCTTGTTGACGGCTTCGCAGACCTTCTGCGCGGCGTAGTCGACTTGCTCTTCAGTGGTGAAGCGGCCGAACGTAAAGCGGATAGAGCTGTGAGCCAGTTCGTCGTTGCGGCCCAGGGCGCGCAGTACGTACGAAGGCTCAAGGGACGCCGAGGTGCAGGCCGAACCGGACGATACCGCCAGGTCCTTGAGCGCCATGATCAGCGACTCGCCTTCAACGTAGTTGAAGCTCAAATTCAGGTTGTGCGGTACACGGGCGGTCATGCTGCCGTTGATGTACAACTCTTCAAGGTTTTCGACCTGCTTGTAGAAGCGATCGCTCAGGGCCTTGATGCGCACGTTTTCGGCAGCCATGTCTTCCTTGGCTACACGGAAAGCTTCGCCCATACCGACGATCTGGTGGGTCGCCAGGGTGCCCGAACGCATGCCGCGCTCGTGACCGCCGCCGTGCATGGTGGCTTCGATGCGCACGCGAGGCTTGCGGCTCACGTACAGCGCGCCGATGCCTTTGGGGCCGTAAGTCTTGTGGGCCGAGAACGACATCAGGTCGACTTTCAGCTTGGACAGGTCGATATCGACCTTGCCGGTGGACTGAGCAGCGTCGACGTGCAGCAACACACCCTTGGAGCGGGTCAGCTCGCCGATGGCGGCGATGTCGTTGATCGTGCCGATTTCGTTGTTCACGTGGATCACCGAAACCAGGATGGTGTCTTCACGCATCGCAGCTTCGATCATGGCCGGGGTGACGATACCGTCGGTGGTTGGCTCAAGGTAGGTGACCTCGAAACCTTCACGCTCCAGTTGGCGCATGGTGTCCAGGACAGCCTTATGCTCAATCTTGGTGGTGATCAGGTGTTTGCCTTTGGTCGCGTAGAAATGCGCCGCGCCCTTGATAGCCAGGTTGTCGGACTCGGTGGCACCGGAGGTCCAGACGATTTCGCGCGGGTCGGCATTGACCAGGTCAGCGACCTGGCGACGAGCGTTCTCGACCGCTTCCTCGGCTTTCCAGCCGAATACGTGGGAACGGGAGGCCGGGTTGCCGAAGTTTCCGTCGACCAGCAGGCATTCGCTCATTTTTTGCGCGACACGCGGATCAACCGGGGTGGTCGCTGAGTAATCAAGGTAAATCGGCAATTTCATGGACTTTCTCCTAAATCAGGCTGGCTGGCGTGCCGTTAGCTCTTCGGCTGTCACTCGACGGCGGACGCTTCGATCTTGTCCAGACGCGGCGCCTTGGTGTTGCAACGGCGCTGGTCCTGACGCTGGGCTACTTCTTGCACCTCACGGCGAGTCACAAGATCAGCCAAGCTGATACCACTCAAAAACTCATGGATCTGCAGGCTCAAGTCACACCACAAGTGGTGTGTCAGGCAGGTGTCGCCGGCATGGCAGTCACCCAAACCCTGGCATTTGGTGGCATCGACGGATTCGTTGACCGCGTCGATCACCTGGGCCACCTGAATACCCTGCATGTCGCGGGACAGCTGATAGCCGCCACCCGGACCGCGAACGCTGGAAACCAGATTGCTACGGCGCAATTTGGCGAACAACTGCTCGAGATAGGACAGGGAAATGCCTTGGCGCTCGGAGATATCGGCCAGGGACACCGGCCCAGTTTGCGCGTGCAAGGCCAAGTCGAGCATGGCGGTCACCGCGTATCGGCCTTTTGTAGTCAGTCTCATGGACAAGTACCAAGGTGTTTCAGAATGGGAGCAAGTATGCGATTCCCGAGTATTTAAGTCAACTATAAGACCTAGTACTTTAGTCAGGATTACCCGTAAAAAGGGCGCGCGAATCATAGCAGGATGGGGTAGGATCGAACAGCGCAACCAGGCCTGCTGCAAGACCACCGAGCCAATGGAGATCAAATGTGGGGCTGGCTTACTTGCGATAGCTGTCTATCAGCTTGCTTATAGGTTGCTGGCCCACCGCAATCGCAGGCAAGCCAACTCCCACAAGAGGCCGCGTTCAGCCTGCCTTGGTGGTAGCGGCTTCGTCCTTGATTTCAGCAAAATCTTCCTCACGCAGTTCAGGCAAGTCTTTGGCACAGTACGGGCTGCCCAACTCCTTCAGCGCCCCGCACATACCCTCCAGCTTGCCGTCCACCGCCTGCAAATGATCAAGCAATTGACCAATCGCACGAGCCACCGGGTCGGGCATATCTTCACTGACGCCATAGGCATCGAAACCAATCTTCTCCGCCATCGCCTTGCGCTTGGCCTCTTGCTCATCACCGACTTGCGGCTTGACGATGATGCGGCCAGGAATACCCACAACCGTAGCACCCGGCGGCACAGCCTTGGTCACTACCGCGTTGGAGCCAACCTTGGCGCCGGCACCCACGGTAAACGGCCCGAGCACCTTGGCGCCCGCCCCTACTACCACGCCATCGCCCAGCGTTGGGTGGCGCTTACCCTTGTTCCAGGTGGTGCCGCCGAGCGTCACACCTTGATAGAGGGTGACGTCATCGCCGATCTCGGCCGTCTCGCCAATCACAATACCCATGCCGTGGTCGATAAAGAACCGACGACCTACCTTGGCACCCGGATGGATCTCAATACCGGTCAACCAACGCCCAAAGTTCGATACCAGCCGCGCCAGCCACTTCCAGCCCATGCCCCACAGGGCGCCGGACAAGCGGTGGATCCAGATCGCGTGCATGCCCGGGTAGCAGGTCAGCACTTCAAAGGCGTTGCGCGCCGCCGGGTCACGGTGGAAAACACTTTGGATATCTTCTCGCAAACGCTCGAACATTTTTAATCCTTCCGCTCAAGAAGCTCACCACGGGCCGCTTTCTGGGTTTCCGTGAGGATGCCACGCAATATGTTCATTTCAGCCCGGCTCACCGAGCTGCGGCCGTACAAACGACGCAGGCGCGCCATCAAGTGCCGTGGCTTTTCAGGGTCGAGGAATTCGATGGCGACCAGGGTTTGCTCCAGGTGCTCATAGAACCGCTCCAGCTCGTCCATGGTGGCCAACTCGCCACTTTTGGTCGATGCAACCTCTTCCTTTTCCATTTTGCTCGGCTGGCCAGCAGCGGCCAGCCAGGCCATGCGCACTTCATAAGTCAGCACCTGCACCGCAGCCCCGAGGTTCAGCGAGCTGAACTCAGGGTCTGAGGGAATATGCACGTGGTAATGACATCGCTGCAGCTCTTCGTTGGTCAGGCCGGAGTCTTCACGGCCGAATACCAAGGCGATTTCAGCACCGCCAGCAGCCTCTTCCACCATTTTGGTGCCGCATTCACGCGGATCCAGCAGCGGCCAAGGGATACGACGATCACGGGCGCTGGTGCCGAGCACCAGATTGCAGCCGACCAAGGCATCCTCCAAGGTGGCGACCACTTGGGCATTTTCAAGCAAGTCATTGGCGCCGGACGCACGGGCATCAGCCTCGTGGTGCGGGAATACCCGCGGTTCGACCAGCACCAGGCGCGTCAGCCCCATGTTTTTCATGGCTCGCGCCACCCCGCCGATGTTGCCGGGATGACTGGTATTGACCAAGACGACACGAATGTTTTGCAGCAAGGGAGGCGCTCGCGGACACAGGAAAGGGGAGCAAATCTTACAGAACCGCCTAAGGTTATGCCATGAAAGCGAACGTCGTCCTTCACCTGAGGAAAGTTTCTGCTAGAATGCTCGGCTTTCTTTAACAACCTTAGGTGACCTATCCATGCAGCCCATGCTGAATATCGCGCTGCGCGCCGCCCGCAGCGCCAGTGAATTGATCTTCCGCTCCATCGAGCGCCTGGATACCATCAAGGTCGACGAAAAAGACGCCAAGGATTATGTATCCGAGGTGGATCGCGCCGCCGAACAGAAAATCATCGACGCCCTGCGCAAGGCCTACCCTACCCACGGCATCCTCGGTGAAGAAACCGGCCTGCACAAAGGCAGTGGCGAAGGTGAAGACTACCTGTGGATCATCGACCCACTGGATGGCACCACCAACTTCCTGCGCGGCATCCCGCACTTTGCCGTGAGCATCGCCTGCAAATACCGTGGCCGCCTGGAACACGCCGTTGTGCTGGACCCGGTTCGCCAGGAAGAATTCACCGCCAGCCGTGGCCGTGGCGCCCAACTGAACGGCCGCCGCCTGCGTGTCAGCGGCCGCACCAGCCTGGAAGGCGCCCTGCTGGGTACCGGCTTCCCGTTCCGTGACGACCAGATGGACAACCTGGAGAACTACCTGGGCATGTTCCGCGCCCTGGTTGGCCAGACCGCCGGCATCCGCCGTGCCGGTGCAGCCAGCCTGGACCTGGCGTATGTAGCCGCCGGTCGCTTTGATGCGTTCTGGGAGTCGGGCCTGTCCGAGTGGGACATGGCAGCAGGCGCCCTGCTGATTCAGGAAGCAGGCGGCCTGGTGAGCGACTTCACCGGTGGTCATGACTTCCTGGAGAAAGGCCACGTCGTGGCTGGCAACACCAAATGCTTCAAGGCAGTACTGACGGCGATCCAGCCGCACCTGCCGGCTTCGCTGAAGCGCTAAGCGAGCGAGCACAAAAAAGCACCCCGCGGGGTGCTTTTTTTATGCGTGGGATTTAGCAAAAAACCAATTCCAACTGATTCAATACAATCCAATCTGGGAGCTGGCTTGCCTGCGATGGCGGGCTGCCAGCCAACTGATTAGTTACTGACCCACCGCTATCGCAGACAAGCCAGCACCCACATTTGGATCGAAACCAGACCTGGGGATTACTGCTGGTTCTGACCCAGGATCAGACGACCTTCCTTATCCACCGGGATCTGGCTACCAGGGTCGCGCTCCATACGCACGGTACCTTCCTTGCCGTCCAGGTTGTAACGCACGTCATAACCGACCACCTTGTCACTGATGTCGTTAACGGTGTTACAGCGAGTTTGCGTAGTGGTGTAGGTATCGCGGTTCTGCATACCTTCCTGAACCTTGTTACCGGCGTAGCCACCACCGACCGCACCGGCCACGGTGGCCAGCTTCTTACCGTTACCGCCACCAATCTGGTTGCCCAGCAGGCCACCCGCAAGGGCACCCACCACGGTACCGGCGATTTGATGTTGGTCCTGCACCGGACGCTGCCGGGTCACGGTGACGTCCTTGCAGACCTCACGCGGGGTTTTGATCTGGGTTTTAACCGGCTGCACCGCCAGTACTTGCGCATACTCAGGGCCGCTTTTTACCAGGCTGTAGGTGGCAACAGCGCCTCCGGCAGTCACACCGACAGCACCCAATACCGCACCAACCAGCAACGACTTGTTCACATGAACCTCCTGACCATCACAAGCGGACCGAAAGATCCGCGCTATACCCAGCCTTGGAGCAAAAAAAAAGGCGCGAGTTCAATACTCGCGCCTTTCTTGTAACAGCGGATCAACAAACGCCCATCAAGGACGGTCGTCGACCTCCTTGTCGGTAGCGGCAGGAGGGATCAAGTCTTCGCTGTTGAGGTTCAGCCAGATCAGCACCACGTTGGCGATGTAGATCGACGAGTAGGTACCCGCCAGAACGCCGATAAACAGCGCCAGGGAGAAGCCCCACAGGTTGTCGCCACCGAAGATCATCAACGCAGCAATCGCCAGCAAGGTGGAGATCGACGTCGCCATGGTCCGCAGCAGGGTCTGCGTGGTGGAGATGTTGATGTTCTCGATCAACGTCGCCTTGCGCAGCACGCGGAAGTTCTCACGAACCCGGTCGAAGACCACAATGGTGTCGTTGAGCGAGTAACCAATGATCGCCAGCACAGCCGCCAGTACGGTCAGGTCGAAGGTGATCTGGAAGTAGGCCAGGATACCCACGGTCACGACCACGTCGTGGATCAGCGACACAATGGCGCCGACACCGAACTTCCACTGAAAGCGGAAAGCCAGGTAGATCATGATGCCGACCAGCGCCATCAGCATGCCGAGGCCGCCCTGGTCGCGCAGCTCTTCACCCACTTGCGGGCCGACGAACTCGACGCGCTTGACCGATGCCGGGTTGTCGCCACCCACCTTTTGCAAGGCCTCGGCTACCTGGTGACCCAGTTGCGGGTCTTCGCCAGGCATGCGCACCAACAGGTCTGTGGTGGCGCCGAAGCTCTGCACAACGGCTTCGTGATAGCCGGCCTTGACCAGCTCGCTGCGCACCAGGGTAACGTCGGCCGGCTTCTCGTAGGTCAGCTCGATGAGCGTACCGCCGGTGAAGTCCAGGCCGTAGTTCAGGCCCTTATGGAACCAGCTGAACAACGCCAGAACGGTAAGGAGCACGGTGACGCCGAACGCAACGTTGCGAACGCCCATGAAGTTGATTGTACGTAACATGGCAGCCCCTTAAATCCACAACTTCTTGAAGTCACGCCCGCCAAAGATCAGGTTGACCATTGCGCGGGTCACCATGATGGCCGTGAACATCGAGGTAAAGATCCCGAGGGACATGGTCACCGCAAAGCCTTTCACCGGGCCCGTGCCCATGGCGAAGAGAATCCCGCCGACCAACAAGGTGGTCAGGTTGGAGTCGAGGATCGCGGTAAATGCCCGGCCGAAGCCTTCGTTGATTGCACGCTGTACGGTCATGCCGGCGGCGATCTCTTCACGAATCCGCGAGAAGATCAGCACGTTGGCGTCCACCGCCATACCCATGGTGAGTACGATACCGGCGATACCTGGCAGGGTCAGTGTGGCGCCCAGCAACGACATCAAGGCCAGCAGCATCACCATGTTGCCCGCGAGGGCGACAGTGGCGATCACACCAAAGAAGCGGTAGATGGCGATGATGAACAGCGACACGAACAACATACCCCACAGCGCCGCATCGACACCCTTGGTGATGTTGTCGGCACCCAGGCTCGGGCCGATGGTACGTTCTTCAGCGAAGTACATCGGTGCCGCCAGGCCACCGGCACGCAGCAGCAACGCCAGCTCGGAAGACTCGCCCTGGCCGTTCAGGCCAGTGATACGGAACTGAGCACCCAGCGGCGACTGAATGGTCGCCAGGCTGATGATCTTCTTCTCTTCCTTGAAGGTCTGCACTGGCACGTCTTTCTCGACGCCATTGACCATCTGCTTGGTGTAGGTGGTCACCGGGCGTTGCTCGATGAAGATCACCGCCATGCTGCGACCGACGTTGCTGCGCGTGGCGCGGCTCATCAGTTCGCCACCGTGGCCATCCAGACGGATGTTCACTTCAGGCGTGCCGTGCTCGCCGAAACCGGCCTTGGCGTCGGTCACCTGGTCACCGGTGATGATCAAGCCACGCTCGATCAGCGCTGGAGGGCGGTTGCCTTCGCGGAATTCGAATTCTTCGGAAGTGGCACGCGTAGCGCCTGGGTCTGCCGCGAGACGGAACTCCAGGTTGGCGGTCTTGCCGAGGATACGCTTGGCTTCAGCGGTGTCCTGTACGCCTGGCAGCTCAACCACGATGCGGTTGGCGCCCTGGCGCTGCACGATCGGCTCGGCGACACCCAGCTCGTTGACGCGGTTACGGACCGTGGTCAGGTTCTGCTTGATGGAGTATTCGCGGATTTCAGCGATCTTGGCCGGGCTCATCGCCAGACGCAGCACCGCTTGACCATTGAGGTCGGCCGGTACGATGTCGAAGTCATTGAAGTTCTTGCGGATCAGCGCACGGGCCTGTTCGCGGGATGCTTCGTCAGCAAAGCCCAGCTGGATGGCGCCGTTGAGCTGCGGCAGGCTGCGATAACGCAGCTTCTCTTTGCGCAGCAGGCTCTTCACGTCGCCTTCGTAGACCTTCAGACGTGCGTCCAGGGCCTTGTCCATGTCGACTTCCAGCAGGAAGTGCACACCACCGGACAAGTCCAGACCCAGCTTCATCGGGTGCGCGCCAATGCTGCGCAGCCATTGTGGCGTGGTCTGGGCCAGGTTGAGCGCGACAACGTAGTCGTCACCCATGGCCTTGCGTACGACATCCTTGGCCGGCAATTGGTCTTCTTGCTTGGTCAGGCGCAACAAGCCGCCTTTGGAACCAGCCGCCAAGGTTGCCGCTTTAACCTGGATGCCCGCGTCGTTGAGCGCTTTGCTCGCACGGTCCAGATCAGCCTGATTGACCTGCAGCGAAGTGCTGGCGCCAGAGATCTGGATCGCCGGGTCATCAGGATAGAGATTGGGAGCGGAATAAATAAAACCGATCGCCAGCACCGCCAGGATCAGTACGTATTTCCACAGAGGGTATTTGTTCAGCATCACGCCGCCCGCTTATAACGCGGGGCGCCTTGCGCGCCCCGTCGATTGGTAAAGGTTGTTACTTAGATCGCTTTGAGCGTGCCTTTAGGCAGCGTGGCGGCGATGGCGCCCTTCTGGAACTTCATTTCCACGGTGTCGGAGACTTCCAGTACCACGAAAGCATCGGAAACCTTGGTGATCTTGCCGGCGATACCGCCAGTGGTCACGACTTCGTCGCCTTTTTGCAGGCTGCCCAGCAGGTTTTTCTGCTCTTTGGCGCGCTTGGCCTGTGGACGCCAGATCATCAGGTAGAAAATGACCAGGAAGCCGACCAGGAAAATCCACTCGAAACCACCGCCCATAGGGCCGGCAGCAGCAGGCGCAGCGGCGTCAGCCATGGCGTTAGAGATAAAAAAGCTCATTTAGCACTCCAGTTGCAAATAGTGAATCTTAGGGTCGGAAAACTCAGTCCAAGGGCGGCACAGGGAGGCCACGCTTGGCATAGAAGGCATCGACGAAGGCGGCCAATGTACCCTGTTGAATAGCCTCGCGCAAACCAGCCATCAGGACTTGGTAATGACGCAAATTGTGGATGGTATTCAACATGCTACCCAGCATTTCCCCACACTTGTCCAGATGGTGCAGATAAGCACGGGAGAAGTTCTGGCAGGTGTAGCAGTCACAGGTAGGATCCAGCGGCGAATCATCATGGCGATGGAACGCGTTACGGATCTTCAGCACGCCTGTATCGATGAACAGATGCCCATTGCGGGCATTACGGGTTGGCATCACGCAATCGAACATGTCCACACCGCGGCGCACACCCTCTACGAGATCTTCCGGTTTGCCAACGCCCATAAGGTAACGAGGTTTGTCTGCGGGCATCAGGCCTGGCAGGTAATCGAGCACCTTGATCATTTCGTGCTTGGGCTCGCCCACCGACAGACCGCCGATGGCCAGGCCGTCGAAGCCGATCTTGTCGAGGCCTTCCAGCGAGCGTTTGCGCAGGCTTTCATGCATGCCGCCCTGGACAATACCGAACAGCGCCGCCGTGTTATTGCCATGGGCGTTCTTCGAACGCTGGGCCCAACGCAGCGACAGCTCCATGGAGATACGCGCCACGTCTTCATCGGCCGGGTACGGTGTGCACTCGTCGAAAATCATCACGATGTCCGAGCCCAGGTCACGCTGCACCTGCATCGACTCTTCCGGGCCCATGAACACCTTGGCGCCGTCGACCGGCGAGGCGAAGGTCACGCCCTCTTCCTTGATCTTGCGCATGGCGCCCAGGCTGAACACCTGGAAACCACCAGAGTCGGTGAGGATCGGGCCTTGCCACTTCATGAAGTCATGCAGGTCGCCATGCTTCTTGATCACTTCCGTGCCCGGGCGCAGCCACAGGTGGAAGGTATTGCCGAGGATAATCTCGGCACCGGTGGCGACGATGTCGCGGGGCAACATGCCTTTGACGGTGCCGTAGGTGCCGACCGGCATGAAGGCCGGGGTCTCCACAGTGCCGCGCGGGAAGGTCAGGCGGCCGCGACGGGCTTTGCCGTCCGTAGCGAGCAATTCAAACGACATACGACTCATAAGTTGTCCTCAGGGCCGCGCGGCGCCGGGTTACGGGTGATAAACATCGCATCACCGTAGCTGAAAAAACGGTACTCGTTAGCAATGGCGGCCTGGTAGGCAGCCATGGTTTCCGGGTAACCGGCAAATGCCGACACCAGCATCAACAGCGTGGATTCCGGCAAATGGAAGTTGGTGACCAGGCAATCGACCACATGAAAAGGTCGCCCTGGAAAAATGAAGATATCGGTGTCGCCACTGAACGGCTTGAGCACGCCATCACGCGCTGCACTCTCCAGCGAACGCACACTGGTGGTACCCACGGCAACCACTCGACCGCCACGTGCCTTGCACGCCGCCACCGCATCCACCACGTCCTGGCTGACTTCCAGCCACTCGCTGTGCATATGGTGGTCTTCGATGTTATCCACACGCACCGGCTGAAACGTACCGGCCCCCACGTGCAGGGTCACATAGGCCGTGTCGACGCCCTTGGCGGCAATCGCATCCAGCAGTGGCTGGTCGAAATGCAGCCCGGCAGTCGGGGCGGCGACGGCGCCGAGGCGCTGTGAGTACACGGTCTGATAGCGCTCGCGGTCCGCGTCTTCGTCGGGGCGGTCTATATAAGGAGGCAACGGCATATGGCCGACGCGCTCCAACAGCGGCAACACTTCTTCGGCAAACTTGAGCTCGAACAAGGCATCGTGGCGCGCGACCATCTCGGCTTCGCCACCGCCCTCAATCAAGATGCTCGACCCCGGTTTGGGCGATTTGCTGGAGCGCACATGGGCGAGCACGCGGTGGCTGTCCAGCACCCGCTCCACCAGGATTTCCAGCTTGCCGCCGGATGCTTTCTGGCCAAACAGCCGCGCCGGAATCACCCGGGTATTGTTGAAAACCATCAGATCGCCTGGGCGCAAATGCTCAAGCAAATCAGTGAATTGACGGTGTGCGAGGGCACCGCTGACCCCGTCCAGGGTCAGCAGTCGACTGGCGCGACGCTCGGCCAAAGGGTGGCGAGCGATCAGCGAATCAGGGAGCTCAAAAGTAAAGTCAGCAACGCGCATGATGGGGTTCGTCTAGCAGGGCCGGGAAGTCTAGCGGAAATAGTGAAAATAGACCATGAAACGTGATTGACCAACGGTAATCTCATCTCTATACTTCGCCGCCATTGAGCCCTGATGGCGGAATTGGTAGACGCGGCGGATTCAAAATCCGTTTTCGAAAGGAGTGGGAGTTCGAGTCTCCCTCGGGGCACCATCTTAAAGAAAGACCTTGAAATTCAAGGTCTTTTTTTTCGCCTGCAAAAAAGTGCCAGGCGTGGCAGTGGAGGGAGCGGGACCATGGAGTTGACGCTTGAAGCGGTTGCGTTGTTTGCGTTGAAGCTGGTGCATGAGACTGACGACGGCAGCCCGTTGCTGCGCGATGATCCCGTGATGGAGGGCTATGATCGCGAGGTGTTTGGGTTGTTGGTGCGCCAGGGAAACCTGGCCGAGATCCAAGTGAAGCTCGATGAATGCCTGTCTCTGGCACTCGACACCCTGGGTGGCGCCGATACCGTCATGGGTCGCGAGTTGCAGCGGCTCGCAACGAACGTGCGCGAAGCACCGACCCTGGAAATACTCGACGCCCCGCTCCACGCACTCAAGGGTTACCTGAAAGCCATCCTGTGACGTGGACTTACTTGCGCCCTTCCACCGCCATCCGCACCGCCAAGCCCATCAATACCGACCCCATCAGCCAGCGCTGCAGCACCTGCCAACCAGGCCGGGTGACGAAGAACACCGCGATGGAACCCGCCATGCAGGCAATCACCGCGTTGACGCTCACGCTGATAAGAATCTGCAGGGAGCCCAGCGCCAGGGATTGCACCAGCACACTGCCATGACCGTTCGGGTCGATGAACTGGGGCAGCAACGACAAATACATCACCGCCACTTTGGGATTGAGCAGGTTGGTGACCAGCCCCATGGTAACCAACTTGCGCGGGCTGTCCTTGGGCAAGTCGCGCACCTGGAATGGCGAACGCCCACCCGGCTTGACCGCCTGCCAGGCCAGGTACATCAGATACAGCGCCCCGCCGAGCCGCAGCGCGTCGTAGGCAAACGGCACCGCCATCACCAACGCCGTGATACCCAGCGCCGCGCACACCATATACACCACAAACCCCAGCGCCACCCCGCCCAGGGAAATCAACCCGGCCGTGCGCCCCTGGCAGATGGAGCGGGAAATGAGGTAGATCATGTTCGGCCCCGGTGTCAGTACCATGCCGAGTGAAATCAGGCCGTAGGCGAGCAAGCTGGACATATCAGGCATGGATTGGCTCCTGGTTTTTTAAGCTGCCAGCGTGAAATCCTTCGCCGACGCGGTCGTGTTGAGCGTCATGCTAGGGGCTTGCAGGCCCAGGCGTTAGATACAGATCCGCAAGCAAAACGTCATACACCGACGGCACCACTTACCCAGGACAGGCACATGATCGACTTCAACAACAAAGGCTTCTTCAAGCTCAAGCAAAACAACGAATACGCCGAACGCGTAGCGGCCCTGCTGCTGGACGGCGAAGAAGTGGTCGACGCGTACAAGGCCATGCGCGACGGCGTCGTGTTCACCACCAAACGCATCATCGCGGTTAACGTGCAGGGAATTACCGGCAGCAAGAAGGACTTCACCTCATTGCCGTACAAGAACATCGTGGCGTACTCGGTGGAAACGTCCGGGACGTTTGATCTTGATTCGGAGTTGGAGATTTACTTTTCGTCGTTGGGGAAGGTGAAGTTCGAGTTCACTGGGAAAACTTCGATCGTGGAAATCTCGCGTCTGATTTCCAAGCACCTGCTGAGTTGATCCGCAGGCATAAAAAAGACATTGGCGTTTCAAGGTATTTTTTATTGTGGTTCAACTGACGTACACCGGGCTCATCCTGCTCACAGCATCATTTCATAAGGTCCCATTGCCTTGCTAGTCTGCACCAAGCCCTGCCGCATCAACATTTCGAGATAGCTTCCCGCCTCCATCGCGGGCTTCTTCAACGCCCTCCTCTGCTTCTGCGCTGCTCCCAACAATGCCGCCTGATCCAAATCCCAGAGATCCGAAATAAAGTCATCCGGATGCATCGGTTCAATGTCATAGGCAGCCAATACATGCGGTGGAAAGTCTTTCAAATTGAAGGTCACGATAACCTCAGCTTTACTTCGAATGGCCGCTGCCAACACATGCCGGTCATCCGGATCTGGTAAATCCAAACTCGAACACAGGTCCTCATATCCGGTCACCAGAGCGTCAGGTATCGCAATGTCCATAAGCGCCGACGTGCAGTCCACCTGAGCCGCCGTAAGATCGGGTCGGTTCTTGAGTACGTTGCGCTTCCACTCATCCTGAATCTGGGCAGTCCATCGCGCTCGATACAAACCAGACAAACCAAGCCACATGAGTAAGTCCCTAAGTGCCGCAGGATAGAGAACACAAGCGTCGTATACCGCAGTAAAGGGCGAACACCTCATCCGTCATACCCCATTCCCAACTCCTGGGCCTGTTGAACCAGCGCTTCCATTGCCTCTTGGCTTTGCTCGTCACGCCGTTGCTTGAACGCCATCAAATCCGAAAAGCGGACTCGCCGATGTCGACCCGTTTTTGTAAAAGGGATAGCGCCGTCCTCGAGCATTTTGACCAAATGCGGGCGTGACACATTAAGCAGGTCGGCCGCCTCCTGCGAGGTCAACTCGGCATGAACCGGCACTACCTTGACGGCATTGCCGAGCGCCAATTCGCCCAGAATATCGACCAGCAGGCGCAGTGCGGAGGTTGGGAGTACAAGCCTGTGTGGCTTATCTTCTTTGTCGAAGATGTCGATGCGCTGGGTTTCAAATTTGGTCGACAATAGGGACGCTAATTCACGCTGGCCTTGCACTGCCGCCTCGACTTCTTTTTCCAGCGGAAGGATCGTTTTTGGAAGGTTGTTGATGGTCATGATGCAACTCCGGTCTTGCGCAATTCAGTTGAGGCCAACGCTAAACGAAACAAACGAAAATCGCAATATTCGAAACAATGCCGGCGACTCACGTACCAGTCAACTTTTCCCACATCAACTGAAAATTGAGCTGATATCGGTTCCTGACTCCCCCTCATAGGCTCACTCCCTCGCGCAAGGAAGTGAATCGGTCATGTCAGAACGCTTTTATCCACCCACCGAACAAGCGTTACTCAAGCGACGAATCCTCACCCGGCAACCGTCGCGTATGCCGTATTCGCCTACTGTCGATTTTTTCGAGCCATCCCCTGCCCCGCCACCTACACCAGCCAAACCTCCCAGCTGCGTCTTCATCAAGCCATGCCAACTGCCTGACGGTATCGCCCATTACTCGAGCCCCACCGGTTTTGTTCCACTGGAACTGATCAAGGAGTACAGCCATTTAAGTCTGTTGGGCGGGCGCGAAGTGGACGCCCGAGGCGCGGTTGCCTTGCGCAAGATCAGCGGCAGTGCACTGCCAGCCGGCTTAGGGCAGTTGGCATTGCGTACAGCGTTTTTGGAATCGGCGGCCACAGTCAGCGCATCCGTCGCTGGTAGCCTGTTGACAGGGTTGGTAGCGCTGGCTTGGCCGTCGGATCTAAGTGATAGCGCGCTCTACAACGAGGAACAATTGCGTTCGCTGCAACGAGCGCGTTCGCAGATGCGGCTGCATATCGAGCAACGCGACGACGGCACGCTCAAGGGGTATGGGTTTTACACAGGTAACAATGCCGATTGGCAGATGATTGATGTGGTGCAATTTCAAAACCGCAGTGGCCAGTTAGTAGCAGATTTGAATAATGGCGTAGAGCTGATCTGGACGCCCTCCGTTGATCCAAATGACACCTTAGGTATTCCGGCATTGGAGGCTGCGCCGCAAGCACCGGTGATCTGGATCTACCCACCGACGGGAACGGCGGCGCAGATTCTGGTTAACCCTATTTACCCACCGGACTATCGGGATTTTATTCTGGTGTTTCCGGCGGAGTCGGGGGTTCGGCCGCTGTATGTGGTGGTAGGTGCCAAGGCTGGGGATCACAAGTACCACAAAGCGCCTGACACTGAACAAATAACTGGCTTTGAAAAACTGATAAAAGCAAAACCCAAGACTCCCAGACAAGGAGGCGCCGGGCTGAGAGAACGCTGGATTGAGGAAAAAGGTCGGAAGATCTATGAATGGAACTCTCAGCACGGGAAGCTGGAGGTTTATCTAGCAAGTGATGGGAGCCATATAGGTGCGTTCAACCACATAAGCGGCGAGCAGCTAAAAGGGCCGATCAAAAAACGAAACATCAAAAAATATTTGTGAGGACTACATGGGACTAAAAATAAGGTTGGAATGGTTCGACAGAACCACAGAGAGGCTAAGAGGAACGGAAAGTTCAGCGGACTGCGGAGATGACTATTCGGTGATTTCCACGCTCGGGTTGTTGAGCGCAGCGGAAGTCAATAACGGCATGTTTGAATTGCGCAGGGAATGGCTATCAGTGATACAGCCGCGCTTTTCTCATGAAATTGCTCTTTCAGAAAGTGACTACTTCATCGCATTTGATTACGAAGTTTCAAACGACTAATGACTCAAAGAATTCAGCCTGAGCTATAGCAGATGAAAAAGCAAATGGTGCACAAGTGACCCGTTCATCCCTCTTCAAAATTGACCTTAGCCGCATCCAGAACCACAAAGAACTTCACGCCACGCTGTGCACTTCACTCAACTTTCCCAACTGGTATCGCCAAAACTGGGATGCTTTTTGGGACGCCATCACCGGCTTGGTAGAAATGCCTGATACGCTTGAGTTTTCTGATTGGGATATTTTTTCAGAGCACCTACCCCGCGATGCCAAGATGCTATGGGAGTGCTTGGCTGAACTCGCGACCCTTTTACCCGGACCTTGCGTCGCGGGTTCAGCAAGGCTTTTTTGTAGGAGCGAGCTTGCTCGCGAAAACGTCAACGATCACGCGTGCTTCCTGAATGAATGCGACGCCTGTGAGCTTTTCGCGAGCAAGCTCGCTCCTACAGAGGACAGAGGACGGTGATGCGTGCCAGCCTGGGCATCTCACTTGGGCTGGAATGTCTCCAAATACGCCAGGATATTTTCAATCTTCTCCTGGTCACTGATCCCCCAGAAGATCATCCGCGTGCCACTGACCACCGATTTCGGGTCTTCAATGTAGGCCGCCAGTTTTTCCCGCGTCCACACCACGCCCGAGTTCTTCATCGCATCCGAATACTGATAGTCCTGAGTGGTACCGGCAGGCCGGCCAATGATGCCGTTCAGTTCCGGGCCAAAACCACCCCGCGCGCCTTCACCAATGCTGTGGCAGCCGCCGCAGGTCTTGGTGAACAATTTGCCGCCCGCCTCGGCGTCGCCCGCAGCGAACGCGGGTGCGGCGATAACGGTCAGGGCGAGGGTCAATAACACATACTTCATTCACGTCTCCCTATCGGCTGTTGCCTTGGATTATGCCTGTTCGACCGGCCTTTCTCCCAGCCGCTGCACCAGACGCACCAGATACCCGTCCGGGTCTTGCACGATGAACTGGCGCTGCCCGGCCTCCACGTCACCGGCTCGGTACCAGGCGTCCTCTACATCGCGGAACAAGGGCCAGCCGATCTGCGCCAAGCGTTGCAGGATGGGTGCTACGGCGGGCACATCGATTTGCAGGTTGATGCCGCGCCCGAATGGGGGCTGCAACGGTGCGGTAAGCCACTGGCCGGCCTCGGGGTCGTATTGTTCGAGCATGATTTGCGCGCCGTTAAGGTCGAGGTAGGCAAAGCCTTCTTCTGCGCGCTGATAGGCAATAGCGAAACCTAACTGTTCGATCCAGAACGCCAGGCTCGCGCCAAGGCGGGTGACGATCAGTTCAGGCACGAGTGGGTTACGGTTGAACATGGCATTCCTTGGAGGGCAGGGTGGCGTTCACCTTAACGGATTGTCGTGCCCATGGCTCACAAGCAGCCAAATGACCACCCATCGTTTAAAAAACATCCAATCGAACCTATATACCCAACCCCTACTCCACCTTACTGAACCCCTGATGGTGGAGTAAGGATCATGGCTCAGCCATCGATTTTGGTATTGGAAGACGACGAGATCATTCGGGCGTTGATGGTGGATGTGCTGGAAGACTTTGGTGCGGTAGTGACATCGTTTGCATCGGCAGACGAAGGGATGATTTACCTGGAGCGCGGCGATGACCCGGTGGATTTGATTGTCAGTGATATTCAAATGCCCGGCTTGCTCAATGGTTATGACTTGAGCCGTGTCGTCGCCCACCGGTGGCCTGAAGTACAGGTAGTGCTGACCTCAGGTAATACGAAAATCGCCGCCGAGCTGGGCAGTTCCGTGCGGTTTCTGCCCAAGCCCTGGAGTACCGACCACTTGCTTGAGTGCGTGCAGACAGCATTGACGCACTAGGGCCAGTCCCGGGATTGATAGCAGCGCGATATCATTTCAACCGAACTTGAGGGCTAGTTCTGCGGTCATGTAAGGTGCAGGGAGCGACTTTTCTGATCCGCTGGTCAGCCTTTTCGCTTCTGCGTTCAGCTGACGACAATGAGTCGTGTAGAATCGTCGCCCATTTTCACGCGTCATTCATGGCCGACAGGCCCACAGTTCGAGCTCATTGAATGCATTCACAGGCCCATGACGTTAGTGCGCCCTCCTTGTTGGAAACGTTGCGCACGGGCACGGGCCTGCTGCATGTGGCGTTGGAACAGCGCCTGCCGTTTTTTTCCGAGCGCCTGGATGCCCAGTGGTATCGGCGCTTGCTGCAGGCGTACCACGGCTTTTATCAGCCAATGGAAGCGGCGCTGTATGACAGCGGTTTGATTCCCGACGGATATGAGTCTGCGTTGCGTGTGAAAACGCCAACCCTGGTCCATGACCTGCACGCGCTCGGCCTGACTGAGCACGCCATCCATGCCCTGCCTCGCTGTACCCAGCTCCCCCTATTAGACACACCGGCTGCGTGCCTCGGCGCCCTGTATGTGCTGGAAGGCGCCACCCTGGGCGGCCAAGTGCTGCGCCGGGAAATAGCCCTGCGCCTGGATGTGAACGCCGACAACGGCGGTGCCTTTCTCAATGTATACGGCGCC
This sequence comes from Pseudomonas sp. NFPP02, assembly GCF_900119355.1. Taxonomy (NCBI): domain Bacteria; kingdom Pseudomonadati; phylum Pseudomonadota; class Gammaproteobacteria; order Pseudomonadales; family Pseudomonadaceae; genus Pseudomonas; species Pseudomonas sp. NFPP02. Next base: position 217,382 of record NZ_FPJI01000007.1, read on the forward strand.
GAGACCGGACGGCGCTGGAAAGATTTCCTCGATTATCTGGGCCGTCAGCCACTGGATACAGATGCCGCCGTGCGCGCGGTGATGGCGGCCCGCTCGACATTCAGCGGCTTTGAGCAATGGCTCGACAGCCAGGAGGTATTGCTATGAAACCCGAAGATTTTGAAGAGCTGCTTGCCAACTGCGCCGACGAACCCATTCGTTTTCCGGGGGCCATCCAGCCCCACGGCGTGCTGCTGACCTTGTCGGAACCTGGCCTGAACATCATTCAGGTAAGTGCCAACGTCGGTACGTTGTTCGGCCACGCCCCCGAGGCGCTGTTGGATCAACCGTTGCACAGATTGATTGGCGAGGAGTACGCCCAGGCCGTGCAAACCATGGCCGAGGACAGCGCATTCCTGGACTCGCCGCCCCTGCTGATAACCTTCAAGGGTGAGCAGTTCGAAGGCCTGTTGCATCGCCATCAGGGCGTGTTAGTGCTGGAATTCGAACCACGGCTCAAGGATTTCAAACCCCGAGCGCACAGTGGCCGCACCAGCGACCTGGGCAAGATGCTGCACCGCCTGCAATCGGCAAAGACCTTGGAGGCGCTCTACGCCATCACCGTCAACGAAATCCAGGCCATGACCGGTTATGACCGGGTGCTCATCTATCGCTTCGAAGAGGAAGGCCATGGTCAGGTGATCGCCGAGGCCTCGGCGCCGTCCATGGAATTGTTCAACGGGCTGTTCTTCCCCGCGTCCGACATCCCCGAGCAGGCTCGCGAACTGTATCGCACCAACTGGCTACGGATCATCCCGAATGCATCCTACGAACCGGTACCGCTGGTGCCCAAATTGCGCCCGGACACCGGGCAGCCTCTGGACCTGAGCTTCGCCACCCTGCGCAGCGTGTCGCCGATTCACTGCCAGTACATGCAGAACATGGGCGTGTTGTCGTCCATGAGTATTTCACTGATGAAGGGCGACAAACTCTGGGGCCTGATCAGTTGCGGCAACCGTGAGCCGCTGCTGGTGCCCAACGACCTGCGCATGGCCTGCCAGACCATCGGCCAGGTGTTGTCATTGCAGATCAGTGCCATGGAGGCCCTGGAGCTGAGCCGCCAGCGCGACGAGAAAGTCGAAGCGCTGGCGCTGCTGGATCGGGCGATGAAAGCCTCTGCCAATAACGTATTCGACGGCTTGGCCCAGCAAGGCCGACTGCTGATGGACCTGACCCTCTCCGGCGGCGTGGCGATCATCGAAGACAAGCAATTACACCGCTACGGCAACTGCCCGGAACCGGCGCAGATACGCGCGCTGCACAAGTGGTTGCAGGGCGACGGCGCACCGGTATTTTCCAGCCATAACCTGGCCTCGGTTTATCCGCCGGCCGCCGAATACCAGAGCGTGGCCAGCGGCGTGCTCGCCATGAGCTTGCCCAAGCCTGTGGATAACGGGGTGCTGTGGTTTCGCCCGGAAGTCAAAGAGAACATCCACTGGAGTGGCGACCCGCAGAAGCCGCTGAATCTGGAAACCTGCGACGCGGGCATGCGCCTTCGCCCACGCACCTCGTTTGAAATCTGGAAAGTGGAAATGGCTGGTATCTCCACCAAGTGGAGCCATGGCGACCTGTTTGCCGCCAACGATTTGCGCCGCTCGGCCCTGGAGAACGACCTGTCCCGCCAAGTGCTGCGCGAGCAACAAGCGGTGCGTGCGCGGGACGAGCTGGTCGCGGTGGTTTCCCACGACCTGCGCAACCCCATGACCGTCATCTCCATGCTCTGCGGCATGATGCAAAAAGCCTTCAGCTCCGATGGCCCCCACACTTCACGGCGCATTTCTTCCGCCATTGACACCATGCAACAGGCTGCCGGGCGCATGAACGTGTTGCTGGAAGACTTGCTCGACACCTCGAAAATCGAGGCCGGGCGCTATGTGGTCAAGCCGGTGGCGCTGGACGTCAGCCAGATTTTTGAAGAGGCGTATTCGCTGCTGGCGCCCCTGGCCTCGGAAAAGGGCATCGACCTGTCGTTCAATGTCGAGCCTGGCCTGCAAATCAAGGCCGACCCGGAGCGCTTGTTCCAGGTGCTGTCGAACCTGATCGGCAATGCGATCAAGTTCACTCCGCGCCAGGGCAACATCGGCATCAGCGCCATGAGCGCCGGCGAGGAGATTGTATTTTCGGTGCGCGACTCCGGTGAGGGCATTGCGCCGGACGATTTGCCCCATGTGTTCGATCGCTATTGGACCCAGACTGAAAACAACCCCACCGGCAGCGGGCTGGGGCTGTATATCACCCAAGGCATCGTTAAGGCGCATGGCGGCAGGATCGAAGCCGAGAGCAAGCAGGGTCAGGGCAGCGAGTTTCGATTTACCGTACCGAAGGTGACGATTGAGGCAAACAACTGAGCCATTTGCCGGCAGGGGCAACCATATTGCCCCTGCTGCCCCATAACCGAGGACGGAAAACCAAACATATACTCATACAACATTGCATTTCTTTAACAAAGTTTCAAAATAAAACAACCAAAATTCAACAATAAAACCAACTCACCCATCACAAACAGAAACATAGAACACCTCGCAAAAAACACCGAACTCCACTAACTTACGCCGAGCACTGTTACAGGGAAGAACATGCCATGTAAACCATGCCATTAATAGTGAGGCGTTACCGTGTTCAATTCTACCGGCTTTAATCCCGTCAATACTTACATTTCCCAATCCGCCCCCGACCAAGACACCCAAGCCAGCGAGAAGGTCAACTCACGCTCGAAACGAAGCCTCGATCAAATCGCTCCCGATAATTCGATTAATGACAATGGGGTCACCGCAGACAGAGGCGGCAGACGTAATGGTGGTGGCTTGGACAGTCTCGGCAAAGGCCATGTTCTTTGAGTAAACTTACTTAAGCGCAACTACTAAATAAGTAGCGCCCAGGGCGCTGCTTATTCATTAATAGCCACAACATATTACTGTCTGACGTTCGTTGACGAAATGCCGACATTTTCAGCGTTATACTGAGTGCTTGTCTTGTTAGTGAGCCGATCGCGTCATGCCTGAACTGCAGTCACTTCCCCCCGTACTTGCCGGCCCGTTGCTGCGCCGCCTGGAACCAAAGCGTGTGGTGCTATGGCTGGTGGCGAGCCGGGAACTGAAGCTGGTTATGAGGCTGCAGCACGCTCAGGGATCAACGCTGGATATTCACCTTCATGCACATTGTCAGATCGTTCCCGTCGGGCGCCATTCGTTTATCCACTTGATCTATGTGCCCCTGACTGACGCCCTGCCTCTGGATGTAAACATCCACTATGACCTGTTTATTGACGGCTGCGGAATAGCCCAGTGGGCACCCCATCTGCTGTACGCAGGCGCCACGCTGCCCGATTTCGTCGTGCATGGGCGCATCCACCAACTGGTCCACGGCTCCTGCCGCAAGCCTCACCATCGCGCTGATGACGGGTTGCTGTGCATTGATCGTCTGCTGGCGCAAGCTCCCACCGTGGCACAACGCCCCGCCTTGCTGATGATGAGCGGCGACCAGGTCTACGCCGACGACGTCGCGGGGCCCATGCTGCGGGCAATTCATGAATTAATCGCGCGCCTGGGCCTGTTCGACGAATACCTGGAAGGGGCCGTGGTTGACGACAGTGCCGCCCTCTACGGGCATCGCGCCAGCTATTACCATCGCGCCGACCTGCTCCCCGCGCTGGACAGTAACGAGACCTTGCGTGAGCGCTTTTTCGGCGGCGTGAAGAAACCGATTTTCACCAGCAGCACCGCCGATAATCACCTGGTGACCTTTGCCGAAGTGATCGCCATGTACCTGCTGGCCTGGTCGCCCACACCGTGGACACTGATCTCCCCCCAACCGCCGCAACTGAGCGCGCAAGAACAGCAGCGTTATGCCCGCGAACAGATACAGATCGATCAATTTCGCAGTGGCCTTCCAGGGGTCGCCCGGGTATTCGCCCACCTCTCGACCCTGATGATCTTTGATGATCACGACATCACCGACGACTGGAACCTCAGCGCCCAATGGGAAGAAACTGCCTACGGCCATCCCTTCTCCAAACGCATCATCGGTAATGCGTTGATGGCCTATCTTTTATGCCAGGGCTGGGGCAACCAGCCCAAGGTGTTTGGCGAACTGGTGAGCCAAACCCAGGCACTTGCCAACCAGGCGCAAGACAACCACCTGGACGCCACACAGCAGGATGAGCTAGTCACCACACTGCTGAAATTCCAGCAGTGGCACTACGTATTGCCCACCACCCCGGCGCTGGTGGTACTCGACACCCGCACCCGACGCTGGCGCAGCGAGTTCACCCTCAAGCAACCTTCCGGCCTGCTGGACTGGGAAGCCTTGAGCGAACTGCAACAAGCGCTACTGGACCACCCGTCAGCCATCATTGTCTCGCCCGCGCCGGTCTTTGGCGTCAAGCTGATCGAGACGGTGCAGAAGGTTTTCAGCTGGTGTGGCTTCCCACTGCTGGTGGACGCCGAGAACTGGATGGCCCACCGCGGCGCTGCCCAAGTGATTTTGAATATCTTCCGCCACTCGCGCACACCGGGTAACTACGTGATCCTTTCCGGTGATGTGCATTACTCGTTTGTCTACCAAGTGCTGATCCGCCACCGCAACGGCGGCCCCAATATCTGGCAAATCACCAGCAGCGGCATCAAGAACGAGTTCCCGCCGCGCCTGCTGGAATGGTTCGACCGCCTCAACCGCTGGCTCTACTCCCCGCGTTCGCCGCTTAACTGGTTTACCCGCCGCCGCACCATGCAGGTGGTGCCCTATATTCCAGAGCACGCCGAAGCGGGTGAGCGGTTGTGGAACTCGGCGGGCATTGGCCAGGTGTTTTTCAATGAGCAGGGCCAACCGCAAGCCATTTACCAGCACAACGCTGATGGGAAGCCTCGAACAAAGATGATGGCGCCAGAAAAATAGCGTTTCGCCACTCGTCAAAAGCAGCACACCTGCCCTATTCAAAGCGCGCAAGCGCCGATGTACAGTAGCGCCAGCCACGGAGTATCGGCGTCAACCATGACTGGCCTTGGGCGCCAGCCCCCGCAGGAAGCGTGCAGATGGACGATACATCCGGCAAAGAACCGCTACGCCATGAGGTTTCCGACCTTAACGTAGACCTGTTGCACGCCATCATGGAACTGGTCAGTGACGGCATCTGGGACTGGAACGCCAATACCGGCTTCGTCTACCGCAATCCCGGCTGGTACGAAATGCTTGGATACTCCCACCACTCCCTGGAAAACAGCGTCTTCACCTGGGAGAACGTGATCCACCCCGAGGATTACCCTCGCGTGATGACGGTGTTCGATGACTACATCAGCCAACGCGCCGCTCATTACCGGGCCGAATACCGTTGCCGAAAAGAAGACGGTACGTACCTCTGGATCGAGGACCGCGGCTACGTCATTGCCCGCAACCCCGACGGTTCCGTGGCGCGCATGGTCGGCGCACACCGCGATATCCATACGCGCAAATGCTCCATCGAACAGTTGCAAAAGCGCAACCAATCCCTGGAAGCGCTGGTCGCGGAGCGCACGCTTGAGTTGTCGCGCGTCAACCAGCAACTGCAATTGCAACTGGACGAAAACCGCTCTTTGGCCGAGCGGGACGCCCTGACGCGCATCGCCAACCGGTACCGCCTGGAAAAAGTGCTGCTGGAGGAATGCGACCGCGCCGAACGCTTCCGCCTGCCCCTGGCACTGGTGGCCATGGATGTCGATGACTTCAAGCCAATCAATGACCAATACGGCCATGGCGTCGGCGACCAGACCCTGATACGGGTAGTGGAACATCTGGAAGCCTGCGTGCGTAAAAGCGACTTGCTGGCGCGCTGGGGCGGCGATGAGTTTATGGTGGTGCTGCCCAAAAGCAGCCTGGACGAGGCCAAAGAGTTGGCCGAAAGGATTCGCCATAAAATCAAGGAGGCGGCCCCCTTGGGCGCCTTGAACGTTACCCTGAGCCTGGGCGTGGTGGAGCGGCGCATGGGCGAGTCCCCGGCTGCGCTGATGGCGCGGGCCGATCAAGCCTTGTACCGATCCAAGGCGGCGGGCAAGGATGGGGTGTCGGAATAGTCGCAGCTCCTTCCAAGGTGGAATGACACGGCGACTTTATTTCGTTTGCGGCAAGGCCGGGCGCGCGGCTTAGATAGCGCTGCGCCCACCACTGCCGAGTCCCAGAGCCATGAGTCACGCTAGCATCAGCCAGTCGATTTCCATCGTTCACCCCATCAGCCTCAGTCACGGTAAAAACGCCGAGGTCTGGGACGCTGCAGGCAAGCGTTACATCGACTTTGTCGGGGGTATCGGCGTGCTCAACCTGGGCCATTGCCACCCGGCCGTGGTGGCGGCCATTTGCGAGCAAGCGGCCCGGCTCACCCATTACGCGTTCAACGCCGCACCGCATACGCCCTACATCGAGTTGATGCAACGCCTCAGCGCCTTTATCCCGGTGGGTTACCCCGTCAGCGGCATGCTCACCAACAGCGGTGCAGAAGCGGCAGAGAACGCTTTGAAGATCGCCCGTGGTGCCACTGGTCGCACGGCGGTGATCGCCTTCGACGGTGCCTTCCATGGGCGCACCCTGGCGACCCTCAACCTCAATGGCAAGGTCGCGCCCTACAAGCAGAAGGTCGGCGTACTGCCCGGCCCTGTATATCACCTGCCCTACCCCAGTACCGATAACGGCATGACCTGCGCCGACGCGCTGAAGGCGATGGAGCGTCTGTTCAGCGTGGAAATCGACATAAACGATGTGGCCTGCTTCATCATCGAGCCGGTGCAGGGCGAAGGCGGTTTTCTAGCCTTGGACACTGAGTTTGCCCAAGTCTTGCGACGCTTCTGCGACCAGCACAACATCCTGCTGATCATTGATGAAATCCAGTCGGGTTTTGGTCGCACCGGCCAGCGTTTCGCCTTCTCGCGCCTGGGCATCGAGCCGGACCTGCTGCTGCTCGGCAAAAGCATCGCCGGCGGCATGCCGCTGGGGGCAGTGGTCGGGCGCAAGGCGCTGATGGACAACCTGCCCAAAGGCGGCCTGGGCGGCACCTACTCCGGTAACCCCGTCGCCTGCGCGGCGGCGCTGGCGACCCTTGAGGTGATGAGCGACAAAAACCTGCACGCCTGGGGCGTCGCGCAGGAGGCCGCGATTGTGGGTCGCTATGAAGCCTGGCGCGCGCAGCAACTGTCGCCCTACCTGGGCCGCCTCACCGGTGTCGGCGCCATGCGGGGCATTGAACTGGCCCACGCCGACGGCACACCCGCTCCCAAGCAACTGGCGCAACTGCTGGAGCTGGCGCGAGAGGCTGGCTTGCTGCTGATGCCCAGCGGCAAGTCGCGGCACATCGTGCGCTTGCTGGCCCCGCTGACCATTGAACCTGCGGTGTTGGAGGAAGGCCTGGATATCTTCCAGGCGTGCCTCACACAGCTGGACGAATAGCGGGCTGCCTTGACCTGATCCCCTCACCCGCTGAAAATGCCCGACGTTTTTTTGTCTCTCCGCATACTACGCAGTGAAATTTTAATGTCTGATTCCTACACCGAAAAATCCGCCGAAGAATCCGTAGTCGCCCTGTACGCCAAAGCCGAATACGAAAACGCCATCAATCTTTCACAGCATGTGCCAGCCGCCAAGATCATCAGCGAGATGGTGCTGGACGCGTTTCATACCTCCAAGGAAAGCGACCAGATCCGCGAGCTACGCGTTGCCATCCGCCAGGCCCACGATGCCTTCGACGATGACAAAGCCTATGACCTGATGGGCCAGCTCAAACAATTGAAAGACGCCGAAGCCGCAGACAACGCCGCCCTGGAACACCTGAGCAGCCAGTTCTCGATCAGCCGCATCCTGTCCAGCTTCAAGGACGATCCCGAGTTCCAGGAATTGGTCTATGGCCTGGCCCTCAAAGTGCTTAACCAGTCGCACCAGGCCATCAGCAACCCGAGCGCCGGCAAGGGCAAGGCTGCACGCGCCAAGAAAGACACCGAAGTGTTTGTGATCAGCAAGGATGGCATCAGCGTCACCTTGCCGCTGCGCACGCCGCGCTCCAAGCTCAATGTGGACCGCGAAGCGCTGGAGTTCCTGGGTTTCACCTTTGTGGGCGAAGGCAGCGAGGCGGAACTTGCGAGCGAAACCTTCATCGACAACAGCGGCGCCGAGCAACCGGTCACGCGCAAGAGCATCGTGACCGCGCTGCAACAGCAAAGCGCCTTTGACGGCTACGCCATCGCCGCCCAGTAAGTAGCTGACGCAACCAGGCGCGCGCGCAAGGCGCAGCGCCGGTTGCCGTCTACGCCTCTTTATTCCACAACACCGCCGAGCTTTTCATCATCCCCACGGCGATTGCGAACAGCAACAACACACAGCCTGCCAGCAGCCACGGTGACGGCAAGGTTGGCCGGGCCAGCAACATGAACGCCAACGAGGGCGCGATCATCACGCCGATGTTGACGCCCGCCGAGTAGTAGCCAAGGTTGCGGCCCACGCTGTCGCGGCTGGAAATGCTGCTGACGTAGTGGGTGATCGCGGGGAACACAATCATCTCGCCCAGGCTCCACAACACCGTAGCAAGCACCAACAGCGCGCCGACCTGACCAAAGCCCATCAAGAAGAAACCGCAGCCTGCCAGCAACAGGCCAATGATCAGCGAGCGACTGCTCGACAAGTGCGCCATGCGCAGGTTGATCGGCACTTCAAACACAATCACTAGCAACGCATTGATAAAGAAGATGATGCCCACGTAATAGGCCGGCAATTGGGTGTAGTTGATGATGTACGCCGACAGAAAAGTCGGCGGCAATGCGTAAGCCACGTGCACCGGCAGCGCTGCCAACAGGATCACCAGCAGTCGCGAACGCTCATGAGCCGCCACCTCGGGCAAGCCCTCGCCTTTGACGGCGACAGGTACGCCTTGGGTGGCCTGCCGAGACCGACCAAACCGCAGGCAGGCGGCGAAGGCCAGCAGGGACAGCACGGCATTGATGTAGAAGACCGCATCGGCATTGCTGAGGAAGATCAAGCTGCCCAGTAGCGGCCCGATGGCCATGCCGATGTTGATCGCCAATCGGTTGCAGGAAAACGCCACTTTGCGTGACTCAAGATTACTGTGAGCCACTGTCTCGGAGAACGCGGCCGGTGTGAAGGCTTCGTAACAGGCCCCCCAGAGAAACGACAACAGGAACAGCGCGAGCAGGTTATCCACCGAGGGAATGACCAGCAGCAACACCGCGTTGAACAACAACGAACCGAGAATGACCCGGTTGGCCGAAAACCGCTTGATCACGGCGCCGATGATCAGGTCGGTACACAGGGCGCCCGCGCCATACACGCCGACCAACAGGCCTGCCGTACCTGCCGATATCGCGTGTTGATGAATCAGGTACGCCGCGTAAAAAGGAAACGCCAGGGTGCCCGTGCGGAACACCAGCGTGATCATGAACAATGCTTGCAACCGCGCATTAAGGCCGCGCAAGGCGTGAAAAGTACCCATCAGCGCAGCACGCTGGCACAGGTGTGGAGCAAAGCTGCAGAGCGGCTCATCCGGATGTCCTTTCGCAATGGCGGCGCCGGTGTGTCCGGCGCCAAACTCCATAGCTGGGCAAACTAATGCAGCACTGTGCGGCGAACAAGCTACCCATTTGGACAGGTAGGCGGTGATTGCGGCCTCAGGCCGGGTGGCGGATATAGCCCAATTGCAGGGCCTTGCCGATTGCTGATTTGCCGTTGCTGACCTGCAATTTGCCGAAGATATTCTTCATATGAAACTTGACCGTATGGGAGGTCATCGACGTCAGGAGTGCCACTTCGTTGTAGGTCTTGCCCAGGCTGACCCAGGACAATACTTCGGTTTCCCTTGGGGTCAGCACCGTCTGTTGTTCGACAGGCGCCGCGTGATCTTCCAGGGCCTCGTCGTACATCGAGACCAACAGCATCTGCAGTTCACTTTGATGGGCCAGCACGGTCTCGCGAAATTGCCGATGTTCGCCGAAGCTGCACAGATTGAGCACCGAGTAGAAGCCACGATTGCCATGCACGATAAAACTGGCGCCCTCGCCAACGGGTTTGTAGGGGCCCGGCACCGGCACCGCCTCATCGGCCACGGCCAGCAGGTGTTCATCACTCCAGAAAAATGGTTTGATCCGCGTACGGGTCAATGAAACCAGCTCGCCACGCCGGTAGAAATCGTCGGCCGTGTCGGAAGGCTCCATGGCCTCGGGGTAATTGGACACAATCTGCGCTTGGTCCAGCGTCGGCCCACACTGGTAGACCTCGAAGTGTCCCAGGCCACGGCGGCTCAGCTCGGTATCGAGCAAGCGGCGCATATCCTCGGGCAGCATGGGCGATTTTTTATCGGGTTGGCCATTAGGTCGCACAGGTGTCTTCCTTGATCATTCAACCCGGTCGAGCATGCAGCATGCCTGGCTTACCTGTCCAGGCAACGGATGCAAACCCAGGGGCTAGACCTGCGCCGCGAACGCCTCGCGAAAGCGCTCCATCTCCTGCTCATTGCCCACCGTCACCCGCACCCACTGCGGCCAGTCCTTCCACACCCGCCCGACCAGTACATTCCGTGCCGCCAACTGCTCAATCACCTGCTCTGCCGGGCGCTTCACGTCGATCATGAAGCAGTTGCTGTGGGAAAAGGTGCAGGTAAAGCCTCGGCCCTTGAGCCAGGCGATCGTCTCATCGCGCAACCTGGCATTGAGCGCTCTGCGTTGGCCCACCAGTTGCGCGTCTTCCAGGCTCGCACGGGCGGCCAGCAAGCTGGCGCCGGCCGGGACGTTGTCGCCGCCGAACACGGCCAACCGCTCCAGTAGCGCCGGGTGGCCGATCGCCAGGCCCAGGCGCGCACCGGCCATGCCATAGATCTTCGAGAAGGTACGCAGTACCAGCAGGTCGTGGTGTTCCCTGACCCAACTTACGCAACTGGGGGCGTCGCAGAAGTCGATATAAGCCTCGTCCACAACCAGCACGCTGCCCTTGGGTTTATTCACCAGAGCGTGGCGGATAGCCTCGGTCGAGGTGAGCGTACCGGTCGGGTTGTTGGGGTTGCACAGGTACAGCATGCCGGCCTGTGGGTCCGCGGCGAGCATGGCGTGCACATCGTGGGCATGCTGGGCGTCGAGGTTAACTTCATGCACCGGCGCCTTGATCGATTCGGCCGCCTGGCGCGGTACTTCGTAGGACGGCGTGGCCATCACCAGGCCGCGGGTCTGGCTGGCGAACGCCAGCACCGCGTAACGCAGGGCAGCCATCGAGCCGGCAAATACCCCGATGTTTTCTTCGGCGATGCCCTGTTGCTCGGCAAACAACGCGGCCAATGCATACATGTCCGGGTAAGGGTAACGCCCGGAGGCTGCAATCGCGCGCTGCATCGCCTGGCGAGCCGCGTCTGAAGGGCCGTAGGGGCTTTCGTTGTAATTGAGTAGTACCTTGTCAGATTTCGTCGGCGCCGGGCTGGCAAGCGCCCAATTGAGCTGCCCCAACACAGGCAGGGCCGCGCCCAGGGCGAGAAGGGATCGACGACTGACACGCACCATGGTGACTACTCCTTGTAGAGGCGCGAGGGATTCGCGCTGGCCGTTCAGAAGAGTATGACGAGAAAGCCGTTGCCTGATTTACCACCGAGGCGTATCCCTGCACTCAGTACTTTATTGTTGTAGCGGGCGCATGCAACACTTTCACTGCCGCGAACCCTCAAGAACGGGTTCTGCCGGCATGGACTGATGACTAAATGGAAGTGGTGAGCACTTGATACACAGACGGGAAAAAACCGAGCACTTGAAGAGCAACATCAAGTACTTGATCAAGAGTCGTGGCGAAACCCAGCTTTCGTTAAGCAGTGCCGCCGGCCTGACCAGGACCACCATCTATAACATCCTGGAAGGCAAGGTCGTTAACGTACAGCAGTCGACGATACGCAAGATCTCTGACTTCTTTGGCGTCTCCTACGAAGAAATCGAGACGATCAGTTTTGAAGCCAAGGAAGTCATCGAGAGCAATGTTTCCCCACTGGGTAACAAGAACCCGGCGGCAGTGCCTGTGCTCAAGGAAAGCCTGCTCATGCAAAGCCTGGGCAAGCGCATCGGTGAGCTGGCCACGCTTCATCCGCTGACCTACTACTTTGGCAGCGCCTGCAACCTGATCGGCGTGCGCCTGGAGCACGGGATTCCCGGCCTCAATGAACCGGGGGACTTGCTGATCGTGCAGAAAGGCTCGTCGAGCGACGATAAAGAAAAACTGGTGTACGACCGCGCCACCAAGAAGCTGTTCATCACCCTCGAACCCTGCGGGAACTCAGAGCGTTTGTGTGTCATCGGCGACATCCTTGAGGAGCGCTTCAATGACAACGTCTGAGGGCGCCGTGGAAAACAGCAAATACAAGTTGCTGGGCTTTGAAAACGACAAGCGCCTGGCGGTGATCATGGTGATCGCCACGGGCAAGGTCCTCAAGATCAAGCTGAGTGAAGTGCTCAGCAGTGAAATGATGGACAACTTCAACAAGATGGAAATCAAGAACCTGTACAAGAAGTTCTACTCCCAAGGCGGAACGCTGACCGCCTACGATATAAACGACCGCAATGAAAACTCCTGGATGATCTACATCATCCTGAACTTGCTGCTGTTCACCTTCTATATCTTCACCAGCATTGCCGCGACCAAACCGATTTACCTGGAGTCGTTGGGCATCATCGTCACGCCGGGCACGTTCCTGTACCCGCTGACCTTCTTGATCGTGGACTTGCTCAACGAGAATTTTGGCTTGCGCCTGGCCAGGCGAGCCATTCTGTTTGCGTTTGCCAGCAACGCGATGATCATCATCCTGCTGTATGGCTCCACGTTCCTGCCAGGGCTACCGGGCTGGAAGCTGGATGGGCCTTATACCGACGTGATCCTGCAAGTGTCGTCGGTGCTGGTGGCCTCTTCGGTCTCGTTCCTGGTGTCGGAGAATATAAATTCCTACTTGCTGTGCAAGATCAAGGAGCTGACCAACTCCAGGTATCTATACCTGCGGATATTCCTCAGTACGTTCTTTGCGGTGATTATCGACAGCTTCCTGTTCTGCTTTATCGCCTTCTACGGGGCGATGCAGACCAGCGACATCCTCAGCATGATCTATGTACAGATCGCGATCAAAGTCGGCTTTGCGTTCTTCAACATCCTGCCGGCCTACGGGGCACGTTCATTGTTCAAGCGCTATCAATAATCCTGTAGGCGCGAGCTTGCTCGCGAAGAACGTCAACGATCACGCAGCGCATCTGGTGGAACGCGGCGCTCTCAGTTTTTTCGCGAGCAAGCTCGCTCCTGCAAGGGTTATTTCAGTTTCAACTTGTGCTTGAGGCTCTGCATGACAGGTGTGTTGTTCTGCAGGTAGTCATTCAAGCCCCGAGCGCGCAGGTTGCACGCGTCACACTCGCCACAGCCGGTACCGATGATGCCGTTGTAGCAAGTCAGCGTCTGCTCGCGCACCAGCTCCAGTTGCCCGTGGTAATCGGCCAGGGCCCAGGTCTCGGCCTTGTTCAGCCACATCAACGGCGTGTCCAGGCGCACGTCGTATTCCATGCCCAGCTTGAGGGCCTGGTTGAGTGCTTTGACAAACTCATCCCGGCAATCGGGGTAGCCTGAGAAGTCGGTTTCGCACACACCGGTGATGACGGTCTCGGCCTTCACTTGATAGGCGTAGATCGCAGCCAGGGTCAGAAACAGGATGTTGCGCCCCGGCACAAAGGTGCTCGGCAGGCTTTCACCCGAGCTGTTCACGGTCGGCACCGGGATGTTGTCGCGCGTCAGGCTACTGATCGCCAGCTCATTGAGCAGGGACACATCCATCACTTTGTGCACAGTGGCACCCAACTGCTTGGCCAATTTCTGGGCCACTTCGATTTCTGCCACATGGCGCTGGCCGTAATCAAAGGTAATGCAGTGCACTTCGTCATACAGCGGCAGGGCCTGGATCAGACAGGTGGTCGAATCCTGCCCGCCACTGAAGACCATCACGGCTTTTTTACTCATTGCATTGCTTCCTGCATTTGTAGAATGGGGGGTAGGAGCGAGCTCGCTCGCGAAAAACGTCAACGATAACGCAGCGTATCCGGTTTAGCGCAGCGCTCAATAAAAAACCCCGCGCGACTTTCGAAGGCGGGGCTTTTTTACTGCAAGACCACTCAGTGGGCGTAGGTCAGCAACAGCTCTTTCGGCACTTGGAAATCCAGGGACATCATCACGCTGAGCGCGGTGATGGTGAAAATCGAGAACACGAACAGCTTGCGCGCCCAGACGGTGTCATCCACCGCCTTGTAGCCGGTCCAGGCCATGTACAACCAGTACATACCCATCGCGGCGGCGACGGCGAGGTAGCTCATGCCGGCGTAGCCACTGAAGGTCAACATCAAGGTCGCCACGAGGAAGGCCAGGATGTAGAGCAGGATGTGTTTCTTGGCCACCTGGATGCCACGCTTGACCGGCAATACCGGAATCGACGCAGCCAGGTAGTCATTGAAGCGGAAAATCGCGATGGCGTAGGAATGCGGCATCTGCCACAGGCTGAACATCACCAGCAGCGTCAGCGCGGCCATGTCGAAGCTATTGGTCACAGCTACATAACCAATCACCGGCGGCATTGCCCCCGACAGACTGCCCACTAGCGTGCCGTGAACCGACTTGCGCTTGAGGTACAGGCTGTAGAGGCCGACGTAGATGACAAAACCGATCACGGCAAACAGCGCCGCCAACGGGTTGGCCACCTTGTACAACAGGGCCACACCGGCAACACCCAGGACGGTCGCATAGATCAGTGCCAGCTTCAGGGAGATGAGGCCCTGGACCAGCACGCGATTCTTGGTGCGCTCCATCTTGATGTCGATGTCACGGTCGATGCAGTTGTTGAATACGCAACCGGAAGCAACCACCAGGGACGTACCGATCATTGCAGCCAGGAAGATGGCCAGATCGACATGTCCCTTGGAGGCCAGGAAGAAACCGCCCGCCACAGAAAGCACGTTACCGAAAATGATCCCCGGTTTGGTGATTTGGATAAAGTGCTTAAGCGACATCGGGTCTTACCTCACTTCGCCATCATGTAGGTGTGGATGCTGAACATGATCCACAGCGACAGACCAACCAGCAGAACGATCACCAGGCCTGCGAACACAAACGCGATCACGTTCTCGCGCTGCTCTTTGGAGCGGTCCAGATGCAGGAAGTACACCAGGTGAACCAGAACCTGAATCACCGCGAACGCCAGGACGATCATCAAGGTGATCGACTTCGGCAAGGTTGGGTACATCACCAGGCCGAACGGGATCAGGGTCAGGATGACCGACAGGATGAAGCCGATGGCGTAAGACTTTACGCTGCCGTGGCTTGAATCGTGGCTGTCATGGGAGTGTGCATTAGCCATTACAGAGTCCCCATCAAGTAAACGACGGTGAATACGCAGATCCAGACCACGTCCAGGAAGTGCCAGAACAGGCTCAGGCAGCTAAGGCGGGTCTTGTTGGTGTTGGTCAGGCCGTGCTTATTGACCTGATACATCATCACTGCCATCCACAGCAGGCCAGCGGATACGTGCAGACCGTGGGTGCCGACCAGCGTGAAGAACGCCGACAGGAAACCGGAACGGTGCGGGCCGTAGCCTTCGGAGATCAGCAGGTGGAACTCGTTGATCTCCATGCCGATGAAGCCCAGGCCGAACAGGAAGGTCAGGCCCAGCCAGCTCAGTACGCCCTTCTTGTTGCCCTTGTAGAAGGCCAACATGGCGAAGCCGTAGGTGATCGAACTGAACAACAGCAAGGCGGTTTCGCCGAGCACGTAAGGCAGTTCGAAGATGTCGTGGCCCGACGGGCCACCCGCTACGTTGTTTACCAGTACCGCGTACACCGCGAAGATCGACGCAAACAAGATGCAGTCGGTCATCAGGTAGAGCCAGAAACCGTAGACGGTTATCGGCCCCGAGTCGTGGTGGTGGTCATCGTGCCCATGGTCATCGACATGGGCGTGTCCAGCATTGGTCACTAAGTTCGACATGGTTTAAGCCTGTTCCAACGAGGTTTCTACACGGTTGGCCGGGATCTTCTTCTCGGCTACCAGGCGAGCGTGCTGCTCGGCTTCGATGCGTTCGATCGTTTCGACCGGCACCATGTAGCCTTGATCATCACGGGCAGCGTGAATGATGAAGTAACCGATAGTGCCCACCAGGCTCGCGATTGCCAGCCACCAGATGTGCCAGATCATCGCGAAACCGAACACGGTCAACAGCGCACCCATCACCACGCCAGTGGCGGTGTTGTTTGGCATGTGGATCGGCTCGTAGTGCTTGGGCTTCTGGTACGCAGTACCGTCTTCCTTGGCTTCGGTGAACGCATCAATGGTGTTCGCAGTAGGGATCACGGCGAAGTTGTAGAACGGTGGTGGCGACGAGGTCGACCATTCCAGGGTGTGGCCGTTCCATGGGTCGCCGGATTCGCACATGTTCTGCTTGCGATCACGCACGCTGACGTACAGCTGGATCAGCTGGCAGGCGATACCCACAGCGATCATCACCGCACCGAACATGGCAACGTACAGGTACGGTACCCACTCAGGGTTGGTTGTGGCGTTCAGACGACGGGTCATGCCCATGAAGCCCAGTGCATAGAGCGGCATGAACGCGACGAAGAAGCCCGAGATCCAGAACCAGAACGCAGCCTTGCCCCAGCCTTCGTGCAGCTTGAAGCCGAACGCTTTCGGGAAGTAGAAGCTGAAACCAGCGATGTAGCCGAATACCGCACCACCGATGATCACGTTGTGGAAGTGGGCGATCACGAACAGGCTGTTGTGCAGCACGAAGTCAGCACCCGGGATGGCCAACAGTACGCCGGTCATGCCGCCGATGGCGAAGGTCACCATGAAGCCCAGGGTCCACAGGACCTGGCTGGTCATGCGCAGACGACCGTGGTAGATGGTGAACAGCCAGTTGAATAGCTTCACCCCCGTCGGGATGGAAATCAGCATCGTCGCCAGGCCGAAGAAGGCGTTGACGCTGGCCCCCGAACCCATGGTGAAGAAGTGGTGCAGCCACACCATGAAGCCCAGTACGGAGATCGCGCCAGAGGCGTAGACCATCGAGTGGTGACCGAACAGGCGCTTGCCGGTAAAGGTCGAGATCACTTCGGAGAAAATACCGAACGCTGGCAGGATCAGGATGTACACCTCAGGGTGACCCCATGCCCAGAACAGGTTCACGTACATCATTGGATTGCCACCAAGTTCATTGGTGAAAATGTGGAAATCCAGGTAACGGTCAAGCGACAGCAGCGCCATGGTAGCGGCCAGGATCGGGAACGAAGCCACGATCAGCACGTTTGCCCAGGTGCAGGTCCAGGTGAAGATCGGCATGTCCATCAGTTTCATGCCAGGGGCGCGCATTTTCAGGACGGTGGCCAGGAAGTTGACCCCCGTCAATGTCGTCCCGAGCCCTGATAACTGTAGCGCCCAGATGTAGTAGTCCACACCCACGCCCGGACTGTATTGCAGCCCCGACAATGGCGGATACGCAACCCAACCGGTCTTGGCGAATTCGCCGACGCCCAGGGAAACGTTGATCAGCACCACGCCGGACACCAGCAGCCAGAAGCTCAGGGAGTTCAGGAACGGGTAGGCAACGTCACGCGCACCAATCTGCAGCGGCAAGGCAAGGTTCATCAAGCCGGTGAAGAAAGGCATCGCCATGAAGATGATCATGATCACACCGTGGGCGGTGAAGATCTGGTCATAGTGTTCAGGTGGCAGGTAGCCAGGCGAACCCTCGGTGGCCATGGCCAACTGGGTACGCATCATGATGGCGTCGGCAAAACCACGCAGCAGCATGACCATGGCAACGATGACGTACATGACGCCGATTTTCTTGTGGTCGACCGAGGTCAACCACTCGGTCCACAGGTAGGACCACTTCTTGAAATAGGTGATACCCGCAACCAGCGCCAAACCACCCAGCGCGATCATGGCGATAGTCACCATTACGATCGGCTCGTGGAATGGGACCGCGTCCCAACTTAATTTACCAAACATCGTTTACTCCTCTGCCCCAGCAGTTGAATGCGCGCCCGTATCAGAACCTTCAACCACGGCCACTTCTTTCTTCTCGTGCTTGACCGGCTTGCCTGGCTTCATACCTTCGTACTTGTCGACGATTTTCTGAAACAGGTCCGGCTCATACGCGGAGTACAAGGCGACAGGGTTGTTCTGGCTCGGTTTGGTCAGAGCGTCGTATTCAGCTTGATCAAGCTGTTTAGGTGCGGCCTTGACTGCAGCTACCCAGGCGTCGAAATCTTCCTGGCTTGTCGAGATCGCTTTGAATTTCATGCCGGTGAAGCCAGCGCCGCTGTAGTTGGCGGAGATGCCTTCCATTTCAGCTTTCTGGTTGGCGATCAGGTGCAGGCGGGTCTGCATGCCTGCCATCGCGTAGATCTGGCCACCCAGTGCAGGGATGAAGAACGAGTTCATCACGGCGTCGGAAGTGATCCGGAAATTAAGCGGGGTGTGCTCCGGGAAGCGGATCTCGTTGACAGTGGCGATACCCAGGTCCGGGTAGATGAACAGCCACTTCCAATCCAGCGCGACCACCTGGATGTTCACAGGCTTGACGTCGGACTCCAGCGGACGATACGGGTCCAGCGCGTGGGTCGACTTATAGGTGACGTAACCCAGGGCGATGATGATGAGGATCGGAACCAACCACACCGCGATCTCGATCTTGGTGGAGTGCGACCACTTCGGCGCATAGGTGGCGCTGGTGTTGGACGCGCGGTATTTCCAGGCGAAGGCGAAGGTCATCACGATCACAGGCACCACAACCAGCAGCATCAGCAGGGTAGCGGTGATGATCAGGTTTCGTTCATCCAGACCGACCTGTCCTTTTGGGTCGAGCAAGGTCCACTTGCAGCCTCCCAGCATTAACATCATGCCAAGCAGCGGCAAAAAGCCTAGTAATCGGGGGTACCTGTTTTTACTCATCTCACGACCTCTAAAGCAGCTTGCGCAATGCAGTTGGGTTTTGATCGCCAACACTTCACCCTGCCAAGGGTTGGCATTTCTCTTCGATTGAATAAGAGCCTGCCCGACACGTCATGACTGTACGTTTCACGGACCTGCAGTGAGTTCTTATTCGATTTCGTGGCTAAAGGCCTTGTTACAGACCAATTCCATTTGGTGCGGATAGTTGAAAGGCTGCCGGAACCTGGGGTCGCATTGAGCCTTCCATCTGCTCCTCGACCGCTCCAATGCTCAAATATTGAACAGCACCGGACATTCAGTGCGGGCGATTGTAGTTAGCTAGCGATGTATAAACCATGTCTTATAGAGAAATAATTTTTATCGATTCCAGCAACAATCCTTCACCAAAGTTGCAAAGATTCGCGATCTTATCGCGTTCGATTCTCAACAAAAACCACAAAAATTGCCGTGTTATTGGGCACAGTGCCACTTCCCTTACGGCCTGTAAGGGCATGCCGAGGGTATCCAAGTGCCCATAAAACAAGGCATTCATAGATGCTTCAGGGATTGGGGCCGCATACGAATCGGGCCGCCGTGGGAACCACGAACTGACAGCACAATTTGTACGTGGGGTGCAAATCCAAGGGCCGATTTGGCGGGTCAGAAACGTCCTGCGACAACGTTCATGTGACAACATGTCGCACGCTGCGCGCACCTTCCGTTGCCCCTCGTCACGGTGCTTTCACAAATCCCTACAAACAAAAACGCTCCGCCTTCATTCAGAAGCAACGGAGCGTTCGACAGGCGCGGCGGTTCAGGCTTTGGGATGACGGTTGCGATAGATGCACAGGGGCACCAGGATCGCCGTCAGCACGAATGCAACCAGCGCCCATTGGGCCAGGGACAGGCCGAGGACCGGTGGGTAGGGGGTGCTGCAAAAGCCGTCGACCTGGAAGCCCAGGGGAAACACCTTGGCCAGGGGCAGGTCGTCAACGATCGGCTGCAACACATCGATGCCGCAACTGACCTGGGGAAAGAACTGGGTGTACACATGGTGGCCGGCCGCAGCCACGCCACCCAAGGCACTGAGCACCACCAACCCTTCGAAGAACGTCAGCGCGCCCTTGGTGCGCATGGCCGCGCCGATGAACGCGAAGAGCGCAATCAGCAGCAAGGCGTAGCGTTGCAGAATGCACAGCGGGCACGGTGCTTCGCCCAGTACCACTTGCATGTACAGCGCCCCGCCAATCAGCGCCAGGCAGATGATGCCCAGCAACACCAGAAAGCGCCGCTCCCTGCCTAAACGCATGTCGTCAATCATCCCCGTCTTTCCCTTTCTCTGATTATGGTTGTGCCTGATGGCAACAAGTTTACACACAGGCAGTGGTTAAAACAGAGGGGGGTTAACAGCGGATTAATCAGGCGCAATAGAGTGCCAAATGTGGGAGCGGGCTTGCTCGCGAAGGCGGAGTATCAGAGACACATGTATTGACTGACACACCGCTTTCGCGAGCAAGCCCGCTCCCACATTTTGGACAGTGTTGTTGCTAGGGAGGATTATTCCAGCGCCGCCGCCGGGCCAAAGAACTCATAGCGCGCCTGCTTCTCCGGCACACCCAGCGCCTTGAGATGCCGCTTGATCGCCGCCATGAAGCCCTTGGGGCCCAAGAAGTAAGCATCAATATCACGCTGCTCAGGCAACCAGGCCGCCAGTTGCTCCTGGTTGAGCATCCCGACCTTGTCTGCCGCCGGGCTGATGCCGTCATCCTCGGCGTAGCAGTAGAAACGCTTGAGCTGCGGATGCTTGGCCGCCAGGGTGTCCACCCAGTCACGGAACGCATGCACCCCGCCGTTACGGGCACAATGGATGAAATGCACCGGGCGCTCGGTTGCCAGGGCGGCTTCGAGCATTGGCAGCGTGGGCGTAATGCCTACCCCGCCGCTGATCAGCACCAGCGGTTTATCACTGGCGGCCAGGGTGAACTCGCCCGACGGCGGGAACAGGTCAATGGTCGCGCCGACATGCATCTGGTCGTGCAGGTAATTGGAGACCCGCCCGCCCGCTTCGCGCTTGACGCTGATGCGGTACAGCCCGGTGTCGGTGAGGGCCGACAGGGAATAGTTGCGACGCACTTCCTCGCCATCGAGCACCAGTTTCAGGCCGATGTACTGGCCGGGCGCTGCGGCCAGGATCGGGCCGTTGTCCACCGGCGCGAAGTAGAAGGAGATGATCTCGTCGCTCTCCTCCACGCGCTTGACCAACAGGAACGCCCGCGCCCCCCGCCAGCCGCCGGGCGCCTGGGCTTTTTCGTCGTAGATGGCCGCTTCGGCGCCGATCAGAATGTCCGCCAACTGGCCGTAGGCCGCGCCCCAGGCGCTCATGACCTCGGGGGTGGCAATCTCGCTGCCCAGCACTTCGGAAATAGCCCGCAGCAGGCAGGCGCCAACAATGGGGTAATGCTCCGGCAGAATCTGCAACGCCACGTGTTTGTTGATGATCTTGGCCACCAGGTCGCCCAGTTGGTCCAACTGGTCGATATGCCGCGCGTACATCAGCACGCCATTGGCCAGGGCGCGAGGCTGGTCACCACTGGCCTGGTGGGCCTGGTTGAACAGCGGGCGGACTTCGGGATACTCGGACAGCATCATGCGATAGAAATGGGTGATCAGCGCTTCGCCGCCGCTTTCCAGCAGGGGCACAGTGGATTTGATGATGGCACGGTCTTGGGCACTAAGCATGGGAGACTCCTGGGTCTTCTTACTGATTGCTTTTAGGCAGTCAGTAATCGTGCCAACTTAAAAATCATTTATTTTCAATAACTTAAATATTGTGTAGTCAGTATGACTTCCTACACTTTATAGTCATAAGGACTACAGGGAGTCATTATGACTGCACAACCACTGCTCACCACCTTACTGCCGCTGGTCGCTGACCTGTCCCGGGACTTGCCCGAAGGCGAGCGCTACCGGCGCCTGCTGCAAGCCATGCGTGCACTGCTGCCCTGCGACGCCGCCGCGTTGTTACGCCTGGACGGCGAGTGGTTGGTGCCGCTGGCCGTGGACGGCTTGAGCGCCGATACCTTGGGGCGACGCTTCAAGGTCAGCGAACATCCGCGCTTCGAGATCCTGCTGAGCAGCCCCGGCCCTACCCGCTTCGACAGTGACAGCCAATTGCCCGACCCCTATGACGGCTTGGTCGCCGGTTTGCACGGCCAGTTGGAAGTCCACGACTGCATGGGCTGCCCGCTGTTTATCGACGACCAGCCCTGGGGGCTGCTGACCCTGGACGCCCTCGATACCGAGCGCTTTGAACGGGTCGAGCTGGACGCCCTGCAAGCCTTCGCCAGCCTCGCCGCGGCCACCGTCAACGTGGCTGAACGCATCGAGCGCCTGGCGCTGCGGGCCGAAGACGAGCACCAGCGCGCCGAGATCTATCGCCAGGCCAGTGGCCAGCAGCCCAAGGAAATGATCGGCCAGAGCAAAGCGCACAAGCGCCTGGTCGAGGAAATCAACCTGGTCGGCGGCAGTGACTTGACCGTGCTGATTACCGGCGAAACCGGGGTCGGCAAGGAATTGGTGGCCCAGGCGATCCACGCCGCCTCCTCCCGCGCCGACAAACCGCTGATCAGCCTCAACTGTGCAGCCCTGCCCGAGACCTTGGTAGAGAGCGAACTGTTCGGTCATGTGCGCGGCGCCTTTACTGGCGCGTCGAACGAGCGCCGGGGCAAGTTCGAACTGGCCAATGGCGGTACCTTGTTCCTGGATGAAGTGGGTGAGTTGTCGTTGACCGTGCAGGCCAAGTTGCTGCGCGTGCTGCAAAGCGGCCAGTTGCAGCGCCTGGGGTCGGACAAGGAGCACCAGGTGGATGTGCGCCTGATTGCCGCCACCAACCGCGACCTTGCCGAAGAGGTGCGCAATGGCCGCTACCGTGCCGACTTCTACCACCGTTTGAGCGTCTACCCACTGCAAGTGCCAGCGCTGCGCGAGCGCGGACGTGATGTGCTGCTATTGGCGGGGTTCTTCCTCGAACAGAACCGCTCACGCATGGGCCTGGGCAGCCTGCGCCTGACCGGAGATGCCCAGGCGGCCCTAACGGCCTACAACTGGCCCGGCAATGTGCGCGAGCTGGAGCACTTGATCGGACGCAGCGCGTTGAAAGCCCTGGGCAACTGCCGTGAGCGCCCGAAGATTCTCAGCCTGAGCGCCCTGGACCTGGACTTGCCCGACGTGACTGCGGCTGCGGCCGAAGAGGCACCGGCCCCTGCCCTCCCGGTGGTCAGCGGCGACCTGCGCCAGGCCACCGAGCATTACCAGCGCCAACTCATCAGCGCCTGCCTGGAACGCCATCAGCACAACTGGGCCAGCGCCGCCCGCGAACTGGGCCTGGACCGCGCCAACCTGGGGCGCATGGCCAAGCGGCTAGGCCTCAAGTGATCGGTGATCGTTCCCACGCTCCGCGTGGGAATGCCTCACCCGACGCTCCGCATCATGGCCTCGAGAGCGGACGCGGAGCGTCCCGAGCGGTATTCCCACGCAGAGCGTGGGAACAATCGAGTGCACGGGCCTTACGAAACACCAGCACATTCCCCAGCATCACCAGCACTAGCCCCATCAACGCCGGCGTCGTCCACTGGTAACCCTCGGCCACGGCCGACACATTCAGCGCCACCACCGGAAACAGCACCGTGCAATACGCCGCTTTCTCCGGCCCCATGCGGCCCACCAGGGTGAGGTACGCGGTAAAACCAATCACCGAGCCTGGGATTACCAGGTACCACAGCGCGCCGATATACCGCGCACTCCAGTCCATCTCGAAGGGAATACCACGTAGTGCGCAATAGGTCGCCAGCATCGCCGCCCCATAGGCCATGCCCCAGGCGTTGGTGGTCAGCGGCTTGAGCCCGGCCTTCTGTTGCAGGCTCGATAACAGGTTGCCCGCCGAGAAGCACAGGGTGCCCAGCAGGGCCAAGCCCAGGCCCAACAAGGTTTGCGGGCTGGCGGTATGCCCAACCAGCTCCGGCCAGAATAAAAAGCCCAGCCCCAACAACCCAAGCGCCCCGCCCATCAGCACGTTACGCGCCACCCGCTGGCCGAAAAACACCCGGGCATTGAGCGCGTTCCACAAGGTCGCCGTGGAGAACACCACCGCCACCAGGCCGCTGGGAATCCATTGGCTGGCGGTGAGAAAGCACATGAAGTTGACGCAGAACAGGCACAGCCCCTGCGCCAGGCAGATCATGTGCCCGCGCCGGTTCATCACCTGCAACTTGCGGCTGAGCAGCAACAGCACGAACAGCACCAGAGCGGCCAGGCCGAAGCGATAGACAATCGACACAGGAATCGCGACCACGCCCAACTGCCATTTGAGGGCGATCCAAGTGGTGCCCCAGATGAGCACCGTGAGTAGATACAGGAAAAGATTCATAGCCGGCTCCGTCGATTGAGCCACAGTGTGGCCTTCAACCCCGTGCAGGCTCTTGCACATTCTTGCGCTTTTGTCGGGCGATGGGCTCACAGCGCCAGCCGTGGAGCGTAGGATGCAGGGTGTCGGAGAACACACCATGCCAGAGCTGCAAACGCTGCACGTCTTCCAAGCCCTCAACCGCTCGCCCCACGCACGCCTGCAAGCCTGCGCCGAGCTCGGTGACGGGTTGGCTGCGGCTGTGTGGAGCAACCACCATGACGCCCAGGATTACCAGGCTCCCAGCCATCACACCTTGTCCTGCTACATCGGCGGTGGCACAGGCACCTTTCGGCGTGATCAGCCTGGCCTCAAGGGCGGCCCCGACAAACTGTGCATCCTGCCGGCCGAGCATCAGTCGGCCTGGGTAATCAATGGCGATATTCGCCTGGCCCACCTGTATTTCAGCCCGGAACAATTTGCCCTCGGCTGCGTCACCCTGCTGGACCGTGAGCCACGGGAGCTGCACTTGCGTGAGGGCACCTTCCTTGAAGACCCGTTCCAGGCCAGGCGTTTTCACCAGTTGGTCAGCCTCAACTGGCACGAGCCCGGCGAGCGCCTGCTGACCAGCAGCCTGGCCCACGAACTGCTCAGCCATACCTTGCTCAACCAGGTCGGCGCCCGCGAAGGCTTGCGCTTGAAAGGCGGGTTGGCCGCGCACCAACGGCGGCGGTTGGTGGAGTACATCGATCAACATATGGAAGACGCCATCAGCCTCGGCCAGTTGGCCGCCATGTGCGCGCTGTCCGAATACCATTTCGCCCGAATGTTCCGCCAAAGCTTCGGCGTGCCGCCCCATCAATACCTGCTGGCACGGCGTCTGGCGCGAGCGAAAAACCTGCTGCGCAGCAGCGTTTTGCCGATCAGTGAGCTGGCCTTGCTGTGCGGTTTTTCCAGCGCCAGTCATTTCAACCAGCGCTTTCGCCACGCCATGGGCGCCACGCCGGGCCAATACCGCCAAGCATTCTGCGCCTAGACCATCAAGCCCAACGTCTTCGCCTTGGCCACCGCCTGGGTGCGTCGCTCTACCCCGAGTTTGCTGTGGATACGCCGCGCATGCGTCTTGACGGTATGCAGGGAGATATACAGGCGATCAGCGATTTCCAGGTTGGAGTTGCCCAGGCGATCAGTTGCAGCACCTCCAGCTCACGCTGGCTCAGCGGGTTCTGCGCCGCCCCGGCAGGCGCGGCCTGGGGCTCCAGGCCCAGCTCACTCAAAAGTCCCGGGGCGCGTAAACGCAACTCGCGGACCGCCTGCTGCACCTGGCAACGCTCTGCCAGCGCCAAGCCAGCTTGCAGCGACCGACGCGCCAACGCCGGGTCGCCAAGCTGCCAGGTCACTTCACCCAGCACCAGGTGCAATTCGGTTTCCAGGCAAAGCATGCCGCGTTGCCGTGAGGTGTCGAGCAAGGCATTGAGCCGTGCGATAGGTTGCTCGGCACAGCCCAGCTTGACCTCGGCCAGTACCAGCAAATATTCCAGGCGCGGGATCAGCTCCAAGGTGGCCGGCGGTGCCTGCTTGGCGCAAGGCCCGCGAAAGTGGCGCAACACCCGGCGCACGGCTTGCACCGTCAATTCGGCGCGGCCTTGCTGCAACCAGAAGTGCCCACTGACCAACAGCAGTACCGCACGGTACACCGTGTCGGGCACATGGCGCTGCTGCATCAGGCGTTCGGCGTCGCGTAATTGAATGAAGGCCTGCGCGTAGTCGCCACGATTGGCCGCCAATAGCGCCAGGCCCAGAAAGCCGTACAGAACGCGCTTGTCCTGGCTCTGCAGGCACATGCTCAAGCCGGCCTCGAAACATTCGGCGGCCAGGCCGTCCTGGCCCTGACGCAAGGCCAGATGCCCGCGGCGCAGAACAATACGCCCCACCAACGGCCCGGCGTTGAGCCGTTGCCCGGCCAACATCGCTTGCACCGTTTCCAACAGGCTTTGCGCCCGGTACGGCGCGCCACGCTGCTCCAGCAATTGGGCGTGGTCCAACTCCAGCAGGGCCTCCAATACCAGCGAACCGTGGACCCGGGCCAGGCACAGCGCTTCACGGTTCAAGCGTTGGGCGGCCTCCAACTCACCGCGCAGCAAGGCTTGCTGGGTCAGGCCCGAGAGGCACATCAGGCGCGATGTCCAGGCGCTGTCGGGCAACGCTTGCAGGGCTTCGAGAAAGTGCTCGCGGGAGCGTTCGGCGTCGCCGCTCAAATGCAGCAACCAGCCCCACTGCGCCTGCCAGCGCGCCAGCAGATAGCGCTGCGCGGCGGGCGTCGGTTGCGGGGCGAACCGGGCCAGTTGGTCGATGCACAAGGCCGCCTGTTCGAAGCGCCCGGCAAACAACAACGCGGCCGTGAGCAGCCCCACCAGTTGCGCCGACCCCAACATCAATTCATCGCCCTGCTGTTCATGCAGGCGCAACAGCAGCACGGCGTTCTGCTGGCGAAACAAATCCTCGAAACTGAAGTGCTGCAACAGGCTCACCGCCACTTCATATTCCTGCGCCAGCAACGCCTGCTCGAACGCGGCCTGCCAGTCACCCTCGGCGCTGAACCATTGGCACGCGCGTCGGTGCCAGGAGCGTTTGGCCGGCCAGGGTTCGTCGCGCAGCAATCGCGCCAACGGTGGGAAAATGTGGAGCCAGTCGCTGGTGTCTTCCCAGGGCTGGATAAACGCACCCAGTGCCTGCAATTCGCGCAAATGCTCAGCGCCGTCACCACCACCGAACAAGTACTCACACAGGTTCAGGTTGAAACGCGGCAGATGGGCCAGCACGCGCCAAGCCTCAGCCAATGGCGCCGACAAGGTGTTGAACAGCTCATGCTGCAGGTAATCGAGCAGGGTCTTGTCGGGGTGGCCGTCGCCCAGCAAGGCGATACGCACACCGGCGCACCAACCGGCGCTGAACTGCATCACGCTGTCGACGCTATGCCCCGGGGCGAGCAGTTGCTCGACTTCCTCAGCGCTGAAAAACAACTCGCTGCACTCCAGCAACTCATCGTCGAGCAACAGGCGTGGCCAATTGCACAACGGGCGCCGTCGCGCGCCCAGCCACCAGGTCAACTGCGGGCTGCCAGCGGCGAGCAAACGGTCCAGCAGCGCATCCAGCTCAGGCGCAGGCGAGCGACAGAAATCATCCAGAAACAACCACGTGGTGTGTGGCCAACGGCCCAAGTCGAGCAATAACGTGGCTTCATCCACAAACGGCAAGCCAAGCTGCTGCGCCAGCCGTGCGCAGAACTCCAAGGGGCTGAGCGCGGCACCGTTGAGTGGCATCCACACCACCTGACAGCCCTTCGGCGCCTGCAGCGCACACTCGGCGAGCAACGCGCTCTTGCCACTGCCTCCCGGTGCGCACAGCAACCTTACCCGCGCCTGCGCCGTCAGCAGAGGCACAGTCAGCCGCGCACGCAACGCATGGTGGGCGGACAGCCGTGGCATAAATCCAGGACGGTCCAGGCAGCGGGTCATGGCGGTTATTGCTGCATCCTGCTGTTTTTATTGTTGCGTCACCCTAGACCTGTGGTTGGCGGTTGTTGAAGAAGTATTCAGCGGGTTGATTGAAGACCATAAAAACCAAGGTATACGCCCTTCAGTGTGGGAGCTGGCTTGCCTGCGATGGCCATAGGTATCTACACAACTTTGGTGCGACGCTGGACCTGTGGCGAGGGAGCTTGCTCCCGTGACGGACTGACAGCCGACGCTTATCTACCTGACGCGCCGCAGTCAAAATGTGGGAGCTGGCTTGCCTGCGAAGACGGCCTGACAGTCAACACAGTTGGACCGTGTACATATCCATTCCTGCTGTAACGGCCACTTAGGGTTCCGCTTTTACAGCGGGTCACTTTTGGAAAAGAGCCCGGAATGCCGGCCCAGCCAAAAGTAACCAAAAGGGCTCTTGCCCCCACCACTCGGCACCTCGCTTTGGCTCGGTGTGCCCGTAATCCGCCAGTGATTTGGGGGGGGCGCCTAAGATCAAGATCAAAAACAGATCAAGATCAAGGGCGACTCGCTTCGCATCGTAGTTACCGTCTGCCGCTACAGCCTACAAAGTTGTGTAGATATCTATGCTGCGATGGCGGTGCAACAGCAATCGATGAGCGGCCTGGCCCACCGCTATCGCAGGCAAGCCAGCTCCCACATTTTCAACCTCATTTCAGTGTGGAATCAGCGAACGCCCTCCGATCTCAGTGCAGCCGGGGTGTAGTCCGCCGCCTTGGCCGCGAAGCCGAACACGAAGCTGCTCTTCTCCTCGTTCTTCATGCCCAGCGCGATGTAGCGCCCTGCAATCAGGTCGTACAGGGTTTCCACGGTGTAGGCCGGCACCTGGTGGTCGTAATAGAACTGCGCATGGCCTTCGGCAACACGCCACAGTTGGCCGCGGCCGTCGTAGTGGTCCACCAGGGCGACTTGCCAGCTGTCTTCGTCGATGAACATATGGCGTTTGGCATAGATGTGCCGCTCGCTGGGCTTGACGGTGCCGACCACTTCCCACACGCGGTGCAACTCGTAACGGGTCAGGTCCTGGTTGATATGGCCGGCCTTGATGATGTCGTCGTACTTGAGGCTCGGCGAATCGAGCTTGTAGCTGTTGTAAGGGATGTACATCTCCTTCTTGCCCACCAGTTTCCAGTCATAACGGTCGGGTGCGCCGGAGAACATGTCGAAGTTGTCGGTAGTGCGCAGGCCGTCGGAGGCGGTACCCGGGCCGTCGTAAGACACCTGCGGTGCACGCCGCACACGGCGCTGGCCGGCGTTGTAGATCCAGGCCAGGCGCGGTTCCTTCACCTGGTCGAGGGTTTCATGCACCAGCAGCACGTTGCCCGCCAGCCGCGCCGGCGCGGTGACCGACTGCTTGAAATAGCTGAGCACGTTGGCGGCCTTGGCCGGGTCGATATCCGGGATGGCTTGCGGCACCGCTACTTCTTCTTCGAAACGGATCGGCGTGTAGCTGCCATTGGTCTGGGGCGTGGCCTGGGTGATGATGCGCCGCAGGTTGCCGCCGTGGTAACGGGTGATGTGATTCCACAGCACCTCGACGCCATTCTTGGGGATAGGGAACGCGTAGTAACGGTTGCCGGTGAAGTTCTCCAGGCCGTTGCCATCGTTGATCGCCTTCACATTCAGGGCGCTTCGCTTGATCGACTCGTAAATGTCCGCCGGCAAGTTGACCGTGCGGTGGCTGGGGTACACCGGGATCTTGTAGGTCTCGGGGTAGCGCTTGAACATCGCCACCTGGCCGTCGGAGAGTTTGTCCTTGTACTTGTCCACCGTGGCGGCGGTGATCACGAACAGCGGTTTTTCGTTAGCGAAGGGGTCGGAGAGGAAGCCCTTGCTGTCCACCGTGCCGGCGTTTTTGGGGATGCCACCGGTCCAGGCGGGGATCGAGCCATCGGCATTGCCGGCTTTTTCGGCGCCGACCGGGGTCAGGGAAGTGCCGAGCTTGGCTGCTTCTTCGGGCGATACCGCCGCCATTACGTTGGCGGCCAATACGCTCAGGGCCAACACTGCAATCATCTTACGCATAGGGTCTTGTCCTTCTTTTAAGCCAGATCAGAAGTTCACGCCGAAGCTGAGGGCGAGGAAGTCGCGGTCGGTCAGGGTGTTGTAGTCACCGCCAAAAAAGTCGGTGTAGCTCAGGCTTGCGGTGTAGGTGCTGCGATAGTCCGCATCCACGCCGACGCTGATGGCCTTGGCGCCTTTGTTGAACAGGCCGTTGGGGCCGTAGCCCGCGACGTCATGGGACCAGGACAGGTTGGGCTTGAGGTTCACACCGGCAATGGCGTTGTTGTAGTCAAGGATCGCCCGCGCCCGGTAGCCCCAGGAGGTGGAGGTGACAAAACCGTCGGTGTCACCTTGAAAACCGTAGGCGCCGTACACCGAGTCTCGGCCGTAACGCAGTTTGGTTTTGTCTTCCAGGCCGGCGACGTGCACCACCGCGGCTTCGCCCACCAGGGTCAGGCGCTCGGCGCCCAGTACCTGGTCGAAGAACTGGGTCATGGTGCTCTGAATCTGGGTGATTTCCTTGCGGCGATAGCCTTTGTTGTCATCGCCGAAATTGCTGCGGATGGGTGAGGCGAGTTGGCCCGCAATGGGGTTGACCAGGGCCAGGGTCAGGTCGGTGGTGTTGAGCTGCACCGGCGCATTGGGCCGATAGCTGATTTCGCCGGTCCACGCCGTGCCCGTGGGCAAGGTGGTGGAGAAACTGGCGCCGAACAGGCGGATGTCTTCCGGGTAATCCAGGTAGTACTGGCCGCGGCCGAGCATGGTGCTTTGCGCCAAACCGCCCCCGGAACCGGGCGCCAGGGCGTTGGCGGTGTTGATGATGCGCCCGATGGTGGCCAGGTTGGTATTGGCGGTCAGGGTGCCGACGGTCGGTGTGCGACTGTGGTAGTTCATGAAGTACAGGCCGTATTCAGTGTCATCACCCAGCCAACGCAGGGCCGCGCCGAACTGGCCGGAGTCACGCGCATCGCGGTCACCGGCACGCCGCACGATCACGCCTTCATTGGTCACGCCAAACCCTTGGCCAAAGGCAGCCGCCACCGGTTGTAGCGGTCGGATCGCCGGGCTGCCCACGGTGTAGTTATTGGTGCAGCCATCCGCCGCCACGTCCCCGCCGAAGAAGGTGCCGCAGTTGTCGAGCACCGTCTGGTCCCATTCCAGTTGATAGAAACCTTCCACGGTCAGTTGATTGGTCAGGCTCTGGGAGGCAAACAGCATGTTCACCGGGATCAAGCCTTCCTTGATCTCGGCACCGGGCCTGCGGAACGCCGACACGTCGATCGGGTTGATGCTGTTGATGGAGTTACCGATGAAGGTACTTTCGCCCCAACTGACCACCTGCTTGCCGGCGCGCACGGTGCCGGGCAGGTCGCCCAGGGAGTAGTTGTGGTAGACGAAGGCATCGAGGATCTGCGCACCGCTGGACTTGGCGCCTTCCTTGCGGTTGTGGTCGCTGATGGGCTTGAACTCGCGGTCTTCGTCCTTGAGCTCGAAGTCGTACCAATACTTGCCACGCACGAATACCCCGGTGTCGCCGTACTTCAACTCAAGGTCGTGCAGCCCCTTGAAGATCTTGGAGAAGGTCTCGCCCTTCTTGAAGTTGAGGCGCCCGTCATCACCGGTGGACGCCTGGCCCGTCCCGCCATTGACCGTGCCGACCAGGCTTTTGTCGGCATCGCGCATGCCCCAACTGGCGCCGACCGACAGCGAGGAGTCGAATTGCCCTTCGATCTCGCCGATGTTGAACGAAACAGCCTGCGCCTGGGCACAGCAGCCCAGCGCAACCGCAGTGGCCAGCGCCTGTGGCGTGAAGATGGCGCGCATTATTGTTTTTGTCATGCGTCTTCCCCGGTGAGTGACAGAAGGCTCCACCCTACTGCCGCCCTTGAGGGGCGATAAGCGCACCAAGGAGGTATTCGTGTTGTCGCTCGAAAGGATGACGGGGTTCTCTGGCCGGGCGCTGGACCGGGCCATGCATGCGATGGATGAAGGCTTATCAGAGGCATCGATGGTGCCGGGCAATTATTGTCGATTTGGTAATAGTCCTTGTCCCGAACTGCTATTACTCATTCTGTTACAACCGATTATTCTTACCTGGCTTTCAGGGCAAACGGCCCGCTCCCGCAATGGGGAGAAAAGCTGATTTATAACGGATTGATCCTGTAATCAGTCTGTTCCCGGTGTTCACTGACGTTGATTTGTCGCTCCTTGATCCAACGTCTTACTTCGGCCGCTGCCTATGCAGCGGCCTTTTTTATGTCTGCAATAAAACGGGGCGTCATCGACGCCCCGTGGGATTCATTGATTTACCGGCAATGATCAGAGGCTGAACTTCTGCAAGTTGGCCATCATTTCCTTCAGCGCCTCAATATTGTCCTTGGGGTGCGCAGCCCCTTCGAAATCGCAGATCTGCTGCCAGTGCGCGGCCACATCCTCCGGCGAAAAACCGGCCTCGGGATCAAAACCCACACCCAGGCTGCGCTCCCAACGGGTCTTGCCGATCCAGCCGCCACCCACTTCAAACAAGCCTGCGGTTTCCTCACAGGCGTCACTGCCCAGGTACACCACCAGTGGGCTGACCAGTTCCGGCTTGAGGCGCTCGAACACCTGCGGCGGGATCAGCCCTTCGGTCATGCGTGTGCCACCGGTGGGGGCAATCGCGTTGACCAGGATGTTGTTCTTACGCCCTTCCAGCGCCAGGGTACGCGTCAAGCCATACAGGCCCAACTTGGCCATGCCGTAGTTGGACTGGCCGAAGTTGCCGTAGATACCGGACGTCGACGCCGTGAAGATCACCCGGCCATAACCCTGCTCGCGCAAATGCGGCCAGGCGGCGCGGGTGACTTTGTAGGCGCCTTCGACGTGCACCCGGTAAACCAGGTCCCAGTCGCTGTCATCCATTTTATGGAAGGTCTTGTCGCGCAGGATGCCGGCGTTGTTGACCACCACGTCGACCCGGCCGAAGACATCCAGGGCGTTCTGTACGATCTTGTCGCCGTCGGTGACGGAGTCATGGTTGGCTTCGGCAATGCCGCCCGCCGCGCGGATCTGCGCCACCACCCGGTCGGCCGCCGAGGCGTTGGCGCCCTCGCCTTGGGTTGACCCCCCCAGGTCGTTGACCAGCACTTTGGCCCCGTGCCTGGCGAACAGCAGCGCATGGGCCTGGCCCAAGCCACCACCGGCGCCGGTGACGATCACCACCTTATCCTGGAACTGCACTGACTCACTCATACCGAACTCCGCTGGCGACAATGGGAATAGGCAGAGTGTCACGCAAGCAGCCTTTGGTCACAATAAAGACGGCCAGGGCTGAATGGTGCTTGATAAGGCAGCGGGATGATGCGCAGGCTCAGGAATAGGCCGCGCGCGGTGAAGGCTGGCTGATGCGCTCACGAAACGCCTGGTAATGCTTGAGCACCTGGACCGGCGCCTCGATCTGCGGGTAATGGCCGATATTGGCCAGTCTTATCGTGTCGGGCTGGGGCACCAGTTGGCGATAGCGCTCGACCATATGAGCCCCGGAAATCGGGTCCACCTCGCCGTCGATCACCCGTAAAGGTACTTCGCCTCGCTGCATGGCCGTGAGCCAGCGCTCGCGCAGACGACGGCGCTGGGGGATGTAGGCGATCAGTTTGTGCAGGATACGCGGGCCGTCGTTGCAACTGATCAAACTCCAGAAATCATCCAGCACGCTTTCACTGGGCCGCGTCTGGGGGCCGAAGATCTGGTTGAAACTGCTGGCCAAGGCATTGCGCCCAAAGGCCCGACCGATCATCCAGCCCAACGGGCTGAGCAGCAGCTTTTGCACCAGCGCCGGCCGATGGGTTTCCGGAAACAGCCCGCCGTTGAGAAATACACAACTCGCCATCTGGAACCGCCCCTCGTAATGCCGGGCCAATAATTCCTGGGCGACACTGTCGCCGTAGTCATGAGCCAACACATGCACCGGCTGCTCTACGCGCAGGTGCTCAAGCAACGCCTGTTGCAGATCGGCCTGTTCCAACAGGCAATAGTCGTGGTCCAAAGGTTTGGCCGAGTCGCCAAAGCCGAGCATGTCGCAGGCAATCACCAGGTTGCGCTGGGCCAGGGGTTGCCACAGGTAGTGCCAGTCCCAACTGGCCGTGGGGAAACCATGAATCAGCAGCAACGGCTCGCCCTGCCCGGCCACCCAATACCGCACGGTGTGGCCACGAAAGACGAAGTCCTGGCCGCGCTTGCGCCAGGCTCTGAGCGGTATCTCGGCGAGTGGCATCAGCTTTTATACCCGGGGTCCTGATTATCCAGTTTGCGCAGCAGCGCCGGCCAGGCCAGCGCACCGCCCATACCTTGGGCGCTTTTTGTGACAGCTGCCACCATCGCCTTGGCACCAGCGAGAATCTGCGGCTCGATGGCGATCAACTCGGTGCCGCCGCTTTGGGCCAGTACCTGGATCTCGCAGGCGCGCTGGAAGGTGAACATCATCAGGAAGGTGTCGGCGATGGTGCCGGCGCAGGTCAGCAGGCCGTGGTTGTGCAGCATCAGGAAATTGTTCGGACCCAGATCCGCTTGCAACCGGGCCTTTTCCTCATGATTGAGCGCCACGCCTTCATAGGCGTGATAGCCCAGGCTGGAGAGCACAAACAGCGATTGCTGGCTGATGGGCAATACACCCTGCTTTTGCGCACACACCGCCACGCCGGCAGCGGTGTGGGTGTGCAGCACGCAGGTCACGTCGTGGCGCACTTCGTGGATGGCGCTGTGGATGGTGTAGCCCGCAGGGTTGATCTCGTAGGGGCTGTCCATTTGCTTATTGCCGGCCTGGTCAACCTTGACCAGGCTCGACGCGGTGATCTCATGGAACATCAGCCCATAGGGGTTGATCAGGAAATCTTCAGTGCCCGGCACCTTGGCCGAAATATGCGTGAAGATCAGGTCATCCCAGCCGTGCATGGCCACCAGGCGATAGCAGGCCGCGAGGTCCACGCGGGTTTGCCATTCGGCGGCGCTGACCTGGGCTTTGACGTTTTGTGGCGATGGTGCAGGGGCTAGGCTCATGGCAATGACCTCCTTGGCGCACTTCTTATGGTGTCTAAAGTGAGAGCCAGTCTAGTCAGACGCCGAGGCGCAAGGAGTTTCCTTGGCAGCCAGCTTGATGACTGAGCGAGTCAGTCAAGAGAATAGTACAAATACGTGTCAAACAAGCGCCGTCAATAACGGCGCTCCCTGGGGTTCAACCGCGCAGCGCGGTGATCAAATCGGCCAGCCAAGGCTCGGCGTCAGCTTCCGGGGTGACGCTTTCGCTGGCGTCCAGGCGCAGCATCGGCTGCACTTCGCGGATGCCCAGTTCGGCGAACAATTCGCGCATTTGTTCACCGCCGCCACAGAAGGTATCGCCATAGCTGGCGTCGCCCAGGCCGATGACCGCTCCCGGCAGGCCGCGCCAGGCGGCGGGCAGTTGGTCGCGGATGGTTGAGTACAGAGGCTGCAGATTGTCGGGCAGCTCGCCCATGCCGGTGGTCGAGGTCACTGCCAGGAATGCATCGGGAGCAAAGGCCTGCACGTCTGCCAGCGTGGCACGCGCGTTGTGCCAGGCGTTGAAACCTGCGTCCTTGAGGATTTCTTCCGCGTGGCGAGCGACTTCTTCAGCCGTACCGTAGACCGAGCCGGAGAGGATGGCGACTTTCATCAATCTGATCCTGTAGTTGAGTGAAAGCGTGGGATATTAGCAGCCCGTGCCAATATTTCAGTGCGCACCGTGCAACATTCCAGACTTGCCATAAACTGGCAAGGTCAAAACCAGGCCATGGACCGCTCTATGATTAACGCCAAACTGCTGCAAATGGTCGTCAATGCGTCCAACGACGGAATCGTTGTTGCCGAGCGCGAAGGCCGGGAGAAACCACTGATCTACGTCAACCCGGCCTTCGAAAGGATGACTGGCTACACGCTGGACGAGATCCTCTATCAGGACTGCCGCTTCCTGCAGGCGGGCGACCGCGACCAACCGGCCTTGATCGCCATTCGTGATGCACTCGACAGCGGCGGCACCTGCCGAGAGATCCTGCGTAACTACCGTAAGGACGGCACGCCTTTCTGGAACGAGCTATCGCTTTCGACCGTGTACAACGAGGTCGACAAGCAAACCTATTTCGTCGGTGTGCAGAAAGACGTCACCACTCAAGTCAAGGCACAAAAGCGTGTCGCCCAACTGGAAGCTCAGTTGGCCGAGCTCAAGAGCGAGCTCGCCGCACTCAAGGCGACGAGTGGATTTAACAAACTGTAAAAAATGCGGTCTTTAGAGCGATAATGGCTTTTTAATGCCTCAGCCTTGAGCCAGATCAATGCAACGCGACACGCTATTGACGCAGGACGAGCTGGATTTTATCCAGGACATGACACACAACCCGCAGCTCAACCTGCGGGATGCATGGTCGAGCCTGACGGTTAATGGCGGCGCACAGATTCGCGATCTGCTCACGCGGCTAGCGGCTCACGACCAGGTCACCATCCAGGCGCAGTTCGACAACCAGCAACTCACCTTCCCGTTGCACTTGGTGGAAGATGAGTTTCATGCTGTGCATTTACGCTTGGGCGTACCGAGCATTTTTGAAGATGGGCCGATGATCCGCCCGTGGCGCCTGGCGCTTGAAACGCCGGTGGCGCTGGAAAACATCAAGGGCTACTCCAGCGCGCTGTGGGTGCACGAAGTGTCATTCAAAGGGGTGCTGGTAGAGGTGCGTGGCCGGGTCAAACCGCCAAAGACGTTTTCCCTGTGGTTCAGCCCTTCCGGCTACGAACGCATCGCCCTGCGCGGTACGCTGGAGCGGGTAACCGCCCGCGGCCTGTTCGCCTACCGCCTGAGCCAAAGCGATGCTGATGAGATCGAACGGTTACGCCAGTTCATCCTGCACCAGCATCGCCTGGTCCATCCTCACGTTCATGCCTGAGACTCCAGATGGCCGCTGAGCAGTTGCTGCAAGCGGCGCGGCATCAAGCGCCCGTCATTGCCCAGGCAACCAATCGATGCCCCCTCCAGGCTGAGTTCTGCCAGCTCTGACGCCTCTCCAGCCAGCAACAACGGGCAATCGAGGGTGAAGGCCAGGCGATTGAGCCGTGACGCCAACTCTGCGCCAGGGGCATGGTTGGAAAACAGCACCAGGGCTTGCGGCCGAGTGCGCTCGCAGATCAGCGTCAACTCATCCAGTGGCTGGCCAACGCCCAGGACCTTGACCGCCAGTTTCTCGCTCGACATCAACAAGCCCGCCACCAGCAACTCCAGCTCACGGCACTCTCCGGCAATGGCTGAGAGCAACACCCTGGGCACTGGCGAGGCACAGGCCATTTGCAGGCACCGTGCGACGCGCGAGCGCAGGAAACTGTCGAAGAACAGCCACTCGCTGGCTTGGCCAAAGCGGCCTTGGTGACGTAACAATTGCTGCCACAGCGGTACCAAAATGTCCTGGAACACCACGGTCGTCGAATAGACGCTGAAGATCTGGCCGTACAACCGGTCGAGCTCACGATCATCAAAGGCACTGATGGCCTGCCGCAGTTGCGCCTGCCATTGGCGCCACTCCAGCTCGGTATCGCTGCGTGACGCTGTAGCCGGCTCGTTGGGCTGTGGGTCGCGCGCCAAAAGCTTGCCGACTTTGCTCACCGCTACGCCACGCTCGATCCAGTCGAGGATGCGGTGCACGGTTTCGATATCGGTGCTTGAGTAAAGCCTGTGCCCACTTTCGGTGCGTACAGGCTGGATCAAACCGTAGCGACGCTCCCAGGCACGTAGCGTTACCGGGTTCACGCCTGTGAGTCTTGCCACTTCACGAATCGGAAACAGGCCCTCGCAGTCAGTGTGGCTGTCGGGTGTCGTTTCGCGAAGAGGCGCAGTGATTTCAGGCATCAGCAGTCAAAAAACTTGTATGAATTTGGATCCTATTTAACGCCGATTGAACTGCATGATTCAAGATCTACGGCGATCCATCCGAAGTTTCTGGCGTATTTGGGCAAAACCGGAATAATCCTTGCCTGTTCTTTTGCGTCGCTGCACCACCCCGCAGCTTCGTTCGTGCGCCGCCTACCCGGCTCGGCGCACTTGCTGATTTGGAGATATACGATGTCTACCTCACCCGTCACCCTGATGGTTGCGCGCCGCGTGGCCAAAGGTCGCTACGAAGAACTGATGGCCTGGCTGCGCGAAGGCGAGCAATTGGCGACTGACTTCCCCGGTTACCTGGGCTCCGGCGTGCTGGCGCCACCACCCCATGATGATGAATTCCAGATCATCTTCCGCTTCGCCGATGAAAAAACCCTGCACGCATGGGAGTTCTCCGCTTCGCGCAGCGCGTGGCTGAGCCGTGGCAGCGAGCTATTTGCCAACCCGTCGGAACACCGTGTCAGCGGTATCGATGGCTGGTTCGGCGCAGCGGGTGCCCGCCCGCCACGCTGGAAACAGGCGGTGGCCATCTGGTTGGCTTTTTTCCCGGTATCGTTGCTGTTCAACTTCGGCCTGGGGCCGCTGCTCAGCGAGTTGGACCTGTTCAGCCGCGTACTGGTGAGCACCGCAGCCCTGACCCCGTTGATGGTTTATTTCTTTATACCGCTGTCGACCCATCTGCTGGCGAACTGGCTGCACCCTTCGCCCCCTCGCAAAGTCACTGAAGCCGCCGCTTGAGTACAGGGAGGCCGGCGCGCTGGTATAGTTTGAGCCTGCCAGCGACTTGAGCCTCCCATGAATGCAACCAACGCTCCGATCCTGATCACCGGTGCCGGCCAGCGTGTCGGCCTGCATTGTGCCGAGCGCCTGTTGGATGAAGGCCAAGCGGTGATGTTCAGCTACCGCAGCGAACGCCCCGGCGTGCAGGCGCTGCGTGAGCGCGGTGCCATCGGCGTGTTTGCCGATTTCTCCAGCGAAGCCGGAGTGCTGGCTTTCATTGCCGCAGTCAAAACCCATACTCAAAGCCTGCGAGCAATCATCCACAACGCTTCAGCCTGGGTCGCCGAAACCCCGGGCGACGAAAGCCGTGCCTTTATCGACATGTTCAGCGTGCACATGCTTGCGCCGTATCTGATCAACCTGCATTGTTCACCTTTGCTGCAACGCTCGACACCCGCCGATATCGTGCATATCAGCGATGACGTGGTGCGCAAGGGCAGCCAGCAGCACATCGCCTATTGCGCCACCAAGGCCGGGCTCGACAGCCTCACGTTATCGTTTGCCGCACAGTTCGCGCCGCTGATCAAGGTCAACGGTATCGCACCGGCGATGGTGATGTTCAACGAAGGCGATGACGCGGCCTATCGCGCCAAGGTCCTGGCCAAGTCGGCCCTGGGCATCGAACCCGGGCCCGAGGTGATCTACCAGAGCGTGCGTTACCTGCTGGACAATCCCTATGTCACCGGTACCACCCTGACCGTCAACGGTGGGCGGCATATCAAGTAAGCCGTTTACGAGGATGTTGTATGACCTTATCCCTGCCCCACCACTACCGCGAGATCCTCAAGGGCCTGGGCGAAGACCCGCAGCGCGAGGGCCTGCTCGATACGCCCAAGCGTGCCGCCAAGGCCATGCAGTACCTGTGTCATGGCTATGAGCAGAATCTGGAGGAAATCGTCAACGGCGCGCTGTTCGCGTCCGACAATGACGAGATGGTGATCCTCAAGGACATCGAGTTGTACTCGTTGTGCGAGCATCACCTGCTGCCCTTCATCGGCAAGGCCCATGTGGCCTATATTCCGACCGGCAAGGTGCTGGGCCTGTCAAAACTGGCGCGCATTGTCGACATGTTCGCCCGGCGCCTGCAGATCCAGGAGAACCTCACGCGGCAAATCGCCGACGCCATCCAGGACGTGACCCAGGCCGCCGGCGTGGCGGTGGTGATCGAAGCCAAGCACATGTGCATGATGATGCGCGGCGTGGAGAAACAGAATTCAACCATGAACACCTCGGTGATGCTCGGCGCCTTTCGCGAGTCGAACACCACCCGCATGGAGTTCCTGCAACTGATTGGACGGAGCAAGTAGCAATGCCACAACTTCAACCAGGCATGGCGCGTATCCGGGTCAAGGACCTGTGCCTGCGCACCTTTATCGGCATCAACGAGGACGAAATCCTCAACAAGCAGGATGTGCTGATCAACCTGACCATCCTGTATGCCGCCCAGGAAGCCGTGCGTGACAACGACATCGACCACGCCCTGAACTACCGCACCATCACCAAGGCCATCATCGCTCACGTCGAAGGCAATCGCTTTGCCCTGCTGGAGCGCCTGACCCAGGAATTGCTGGACCTGGTGATGAGCAACGAATCGGTGCTGTACGCCGAAGTCGAAGTGGACAAGCCCCACGCGCTGCGCTTTGCCGAGTCGGTTTCGATCACTCTGGCCGCCAGCCGCTGATACTAAGTGAGCCCTATGAACGACCAACAACGCCTCGAACTCGAAGCCGCCGCCTTTCGCCGATTGGTGGCCCACCTGGACAGCCGCAAGGATGTGCAGAATATCGACCTGATGAACCTCGCCGGCTTCTGCCGTAACTGCCTGTCCAAGTGGTACAAGGCCGAGGCCGACGAACGCCAGATCGAGGTCAGCCTCGATGACGCCCGTGAAGTGGTGTACGGCATGCCGTACGCAGAGTGGAAAGCCCAATACCAGCAAGAAGCCAACGCAGACCAACAGGCCGCGTTCGCCAAAGGAAAGCCTCATGACTGATTTGAACACCCTGCGCGCCAGCCTCAACAGCGGCGAACACGCCTTTGCCGATACCTTGGCGTTCGTCGCGGCGGGTTACGACTACCAGCCGCAAGCTTTCATCAACGGCGGTGTGGAAAATGCCGCTGGGCAGAATGAAGGGTCGTGCAAGACCCTGGGTTTGGCGCTTTTGGAAGGCTTGAGCGATCAGGAGGCGTTGCTAGCGTTTGGGGAGCATTACCGTTCGGTGCTGGCTACACCTGAGGGCAGTGACCATGGCAATATCCGGGCGTTGATTGCCCATGGACTGGCCGCAGTGAAGTTTGCTGAACAGCCTCTGACTCGCCGCTGATTTAATAACCAACCCCGCTCAATGTGGGAGCCGGGCTTGCCCGCGATGGCGGTGGTGACTATCACACCGCTATCGCAGGCAAGCCAGCTCCCACATTTGTTTAGCGGAGCAGGTTGGATCGCAGGCATAAAAAAACCGGCTTTCGCCGGTTTTTTTGAGTCAACGGGTTTAGAACGAAGCGTCCTTCAAACCGTCGAGGTAACGCTCGGCATCCAGGGCCGCCATGCAACCGGCGCCGGCCGAGGTGATGGCCTGGCGGTAAACGTGGTCTGCCACGTCGCCGGCAGCGAAGATACCTTCGATGTTGGTCGCAGTTGCATTGCCTTCGCGGCCGCCCTGCACCACCAGGTACCCGTCTTTGGCTTCCAGCACGCCTTCGAACAGTGAGGTGTTCGGAGTGTGGCCGATAGCGATGAACACGCCGTCCACTTTCAGCTCGTCGAAACTGCCGTCGTTGTTTTTCAGACGGGCACCGGTCACACCCATGTTGTCGCCCAGGACTTCATCCAGGGTGGCGTTGAGCTTGAGGATGATCTTGCCTTCAGCGACACGGGCGTGCAGCTTGTCGATCAGGATCTTCTCGGCGCGGAAGGTCTCGCGGCGGTGAACCAGGGTCACGGTGCTGGCGATGTTGGCCAGGTACAGCGCCTCTTCCACGGCAGTGTTGCCACCGCCGACCACGGCAACGGGCTTGTTGCGGTAGAAGAAACCATCGCAAGTGGCGCAGGCGGAAACACCCTTGCCCATGAACGCTTCTTCCGACGGCAGGCCCAGGTAACGCGCACTGGCACCAGTGGCAATGATCAGTGCATCGCAGGTGTACACACCGCTGTCACCGGTCAGGCTGTAAGGCTTTTTCGAGAAGTCGACCTGGTTGATATGGTCGAAGACGATCTCGGTTTCAAAGCGCTCGGCGTGCTCTTTCATGCGTTCCATGAGCACCGGGCCAGTCAAGCCATGGACATCGCCCGGCCAGTTGTCGACTTCAGTAGTGGTGGTCAACTGACCGCCCGCCTGCATGCCGGTGATCAGCAACGGCTTGAGATTGGCCCGGGCAGCGTAGACAGCGGCGCTGTAACCGGCAGGGCCGGAACCGAGAATAATCACTCGGGAATGACGGGTATCAGACATGACTCACTCCTACCGACCGCCCGGACCACAGGGCGGCGGGAATAAAAAAGGACGGCGAAGCACTTGGGGAAGGCTTTGACTCGCCAGGTCCTGAAAATAATGGGTGCAGCGTATCGAGGGGGGCAAGATTAAGGAAATACGCAATAACAATCCAGCTCATAGGTGTTCTCTATGCGTGCAATCAAGCTAATCGACACCTTTGTAACCCTGGATGTCGCCTACCTGCCCGCGCTTTCACATCAGGTGCAAAGCCGGTAAGGTCGGCGCGTTCGCCATTTTGCTCGGAGTACCCCATGCCCGCCCCTGCTCTTTCCGGCCCGCAATACCTGCGTGAAGGCCTCAAACTGGTGTTGAGCCCAGGCCTGCGCCTGTTTGTGCTGTTGCCGTTGGCGATCAACCTGGTGCTGTTCGTCGGATTGATCTATTTCGCCGGCCATCAGTTCAGCCTGTGGGTCGACAGCTTGATGCCGACGCTGCCCCACTGGCTAGGCTTTTTGAATTACCTGTTGTGGCCGCTGTTTGTCGTGCTGGTGGTGCTGATGGTGTTTTTCACCTTCACCATGCTCGCCAATATTATCGCCGCGCCGTTCAACGGGTTTCTCGCCGAGAAGGTCGAGGTCGTGGTACGTGGCACCGACGACTTCCCGCCGTTCAGTTGGGGTGAGCTGGCTGCCATGGTCCCGCGCACCCTGGCGCGGGAGATGCGCAAGCTGGGTTACTTCCTGCCGCGCGCCATCGGCCTGTTCATCCTGTCGTTCATCCCGGTGGTCAACCTGATCGCAGCGCCGTTGTGGCTGCTGTTTGGCGTGTGGATGATGGCGATCCAGTACATCGACTACCCGGCCGACAACCACAAGCTGGGCTGGAACGAAATGCTCGCGTGGCTGCGCCAGAAACGCTGGCAGAGCATGAGTTTTGGCGGCATTGTCTACCTGGTACTGCTGGTGCCGGTGGTCAACCTGTTGATGATGCCAGCGGCGGTGGCCGGGGCGACGCTGTTCTGGGTGCGGGAGCAAGGCGCCGAAGCGATGGCGCAGCCGGCGGTGGCCAAGTCATAAATCCATCATCGCCCTGACACAATGACGACATGGCCCACGCAGACACTGTGAGTCATGACGACAGCCTCGCTTCACATCACCCTCATTACCGAAACCTTCCCGCCGGAAATCAACGGGGTGGCCAATACCCTTGGCCGCCTGTGCGAGGGTTTGCGTTCACGCGGTCATCAGGTCGAGCTGGTACGCCCACGCCAGAGTGCCGACCAAAACCGCTCCAGCGACGATGAACTGCTGCTGTGCCGCGGCTGGCCACTGCCGGGCTATCCAGGCTTGCAATGGGGCCAATCGTCAATGCGCAAGTTGCTGCGCCGCTGGACGCGGCAACGCCCGGATGTGCTGTATATCGCCACGGAAGGGCCGCTGGGGCTCTCGGCGCTGCGCGCTGCGAGGCGCCTGGGGATCGGCGTAGTCAGCGGCTTTCATACCAACTTTCAGCAGTATTCGAACCAGTATGGCTTGAGCCTGTTGAGCCGCGTGGTCACCCATTACCTGCGCTGGTTTCATAACCGCTCGAGCCTGACCCTGGTACCGAGCGCCAGCCAGCGCCTGGAGCTGGAGCGCCGGCATTTTGAGCGTCTGGATATGTTATCCCGGGGTGTCGACAGCCAATTGTTCCACCCGGCCAAACGCGATAACGCCATGCGTGAAAATTGGGGGTTGGAGAACCACGATATTGCTGTGCTGCATGTGGGACGCCTGGCCCAAGAGAAGAACCTGAGGCTGCTCAAGCGCTGCTTTGATGCCTTGCAGGCTGCCTATCCAATGCGGCGCATGAAGCTGATTGTGGTCGGTGATGGCCCCCAGCGCTCGTCGATGGAACACGATTTGCCCGATGCAGTGTTCTGCGGAACGCAGCGCGGCGAAGAGCTGGCAAGGCATTACGCCTCAGGGGATTTGTTCCTGTTCCCCAGCCTGACCGAAACCTTCGGCAATGTGGTGCTTGAAGCGATGGCGTCTGGCCTGGGCGTGGTGGCTTACGACCAGGCCGCCGCGAGCCAGCATCTGCGCCATGGCTATAGCGGCGCACTGTCGATGCCTGGGGATGAAGACGCATTTTGCGACGCGGCCATCTGGCTGCTGGAGGAGCGCGAAACGTTGCGCAGAGTGCGCTTGAATGCCCGACAACATGCCAGCCGTCAGGGCTGGCCGGCGATTATCGAGCAGTTCGAGCGCCAGTTGCGCGGGGTATGCGAGGACGGCCAACCGGTGCCCGCCCTCTTACCGCTCACACCAGAGTCATCAACGCCTCACGACTGAAGGGCAAGATGTCACTCTCGCGCCCTTCGCGCACCTTCACCGCCCAATCCGGGTCCACTAGCAAGGCACGGCCCACTGCCACGAGG
Source organism: Pseudomonas sp. NFPP02 (assembly GCF_900119355.1). NCBI lineage: Bacteria > Pseudomonadati > Pseudomonadota > Gammaproteobacteria > Pseudomonadales > Pseudomonadaceae > Pseudomonas > Pseudomonas sp. NFPP02. Next base: position 261,861 of record NZ_FPJI01000007.1, read on the forward strand.
TCGAACTCATCGTTGTTCAGGCGCTCCAGCAGTTTCTCCAGGCTGGCAGGCTGGGCAACTTTGTCGGTGTTGACCATGAACTGCAGGAACTCGCCATCCAGGCCCACGCTGCCTACTGTGATGGTTGGCTTACCGGTTAGCTGACGCGTCCAACCGGCGAGGTTAAGGTCGGAGCCTTCAAATTCCGGCTCCCAGAAACGACGGGTGGAGCAGTGGAAAATATCCACGCCAGCGTCAGACAGTGGCTTGAGAAACTCACCCAACGCCTCAGGGGTTTGCACCAGGCGCGCGGTGTAGTCCTGCTGCTTCCACTGGGAGAAACGCAAGATGATCGGAAAGTCCGGGCCGACAGCGGCGCGGGTGGCCTGGATCAGCTCAATGGCGAAGCGCGAACGGTTGGCCAGGCTGCCACCGTATTCGTCGGTGCGCTGGTTGCTGCCTTCCCAGAAGAACTGGTCCACGAGGTAGCCGTGGGCACCGTGGATTTCCACGCCGTCCATGCCGATGGCCTGGGCATCCTTGGCGGCCTGGGCGAAGGCGTTGATCACGTCCTTGATGTCCTGTTTGGTCATGCCGTGCACAACGACATTGCCGTCCTTGAGCTTTTCCATCGGGCCATAAGCCGGCACGCTGGCATCAGGCTCAGTGCCCATACGGCGCACACTGCCCACATGCCACAGCTGCGGAACAATCTTGCCGCCTTCGGCGTGGACTGCATCGACCACTTTCTTCCAGCCAGCCAAGGCGGCTTCACCGTAGAAATGCGGCACGTTGGGGTAGCCATTGGAGGCTGGGTGCCCGACCACGGTGCCTTCAGTGATGATCAAGCCCACACCGGCAGCGGCACGGCGGCGGTAGTACTCAACGACTTTGGAATTGGGTACGCCGCCAGGGGAGAACGAGCGAGTCATGGGCGCCATGACCACGCGGGTCGACAGTTGCAATGCACCGAGCTGGAAGGGTTTGAACAAGGCTTGGACGGGCATGGAACGCTCCACGGGAGAGTGAATTTATGATGCAGATAATATGGAGAGCTTGCAGCGCTGAGTAGCACTATTGATCTAAATGATTAAGGAGTAAAAGCGGGACGCGGAGCGCCCAGGGTGGCATTCCCACGCAGAGCGTGGGAACGATCAACGATCAACGCAGAGCGTAGGAACGATCAGGCCTTCACTGACGTCAGCTCAAGGCTTTTTCGATGGCCTGGATGATGGAGGGGTCTTCCGGGGGCGTGCGTGGTGAGAAGCGCGCAAGTACACGGCCATCCTTACCCAACAGGAATTTCTCGAAGTTCCAGGTGATATCCCCGGGGAATTCAGCGCCCTCGCCCGCCAGCAAACGGTACAACTGGTGCCGATCAGGCCCGTTGACCTCGATCTTGCTGCCCAGTGGAAAGGTCACGCCGTAGTTCAGGCTGCAGAACTGCTGAATCTGCTCCTCGGTGCCCGGCTCCTGGCCTGCAAACTGGTTGCATGGCAAGCCGAGCACTGTGAACCCTTGGTCCTTGTACTGCTGATAGAGGTTTTCCAACGCCGCGTATTGCGGGGTCAAACCACATTTGGACGCAACATTGACCACCAGCACAACTTGGCCCTTGAAAGGCGCCAGCGGTAGCGCTTGTCCGTCCAGGGCTTTGAGTTTCAGATCGTGGAAAGCACTCATGACGAACTCCAGATATCCCATGTTCTTTGCATTGCAGCCCTTCGGAGCTTACAACCGGCAAAGCTGCAATCATAGACGCCGGTGACAAAACTCGCCTGCAGGTTACTGAGCGGTCGGCCATGGCAGAATCGGAATTGCCGTCACCGCATTCTGCGGGCTGCCTTCGATCAAACGGTCGCTATAGACCAGATACACCAGGGTGTTGCGCTTCTTGTCGAGGAAACGCACCACCTGCATGGTCTTGAATACCAGCGAGGTGCGCTCCTTGAACACTTCGTCGCCGTCCTTGAGCTCACCCTTGAAGTGGATCGGGCCCACCTGGCGGCAAGCGATCGAGGCTTCGGCACGGTCTTCAGCCAGACCCAGGCCGCCCTTTACCCCGCCGGTCTTGGCACGCGACAAGTAGCAGGTCACGCCATCGACCTTGGGGTCGTCAAACGCTTCAACCACAATCCGGTCGTTGGGGCCGACGAACTTGAACACCGTCGACACCTGGCCGACTTCTTCGGCCGAAGCCAGCAGCGGCATGGCCAACAGCAGGCCGAGCAATCCCTTCATCACGCGCATCGTGTATTTCCTATGGTTAAACCAGGATCAGGTTGTCGCGGTGAACCAGTTCCGGTTCCGCCATATAGCCCAAGAGTCCGACAATGGCGTCGGAAGATTGTCCAATAATCTTCTGTGCTTCCAGGGCGCTGTAATTGGCCAGGCCGCGCGCAATCTCGCGACCGTCTGGCGCAACGCACACCACCATCTCGCCACGGCGGAAGCTGCCCTGCACCAACTTCACACCCACCGGCAGCAAGCTCTTGTTGCCTTGGGACAAGGCCGATACGGCCCCCGCATCCAGCACCAGCGTGCCACGGGTTTGCAGGTGCCCGGCCAACCATTGCTTGCGCGCCGCCAGCATGCCGCGTTCCGGCGACAGCAGCGTACCGATGCGCTCACCGGCCTTGAGGCGATCAAGCACGCGCTCCAGGCGCCCGCCGACGATGATGGTGTGGGCACCGGAACGCGCGGCCAGGCGAGCGGCGCGCAGTTTGGTCTGCATGCCGCCACGGCCCAGGGCACCACCGACACTGCCGGCGACCGCATCCAGCGCCGGGTCGTCGGCGCGGGCTTCATAGATAAGCTGGGCATCGGGGTTGTTGCGCGGGTCGGCGTCGAACATGCCATCGCGGTCGGTGAGGATCACCAACAGGTCAGCCTCTACCAGGTTGGCTACCAGGGCGGCCAGGGTGTCGTTGTCACCGAAGCGGATTTCGTCGGTGACCACAGTGTCGTTCTCGTTGATGACCGGGATGACCTTGAGCTCCACCAGCGCGCGCAAGGTGCTGCGGGCGTTGAGGTAACGCTTGCGGTCGGACAGGTCGTCGTGGGTCAGCAACACCTGCGCCGTGTGGCGGCCGTGCTCGGCAAAGCTGGACTCCCAGGCTTGCACCAGGCCCATCTGGCCGATGGCGGCAGCGGCTTGCAGTTCATGCATCGCGCTGGGTCGCGCGGTCCAGCCGAGGCGGCTCATCCCGGCGGCAACCGCTCCGGACGACACCAGCACCAACTCAACGCCTGCTTCATGCAAGGCCACCATCTGCTCGACCCAGACGCTCATGGCTGCGCGATCCAGACCTTTGCCATCCGCCGTCAACAGCGCACTGCCGATTTTCACGACCCAGCGCTGCGCACCTGTCACTTTGCTCCGCATCATCTTCAACCTTAGAGTGAGGGCCGCGCGACCCAGCGCTGCCCATAACGTTATACCCGGATACCAAAACGCCGCTCCAGAGAGCGGCGTTCAAGTTTATCGCAACGGATCAGTCACGCACGTAAATGATTTCCGGACCGTCTTCATCATCCACGTCTTCTTCGTCCCAATCATCGTCGCCGATGTCGTGGACCGACTTCACGCCGCTGCGGCGCAGAGCACGCTGGTCGTCCAGGGCCTGCAACTGGGCGCGGGCTTCGTCTTCGATCTGCTGGTCGAGCTCGGCGAGTTCGGCCTTGTACACCGGGTCGGCCGCCAGGCGGTCGGCACGGTCTTCCAGGTAACGCATGATGTCGCGGGTCAGGCGCTCGGTGCCTTCTTTGGCGATGGCCGAGATGACGTAGACCGGACCTTCCCACTCCAGGCGATCAACGATCTCCTTGACGCGCTCTTCGTGCTCTTCTTCAAGAATCTGGTCGCACTTGTTCAGTACCAACCAGCGATCGCGCTCGGCCAGGGCCGGGCTGAACTTGGTCAGTTCGCTGACGATGACTTCGGCAGCATCGGCGGCACTGGTGTCATCCAGCGGCGCCATGTCGACGAGGTGCAGCAGCAAACGGGTGCGGGACAAGTGCTTGAGGAAGCGGATGCCCAGGCCAGCACCGTCGGAAGCGCCTTCGATCAAGCCAGGAATGTCGGCGACTACGAAGCTTTTCCAGCGGTCGACGCTGACCACGCCCAGGTTTGGCACCAGGGTGGTGAACGGGTAGTCGGCGACTTTCGGCTTGGCAGCCGACACCGAGCGAATGAAGGTACTTTTACCCGCGTTCGGCAGACCCAGCAGGCCCACGTCCGCCAGTACTTTCATTTCCAGCTTCAGGTCGCGCTGCTCGCCCGGCTTGCCCGGCGTGGTCTGGCGCGGTGCACGGTTGGTACTGGACTTGAATCGGGTGTTACCCAGACCGTGCCAACCGCCCTGCACAACCATCAGCTTCTGGCCGGCCTTGGTCAGGTCGCCAATCACTTCCTGGGTCGCAGAGTCGATGATCGTGGTGCCGACCGGTACGCGCAGTACCAGATCTTCACCTTTTTTACCGGTGCAGTCGGTGCTGCCGCCGTTGGAGCCACGCTCGGCATCGAAGTGCCGGGTGTAACGGTAGTCGACCAGGGTGTTGAGGTTTTCGTCGGCCATCATGTAGATGGAACCGCCGTCACCGCCGTCACCGCCGTTCGGGCCACCGTTTTCGATGAATTTTTCGCGACGGAAACTCATGCAACCGTTACCGCCGTCGCCTGCTTTTACTCGGATGGAAACTTCATCAACGAACTTCATAACAAAACGCCTCTCGCCGCATGGACGAGCTTAAGAAACCAAGACATAAGACTCTTGCAAAAATGAGCGCAGCGACCTCAATCAGCGACCGCAAACCTGCGCCTGAGCTCATCACAAACAGCTTTGCAAGAGACTCACTCCACAAACGAAAAAGCCCCGTCGCAAGACAGGGCTTTTCCAGCGATCTCGCAATTAAGCTGCGACAACGCTCACGTAACGGCGGTTGAACGCGCCCTTTACTTCGAACTTGATCACGCCTTCGATTTTAGCGAAGAGGGTGTGATCTTTACCCATGCCAACACCGTAACCGGCGTGGAATTGGGTGCCGCGCTGACGCACGATGATGTTGCCCGGAATGATTTTCTGGCCGCCATACATCTTCACGCCAAGGCGTTTGGCTTCTGAGTCGCGACCGTTACGGGTACTACCACCAGCTTTTTTGTGTGCCATGAGTCAATTCTCCTAGTGAGGAATTAGGCTGAAATTAAGCCTGAATACCGGTGATTTTGATCTCGGTGTACCACTGGCGGTGGCCCATACGCTTCATGTGGTGCTTACGACGACGGAACTTGATGATGCGGACTTTATCGTGACGACCTTGGGAGATCACTTCAGCCACAACGGTAGCGCCAGCAACAACTGGAGCGCCGATGTTCACGTCATCGCCATTGGCGACCAACAGAACGCGATCAAAAGTAACGGATTCGCCAGTAGCGACTTCCAGTTTCTCGATCTTCAGGTATTCACCTGGGGCGACTTTGTATTGCTTGCCACCAGTAACAATTACTGCGTACGACATGGTATTTCTCCGATAATCCTGCTCACCCAGCGCTTTATAAGAAGAGGTATTGGCTGGCATGGCTGCATGGGATGGACGTCCCGAATGCAATTGCGTAAGGCAGGTGCTGCCCAGGAAGTTCAGGGTGCGCGATTGTACGCAAGCTATGGGAGGCTTGCAAGGGGCCGTCTATCGCGCCTTGACACCCGGGGGTCAGGGTCCTAGCATGCCGCGCAACCCTTCTGGAGCGACTGTCGCTGATGCAACCCCAAGCTTTCTACCGCGCGGTCGCGGACGATTTTAGCGCCGTCGACGGCATCATCAAGCAGCAGCTGACGTCTAAAGTGCCGCTGGTCTCCAAAATTGGCGACTACATTACGTCGGCGGGCGGCAAACGCCTGCGTCCTTTATTAGTGTTGCTGTGCGGCAAGGCCCTGGGCCGTCAAGGCGATGACCTGCGCCTACTGGCCGCCACGATCGAATTCCTGCACACCGCCACCCTGCTGCATGACGACGTGGTCGACATGTCCGGTATGCGCCGTGGTCGCGAGACCGCAAACGCGATGTGGGGCAATGCGCCCAGCGTGTTGGTGGGCGACTTCCTGTATTCGCGCTCGTTCGAAATGATGGTGGAACTGGGCTCGATGCCCGTGATGAAGATTCTTTCACAGGCCACACGCATCATCGCCGAAGGCGAAGTGTTGCAACTGTCCAAAGTCCGCGATGCCAGCACCACTGAAGAAACCTATATGGAAGTGATTCGCGGCAAAACCGCGATGCTCTTCGAAGCCTCTACCCACAGTGCAGCCGCGCTGTGTGGCGCCACCGCCGAACAGGCCGAGGCCCTGCGCACGTTCGGTGATCACCTGGGCGTGGCGTTCCAACTGGTGGATGACCTGCTCGACTACAAGGGCGACGCTGAAACCCTGGGCAAGAACGTCGGTGACGACCTGGCCGAGGGCAAGCCGACCTTGCCGCTGATCTACACCATGCGCGAAGGCACGCCGGAACAGGCTGCCCTGGTGCGCAAGGCGATCCAGAAAGGCGGGATCGAAGACCTGGAAGCCATCCGTGCCGCCGTAGAAGCCTCGGGCTCCCTGGAGTACACCGCGCAACTGGCGCGTGACTACGTGGCGCGGGCGATCACATGCCTGGAAGCGCTGCCGGCCAGTGAATACCGGGATGCCCTGGTCGAGCTGAGTGAGTTTGCGGTCGCCCGTACTCACTGATTCCGCGCTGTTTAATGTGGGAGCTGGCTTGCCTGCGATGACGGGAGTGAATTCACTGCCGCTATCGCAGGCAAGCCAGCTCCCACATTAGGACGAGTCCAACCCCACCCGCGTTTAAAACCCTATATAATGTGCGACTTTTAGCCATCCCTGACTTTCTAGGAGCTTTAGTGAGCACGTTGCCACCCTGCCCAAAATGCAATTCCGAATACACCTACGAAGACGGCGCCCAACTGGTCTGCCCGGAATGCGCCCATGAGTGGTCCGCCAACGGCGAGGCCGAAGTGGTCGGCGATGAGACCGTGAAGAAAGACTCTGTGGGCAACGTCCTGCAGGATGGCGACACCATCACCGTGATCAAGGACCTCAAGGTCAAGGGCACTTCCCTGGTGGTCAAGGTCGGCACCAAGGTCAAGAACATCCGCCTGTGCGACGGCGACCACGATATCGACTGCAAGATCGACGGGATCGGCCCGATGAAACTCAAGTCCGAGTTCGTGCGCAAAGTCTGAACCTGCTGCATTCCATCCCGCGCCCGCCGCGGGATGGCGTTTCGCCCTCTGCGTTGATCGAACGCAATACCCACACAGAAAAACCCAGAAATTGCCAATAGACGCTTGCTATTCTACGAATAAGAATTATTCTCATTGAAACCCATCAAGGAGAACGACCATGACTTATTTGATAGATGCCTGGCTGGATCGCCCCCACCCTTACCTGCGAATCCTGCATCGGGAAACCGGTGAAGTCTGTGCGGTGCTTGAGGAAGAAGCGCTGAACGAGCTGCAGGACCAGGGCGATCTGGACGTGAACGGCCTGAGTTCCAGTGAGCCTGGGGTGCTGAAGGAAGTGGTGAGGAATCTGTTTCTGTTCTGCTATGCACGAGCGTTGCGCCCGGCGACCGACTTGAATGGCAAGTTCCATCCATGAAGAAACTGGCAAATACCTGTTGGGGCGAACGCGTTCGTCCCAACAGGTAACCAGCAGGCCTTACAGAACGTCGAGCAGCTCGACGTCGAATACCAGAACGCTGTGCGGCGGGATGCTGCCAACGCCTTGAGCGCCGTAAGCCAGTTCGCTCGGCACGTACAGGCGCCATTTGCTGCCGGCATTCATCAGTTGCAGGGCTTCGGTCCAGCCGGCGATCACGCCACCCACCGGGAATTCTGCAGGCTGGCCGCGCTCGTAGGAGCTGTCGAACACAGTGCCGTCGATCAGGGTGCCGTGGTAGTGAGTACGCACTTGGTCTTCACGGGTCGGCTTGGCGCCGGTACCGGCCGTCAGCACTTCAAATTGCAGGCCGGAAGCCAGGGTGGTGATGCCATCACGCTTGGCGTTTTCTGCCAGGAAAGCCAGGCCAGCGCCCGCTGCAGCTTCGGCCTTGGCAGCGGCTTCGGCTTGCATGATTTCGCGGATCACCTTGAAGCTGGCCGCCATTTGTTCTTGGTCAACACGGCTTGGCGAGCCTGCGAATGCGTCGGTCAGGCCGGCCAGGATCGCGTCCAGGCTGACGCCCGGTGGCGGGTTGTCGCGCAGTTGGTCGCCCAACTGACGGCCGATACCGTAGCTGACGCGGGTTTCGTCGGTGGACAGATTAACTTCGGACATGAAGAGGCTCCGCTGTAGGACGCCACGGTTTCCCGCGCCGCCCAGAACTAAAAGGGCCCGCAGACTAGCACACATGAGCGGGCCGTGATCAGCCCCACCCCGGCATCGCCGTTGCGCGCCGGCGACCCTTCGTCGACGAACAATAAAAGTATTTCAGAATCATCCTTTCCCGCCGATACAGCCCTACACATCTTGGCTGGCTCAAACAAAAACACACCGTCCAGCAGACAGACATCACTCTTCAAGGAGCTTTCGATGAACAGCTGGTTCGGTAACATCAGCGTCAATCTCAAACTCGGCCTGGGCTTCGGCCTGGTGCTGGTCCTCACCTCGATCCTGGCACTCACTGGCTGGACCAGCCTGGGCGGCTTGATCGACCGTAGCAATTGGATGAGCGACATCACCCAGCTCAATGCCTCGCTGACCAAGCTGCGTATCGTGCGCTTGCAATACATGCTGGCCAATGGCGACGAAGCTGTGGCGCAGAACGTGCAGACCAGCCTCGATGCCTTCGCCGCCCAGCAACAGAAGCTGCTCGACAGCTTCAAGAGCCCGGAAAACCTCAAGCTGCTCAATGAGCAGAAAGCCGTCATTACCGCTTACCGCCAGTCCCTGAACAAAATGCGCGAGGCCTACCGCAATGGCAACGCTGCGCGCGATGTCATGGGCGCCAAGGCCGACATTGCGAACGCGCAAATCAATGCGCTGGAAGCCAGTGTGCAGCAGTCACCCGACAGCCCGGAACGCTTCACGCAGTTCCTGGCCGTGACCCAGGCCAAGAACGAATTCCTGCAGGCTCGCTACGAAGTGCGCGGCTATACCAATAGCCCCAACGCAGAAACCGAAGCCCGCGCGGCTACACAGCTGGAAAAAGCTGTCGCCGGTTTGAAAGGCCTCAGCGTTGCCTTCGGTACTGGCCAGCAAAGCGCATTGTCCGCACTGGAAACCGCGCTAGGCGCCTACCGCAGCGCCGTGCAGAGCTACAAGGCGGCCAATGCCAATATCGTCACCGCCCGTGCCGAAATGACCACCCAGGGCGCCGACATCGTGACGATCAGCGACAAGCTGTACGACATCCAACTGGAACGTCGCGACGCCGAAAGCACCCAGGCCCGCAGCCTGCAACTGATCAGCACCTTGCTGGCCCTGTTGGTCGGCGTGATTGCCGCGTGGGTGATCACCCGCCAGATCACCCGCCCGATCCAGGACACCCTGGCCGTGGTGGAGCGCATCGCTTCGGGCGACTTGAGCCACAATATCCAGGTGACCCGTCGCGACGAACTGGGCGTGTTGCAGCAAGGCATCCAGCGCATGGGCACCACCCTGCGCGAGCTGATCAGCGGCATTCGCGACGGCGTCACTCAGATCGCCAGCGCCGCCGAAGAGTTGTCAGCCGTGACCGAGCAAACCAGCGCCGGCGTGAACAGCCAGAAGATCGAGACCGATCAGGTCGCCACCGCCATGCATGAAATGACCGCCACCGTGCAGGAAGTTGCGCGCAATGCCGAACAGGCTTCCCAAGCCGCTTCCGACGCTGACGGCCAGGCCCGCGAAGGCGATAAAGTGGTGGCTGAAGCCATCGCCCAGATCGAACGCCTGGCGGCCGAAGTGGCGCGCTCCACCGACGCCATGACGCACCTGCAACAAGAGAGCAACAAGATCGGCAGCGTGATGGACGTGATCAAGGCCGTGGCCGAACAGACCAACCTGCTGGCACTTAACGCCGCCATTGAAGCTGCGCGTGCCGGAGAAGCCGGCCGTGGGTTTGCTGTGGTCGCCGACGAAGTGCGTGGCCTGGCGCAGCGTACACAGAAGTCCACCGAGGAAATCGAAGGCCTGGTGGCCGGCTTACAGAACGGCACCCAACAAGTCGCCAGCGTGATGAACAACAGCCGCAGCCTCACCGACAGCAGCGTCGAACTGACGCGCAAGGCCGGGGTATCCTTGGAAAACATCACCCGCACCGTGTCGAATATCCAGTCGATGAACCAGCAGATTGCCGCAGCCGCCGAACAACAGAGCGCCGTGGCGGAAGAGATCAGCCGCAGTATCGTGAACGTGCGTGACGTGTCTGAGCAGACCGCTACGGCCAGTGATGAGACAGCCAAATCGAGTGTTGAACTGGCACGCCTGGGTAGCCAGTTGCAGCAGATGGTCAGTCATTTCCGGGTGTAGCCCCACAACTATTGTGGCGAGGGAGCTTGCTCCCTCGCCACAAGGGCCTTACCTGCGAACAGCCCATGGGATAATCAGCCCTCGCTCTCCTCAACAAACACCAATCGATTCCCAAACGGGTCTCTGATGCTCATCTCCCGTGTCCCCCACGGCGTGTCTTCCACCCCAGGCTTGGCATACCGGTATTCCTTGCCCAGCAATTGCTGCTGATACGCATCGACCCCTTGGGCCTGGACCCGCACAGCCGCCCCTGGCGAAGCATCGCCATGATGCTCGGACAAGTGCAGCACACACTCCCCCAGCGACACTTGCACGTACAACGGAAAATTCGCCTCGAAGCGATGCTGCCAATCGACCTTGAACCCCAGGAAATCGACGTAGAACTCCAACGCCTTGGCCTCGTCGAAAATCCGCAGGATGGGGGTGACTTTTCCTAAGTGCATATAACTCTCCAAGTGCCGGTCGCTCGTTGCTGGCGAGCGACCACCCTAGCTCAGCAAACGCTCAAAGTGAACACGCTCAATGATGGTGAATTTCCCTGATCCTTGCGCTCGACAGTTGATCATTGTCCACATGCACTTCATCGAACTCATAGGAACTTTCTTCAAACTGATTCAAGTGGCCCGACTTGCGCATCCGCTCGATGGTGCCAGGCGCCACACACTGGCGAGCCTCGACGAACTGCGGGTTTACCTCGATATTTTCGTTGAAAGAGACGACGGGAACACCGCGACTGTCGATTTCGTAAAGGTGGTACTTGCCGCCGAGTGCAGCATCACCAAAATGTATCGCCGCCGCCTTTGAGCGAGACGCCATCACGACATTGCCGTCCATCATTTTTGCAGGCCCGGAAAAGAAGTTTGAGTCCCGAAAACCATAATTTGCCGGATCACCGCGACGCTCTACGCGATCCGCCTTTTCGACGCGGTACAACTTGGGTATATCGGTACGTTCAATCATGCCTCGACTGTTGAAATACCCACCATCAGGCACCTGGACGCCGGCCTTGAACGGATTGACCTTGAGCACGTTGCTATCGTCGTACGGCTCGTAATCCCCGGAGGACGTGGCATCGGAAACCACCGAAGACGGCGACTCCTCATTCTCCGACAGTTCGTTTTCCGAGTCCTCGAGTTTGGGCTTCTTCGCCGTAGACGGGCCCTCCTCGACGATCTCATAACGGGGCTGCACTGAGGGACGCTTGGCCCCCCCTTGCAGGTAAATCTCCATGGATGGGTCCCACGCAGGATTCAACCCGTTTGCTGGTTTTTCGGGTAGCCGCGCAGGTTCGGTCGGACTCATCAGCACACCGATCTGCCCGTTCACGCGGCGATAGTTGAAAAACGGCTTTTGCGCCGTCGTCGGTTGAGCGCCGGACTCGACAGCGGGATCGGCCGTGGAAGGGCCGGCCTTGCCGAGGGCGTGAAAAAAAGCCATCGTCGCGACGTCCATCACAGCCGAATGCAGCCCATTCTTGCGCTCGGCCTGAGTGTCACCCTCCACGGCCTGGTCGATTTCCATTCCTACCTGTGCCGTGTAAGAGACGGCGCCAAGCGCCAGACCAATAGGCCCGAGCAAGGCCATGGGGATGGAGAATATTGCGTTGCCGGCTTGCAACAGAGCCAGTGCGTCGTCCTTGCGCACTTCGGCGTTGGATTTCATTTCGGTGTCTGCATCATTGTCGATGCGTTGGCGTGTCTGGCTGGCCATGAAGGAAAACACGTCCCCGCCGATTGGATAATTCAAAGTATCGATAACACTGTCATTCGCTGCCTGGGTGCCTGCACCCAGCTTGGCCAGGGTGACGTCCACGCCGTTGGCACTCAGGGCGCCAAACACGCCCTGCTGACGATCACGCAGCGAGAAATGTTCCTCCAGCACCTTGGCTTTGGCGGGGTCCTTGCTTTGTTCGAGCACCCACTGGTCCACGGCGGCTCGGTCCTTGAAAGTCTGGATCGCGGGTTTTGCGCCGGGGACATAGAGGGTTTCGGTACCACTCTTGGAGATGAAGCGCAGGATGTCATTGGACTTATAACCATTGATATCGAAGCAAAACACCCTGGTGTCCGGACCCGGCGTCGTCTGCGCCTGTAACTGGGCCTTGGACATCGGCCCCTCGAGCGGTACACCTGACGCCGCCGCTTTCATCACCTCGGCATAAGCCTGCGGGCTAAGGCCCTGGCTGGAGTCTTGTTGGTTGAGGGCGCGCGCGGCCCGGGCCTCCATCACGAACTGTTGCTTGGCCAGCATCCGCCACTCGTCGCCGTGCTGCATCCAAAAATTGTCCAGCCTGGTCATCACCTTTTTCTGCAGGTCCCCCTCACGCACCAGGTTCAACAGCTCGCTGGGCTTCATGCGCAGTTGGTTGCCGGCGTCGTAGGTGCCCCTTCCCGGCCCATCCAGGTACAGGCCATAGGCGGCGTCCAGATCACGCCAGGTCTCCACGGCGTTGGGCACGTCATCGTGAATTTTCGAGTAGAGGTATCCCGGCCCCGTCCGGTCGAAAATGAACTTGCCCAGCCGGCTGAAAAAATCCGGCACACTTTCGCTGTCCAGCAACGAAAACGGGCTGGTATTCGAAGACACGAAATGCGCCAGCGCCTGAGCCTTGCCGGCCGTGCCGTAGCGTTCCGCCGAGAAAAAATCACTGGCCACGGCATCGGTCAGCGTCATGGACGACTCGGGAACTCCGCGATGTTCCCACCCGGTCACGGCGCTGCCTGTGTGGGTACTGTTGGCAGGAGAAAACTGATGCAGGTATACCTTGTCGGGGTCGATCCATTGATTGGTCAGGTTCCAGACTTTTTCCTGGATCCAGCCTTTGATCGTGTCACGCGGAAAAGGGAACGCCGACATCGCATCGACGCCCTCATTCACCGCGGCGTCAGGCGACGTGACGGTAGATGAAATGACGGCGTTGCCGGCCCGGTTAGCGAGTTGGCTGGGGCTTACAGGCTGAGTGTTCATACAGGCTCTCCGTAATAAGACCTGCACATGCTAGAGAGCCGTCCTTTGCAATCAATTAGCTTTTTGTAAGCGCTGATTGGCCATATTCAGACACGCTATCGGGCCGAGCACTGTCAGATCGCATCCCGCGCACCAAGCTGAAAACCTCGGCGCAAATCACCGCTGCGCGCCAGAAAACGACCCGCACGCCGTGTGTTCGACTGCCCTTCGCTGTAGCTCAAGACGCCGTTTACCCACACACGCTCAATCCCTTCGGCCGCACGCTGAGGCGTCTTGAAATCCGCCATGTCACGCACCCGCGCAGGGTCGAAGAGCACCAGGTCAGCCCAGTGCCCCTCGCGAATTTCTCCTCTTTGGGCCAAGCCGAAACGCGCCGCCGACAGCCCGGTCATTTTGTGTATCGCCGTGTACAACGGGAACAATCCGACATCCCGGCTGAAATGCCCTAGCACCCGTGGGAAAGCGCCCCACAAGCGCGGATGAGGAAACGGATCTTCAGGCAACCCATCCGACCCCACCATCGACAATGGGTGCGCAAGAATGCGCCGTACATCCGCCTCATCCATGCCGTAGTACACCGCCCCCGCAGGTTGCAAACGGCGGGCGGCATCCATCAGCGAAACGCCCCACTCGGCGGCAATCTCCTGCAAATCACGCCCGCCCATTTGCGGGTGCGGTGTGGACCAAGTGATGGTGATGCGAAACGCGTCAGTCACCTGCTTGAGGTCCAGGGTCGAGGAGCTGGCGGCATAGGGGTAGCAATCACAACCCACCGGATGATCTTTTGCCGCTGCTTCCAGGGCCGCCAACAGCTGCGGGCTGCGCCCCCAGTTACCGGCACCGGCGCATTTAAGGTGGGAAATGATCACCGGCACCCTGGCGTGTCGACCGATCAGAAACGCCTCATCCATTGCTTCCAGCACTGGCTCGAACTCACTGCGCAAATGCGTGGTGTACACCGCGCCGTAGGCCGTCAGCTCCTCAACGAGCTGCAGCACTTCATCGGTCTTGGCGTTGAAGGCGCTGGCATAGGCCAGGCCTGTGGATAACCCCAGGGCACCGGCCTCCAGGCTCTCTTGCAACTGCACGCGCATGGCCGCGATTTCATACGGTGTGGCGGTGCGATGCAGGTCGTCCATATGGTTGCTGCGCAGCGCCGTGTGACCGATCAATGCCGCGACGTTCACTGCCGGATGGGCGCCCTGCACCGCGTTGCGATAATCGCTGAACCGCGGATAACAGAACTGCTCACGGTTGCCCAATAAGTTCATCGGGTCCGGCGGGTCGCTGCGCAAACTCACCGGCGAAGCGCTGATACCACAGTTGCCGACAATCACCGTGGTCACGCCCTGGCTGAGCTTGGGCAGCATCTGCGGCTGGCGAATCACTACCGTGTCGTCGTGGGTGTGCACGTCGATAAAACCCGGTGCCAATACCCGGCCATGGCCGTCGATGATCTGCTCGGCCTGGGCTGTGGACAAGTCGCCAATCGTACGGATGCGCCCTGCCTGCACGCCCACATCGGCGACATACCCTGGGGTGTTACTGCCATCGATGATCAGCGCCTGGCGAATCAGCGTGTCGTACTTCATATCAATCTCCAAGCGGCAGGCTACCAGGGCCGCCGCGGTAATCGTCCAGCGCCAGTTTGATCCGGCGCAGGCGTTCCTGGTTGTCGTCCGGCAGGGCCAGCGCCAACTCGGTGGCGAGCAGGTCGATAGCCAGCAGCATGCCGTAGCGGGCCGCAGTGGGCTTGTAGATAAAACTGGTTTCCGCCGATTGCAGCGGCAGCACGACATCCGCCAACTGCGCCAGCGGCGAATCGGCAAGGGTGATGGCAATGATCCGCGCGTCGTAGTTGCGCGCCAGCGTCACTACCTCCAGTAACTCCGGGGTCAGGCCCGTGAGTGAGCAGGCGATCACGGCATGTTCGGGCCCCAGGGTCGCCGCCGTGACACGCATCATCACAGGGTCGTGGCTGGCGGCAATCGGATAGCCCAGACGCACCAGGCGCACCTGCAACTCATCGCTGCACAGGCTCGACGGCCCGCCCATGCCGAACGCATGGATCATCCGAGCCTTGCCCAACAGCTTGACCGCATCGCCAAAGCTGCGCTGATTGAAGCCCGAAAGGTGCTGACGCAACGTCGCCTCGATATCCCCCAGAATCTGCCGATGAAACGCTGACTGTTCTGGCTTGCCCGCCGGGTCCAGGAAGCGGCTGCCCACGCCGCTGGCCTGGGCCAACTGCAGGCGCAAATCGCGCAAGTCACGGCAGCCCACGCTGCGGGCGAAGCGTGACAAGGTGGCGGTACTCACCTCAGCCCGTTGCGACAGTTCCTCCAGGCTGGCGGACGCGGCAAAGCCCACATCCTCAAGCATCAGCTTGGCAATACGCCCTTCGCCGGCACTGAAAGTGTCCTGGCGGGCGCGGATCTGATAGAGGATGTCCATGGGGGCTCCGGGTTACAGGCTCATAACACAAGGGACAGACCGTAGGTCAGGCCGAAGGCGACCAGCGAAATCAGGGTCTCGAGTACGGTCCAGGTCTTGAAGGTCTGGATGACCGTCATATTGAAGTATTCCTTGATCAGCCAGAAGCCGCCGTCGTTCACGTGGGAAAAGATCACCGAGCCTGCACCGGTCGCCAACACCAGCAATTCAGGGTGTGGATAACCCAGGCCCAAGGCGACCGGCGCGACCACCCCGGACGCGGTGGTCATGGCCACCGTGGCCGAGCCGGTGGCGACACGCATCAACGCGGCGAACAGCCAGCCCATCACCAGCGGCGACAACTGGAACGCATGGGCCAGGCCAAGGATTTCATGAGTAACACCAGCGTCCACCAGGATGCGATTCAAACCACCGCCCGCGCCCACCAGCAAGGTAATGCTGGCGGTCGGCGCCAGACATTCGTTGGTGAACTTGAGAATCGACTCGCGGTTGAAGCCCTGGGCCAGGCCCAAGGTCCAGAAACTCACCAGGGTCGCCACCAACAGGGCGATCACCGAGTTGCCGATAAACAACAGGAACTGGTTGAAACCGCTGCCCGGCGTAGAAATCACGTTGGCCCAGCCGCCGATCATCATCAGCACCACCGGCAACAGGATGGTGCCCATGGTCAGCGTAAAGCTGGGCAGGCGTGTACGCGGTTCACGCTCGATGAACTGGCGCTCCAGCGGGTTTTGCGCCGGCAAATGGATGTGCGGCACGATGAACTTGGCGTAGACGGGACCCGCGATGATCGCCGTGGGGATACCAATCAAAATCGCATACAGCACCGTCTGCCCGACCGAGGCGTTATAGGCCAGCACCGCCATCATTGCCGCCGGGTGCGGCGGCACCAACGCATGCACCACCGACAGGCCGGCGACCATCGGCAGCCCGACCATCAGGATCGACACGCCCACGCGCCGCGCCACGGTAAAGGCAATCGGCACCAGCAACACAAAGCCGACCTCGAAAAACAGCGGCAGCCCCACCAGAAACGCAATACACACCATCGCCCAGTGGGCATTGCGCTCACCGAAGCGGTTGATCAGCGTGCGCGCCACCTGTTCGGCGCCGCCCGACTCGGCCATCATCTTGCCGAGCATGGTGCCCAGCGCCACCACCAGGGCGATATGCCCCAGGGTCTTGCCGACACCCGCCTCGTACGAGCCCATGATGGTGTCCGCCGGCATCCCGGCCATCAGCGCCAGGCCGATGGACACCAGGGTAATCACGATAAAGGGGTTGAGTCGGTAGCGTGCGATCAGCACGATCAATGCAATGATGGCGATGGCAGCGTATGCCAACAGCCCGAAGCCCGGTGATGCGGCCATGCGGTACTCCTCGGAAAGGGTCACGTCGAATTGGTTGTGAAACTCATAAATCATTCCCGAGGAGCATTTTCAATTTTCATGAAAGTAATTTTCGCCCACGGATAAGCGCTGTCGCTTGGGGATATGCCCGACATGGGTGGATGAAAATTCGGGGGGTGTTCTTACATGAAGATCAGAGAAGGCGGAAACTCAGTCGCTGCCCTTGAGTCATAGAATGCGCATCCATTGCCCAGGAACCCGCTCATGATTCGCACCACAATTGCCGCCAGCGTCCTGCTCTTGTGCAGCAGCGCTTATGCCGCCGACAACCCTGCCTTGAAAAAATGCATGGACAGCGCCAATACCACCGCCGACATGGTCAATTGCAACGCCCGGCAAACCAAGGTGCAGGACGACCGCCTGAACCGCGCCTACAAAACCGCCCTCGCCGCCCAGGAAGGGCCGCGCAAACAGCAACTGCAAGACGTGCAGCGCCTGTGGATCAAATACCGCGACGCCAACTGCGCCTTCGCAGGCAGCGCCACCGGCGGCACGATTGATCAGGTAAACGGCTCAGGCTGCGTGCTGGACATGACCCAGACCCGCGCCCAGGAGCTGGAAGACCTGGTCGGCCCGTAACTGCTACAGCTCCACCCCTGTGGCGAGGGAGCTTGCTCCCGCTGGGCTGCGCAGCGGCCCCAAAATCCTGGGCGCGCTTCGCACGCCAGCGGGAGCAAGCTCCCTCGCCACAGGGGCTCAATCAGTCGTGATGAACCTTGGCGCGCTTGAGCAGTTTTTTGCAGCGCTCGGATAAATGCAGCACCCGCAGGTGCTTGCCAGCCTTGGTGTAGCGCTCGCGCAGGGTCATCAGGGCGGCAATCGCCGAATAGTCGACAAAGCTCAGGTGACGGCAATCCAGTGTGACCTGGGCCGGGTCGTTGGCCGGGTCGAACTGATTCAAAAACGGCGTGGTCGAGGCGAAGAACAACGTGCCATGCAGCCGATAGAGCTTGCTGCCATCGGCCTCAAGGTGTTCATCGGCGTACAGTTCCCGCGCCTGCTGCCAGGCGAAGTTCAGCGCGGCGATGACGATACCGCACAGTACGGCGGTGGCCAGGTCGGTGAACACCGTAATGATCGTAACCGCCATGATCACCAGCACATCATTGAGCGGCACCTTGTTGATCACCCTCAACGATG
The DNA here is from genome assembly GCF_900119355.1 of Pseudomonas sp. NFPP02. Taxonomy (NCBI): domain Bacteria; kingdom Pseudomonadati; phylum Pseudomonadota; class Gammaproteobacteria; order Pseudomonadales; family Pseudomonadaceae; genus Pseudomonas; species Pseudomonas sp. NFPP02. The sequence continues at coordinate 280,318 of NZ_FPJI01000007.1, forward strand.
CCCAGGCGAAGGTCTGTTGCGACACCACGAACATCACGCCCACCAACGCCGCCAGCGGGATCCGCTCGATCAGTGGCGACAGGAACAGAATGAACAACAGAATCATCACCCCGGCAAATACCCCGGAGAAACGCCCACGCCCGCCGGAGCTGAGGTTGATCACGGTTTGCCCGATCATCGCGCAACCACCCATGCCGCCAAACACGCCCGAGACCATATTCGCCGCGCCCAGGGCCACGCTTTCGCGGTCAGGATAACCACGGGTCTCGGTGATTTCGTCGGTGAGGTTGAGGGTCAGCAAGGTTTCCAACAGGCCAACCATCGCCATCAAAAACGCGTAGGGCGCGATGATGCCGAGGGTTTCCAGGGTCCAGGGGATCTGCGGCAGGGCGAAAGTCGGCAAGCCACCGGCGATGTGCGCCATATCGCCCAAGGTGCGCGTCGGCAGGCCAAGCAGGTACACCGCCAGGCCCACACCCAGAATCGCCACCAGCGCTGGCGGTACGGCACGGGTCAGGCGGGGCAACAGATACACAATGGCCATGGTCGCCGCCACCAGCCCGGCCATCACGTACAGCGGCGTGCCGCTGAGCCAGGTTTCACCGCTCTTGAAATGCTCCAGTTGCGCCAGCGCAATGATGATCGCCAGGCCGTTGACGAAGCCGAGCATCACCGAATGCGGCACCATGCGCACCAGCTTGCCCAGGCGCAGCAGGCCGAAAGCGACCATGATCAACCCGCCCAGCAGTACCGTCGCCAGCAAATACTCCACGCCGTGTTGCACCACCAGCGCGACGATCACCACCGCCATCGAACCGGCGGCGCCCGAGACCATGCCCGGGCGGCCGCCGAACAACGCGGTGAGGGTACAAATGATGAAAGCACCGTAGAGGCCCATCAGCGGGTTGAGATGAGCCACCAGCGCAAAGGCGATGCATTCGGGCAGCAAGGCGAAAGACGTGGTGAGGCCGGCCAGGGCGTCGGCGCGCAGACGGGTGAGGTTCATGGAGTACCAGGGAATTGCGGGGGATTAGGCGGGGGATGGTACGGAATTGCGGCGGGTGGGGCTAGTGAAGTGTCAGGTCCGATACACCGAGTCTCCCCTTTCGCGAGCAAGCCAGCTCCCACATTTGGATCTGTGAATAGATTCAAATGTGGGAGCTGGCTTGCTCGCGAAGGCCGCACCGCGGTGCTAAGCGAACATCACACCATCTCGTCGCGAATCCACTCCACCACCGAAGTACGCTTGGGCACCCAACCCAACAGCTCACGAGCGTGCTTGCCGCGCACTCGGCTATTGGAGCCCAAGCCATAGTTGGCCATTTCATACCCCCACTCGGCCTCAGCCTCGGCCAATGACCAATCCTGTGGTTTACCCAGGTTCAGCGCTTGGGCAATCGCCGTGGTCATGTCGATGAATGCTGCTTCGCTGCTTTCCACAAAGTAGAACGTACCCGGGACGTTTTTGGTCAGCGCCAGCAGATACAGGGCGACCACATCTTCAATATGCACGTTGGACCAGATGTTCTGCCCGCTGCCCACATGGCGCACTACCCCGCTTTTGCGCGCCTGCTTGAGCAAGCGTGGCAATTGCACGCTGTCACGCTTTACGCCCAGGCTGTGGCCGTAGATCAGGGTGTTGCAGATCACCGCCGAATTCACACCGTCATTGGCCGCCGCAAGGATCAGGTTGTCGATCGCCACGCGTGCGGCCTTGTCGACGGTCGGCTCTGGCAGGTTGTCTTCAAAGTAGATGACTTCACTGGCCTTGCCGCCCGACGCATCGCCGACGATGCTCGAACCGCTGGTGTGCAGGAACGGCTTGTTTGAGCCTTTCAAGGCAGCCAGCAAGGTTTCTACGGCACCGCGATGGTCGCTGCTGGCGGCGTTGATCACCGCATCGGCCTTCTGCGCCTGCTCGGTCAATACCGCTGCGTCGTCGAGGGTGCCGATCACCGGCGTGATGCCCAGGGCAGTCATTTCGGCGGCTTGCTCGGCGCTGCGCACGAGGCCGGTGACGTGATGGCCGGCGTTGACCAGGCCGGTGGCGATCGAACCGCCGATAAACCCTGCTGCACCGGTAACGAATACATTCATGGAGGTTGCTCCTGACTGGGTAAGTGATGCGCCCAGTATCCAGCCCCCACTACTGCCGAATAAGCCCGTGCGGCCCAATTCACTCTTGCGCTCAGGTCACGAATCAGCGCGCATACCGCGCCAGCTTGGCCTGAATAAAGTCCAGGAAGCACTGGATGCGCAGTGCCAATTGCGAGTTGCGATAGAACACCGCGTGGATCGGCTGGCGATAACCGCTGTTGAATACCTCCAATATGGGCACCAGACGGCCGGCGTCGATGTCATCGACGGTCATGAAATTCGACAGGCAACAAATGCCCTGCCCCTGCAGCGCCAAATGACGCAGGGTTTCGCCACTGGACGCGCTGACGCCGGGCTGAATCAGCCAGCGGTCACCTTCGCCGTGACGCAGCGGCCAGTGGTTGAGGGTCTCGGTGTGGGTGAAGCCCAGCAAGGTATGATCAGCCAACTCGGCAACGGTCGTCGGCGTGCCGTATTGCTTGAGGTATCCGGGGCTGGCCAGAACATGGAGCGGCGTGCTGCCCAGGAAACGCGCATGCAGGGTCGAGTCGGCAAGGGCGCCGATGCGAATGGCGATGTCGGTGCTTTGCTCCAGCAGGTCGATGATCAAATCATCGCTGTTGAGCTCCAACTGGATATCCGGGTAAAGGCTGCGAAATTCGGCGATATACGGCACGACCCCATGCAGCATGAACGGCACGGCGGCATTGATACGCAGGCGGCCGGCCGGTTTTTTCTGGCGCGATGACAGGCGCTCTTCCAGCTCATCCATCTGCGCCAGGATCAGCTTGGCCTGCTCGAAGAAGTACTTGCCCTCCTCGGTCAGGTCCATGCGCCGCGTGGTGCGGTTGATCAAGGTGGTGTCGAGTTTGGCTTCCAGGCGCGACAAGGTACGGCTGACTGCCGATGGCGTTTGCCCGACCTTTTCGGCGGCGGCGGAAATCGAGCCGCATTCAATCACGCTGACGAAGATCTGTAGCTCATCGGAACGGGCTTTCACGGGCGGTCCTTGATTTGTCGGCTGACACAGGCACGGCCATTATTAACCAGCCAGCAACAAATGGCCTCCCAGCAACGCCATGCCGGTGAAAAATCCACGTTTGAACCACAGCGCACTGATGCGTCGGCGCACCACCTGACCCAGCCACATCCCCAGCAATGCCGGCACCAACGCCAGCAATGACGCGCCCATTTCACCGCCGCCCAGTGCCCCGCGCCAGGCCAGCCCGGCGGCAAGTGCCAACGTCGACACGGTGAACGACAGCCCCAGCGCCTGCACCAACTGATCACGGCTCAAGCCCAGCGCCTGCAGGTACGGCACCGCCGGGATCACGAAGACACCGGTGGCCGAGGTGATGATGCCGGTGATCACCCCGCACAAGGGGCCCAGCCAACGCTCGGTTCGGGGCGCGACCTTGAAGGTTGGCAGGAATAACCCGCTCAGCGCATACACCAGTAAAGCCGCGCCCAGGGCACGCACCACCCAAGGTCCGCTACCCATGCCCAGCCACAAGGTGCCCAGCCCGGTGCCGAGGAAGATCAGCAACAGCATCGACCACAGGCGTTTGAGCAAGGCACCCAAGTGCCCGCCAAAGGACAGTTGCCAGAGGTTGGTCACCGTCGAAGGAATGATCAGCAATACCGCAGCCTGCGCCGGCAGCATAGCCAGGCCAAGCATACCCATGGCTACAGTGGGCAAGCCCAGGCCGATGACGCCCTTCACCGTACCGGCCAGCAGGAAGGTGGTGATGACCAGCGCTGTCAGGGCGGGGCCGAGGTTTTGGTAGAACGCGAGGAAGGTATTCATGCACCGATTGTGCAGGGCTGGAGAGTGGCTGAAAATTCGCCATATACTGAGGTAGCCTCTTGTTTTGTGTGAGGCTGATGACGCTATCGCAGGCAAGCCAGCTCCCACATTTGGAATTGTGAATACATTCAAGTGTGGGAGCTGGCTTGCCTGCGATGAGGCCCTTCCAGTCCCTGGGAAACTTCATGCACTTTGACCTCATCGACCTGCGCCTCTACCTGCACATCCTGGACACCGGCAATATCACCGCCGGCGCGGCCCGCAGCCACCTGTCCCTGGCTGCCGCCAGCGCACGCATCCGAGCCATGGAGTCTTCACTGGGCATCGCGTTTCTCGAGCGCGGCCGCCGTGGCGTGACCCCGACACCCGCGGGCAAAGCCCTGGCGCGGCATGCCCGCCTGCTGTTGCAGCAGGCCGACCATCTGCAGCAAGACCTGGCCGAATACGCCAATGGCGTCAAAGGCCAGGTACGCCTGCTGTGCAATACCACCGCTCTCAGCGAGTACCTGCCTGAACTGCTTGCGCAGTTTTTGCGCGAGCACCCCAACCTCGATATCGACCTGCAAGAATTGCCCAGCCTGCGCATCACACACGCCTTGCGCCAGGGTACGGCGGACCTGGGGATTATTTCCGATGCGGTAGACACCCACGGCTTGCAGACCCTGGCGTTTCGCGACGACCCGCTGGTGCTGATCATGCCCCTGGACCACCCGTTGACCAGCGCGAGTTTTATCGAGAGCTTGCAATACGACTACGTGGGCCTGGCGGCCAACAGCGCGTTGGCGGTTTACCTGGAAGAACAGGCACTGCACGCGGGCTTTCGCTTGCAGACGCGCATTCGCGCCGACGGTTTTGATGGGGTGATTCGCATGGTCGCCGGCGGCGCGGGCCTGGGCATCGTGCCTCAGGCCGCCTTGGACCGTTGGCCACCTGCACGGCGCTTCAAAGCCCACCCCCTGCAAGAAGAATGGGCCTGCCGCAAACTGTTGTTATGCGCACGCTCGTTCGAGCAACTGCCCGGTTACGTCAGCACATTACTCGCTGCGCTCACCGCCCCCCCTTGTAGGAGCGAGCTCGCTCGCGAAGATCGCCAACGATAACGCGAGCTATCAGGTTTAACGCGGCGCTCTCGGGTTCTTCGCGAGCAAGCTCGCTCCTACAGATGATGCGCGTTTGTGGAAGAAGGTGTAGTAAACCGCCGACAAGATCAGCAGGAACGGCACGCCAAACACCAACGTCATCTTGAAGGCGTCGGTGAAATAGGTAGTGATCATCACCGCCCCCATCAGCACCAACCCCAGCAACGTGCTGTAGGGAAACAGGCGCAACTGGAACGACAACTTCGCCCCGCCATGACGCTTGCGATAGCGGCGGAAAAACAGGTGAGTGAGGAAGATCATGAACCAGGTGAAGATTGCGCCAAACATCGAGATCGCCATCATCAGGGTGAACGAGCTTTCCGGGTACACCACGTTGAGCAACGTCGCCAGGGCAATGCCCGAACTGGACAGCAGCAATGCGTTGAGCGGGATGCCGTTCTTGCTCAGCGCGCCCATGGACTTGGGCGCAAAACCAGCGCGCGACAGGCTGAACATCATGCGCGTGGTGATGTAGAGCTGACTGTTCATGGCCGACAGCGCCGCGATCAGGATCACGAAATTCATCACCCCGGTGGCACCGGGAATGCCGATGGTCTGCATCACTGTGACAAACGGGCTCTGGGCCTGGCCGGCCTGGTTCCACGGTACGATGGCGAGCATCAGCGCCAGGGTCAGCAGATAGAACACCACCAGCCGCACGATGGTAGCGCGGAAGGCTTTCTTCACTGCCTGCTCCGGGTCGGCGGCTTCACCGGCGGCCACGGCGATCATCTCGACACTGAGGTAGCTGAAGATCGACACGATCACCGCGATCCACATGCCACTCAAGCCATGGGGGAAAAAGCCGTCGTGGGCCGTGTAGTTCTGCACCCCGTAGTCAGGGTTACCGGAGCCGAACACCACATACACCGCCAGGATGATGAAACCGACAATGGCGCTGATCTTGATCGTCGAGAACCAGTATTCGAAGTTGCCGAAGGTCTTCACGCTGATCGCATTGAGCAGGATCAGCACACTGGAAAACGACACGATCCACACCCACTCCGGCACGTTGGCGAACCAGTACTTCATGTACATAGCCACCGCCGTGACCTCGGCCCCCACCGCCAGCACAATCGCCGCCCAGTAGGCATAGCGCACCAGGAACCCGGCCAACGGGCTGATGTAGAACTCGGCGTAAGCGCCAAAGGAGCCGGAGGTGGAATGGGCCACCGTCATCTCCGCCAGGCAGCCCATCAGCAGCAAGGTGATCAAAGCGCCGATGGCGTAGCTCACCAGCACGCTCGGCCCGGCATAACCGATGGCGTAGGCGCTGCCCATGAACAGCCCGGTGCCGATGGCGCCACCGATGGCGATCATGCTCATCTGGCCGGAAGTGAGCTGGCGCCTCAGGCCCAGTTCACGGTGGGTAATCTCTGCAAAGCCGTTGTCTGGCGTGGTCACTGGTGTGCCCCTTTATTATTGTGATTGCACAGTAAGCGCTTGTTTTCTGTAGGAGCGAGCTTGCTCGCGAAAAACCTGAGAACGCCGCGTGCATTCAGCATTCGCGCGTTATTGTTGACGATCTTCGCGAGCAAGCTCGCTCCTACAGTGGGTTTGTGTTGTTACGTGACGCTGTTGCGCACTTTGAATTGCGCCTGGTCCCACGTGCGCTTGTCGAGTATTTCACCGAGAATTTCCACGGCGTCCCACACCTCGGTAAAGCTGGTATACAACGGCGTGAAACCAAAGCGCATGATCCGCGGTTCGCGGTAATCGCCGATCACGCCTCGGGCGATCAGGGCCTGAATCACTGCATAGCCTTCAGGATGTTCGAAGCTCACATGGCTGCCGCGCCGGGCGTGTTCACGCGGGGTGATCAGTTCCAGGCCGTGGGCGGCGCAGCGGCTTTCGACCAAGGCGATAAACAGGTCGGTCAATGCCAGGGATTTGCTGCGCAGGCTGGCCATGTCGGTCTGGGCAAAAATATCCAGGCCGCATTCCACCATGGCCAACGACGTGATGGGTTGGGTGCCGCACAGGTAGCGCGCGATACCGGCGCTGGGGGCGTAGCTCGATTCCATGGCGAACTGCCGGGTATGCCCGAACCAACCCGATAACGGCTGGCGCACCACATCCACCAACGCCGGGTTGACCCACACAAACGCCTGGGAGCCCGGTCCGCCGTTGAGGTATTTGTAGGTGCAGCCAATCGCATAATCCGCATTGGCCTGATGCAGGTCGACAGGCACCGCGCCCGCCGAATGCGCCAGGTCCCAGATGCTCAGCGCGCCGCACTCGTGGCTCAGCGCGGTCAGGGCCGCCATGTCGTACATATAGCCGGTCTTGTAGTTGACGTGGGTGAGCATCACCACCGCCACGTCCGCATCGATAGCCTGGGGAAGTTCCGCCGGGCTGTTCACCAGGCGCAAGGAATAGCCTTGTTGCAGCAATTCGGCCAAGCCTTCGGCGATGTACAAGTCGGTGGGAAAGTTGCTCGCTTCGCTGACGATGACCTTGCGCGCAGGTGTACGTTGGCGCTGCACACTCAAGGCGGCGCTGAGCACTTTGAACAGGTTGATCGAGGTGGTATCGGTGATCACCACCTCGCCCTCACGCGCACCAATCAATGGCGCCAGGCGATTGCCCAGGCGAAGAGACAAATCCGCCCAGCCGGCGCTGTTCCAGCTACGAATCAAGCCATTGCCCCACTCCTCGGCGATCACCTGTTGTGCTCGTTCCAGCGCCGCCACCGGGCGAGCGCCGAGGGAGTTGCCATCGAGGTAGATCACGCTTTCGGGCAAGGCGAATTGGGCACGCAGGCGGGCCAACGGGTCCTGGGCGTCGAGGGCTTGGCAATGGCTTCGAGTGGTCATGGGTCGTCCTGGTTTTTATAAGTGAGGATGGACCAAATAATGAACGAACTTTTAGAGAATTTTCGTGCAAAGTGGTGGGCAAACGTCTATTTAAGCTGTAGAAAATTCGAATTTAACCTCCAAACACGCGGATATCTTCCAAGCATGATTCTCGACGCCACCGACCTGCGCCTCCTGCATTTCCTGCAACAGGACGGCCGCATCAGCAACCAGGAACTGGCGGAAAAAGTCGCGTTGTCGCCGTCCGCATGCCTGCGCCGTTTGCGCCTGCTGGAGAGCGAGGGAATCATCAGCGGTTACCGCGCGGTGCTGAACGCCGAGCAGCTAGGAATCGAGCTGGAAGCCATCGTGCATCTGTCGTTGCGCCAGGATGTGGAGGACTGGCATGAGACGTTCATCAAGAAGGTGCAAGGCTGGCCGGAGGTGGCGAGCGCCTATGTGATCACCGGCGCCAGCAACTATGTGCTGCGGGTGCAGGCGCGCAACCTCAAGCACTTTTCGGACTTTATCGTGAACCACCTGAACCGCACGGCGGGGGTGATGGATATCCGCTCGGAGATAGTGCTGCAGAAGATCAAAGACCGGGATGAGGTGTTGGACCTGGTCGTGCGCAAATAACTAGATCACCAAAAAACCAATGTGGGAGCTCCCTAGCCACTGCAAGCCAGCTCCCACAGTTGACCGAGTTGATCAGTCTTCCAGAGCACGGACTCGTTGCATGCGCTGCTGCTCTATTGGCGCATCCGCCACCTGCAACTCAAAGTCAAAATCAATCTGCGCAAACCGCCCTTGCACGCCAAATTCGCGCGCCAGTTGCGGATCGTCGCTGAAGCGAATCTCGGCAATCAGTTCATCCCGGGTGGCATAGGCAAAGTCATCATGCAGGTACGGGTCATCCGACAGGTTGATCTGCGTGGTCAGGTGCCGGTGCCCCGGCGCCGAGATGAAGAAGTGGATATGCGCCGGCCGTTGCCCGTGGCGACCCAGTTGGTCGAGCAACTGTTGCGTCGGCCCGCTCGGTGGGCAGCCGTAGCCTGAAGGTACGATGCTGCGAAAACGGTAGTTGCCCTGGGCGTCGGTCTCGATGCGCCGACGCAGGTTGAATTCCGATTGCGCCGGGTCGAACCACGAATAGGTCCCGCCCGTGTTGGCCTGCCACACATCGACAATCGCTCCTGCCAACGGCTTGCCCTCGGTGTCGCGTACTTGCCCGCGCATGAACAACGGCACCGCGTCGTCCTTGCCGTCATCCAGCCGTGCCTCGTACTTGGACAGCGGCGCACCGGCCACGTACAACGGGCCTTCGATGGTGCGCGGCGTGCCGCCAGACTTGCCGGCCTCCTCGTCGGCGGCATCCATCAACAGGTCCAGGTAATGCTCCAGGCCCAAGCCGGCGGCAAGCAGGCCGGCCTCCTGGTTTTTGCCCAGTTCATTGAGGTAGTTGACCGCCTTCCAGAATTCTTCCGGGGTCACTTCCAGGTCTTCGATGATGTTCACGGTGTCACGCAGGATCCGATAGATCAGCGCCTTGGTGCGCGGGTTGCCCGCGTCATTGAGATTACCGCTGGCTTCTTCGAGAAACTGTTGGGCGTGGGCAGTCTGGGACAGGCGGATGGACATGGTGCATTCCTCATCTTGTAGTTATAGGTGGAAGCCGGCTCAGCGGTCGTCCGCATGGATCGACGACGGATGGCGGCACAGCGCGTTCACTTCGATGGCCATGTAGGGGAACAACGGCAGTTGCATCAGCAGGTCGTGCAGCTCCTGCACGCTGTCGACATCGAACACGCTGTAGTTGGCGTAATGCCCGGCGATGCGCCACAGGTGGCGCCATTTGCCCTCCTCTTGCAGGCGCTGAGCCAAGGCTTTCTCCTCGGCCTTGAGGCTGGCGGCACGCTCGGGGTGCATGTCGAGGGGCAGGTTCACGGTCATTTTTACGTGGAACAACATGGCAGAGGCCTCTTAGTGTTTGTCACGGCGAAAGAACGCCAGGCGCTCTTCATCGAGCGCCAGGCCCAGGCCCGGCGCGCTGGAAACGTGCAGCTGGAAATCGCGGTACACCGGTGGCTCGGTGAGGATGTCTTCGGTGAGCAACAGCGGGCCGAACAATTCGGTGCCCCACGCCAGGGTGTTCAGCGTGAGAAAGGCATGGGCCGAAGCCAGGGTGCCAATGCCGCCTTCGAGCATGGTGCCGCCGTACAGGCCGATGCCAGCCGCTTCGGCAATCGCCGCCGTGCGCAATACAGCGCGAGGGCCGCCATTCTTGGCGATCTTGAGGGCGAACACTGTGGCCGAGCCTTCACGGGCCAGGTTGAATGCATCCTCGACACACTCGATGGACTCATCGGCCATGATCGGCACCGGGCTCGACAGGTTGAGCCGAGTCATACCACCACGGTTGTTGCGCGAGATCGGTTGTTCGATCAGGTCGATACCGTTGTCGCCGAGCACCTTGCACGCCCGCAGGGCCACGGCTTCATCCCAGGCCTGGTTGACGTCGACACGCACACTGGCGCGCTCGCCCAGGGCTTTTTTGATCGCGATCACATGGGCCAGGTCGCGGTTGACCTCCCCCGCGCCGATCTTCAATTTGAAGAGACGGTGGCGGCGCAGGTCGAGCATTTTCTCGGCCTCGTTGATGTCCTGTTCGGTATTACCGCTGGCCAGGGTCCAGGCCACCGGCAACGCATCACGCACACGCCCGCCCAGCAGCTCGCTGACCGGGAGCCCGAGGCGTTTGCCGAGGGCGTCGAGCAAGGCGCTTTCGATACCGGACTTGGCAAAGGTGTTGCCGCGAATACTGCGCTCCAGGCGCAACATCGCCGCGTTGACGTTACTCGCGTCCTGGCCGATCAACAGCGGCGCGAAGTGACAGTCGATGTTGACCTTGATGCTGTCGGGGCTCTCGTTGCCGTAGCTCAGGCCGCCGATGGTGGTGGCTTCACCGATGCCTTCGATGCCGTCGGTGCAACGCAGGCGAATGATGACAAGGGTCTGGTTTTGCATCGTGTGCATCGCCAGCTTGTGCGGGCGAAGGGTGGGCAGGTCGACGATGACAGTTTCAATCGACTCGATGGTGCAAATCGGCATGGCAATACCCATTGGGTTCTTTATAAATTTACGTCGATTCTGTTCCGCATTTTTTTGGGCTTCCAATATAGAATTGGTCTCGTGCGATACCCTCAAGGTATGAAAGGAGTCGATATGGAACTGCGTCACTTGCGCTATTTCCAGGTGCTGGGCGAGACCCTCAACTTCACCCGAGCTGCCGAACGCTTGCATATCGCCCAGCCGCCTTTGAGCCGGCAGATCCAGCAACTGGAGGACGAACTGGGGGTGGTGCTGCTGGAGCGCAGCCGGCCCTTGCGGCTGACAGAGGCCGGACGGTTTTTCTATGAGCATGCCAGTGTGCTGCTCGAACAACTGGGTAAGGTCTGCGACACCACCCGGCGCATCGGCCAAGGCGAGAAAACCTGGCTGGGCATCGGCTTTGCGCCGTCGACCTTGTATGGCGTGCTGCCGGAGCTGATTCGGCGCCTGCGCACTCACGAGGCCCTGGAGCTGGAGCTGGGTTTGTCGGAGATGACCACTTTGCAGCAGGTCGAAGCGCTCAAGGCTGGCCGCATTGACGTAGGCTTCGGGCGGATTCGCATCGACGATCCGGCCATCGTCCAGCGCGTACTGGTGGAGGACCGCCTGGTAGCAGTGCTGCCCAGTGGTCACACGTTGCTGGGCGCCCCGGCCACCCTCGCCCAGTTGGCCGGCGAACCCTTTGTGCTCTACCCCGGCAACCCGCGCCCCAGTTATGCCGACCATGTGATCGCGCTGTTCGACGCCCATGGCTTGAGCCTGAAGGTGGCGCAGTGGACCAACGAATTGCAGACCGCTATTGGCCTGGTGGGCGCAGGTATGGGGGTGACGTTGGTGCCGGCGTCGGTGCAGGTGCTGCATCGGGCGGATATTGGCTATACGCCGATTGTGGAGGCCACTGCGACTTCGCCGATCATTCTGAGCCGGCGGGTGAATGACCAGTCGCCGGGGCTGACTCATTGCCTGCAACTGGTTGAAGAGTTGATCTGAGATTTTCCCAAACACCGCAATTCCCTTGTAGGAGCGAGCTTGCTCGCGAAAAACTCACAGGCGCCGCGTTCATCCAGCAAGCACGCGTTATCGTTAACGTTTTTCGCGAGCAAGCTCGCTCCTACATTTGATCTTCATTGGTTTCAAAGGCTGCGCAGGCGCTTGCGTTGCAATGTCTGGCTGGGCGACTCATCAAACAGCTTGCGGTATTCCGCCGAAAACCGCCCCAGGTGCGTAAACCCCCAGCCCAGGGCGATTTCAGAAATAGTGCGCATTGAGCCCTGCTCCAGAATCTCCTGGCGCACCGCCCCCAACCGATGCTTCTTCAGATACGCCATGGGCGACAGTGCGAAGTACTTGCGAAATGCATCGAACAGTTTGAACCGCGACACGCCCGCTGCCGCTTCCAGGTCTTCCAGGTGCAGCACTTCACGGGCGTTGTCGTGGATGAATTGCCGCGCACGGATCAAGTAGTGCGGCAGTTTTACCCCCAACACCTCGCGCAACTCTTCAGAGTAGTTATTCGGTTGGGCCAGGATCAGCCCCTTGATCAGCGAGCTTTCCAGGTCACGGGTAAACGCCGCCTGCTCGTACAACTCGCTGCTGCATTCCAGTTCGGCGATGAAGTATCGCGCCATGCGCCACCACGAGGCCGGTGCTCCGTCCACAGCATCCATCACCGACTCAAACCGCAGCGGTGCATCGATGGGCCGTTGCAGCAAACCTTCCAGTGACTCGCTCATCGCCGCGCGGGTGATCACCACCTGCAACTTGCGGCAGTCACCGGAAATCGCCAGCACCTGATGCTCATTGGGTGAAATGATCACGCCCTGGTCGCGGTTGGAACTGAGGCGCTCACCGTTCTTGCTCAGCTCCTGCTCGCCCACCAGCGGCAGGCTCAAGCTGTAGCTGCGAAAGTGCTCGGCGTCTTCGATGTCGATGGTCACATCGGTACCGTATTCGATCACGCCCAGGGTGGTGGCGCGGGACTTGAACACGTTGGCGCTGTGGTGAAAGCGCAGGCGCTCGGGGGTGGCCGTCGCCAGGCGATGGGGCCCGCAGATGCCGGACATCCAGCTGCGCGCGCCTTCCAGGTCGAAGCGTTGAATATGAATATCGCGTGTCTGGCTACTCATCAGGGTGCACCCACGGCGGTTAGGCATTTGCGCGCTCTGGCGGCGCGTCGTTGAACCTCGACAGCAAGTTCCAGGCCACGCCAGCAGCGTGGCCACTGGGTGGATAGTAAGGGTCGACTATGTGGATAAATCCCAGGGTTCTACGACCATCGCCCACCATCACAGTAGCGCATGCCGTCACCTGCGCGCACCGCCATGGGTATTTGTTGCCCAACTTTGCGGCCTGCGTTCCCCCATTAAGCGGATAGCCCGCTACCGCATTGCAGCCGCTTAATGGCTCACCGTTTAGCCATGATCAAAAGGTGCCTCCCATGAGTGGTGCAAGAACCGTCGAGCAGTGGAAAACCTTTATCGAAAGCTGCCTGGACTTTCGCCCGGCAGATGAAGTGTTCCGCATCGCCCGCGACATGTTCACCGAGCCCGAACTGTTCGACCTGGAGATGGAGCTGATCTTCGAAAAAAACTGGATCTACGCCTGCCACGAAAGCGAACTGGCCAATAACCACGACTTCGTGACGATGCGCGCCGGGCGCCAACCGATGATCATCACCCGCGACGGCGAAGGCCGGCTCAACGCGCTGATCAACGCCTGCCAGCATCGCGGCACTACCCTCACCCGCGTGGGCAAGGGCAACCAATCCACCTTCACCTGCCCGTTCCACGCCTGGTGCTACAAGAGCGATGGCCGACTGGTGAAGGTCAAGGCGCCAGGGGAATACCCGGAAGGTTTCGACAAGGCCACCCGCGGCCTGAAAAAAGCGCGCATCGACAGCTACAAGGGCTTTGTGTTTATCAGCCTGGACGTGAACGGCACCAACAGCCTGGAAGATTTCCTCGGCGACGCCAAAGTATTCTTCGACATGATGGTGGCGCAATCGGCCACCGGAGAGTTGGAGGTGCTTGCGGGCAAGTCTGCCTACACCTACGACGGCAACTGGAAGCTGCAAAACGAAAACGGCCTGGACGGTTATCACGTCAGCACCGTGCACTACAACTACGTGGCCACCGTGCAGCATCGCCAGCAGGTCAACACCGAGAACGGCGCAGGTTCCAGCACGACGCTGGACTACAGCAAGCTCGGCGCCGGCGACGCGAATACCGATGACGGCTGGTTCGCCTTCAATAACGGCCACAGTGTGTTGTTCAGCGACATGCCCAACCCCAGCGTGCGCTCCGGCTACGCCACCATCATGCCGCGCCTGGTAGAAGAACACGGCCAGCAGAAGGCCGAGTGGATGATGCACCGCCTGCGCAACCTGAACATCTACCCCAGCCTGTTCTTTCTCGACCAGATCAGCTCGCAGCTGCGCATCATCCGCCCGGTGGCCTGGAACAAGACCGAAATCATCAGCCAGTGCCTGGGCGTGAAAGGTGAGTCCGACGCCGATCGCGAAAACCGGATCCGCCAGTTCGAGGACTTCTTCAACGTCTCGGGCATGGGCACGCCCGACGACCTGGTGGAATTTCGCGAAGCCCAGCGCGGTTTCCAGGGCCGCCTGGAGCGCTGGAGCGATATTTCTCGCGGCAGCCATCGCTGGGAGACCGGGCCGACGCCCAACAGCGAGGCCATCGGCATTCAACCAGCCATGACCGGCACTGAGTTCACCCACGAAGGCTTGTACGTCAACCAGCACCGCAATTGGCAACGGTTTCTGCTCAAGGGTTTGGACCAGCGGGCCCTGAGCCTGCGGGAGGTGAAGTGATGAATGCGCAATTGCAGTACCAGATCGAGCAGTTCTTCTACCGCAAGTCCGAACTGTGCGACGCCCAGGACTGGGACGCCTACGTGCAGTTGTTCGACCCGCAGAGCGAATTCCACCTGCCGCAATGGGATTCCGAACACGTCTACACCCAAGACCCCAAGCGCGAGATGTCGTTGATCTACTACGCCAACCGCTCGGGCCTGGAAGACCGCGTGTTCCGCCTGCGCACCGGCAAAGCCGCCTCCGCCACGCCGATGCCGCGCACCTTGCACCTGATCAACAACGTGCGCATTGCCGAGCAGGCCGACGGCACGTTGGAGGTGCGTTTGAACTGGCACACGCTGTTTTATCGGCTGGCTACTTCCGAGCAGTTCTATGGGCACGCAACCTATCGCCTCAAGCCCGAGGGCGACAGCTGGCTGATCACGCGCAAGCACGCCCTGCTGCTCAACGACACCATCAACTCGGTGCTGGATTTCTATCACCTTTAAAAACCAGCCCCCCCCTGTGGCGAGGGAGCTTGCTCCCGCTGGAGTGCGCAGCGCTCCCAGTTTTTTGGGGCAGCTTCGCAGCCCAGCGGGAGCAAGCTCCCTCGCCACAGGGGCACGCTTGGAGTTTCATCAATGAATCACAAAGTGGCCTTCAGCTTTGCCGATGGCAAGACCCTGTTCTTCCCGGTGGGCGCCCATGAAATCCTGTTGGACGCGGCCCTGCGCAACGGCATCAAGATCCCGCTCGATTGCCGCGAAGGCGTGTGCGGAACCTGCCAGGGGCGTTGCGAATCCGGCGAGTACACCCAGGACTATGTCGACGACGAAGCCCTTTCCAGCCTCGACCTGCAACAGCGCAAGATGCTCAGTTGCCAGACCCGGGTGAAGTCCGACGCCACCTTCTATTTCGACTTCGATTCGAGCCTGTGCAACGCCCCCGGGCCCGTGCAGGTACGCGGCACGGTGAGCGCGGTGCAGCAGGTCTCGACCAGCACCGCCATCTTGCAGGTGCAACTGGACCAGCCACTGGATTTTTTGCCGGGCCAATATGCGCGTCTGTCGGTGCCCGGCACCGATAGCTGGCGCTCCTACTCCTTCGCCAACCGGCCGGGTAATCAGTTGCAGTTCCTGGTACGCCTGCTGCCCGATGGAGTCATGAGCAACTACCTGCGTGAACGCTGCCAGGTAGGTGATGAAATGTTGATGGAGGCGCCCTTGGGTGCGTTTTATCTGCGGCACGTCACCCAACCGTTGGTACTGGTGGCGGGCGGCACCGGGTTGTCGGCGTTGCTGGGTATGCTTGATGAGCTGGCCGTCAACGGCTGCACGCAACCTGTGCACCTGTACTACGGCGTGCGCGGCGCCGAAGATTTATGTGAAGCGGCGCGTATCCACGCCTACGCGGCAAAAATCCCGAACTTTCGCTACACCGAAGTGCTGAGCGACGCCTCAGCCGAGTGGACGGGCAAACGCGGCTACCTCACCGAGCATTTCGACCTGGCCGAACTGCGGGACAGATCGGCGGATATGTACGTGTGCGGCCCCCCTCCGATGGTCGAATCCATCCAGCAATGGCTGGCGGATCAGGCACTTGATGGCGTTCAGCTGTATTACGAAAAGTTTACGCAGAGTAATATCTGACCCTCAGCAGTTCTGAGGGGCCGATGCGGCGTGCAATCACCCTTGAGAAAAACAAGTAGAAGGGAATGTTAATGGCGGATGACATGGTTAACCCGGTGGGCCTCAAGCGAGGCCTGAAGAACCGGCACATTCAGCTGATCGCCTTGGGAGGTGCGATTGGTACAGGCTTGTTCCTCGGCTCGGCCGGGGTACTCAAGTCGGCGGGGCCGTCGATGATCCTGGGCTATGCGGTGGCCGGGTTTATCGCGTTCCTGATCATGCGCCAGCTCGGCGAGATGATCGTCGAAGAGCCGGTGGCCGGGTCCTTCAGCCACTTCGCACATAAATACTGGGGCGGTTACGCGGGCTTCCTGGCGGGCTGGAACTACTGGGTGCTCTACGTGCTGGTGGGCATGGCCGAGTTGACGGCGGTGGGCAAGTACATCCAGTTCTGGTGGCCAGAGATCCCGACCTGGGTCAGCGCGCTGGTGTTCTTCGTCGCGGTGAACCTGATCAACACCCTGAACGTGAAGTTCTTCGGTGAAGCCGAATTCTGGTTTGCGATCATCAAGGTGGTGGCGATTGTCGGCATGATCGTGCTCGGCTGCTACCTGCTGTTCAGCGGCACCGGCGGCCCCCAGGCCTCGGTCAGCAACCTGTGGAGCCACGGTGGTTTCTTCCCCAATGGCGGCATGGGGCTGTTGATGTCGATGGCCTTCATCATGTTCTCGTTCGGTGGCCTGGAACTGGTCGGCATCACCGCCGCCGAGGCCAGCGAACCACGCAAGGTGATCCCCAAGGCAATCAATCAGGTGGTGTACCGCATCCTGATTTTCTATGTCGGTGCGCTGACCGTGCTGTTGTCGCTGTACCCGTGGGATCAACTGCTGCAAACCCTCGGCGCGTCAGGCGATGCCTACAGCGGCAGCCCGTTTGTGCAGATCTTCTCGCTGATCGGCAACGACACCGCCGCCCACATCCTCAACTTCGTGGTGCTGACCGCGGCGTTGTCGGTGTACAACAGCGGCGTGTACTGCAACAGCCGCATGCTGTTCGGCCTGGCCGAGCAAGGTGACGCGCCCAAGGCGCTGATGAAGCTCAACAAGCAAGGCGTGCCGCTACGGGCGTTGGCGATTTCGGCGTTGGTGACGATGCTGTGCGTGGTGGTCAACTACGTCGCGCCGCACAGTGCGCTGGAGTTGCTGTTTGCCTTGGTGGTTGCTTCGCTGATGATCAACTGGGCGCTGATCAGCCTGACCCACATCAAGTTCCGCAAGGCCATGGGCGAGCAAGGCGTGACGCCGTCGTTCAAGACCTTCTGGTTCCCGTTCAGCAACTACCTGTGTCTGGCCTTCATGGTGATGATCATCGGGGTGATGCTGGCGATTCCGGGAATTCGTGAGTCGGTGTACGCGATGCCGGTGTGGGTGGGGATTATCTACGTTGCCTATCGGTTTCGGATCAGAAACGGGAAAGTAGCTGTGGCGCAGTAACACCTGTGGGAGCCGGGCTTGCCCGCGATGGCGGCGTGTCAGCCAACGGGTGGGCCAGCTGATACACCGCCATCGCTGGCAAGCCAGCTCCCACAGTTGACTGTATTTCACATAAAAAAAGCCCCGGTAATCCGGGGCTTTTTTGTTTAGAGCGTGGAACGTACTCGCCAGAGTTCAGGGAACAGTACCGTGTCGAGCATCTTGCGCAGGTACCCCACGCCTTCAGTACCGCCAGTACCCGGCTGGAAGCCGATGATGCGTTCCACCGTGGTGACATGCCGGAAGCGCCACTGGCGGAACGAATCTTCCAGGTCGATAAACTTCTCGGCCAACTGATACAAATCCCAGTAACGGCTCGGGTCGCGATATACCTCGCGCCAGGCCGCTTCCACCGATTCATCGTGCACCGTGGCTGCGGTCGGGTCGCGCTCGGCGCGCTTGGGATCAATCGCCAACCCCGCCTTGACCATCAGGTTTACGGCCTCGTCATACAGCGACGGCGTGGCAATCGCCACCTGCAATTGCTGCAGCAACTCCGGGCGATGAGCATGGGGCCGCAGCAGCGCCGGGCTTTTGTTGCCGAGGATGAATTCGATCTCGCGGTACTGGAACGACTGGAACCCCGACGACTGCCCCAGGAACGGGCGAATCGCCTTGTACTCTGATGGCGTCATGGTCGCCAGCACCGCCCAGGCGTGCACCAGTTGATCGAAGATCCGCGACACCCGCGCCAGCATCTTGAACGCCGGCGGCAGCTCACCCAGGCGCACATGTTCGCGGGCGGCCTTGAGTTCGTGAAGCATCAGTTTCATCCACAGCTCAGAGGTCTGGTGCTGGATGATGAAGAGCATTTCGTTGTGGTCTGGCGACAGCGGGTGCTGGGCGCTGAGGACTTTGCCCAGGTCCAGGTAGTCGCCATAGCTCATGGACTCGGAGAAATTCAATTCGGCGTTATGCCATTCTTCCGGCGGTTGGTAATCAGCTGAAAAAGGACATTGGCTCATCGCGTGGGCTCCTTGAGCGGGCGGAGAATGGCGCGCACGGGGCTCGCGTCCAGGTTGGCGAAGCGCAGCGGCAGCGCGATCAGTTCATAGTCGCCCTCCGGTACGTCATCGAGCACGATGCCTTCGAGGATCGCCATGCCATGGCGCGCCACGACGTTGTGCGAATCCATGGTCTTGGATTGTTGCGGGTCCAGGGACGGCGTATCGATACCGATCAGGCGCACCCCCAGGCTGGCCAGCAGCTCAATGGTTTGCGGAGCGATGGCCGTGAAATTCGAATCCCATTCAGTCAGTGGCGCTTGTGGATAAGTGCGCAGCAGCACGCGCTCCGGCAGGTTATCCACACGCCCTTGCAACTGATGGGGCTGCACCAGAGCGCCGCTGCCCAGGCAATGCAATACCCGGCACGGGCCCATGTACACATCCAGCGATACCTCGCCAATCGGCGCCCCATCGGCGCTGTAATGCAGCGGCGCATCCACATGGGCACCGGTGTGCGGCGACAGGGTGACGCGCCCCACATTTACCGGACACTCCGGGCCGAACTGCCACACGCGCTCTTCCTGGAACGGTGTATCGCCCGGCCAGGTCGGGGTGGCCGTGCTCAAGGGCGGGCTGATATCCCACCACGTTTTTATTGGTTTCATTGCAAGGCTCTCACGGGGTACTGGGGTGAATGATACGAGGGCCAGCTCTGAATTTTCTTGCGAATTCTGGCGCGCCACGGGAAATATTTCGCAGTTACTGCGAGGAAACAGCGGTTTGATGCACAGATCTGTCGCTCAGATACACCAAGACCTCCTGTGGGAGCCGGGCTTGCCCGCGATAGCGGAGTGTCAGGCAATGGAGATGCTTGTTGTGCCAGCGTCATCGCGGGCAAGCCCGGCTCCCACAGGGGACTGCGGTGTTCAGGTGACTGCGCTTCTGGGCATCCCAATGTCGAGTTCAGACCACTGGCGCAACGCCCGAGGCCTTAGGGTTGAGCTTTCCCTTCCCTGCCTCGGAGTCATCATGACCAAGCCCATCACCGTACTACGCGACACCCACCCACTGCCGGTCCTGGATGCCTGCAAATGGGAAAAGCTTGAAGGCGACCCGCACACCGTCAACCTCAACGCCTACACCAGCGAAGACGGCAACAAGATCATGGGCACCTGGATCTGCACACCGGGCAAGTGGTACGTGGAATACGTGAAGTGGGAATACTGCCATTTCCAGGAAGGCTACTGCGTGATCACGCCTGAAGGCATGGAGCCGATCCACTTGCGGGCTGGGGATATCTTTGTGGTGGAACCGGGGATGAAAGGAACGTGGGAAGTGGTCGAGACGGTGCGTAAGTATTTTGTGTTTGCCTGACCCAGCAAAACCTGTGGCGAGGGAGCTTGCTCCCTCGCCACAGGTTTTTATTTGGGCTTGCGATAGCTGTTGATGATCGCCGAGAAGTCCTTGCCCCCTTCCCCACGCTGGCTCATCGATTGATACAGCTGCTGGGCCACTGCGCCGAGGATCACCGGCTGGTGCACCTGGCGTGCAGCTTCGGTGGCCAGGCCTAAATCCTTGAGCATCAGGTCGGCACCAAAACCACCGGTATAGCCACGCGATGATGGCGCAGTCTCGATCACGCCTGGCCAAGGATTGTAGGTATCGGAACTCCAGCAGCGCCCCGTGGAGCTGTTGATGATGCCGGCCAGCACTTGTGTATCAATACCAAGTGCATCGCCCAGGGCCATGGCCTCACTGACGCCGACCATGCTGATACCCAGCAGCAGGTTGTTGCAGATCTTGGCGATTTGCCCGGTGCCGACATCACCACAGTGCACGATGTTGCGGCCCATCTGCGCCAGCACCGGTTGCAGGGTGGCGAACAATTCCGGGTTGGCGCCGACCATGAAGGTCAGCGTCCCGGCCTGGGCACCGCCGGTGCCACCGGAGACCGGCGCATCGGCCACTGCCACACCTTGTTTGGCTGCCGCAGCCGCTACTTCACGGATGGTTTGCGGGTCAATGGTGCTGCAATCCACGGCGGGGATGCCTTCGCCGATGCCGGCGAGTACACCGTCTTCATTCAGCCACACGCTGCGCACATGGGCGGCTGCCGGCAGCATGGTAATCACCAGTTCGGCACCTTGGGCCGCATCACGCGGTGAGTGGCTGATGGTGCCGCCCAGTTCGGCGAGTTCCTTGAGTACCGCCTGGTTCAGGTCGAACAGGTTAAGCGCGTGCCCAGCCTTGATCAGGTTGCGGGCCATGGGCGCACCCATGTTGCCCAGGCCGATGAATGCAATTTTCATGGTCGTCTCCCGAGTTCAGCGCAGGTTGATGGTGGTGTTGACGCCATCGTTGACCGTGTCGTCATCAAACCAGCGGCTGGTGACGGTTTTGGTCTGAGTGTAGAACTGCACCACTTGCTTGCCGTAAGGGCCCAGGTCGCCGAGCTTGGAACCGCGGGAGCCGGTGAAGCTGAAGAACGGCACTGGCACCGGGATGGGGATGTTGATGCCGACCTGGCCCACATCGATTTCGCTCTGGAATTTACGCGCCGCCGCGCCGCTCTGGGTGAACAGGCCTGTACCGTTGCCAAACGGATTGGCGTTGACCAGGGCGATGGCTTGATCGAGTGTCTCGACTTCCAGTACCACCAGCACCGGGCCGAAGATTTCCTCGGTGTAGATGCGCATGTCGGTGGTCACGCCTGAGAACAGGGTGGGGCCGACAAAGTTGCCTTGCTCAAAGCCCGGCACTTTGATGTCGCGGCCGTCCAGCTCCAGCTTGGCGCCTTGTTCCACGCCGCTTTCGATCAGCTCCAGGATACGTGCCTTGGCGCGCTTGGAGATCACCGGGCCGACATCCGTGCCCGCTTCGCTGCCGGCGTTGACCTTGAGCTTTTGTGCCAGGGCCTTGAGGTCTGGCAGCCACTGCTTGGCCGCGCCCACCAGCACCACCACCGAGGTGGCCATGCAACGCTGGCCAGCCGCGCCGAAACCGGCACCGACCAGGGCGTTGAGGGTGTGTTCTCGGTTAGCATCCGGCAGCACCACCGCGTGGTTCTTGGCGCCCATCATCGACTGCACACGCTTGCCGTGTTTGCCGGCCAGGTCGTAGACATGCGTGCCCACAGCCGTCGAACCGACGAAGGACACCGCCTTGATGTCTTTGTGAGTGCACAGCGCATCCACCACGTCCTTGCCACCATGCACCACGTTGAGCACGCCGGCTGGCACACCGGCTTCCAGCGCCAGCTCCACCAGCAGCATGGTCGACAACGGGTCTTGCTCGGAAGGCTTGAGTACAAAGGTGTTACCGCAGGCAATCGCCATCGGGAACATCCACAGCGGAATCATCGCCGGGAAGTTGAACGGGGTGATGCCGGCGCACACGCCGATAGGCTGGCGCAGGGTGTAGGTGTCCACGCCGCCGGCCACGTTCTCGGCGAACTCACCCATTTGCAGGGTGCCAATGGAACAAGCGTGCTCCACCACTTCCAGGCCACGGAAAATATCGCCCTCGGCATCGGCAATGGTCTTGCCCTGCTCGGCGCTGAGGACTACAGCAATGCGCTTGGAATGTTCGCGGATCAAGGCTTGCAGCTTAAGCATGATGCGCATGCGCGCGCCGATCGGCGTGAGTTTCCAGGTCTGGAACGCTTGATGGGCAGCATCGATGGCCGCGTTGACTTCATCGGCCGTGGCGAACGGCACTTTGGCCAGCACTTGCTGGGTGGCCGGGTTGACGATGTCTTGCCACTCGGTGGTCTTGGATTCGACCCACTCGCCGTTGATCAGCAACTTGACCTGTTGCACGGAAATATCGGCAGATGCGTTCATGTGGTCTCCAGAATCTTGTAGTTATGCAGAGAACCAAGGCGTTGAATCGCCTTGAAGAATGAGGCGTTCGGACTGTTTTTGGAGTATAGATGTGCAAATCTCTAATAAGAACGCACATAAAAGCCGGTCCAATATGCAAAAAAACATCACCTCCCTGGGCGCCCTGAACTGGGATGACCTGAAGTTTTTCCTCGAAGTAGCCCGCACCCGCAAGGCCAGCGTGGCCGCCAAACGCCTGGCGGTGGACTACACCACCGTGTCGCGGCGCATCAGCTCTCTGGAAGTGTCCCTCGGCACGCTGCTGTTCGAAAAATCCCGGACCAACGGCTTCGTGCTCACCAGCGAAGGCCAGCGGTTGCTGGGTTATGCCGAATCCATCGAAAGCACGCTGCACATGGCCTGCGAACAGGTGTCCGGCTCCGGCGTGGCGCTGTCCGGCCATGTGCGCATGGGCTGCACCGAAGGCTTCGGCAGCTTCTTCGTCACCCCGCAACTGAGCCACTTCGTCGACACTTATCCTGCGATCTCGGTGGATATCCTGCCCCTGCCCCACTTCATCAGCCTGTCCAAGCGCGAAGCCGACATCGTCATCGCCCTGGAACGCCCTGAACACGGGCCGTATGTGTGCTGCAAACTGTGCGACTACAAATTGCAGTTGTACGCCACCCAGGACTACCTCGACCAACACCCGCCAATCCGCAAACCTGCGGATCTGGCCGAACATCCATTTATCAGCTATGTGGATGACTTGGCCTTCAGCTCAGAGTTGCTGTACCTGGCCAATGTGGTGCCCGGCGCCAGCGCCAGCCTGCGCAGTACCAGCGTGATCGCGCAATACGTGGCGGCCCAGCAAGGCCGGTCGATGGCGATATTGCCGTGCTTTCTGGCCGCGCAGGACCCGCGCTTGCTGCCGGTGCTGGGAGAGCAGATTGCGATTACGCGGCAGTTCTGGATGTATTGCCGAGAGGATTTGAGGAAGTTGAAGCGGATTACGTTGTTGTGGGATTACATTCGGGAAGTGACGGAGCAGAATCAGGGGTTGTTAATGGGGCAGACGCGGGAGATCAGGTTTGCGAAGTGAGGTGCTAAAAGGAGCAACGGAGGCTTCCTACATTTAGACCGCTCCTGCTGCAGCAATTTGCGGATGCCGAAGCCGAACTTCGCGCAGAAACTCACCCGCGCTGTTCTTGAGCCATTCAATCAGCCGAGCAATCTCCGGCTCCGACTGACGCCCGTTTCGACAAATGATGTAGTAGGCCGCAGGGGACATCATCACAGGGCTATTCAACGCAACTAACGCACCGTCTTCCAGTTGGTCATACACCAACGCAGTCCTGCCCAGCGCAATCCCTCCGCCCTTCACCGCCAAGCTGATCGCCAGGCTCGAATCCGGAAATCTCGGCCCGTGGTGATAAGGCGGCGGCGCCAGCCCCTGAAACGCAAACCAGCTTTCCCACCCCGGACATACCTGATCGTCCACCCGATGAATCAGCGGATAGCGGGCGACATCCTCCAGAACAATGCCGCCCTTCAACCGCAGAAAATCGGGCGAACACACGGGGAATACGGCGTCGCGCATCAACAGTTCGACATAATGATCCGGATAGTCACCGTACCCCATCACCACGGCGACATCGTATTGATGGGCCTCCAGGCTGGTGCTGCTCATGTCGGCGCTGGTCAACACCAGATCCAGGTTGAATGAAGCCTGCGTGTGAGAGCCGTGCATCCTGGGGATTAGCCACGTCGAACAGAGGGAAGACGTGCATGATAGGTATAACGGTTGGGACTTACCGGGATTGAGTGAATGCAATACCCCATCCAGCGCCTTGAAAAACTCATCGGTAACTGGCAACAGAGCCTGCCCTGCTGCAGTCAGCTTGACGCCGCGTGAGTGCCGCTCAAACAACGACACGCCCCACCATTCCTCCAAGCCCGCGATTTGATGGCTAATGGCACTGGCGGTGAGGTTAAGCTCAGACGCTGCACGGGCGAAACTACCGGTTTGCGCTGCGCTGACGAACGCCTGAAGCATAGGTGTGGGGGGCGGACGCTGGGCCATCAGGTGCTCACTTTGATCAAAATGATCCCGCAAACAATGACGAACGCCGAAAGCATCCGTCGCCAACCGAACCGTTCGTGAAAGAACAGCGCAGCAATAATGGCGCCGATAATAACACTGGTTTCCCGCAGAGCTGAGACCTTGGCCACCGCGTCCAGCGACAAGGCAAACAACACCAATCCGTAAGACGCCAGGTAAAAAACACCGCCTAATAGCCCAACTCGCCAGTGCCCACGTATCGCACGAGCCAAGGTTGAACGTTCTTTGGAAAACGCCAGCATCGGGATCGGGATACTTTGGAATACTGTCAGGTAAATAATGTACTGCAGCACCGTCTCACTGGCTCTTACACCTTTAGCATCCACCACCGTGTAAGACGCAATAAACGCACCCGCGCACACCGCCATCAGGATCGGCTTGAACATCTGCGCCGTCATCCTGCGCACAAAGGTCAAGCTGATAATCCCCACACAAATCAGCAACACTCCCGTCAACGCCTGGGAGGACAACTGTTCATGCAGCAGAAAGTAAGAAAACAGCACGACCAATACGGGCGGCACCCCACGCATCACCGGGTAAACCTGACCGAAGTCACCCGTTTCGTACGCTTTAATCAAAAATAGCCGGTAGACCGTATTGAGCACCACAGAGACGAGTATATAGCCCCATACCTCCAGGCTAGGCACACTTACAAACGGCAACGCCAGCAGGCATATCACTAGCGCGGTGCCGTCGACCATGGCCAAGGTCATGAAGCGACTGCTACCGGCGCGAACTACGGCATTCCAAGTGGCGTGCATAAAGGCAGAAATCAAGACCAACGTGATCGCGATATCGGAGTTGTCCATGGGGCTCGGCTTATGGCGGATATGGGAGGACTTACGTTATGAATACCGATGCATCATCGTTTGCGTAACCACAGCCGTAGCATATAACGATTAAGATCACTCAAAGGCTCAGCATCATTGATCTCGGAACGTGGAGCGTTCATATCAATGAAGTGCGTGCGCGTATGCAGAAACTTGTTATCGGCTGAAATAAGCACTTGCCCTGGCTCCAGCAGTACTCGATGCTGAACTGATGACTGATCGAGAACGGTATCCAGAAAGTCCAGTGCCTGGGCTTGAGCTGCTGTTAAAGGCACTCCTGCCTTAAGGTGAGCTGACTCAATGTAGACTCGAAAGTATCTGATCAGTGGAATACCTTCACTGGAAAAGCTGAGGATGGGGGCTTTAAACAGTTTTTCATCCTCTGACATGCCGCGATTCTCAAAAAAGAAGTCGCATTTGAGCGCTTCCAATACTTCTGGGAACGCCATCAGCTCGGCGTATACCGCGCTTGCATCAATGAGAATGCTCTCACCTCCTAAAAGTGCTTTCTGTCCACAGGCCAGGATCAAGTAATCGATAGGCAACGGGTCGCTCACACCATCGTTATGTACATAGGCGCCTTGACGGGTCTGATGGTATCTCGCACCTTCCTCAATGCTTTTGCCACCTCGGTCATAAACCTCAATCACTTTATGACCAAGATGATTCTGTACCATTGGGACACCGAGTAAGGAACCGAATGTCCACACCAGAGATTTGAACGTTGAAAGTTTATCCACCTTAAAGCCATCGAGAATCAAGACATGACTTTCATGATCGATCATATTTCGTATTCTATTCAGCTCCTCTCTCAGCACGCTTGACTGTAAAGGATTAATGTAAGCGACCTTGGTATCGAATCTAACACCTTGACTTACCGTCTCGAACAACTCTCTTATCGTCAATAGCTCAGCAAATGCATCTTTTGAAAGCCTGACTTTAGATACTTCCTGGCGAAAATGACTGACATTTATAGTCATCGCAATCCTTTACGGTAGTTACTTATAGCGTCCATTTAACTAAGCCCACCATTTGCGAAAAAGCGAAACTTCATCAGCCCAGCCATTAAAATTCGTCATGACAGGTCTTTCCTACAGAGAAAACTCCTAATGGTCGTTGGTAGGTTTTCGCGGCGACCAATACGCATGGGCCGCGCATTATATGTATGAGAGGGGCAAGGCCGTGGTGGATGACTTGACGCAGGCGATGACACCGAGCCGTTGAGCGAACATTCTTGCTAGCACATCGCAGAACAACTGTGAGAGGGGCTTGCCCCCTCCCACATTGGATTGCATTTCAGCTTGGGAAAGGAGAACCCGCTTAGTCTGCGATCACTACAATTGATACCCGGCGATTCTCGGTGCGGCCTGCTGTGGTCGTATTCGGCGCCACCGGCTCGCTGCTGCCCAGGCCGCGCAGTTGGATGTTTTCTTCTTTCATGCCCATGCGGGTCAGCACCTTGCCCACGCTTTTGGCGCGGCGCAGGGACAGGGCCACGTTGTAGGGCTCTTTGCCCGAGGCGTCGGTGTGGCCGTCGACACGCACACGCTCGATACCCGCGCCTACCAGGGCCTGGCCGATGCGTTCGACGATGTCGGTGCTGGGTTTGTTGAGGGTTTCGACGTCGCTGCCAAACAGCACTTTGCCGGACAGGCCGAAGGCCCAGCCTTCATCGGTCAGCTCGAAGCCTTGCTGCTTGAGCACGGCGACTTGCGCCGGGGTCAGGCCTTTGGGTGGCGTCTGGCAGCCGCTGAGGGCCAGGAAGGCCACGAGCAAAGAAATAAATAAAACGCGTGTGTTAGCGAACAAGGGAATCAACTCCTGTGTTGAACGTTGGCGACGGGGTGCTCCGACTCCGCCGTTTGCTGGCCGCCCGAAGACAATCGTTTGGCCTGGTACATCGCCGCGTCGGCAGCGTTGAGCAAGGTGCCTGGCGTGGCACCATGCTCGGGATAAATCGCAATGCCGATACTGAGGGAGGTCAACACCTGGGTGTCGCCAGGCAGTGGAATCGGCATGTCCATGCTGGCAATGATTTTGTCGGCGATGCGCTGGGCGTCTTCGGCCTTGTGCAGGGGCGCCAGCAATACCGCGAATTCATCACCGCCCAGGCGCGCCACCAGGTCGTCCTCGCGCAGTTGCGCCCGCACGCGGTCGGCAACGGCCACCAGCACGGCATCGCCAGCGGCGTGACCGAAGCTGTCGTTGATGTCTTTGAAGCGGTCGCTGTCGAGGAACAGCACCGCCACCCGCTCATTGACCTTGGCCGCGCTGCGCAGGGCACGGATCAGCCGGCCTTCGAAGAACGCGCGGTTGGGCAGGCCGGTGAGGCTGTCGTGGCTGGCCTGGTGGGCCAGGGTTTCGTTTTCGCTTTGCAGGTGGCTTTGCCAGGCCTCCATCTCACCGAGCAGGGCGTTGAAGTCGCTGCCCAGACTGTCGAGTTCGGCGATCTGCGCCGAGGGTACGCGGCGGTCGAAGTCTCGCTCGCTGCGGGCGGCGTGGGCGACGGCAGCCAGGCGTTGCAATGGCACGGTGATACCATTTAACAGACGCCGTGACAGATGCAACGCCACCCAGGCGCTGAGGGCGGTGCAGATCAGAATCCCGATCAAGCCACTGAGCAAGAAGCGCAACAGGCTGCCACCGTGGCCGACCAGATGGATGCTGCCGACGGTTTGCCCCTGGCGCAGGATCGGCTGGCTGATGGGCTGTTCGAGCAGGGCGTGCGCTATTTGCAGCTCGACCCGTGACAACATGCCGGTTTCCGGGCGAACCCAGCGCGCCAGCAGCTTGCCGTTGATATCGAATACTTCTGCCTGGGCCACTTCTTCGGTAGAGGCAATCAGGCTCAGGGCTTCGGTGGCCGCCGCACTGTCGTTGAACACCACGGCTGCTTCCACGGTGTAGTTGATCGAGCGGGCGATCAGGTGCAGGTTGTGCTCGGCGTAAACCCGCAGGGCAAGTACGCCCAGCAGGGTCAGGGACACACTGGCCAGGGTCACGGCTACCAGCGCCAGGATCATATGCCCGCGGGCAATTACCGAGCGCAGGGTCGGCCGCACTTTATCGCGACTCATGAGCCAGGCGCTCGACGACGGGACAACTGCAACACACTGGGATGGATGCGCACGCCGCTACGGGCGACGGAATCCAGGTTGACCTCGAACGACACCTGCTCATCGCTGACGCGCAGGCAGAACAGGCTGCCCACCGTGCATTGGTCGCCCCCTTCGCTGATGCTGAGTACGGGATGGCCGATCAATGAGGTAAACAGGCGGTTGCGTTCGTCGGGGGTGATTTTGCCGATGTAGACGGCATCACAGGCATTGACGATATCCGGATGATCGACCAGCAGGCGCCGCACCAGCACCGGACGACCGGTGGCCTGGGTGGTGCCTTTGACCAGGTCATCGGTGTACTGAGTCGGCCCGACAATGCACAGCCGCAATTGCGCAGGCTCAACCGGCCAACGGGCGTAGCTGAGGATACCGAGCACCACTTGGGTGACCGCCTGCGCACGGTGCTCGGCCAGGCTGGGCGTCTGCGCAAATAGGCGCGGCGCAAGCA
The DNA here is from genome assembly GCF_900119355.1 of Pseudomonas sp. NFPP02. Taxonomy (NCBI): domain Bacteria; kingdom Pseudomonadati; phylum Pseudomonadota; class Gammaproteobacteria; order Pseudomonadales; family Pseudomonadaceae; genus Pseudomonas; species Pseudomonas sp. NFPP02. The sequence goes on from NZ_FPJI01000007.1 coordinate 309,525, forward strand.
GGCACAGCACCGTCACCAGTAACAGGCGTCTCCAACTCAAACTGCGCGCTTTGGGCGAGACAGCCACGTTCATGCAGCGATACTCTCAAGTGTTTTCCAGGATGATGCCGCAACGATAGCACAGCGGCGGACATCCCCACGAAGCACAGCATTCGAGGGGTTCGCTATTTTTTCAGAAAAATCAGACATCTGAATAAGAAATATCGCCTGACCTACCAGTCATTTTTTTCAGACGGAAGGTCCAACTCCAACATCAATCCGCTCAGACGCTTGACCTTGCGCCGCACCGCTTCCTCAAACACGCCGCCGCGCGGCTCAACCAGGCTGAACCAACGTTTGGCACGGGTGATACCGGTATAGATCAGCTCTTTGGTCAGCACCGGGTTGAGGGCATCCGGCAGGATCAGCGCGGTGTGAGTGAACTCCGAGCCCTGGGATTTGTGCACGGTCATGGCGTACACGGTTTCCACATCATTCAAGCGGCTGGGCAATACAAAGCGCACGCCGCCCTGGCCATCGTTACGTGGAAAGGCCACCCGCAGGACGTGGGGGCCACCGTCGCTTTCGGGCAATTTCAGGGCGATGCCGATGTCGCCGTTCATCAGGCCGAGCCCGTAATCGTTGCGGGTCATCAGCACCGGTCGGCCTTCGTACCACTGCTCGTCACCTTCGATCAGGCGTACCTTGCGCAACGCCGCGGTGATGCGCAGGTTGAGCCCTTCGACGCCCCACGGGCCCTTCCGCACGGCGCAAAGCAGTTGAAACGCGTCGAAGGCGTGCAGCAGTTGTTGCGCCCAAGCAGTCCAGGCTGGACCGTCACGCGGTGTGTCCGCAGAGGGGCGCGCCGATTGCAGCAGGTTCAGGTAGTAGCGATAACCTTGGGCGCCATCGCCCTGCCCGTCCAGTACCAGGCGCTCAAGGGCGTGGTCATGCTCACCCTTGAGGCTGACGCAGAACAGGTCGTCGTGACGGCCTGCAGCTAACAGCTGGCGGGCCTCTTCGGCGTTTTGCTGGTTGACCCAACGCGCCAGTTGACCAATACCGCTGCCCTCGCCGAAGCGGCGCGAATAGCGCAGCATCACCACTTGCTGGGCCAGGGGATGGCTGCCATCGAGGTCTTCTTGCAAGCCGCTGCTGCTGAGGTCTTCACCGCTGACGGCTTGCAGCCAGTGGCGAGTCTGCGGGCTGTACCAGCCGGCTTCGGCATCGCGGCACAAGTCGCCGAGTACGGCCCCCGCTTCTACCGAGGCCAGTTGGTCTTTGTCGCCCAGCAATACCAGGCGTGCATGGGGCGGCAGGGCGTCGAGCAGGTTGGCCATCATTTCCAGGTCGATCATCGAGGCTTCGTCCACCACCAGCACATCCAAAGGCAGCGGGTTGCCCAGGTGGTGACGGAAGTGACGGGTGCCCGGACGGCTGCCCAACAAGCGGTGGACCGTGGTGACCTGGGTGGGGATTTTTTCCCGCACGTTGTCGGGCACTGTCAGTGACAGCACTTGCTGGCTGATGGATTCGGTCAGGCGCGCAGCGGCTTTACCGGTGGGCGCAGCCAGGCGAATACGCAACGGGCTGCCGGACTCCACGGCGGGCGCCTGCAACAGCGCGAGCAGGCGCACCACGGTGGTGGTCTTGCCCGTACCGGGGCCGCCGGTGACGATGCTGAAGGCGCCGCGGGTCGCCAGGGCGCAGGCGAGCTTTTGCCAGTCAATCACTCCATCGGGCGCCGGTTGGTCGAACAGGCGATTGAGCCGTTGCGGCAAATCGGCGGCGGCGTCTTCCACGCTGGCAAGGCGCAGGCGCAGGGCGCGGTCGATACGCCGCTCGTAGGCCCAGTAGCGGCGCAGGTACAGGCGCTTGCCGGACAACACCAACGGGCGGCTACGAGCCTCCTCGCTGCCATCGACGGCCAGCGCAACCAACGGGCTTGAAGCCAGGGCATGGCACCAATGCGCGCCATCCAGGCCGTGCAGCAACTGTGAGGGTAGCAGCATGGCGCCAGTGTGCAGGTCGCCTTCGGGCGGCAATGACAGGGCGAAATCCGGCGCCTTGAGGGTTTCGAACACATCCAGGCAGACGTGGCCATGGCCCAGTTGATGGCTGGTCAAGGCCGCCGCCAGCAGCACCAGGGGATCGGCCTTTGGGTCCAGCTCGTACAGGAAACCGACAAAGGCTTTGTCCAAGGCCCGCAGCCAACCCCGCTCGACCCAACGTGCAAGCAACTGCAGCAGGTCGGCAGCACGATCGAGGGGCAAAAGCGCCTCCAGCGGTAACGGCGACAGGCTCATAAGAGCACTCCTTGTTCCCAGGCGGGCTCAACCTTGGGAGGGATGGGCTTGCCCTGGAACAAAAGGTCCAGGTTTTCGATCAACTCACGGGGCGGTCGGGTGAAATACGCGCCCTGGCTCACCGACTGGCTACCGCGCAGGAACAGGTACAGGGCACCGCCGACGTGCTGGTCATAATCGTAATGCGGCAAGCGTGCCTTGAGTTGGCGGTGCAGGGCCAGCAGGTAAAGTACGTATTGCAGGTCGTACCGATGCTCGAGGATCGAGTGTTCCATGGCGTCCTGGGTGTAGGCCGAGTCGTCAGGGCCGAGCCAATTGGATTTGTAGTCGGCCACGTAGTAACGGCCATCGTGCTCGAACGTCAGGTCGATAAAGCCTTTGAACATGCCGTTGAGCAGCACCGGTTCGGCGGCCACACGGGACACGCCGCCATGGGTGTGCTGGCACACCAGTTTGTCGAGGGCGAGTACGTCGACGGTGTGACTGGCAAACCAGAATTCCATCTCGATCTGGTACTGCTGCAGGCCACTGAGGGTGAAGCGCTCGTTGTACAGGGGCAGTGGCGTGTGCAGCAGGTGCTCCAGCCAGCCGCTGAGGGTGACGATCCAGCCTTCCCAGTTGCGGCGGTTACAGCGCGCGCCCACGGCTTTTTCGATCGCCTCCGGGGTCACGTTGAAACCTTCTTCACCGGCCCATTCCAACAAGCCGTGAAGGAAGGTGCCTGGGTTGGGACCGCGTGGGAAACGGTGAATATCCCCGCCGGACGCGACCGTTTCCCGAGGGGCATCGGGGTCGAGGCGTTCGTCATCGAACAGCTTCTGGGCCTGTGGGCTTTCGGGGGCTTCGAGGTTGGCGGCGCTCATGCTGTCGCCAATGCGCAAGGCGCTATAGGAGGCAATCCACCAGTTTTCTGCGGCCTTGCGTGCAGGCAGCAACGGCGCGAGCAGGGTCGCTTGGTTGCGCGGCGGGTGGAACAAGATGTCTTGGGCGTCCGGCACAAGGTCATAACCGATGGCCGCGCAGCCTTGCTGCAAGTCCAGCAACCACCGCGCCAGCCCCGCTGACTCGCCCAACGACGCGCCGGCACCGAGCAAATAGCCCAATGCCGACAGGTGCAAGACCGAGCTGCTGTTATTGCCGCGCTTGAGGTCGGCGATGCCCAGCCAGCAGGCATGTTTGGCGCGGGTCAAGGCCACGTACAACAAACGCAGGTCTTCGGCCAGGCGCTCATCGTCGGCTTGGGCGATCAACTCGGCCGTGGGTCGCAGGCTGACGTGGGACTTGCCGTGTTCATCGTGGTAATGCAACGGCAAGCGACTGCCATCCACGGGCTTGGCCGAACAGATGAACGGCAGGAACACCAAGTCGTATTCCAGGCCCTTGGATTTGTGGATGGTCACCACTTTGACCAGTTGCTCGTCGCTTTCCAGGCGCAGGATCTGTTCTTCACCGGCCTGCCCCGACAGCGCCAGATGCTCGGCCAAATGACGGATCAACGCCTGCTCGCCATCCAGTTCCGAGGCGGCCTGTTGCAACAATTCACTGAGGTGCAACAGGTTGGTCAGCACCCGCTCGCCATCACTGCGGGCGATGAGGGTTTGCGGCAGCTTGAAATCGTGAAGCAGGCGCCGCAGCATTGGCAACACGCCTTGGGTACGCCAGATGGCACGGTAGCCACGGAACTGCATCACCCGCGATTCCCACGCCAGTTCGTCCTGATTCAGACGCTCCAGCTCCGACAGGGACAGGTTCAGGGTGACGCAGGCCAGGGCTGCACGCAGCGGGCGTTCGACATCCGGTTCCGCGCAAGCCTTCAACCAGGCCAACAGGTCATGGGCTTCCTGGGCGGCAAACACCGAGTCTTTATCCGACAGGTACACACTGCGCACGCCGCGGCGGGCCAGTTCCGCCCGTACGGCTTGGGCTTCCTTGCCGTCGCGCACGAGGATGGCGATGTCTGACGGCAACACGCCCTTCAAGCGCCCCGCTTTCACAAAGCCTGCGGTGCCTTGCTGCCCGCCATTGAGCAGCGCAACGATTTGCGTGGCGCAGGCGGCGGCCAGGTGTTGACGATAAACCGCGTTGGAAATCGGCTGGTCGGTGGGCAGGTGCCAAAGGTTCATGGCCGGTAGCGTGTGACCGTCGACCTGCAACTGCTCGCTGCGGCCTTGGGACAGTACCGAATGGAACGGCACCGGGTTATCGCCATTAGGCTGGCGAAACAGGAACGCACCACGGCCGGTTTCCGCACGCTGGAACACATGGTTCACCGCCTCGACCATCGCATGGCTGGAGCGGAAGTTGGTGCCCAGGGTGTGATGGCGGCCGGTGGTGGCCTGCCGGGCGCGCAGGTAGGTGTAGATGTCGGCGCCGCGAAAGGCGTAGATCGCCTGCTTGGGGTCGCCGATCAGGAACAGGCCGCTGTCGAGGTGGTTTTCTTCGATGCGGTAGATGCTGTCGAAGATGCTGTATTGCACCGGGTCGGTGTCCTGGAATTCATCAATCAGAGCCACCGGAAATTGCTCGCGGATCACACTGGCCAGGCGCTCGCCACCGTCTGCCTGGAGGGCGGCGTTGAGGCGGATCAGCATGTCGTCAAACCCCATCTCGGCGCGGCGACGTTTCTCTTCCTCGAAACGTTTGCCGACCCAGCCGGCAGCGTGTTGCAGCACCGCCGCGTCGGGCGTTGGCAAGGCGTCGAGGCTGGCTTTGAGGCTGGCCATAGCCTCGATGCCAGGGTGCTGCGGCGGCTCGCCTTTCCACGCTTCGGCCATTCCGTCGGGCGTCAGGCGGGTGAAGCCGGTGCCGATGTCCAGTTGTTCCAGGGTTTCGTCAGCGGCCCAGGCGCTGATCTTTTCGAACCAGGGCTCGAAGTAACGTGCTTGCATCTTGCGCCCATCGACCGCTTTGGCAGCGACGGCTTGCAGGCAGATATCCCGCAGCTCGGCAGCCCATTGTTGCCAGGGTGCCTTGAGGGCAACTAGCGCGGCGCGGCGTTCTTGCAGGCAGGCGCTGATCAGTTCGGCTGGCTCGCGGGTTTCGTCGGTGGGCCGCTCGCTGCCGAACAACGCACGCACCCGTGGCATCAGCGCCGCGGGGCCACCCCAATTATTGCGCACCCAGTTGAGCGCATCGTCGTGCATTGGGTAGCAGAACAAGCGCCAGTAGTCGCGCAGCACTTCGCCCAGCAGGTCGCTATGGTCGGTTTCCAGGGTTTGTGTGAACAGGCTGCCGCTGTCGAACGCATGTTCGCGCAGCATGCGCTGGCACCAACTGTGGATCGTGGAGACTGCGGCTTCATCCATCCATTGCGCGGCGATGTCCAGGCGATTGGCACAGGCGGGCCATTGCTGCGGATCATATTGCTCGCGCAGGTCGGCAATCAGCGCATCAGGCTGTTCGATTTCGTCACGGAAGAAGCGCGCGGCTTCGGCCAGGCGGATGCGGATACGTTCACGCAGTTCCTTGGTAGCGGCGTCGGTGAACGTCACCACGAGGATTTGCGGTGGCAGCAGTTCGCGGTCGAAACCGGATTCATCACCGCCGTGGCCGAGCACCAGACGCAGGTACAGGGCGGAGATGGTGAAGGTCTTGCCGGTGCCAGCACTGGCTTCAATCAACTGGCTGCCTTTGAGCGGGAACGCCAGGGCCAAGGGTTTGCCGATCATGCGCTGGCCTCCGTGCTGGAAAGCGATCGCCAGGGGGCGTTGATCAGCGGGCGATACAGGGTTTCGCACCAGCCTTCGAACTCTTCACTGGCGACCAGGGCCGCGTAGTCGGGAAATTGCCGCGTAAGGGCAGGCGTTTCGCGGCGTTCGCCGTCAGTGGTGATGCCATCGCCTTCATAGGCTTTGCTCGCAGCCGCTTGGGCCTTGGCGGGATCAGCCTGGCCGAGCCAGGCGAACGCGGTTTTCACTGCGACCGGAAGCGGCGCGCTCATTCCCGTGTGCCAGGCCAACAGCAGGTTACCGAGAATGTCCTCGGCGCCGGCCTTGTCCAGTGGGGCCAACAACAAGGTGTCGTCACTGGCTACCAGGCCGGTGCTCAAGGGCAGGCCACAGGCGCAGGCCACCACGTGATTGACCCAGGGGCGGATGAGGCGGTGCCACTTACGTGTCTTGATCGAACCAATACTGTTGGGGATGGTGGTGACGCTTAAAAGTCCGCCATCACTGCGTCGGTGCAGACCGCTGATCCAACCTTCCAGCTGGATGCCTTGGTACGCAAAGCTGACCGGTTCAGCGCCAGTATGCGGGGTGGGCCACAACGCCAGAAGCTGTTGATAGCGTTGCACCAGGTCCGGCAGCGGCTCGATCAGTTCGTTACGCAGGCATTCACCGAAACCCACCATCGGCAGCAGGCCGCTGCCTTGCAGCCGCAGGGCCTGGGCGGTGAGAGCCTGATCGAGTTGGTCGGGTTGGGTGAGTGCCGCGTTCAGCAGGCTGTCGCTCAAGCTGTAGCGTTGCAATGCGTCCAGCACGAAGGGTTCTTCATCAGCCAGGGGCACTTCAGCGGCTTCGAAGAATACTTTCAGGCGCTGGCTGAAGAAGTGTTTGACCGGATTGCGCAGGAAGTCCTGTAACTGGCCAAGGCTCAGGGGTTCTTCCTGTTGGTGAGGCGTCAAGCCTTGCTCTTGGGTGATGACCGCCGGTGCCTGATGCAGCAATTGCCATTCGCGCGCATAGCTGAACAACGAATCGCCTTCGTGGAAATAGCGGGCGCTGAAGGGTTGCAGCGGGTGCTCCTGGGTCATTGCGTCGATCAGCGGCAGATCGTTGCTGGCGTGCTGCCAGCCGCTGGCGAGGTGGTCGCGTAGTTGGCCGATCAGCACCGAGGCCGGGCGATCGCTGTTGTCACGGATGCTGCGGCCTACCCAGCTGATGTACAGCTGGTCACGGGCTGACAGCAGCGCTTCGAGCAGTAAGTAGCGGTCGTCTTCGCGGCGAGAACGGTCGCCGGGGCGGTAATCGCTGCCCATCAGGTCAAAATCCAGGGGTGGCTGGGCCCGCGGGTAATCGCCGTCGTTCATGCCGAGCAGGCAGACCAGCTTGAACGGGATCGCACGCATGGGCATCAGCGTACAGAAATTGACCGCTCCCGCCAGGAAGCGCTGGGACAGGCGCCCCTGATCCAATCCGGCCAGCCATGCCTCACGTACTACCGTAAGAGGTAACTCGTCTTGCAAGCCGACGGATTCGCAGGTTTCCAGCCAGGTTTCTCTTAATTGTTCGAGCTGGCCCAGCAGGTAGTCATCGTGCTCGCTGCTGGGCAGGAAAAACAGCTGCATCAACCGTTGTAGACGCTCGCCCCAGGTTTGTGGCGACGCGGGTTCCGATAACGCTTGATGGGCATCGTTCAAGGCGTCAAGCAAGGCGACCAGTGGGCCGATCAAGGCCGCATCGAGGCCACCGATTTCGTCATAAGGTTCAATACCGTCGCAGGCCGTGCCGGTACCGACGGCATAGCCCAGCAGCATACGGCGCAGGCCGAATCGCCAACTGTTTTGCTCCAGTTCCGCGGGCAGGCCCAAACCGGCGCGTTGCTCGGCATTCAAGCCCCAGCGGATGCCGGCGCCTTCGATCCAACGATGCAAGGTGGGCAGATCACGCTCTTTGATGGCGAAGCGTTCGCGCAGGGCCGGGACGTCGAGCAGGTCGAGGATTTCGCTGACAGGGAAGCGGCTGTCGGGAAGTTTGAGCAAGTGCTCGACGGCGATCAACAGCGGGTCGCGACCACGTTGGCCTTGGTCTGTAAGGGTGAAGGGGATGAAGCGTGGGTCATGCCGTTCGAGCTGGCCGAAGACCGCGCGAATATGCGGTGCATAGCTGTCGACGTCGGGGACCATGACGATGATGTCCCGAGGGCGCAGGGAGGGGTCAGCGCTGAAGCGATGAAGTAATTGGTCGTGGAGGATTTCCACTTCGCGTTGGGCGCTGTGGGCGATATGGAAACGGATCGACGTATCGCGTTGCAAGTCGACAGCGGGCCAGAGCTCACGGGTTTCATTCAACGGGCGCAGTTCGAGGATATCGTCCTGGAGTTGGTTGAGGAGCGTGGTGGGTTCGCTGTCGCTGAACAGGTCAATACGGCCGTCGCGAAATGCGGCGCGGTAGCTGTTGGGGTCATCGTAGCTGTCCAGCAGACTGATGTAATCACGGCCCTGCTTGCCCCAGGCAGCGAGCAGCGGATGGGCGTGCTGGTGCAAAGTTTGTGGGTCGATAGTGACGGGCATGCTCGTTTTGCGCGCCTGGCGTTTGTATTCGTTACGCAGCAAGTCCTTGTCGGCGACGATGTCCGACCAATGATGGCGGCAGGGGTTATGCACGCAGAGCAGGACCTGGCTGAAACGGGCCAGACCCGCCAAGGCTTCCAGCGCCTGGGCCGGCAGCGATGAGATGCCGAAGACGATCACCCGGGGAGGCAAGCCGGGCGGTGCTTGTTCAAGGCTGTTGATGCGCTCGATGAAGCGCTGATGTACGCCGGCCCGGCTTTCGGCCATGCCTGCTTCACCTACATCCAGCAGGAGCGCGCGCCACAGCTCGGCTTGCCAGCAGTTGGCTGGGTTGAGCGGTTTGGACTCGCCTCGACCATTGCGCAGTTGGTGCCGGCCTGCGGCCCAATCTTCCAGCCAGTCGGCACGGTAGACCTGGTATTGGTCGAAGAGGTCAGCCAGGCGCTCGGCGAGTTGGTAGCGTTTGCGCAGGTCGGTGTCTTGCGTCAGGAAGCGTTGCAGAGGCTCGAAGTGCGGTTGGTCGATCAGCTCGGGTAACAGCCGCATGAGGCGCCAGGTCAGCGGGGCTTTATCAAGCAGGGACTTGGGCGGGATTTCGTCACGGCCCAAAACCATACGATAAAGCTGCCACATAAAGCTGCCAGGCAGTTGCACGTCGATGGCTGCGGCAATGCCACAGCCGCCCATATCATCGGCTTGCGGGTCTTCGGCCAAGGCCAGCTTGAGCCATTGGGCGATGCCGTTGCTTTGTACCAGGGCGATTTCGTTTTCCAAAGGCGCCAGTGGGTAACGGCGCATCCAACTGACCACCAGGCTTCGCAGCTCGTCCAGGCGGTTGCCATGAACCACCATGAATCCAGGACTGAGGGACGTCGCGTCCGGCATAACGGCTTCCTTGGGAAAAGCAAAATCGAGGGATGGACTTTAGCACTGTGGTGCACGGGGCGAACACAAGGCGAACAAGTGTACGGCGACAAGGCGGACACTTTTCGAGCGCCCAAAACAAAACCCCAACTGCTTTCGCAATTGGGGTTTCGGAATTTAATCTTGACGATGACCTACTCTCACATGGGGAAACCCCACACTACCATCGGCGATGCATCGTTTCACTGCTGAGTTCGGGATGGGATCAGGTGGTTCCAATGCTCTATGGTCGTCAAGAAATTCGGGTACTGAGTCGTG